>NZ_WHYR01000247.1 GCF_009428905.1 Desulfofundulus thermobenzoicus | reverse complement strand
CATTGATGGAAGCCAGCATGCCGCCAATGCCGAGACCGGTTAAAAATCGCCAGGCGGAGAGGGCTTGCGGGCTTTCGGCCGTGGTCGCCAGAAACATCCCGGATGCCATGAGGATCAGGCAGAACAGGATTGTCGGCCGTCTGCCATATTTGTCCGCGGCACCGCCGAGCAATAGCGAACCAAAGCCCATGCCGACCAGTTCCATCGAGAGAACCGCACCCAGTCCGTCGGGACCAAGGCCCCATTCCGCCTTGATGCCCGGGCCGGCAAAGGCGCTGGACAGAACGTCAAATCCATCGAGCGCGTTCAACAAAATCATCAGTGCTATGACCACCCACTGCATGAAATGCATTTTGCCGTTGTCGATAATCTCGCGTGGATTTGCGGACATATGTGAT
>NZ_WHYR01000246.1 GCF_009428905.1 Desulfofundulus thermobenzoicus | reverse complement strand
GTACAATGTGATTGGAGCTCTTATATCCGATTAAAAATATCAGGAGCAGAATCAATGAGATGGATATACCCAGCGTCAATCTAATTTGGACAAAGGGTTCATATACATCTGATAATGGCATGGAGAGGAAAATAGTTCCCGATAGATCATCATTGCTTGAGAAAACAGGGATGGCGATGCCAAGAATATCTTGGTGAAACTGTGGGTGTTCTCTAATTAACACGACGGTTTCACCTTGAAGGAGCTTTTGGCGTTCCTTGAACGTAATGAGATTATCATTTGTGTTCGTATCAAAAGGAAGACCACTTGAAAGCTCCATTGGATCATCTGTAAAAATAACGTTCGCCTGACTTGAGTCATTTGCCCATTTCATTCTGTCGGTAAAATACTTGTCTTTCC
>NZ_WHYR01000245.1 GCF_009428905.1 Desulfofundulus thermobenzoicus | reverse complement strand
TCATTATTTTATTAAGAGATGGCAAACGCAAAGAATTTAAAAACATTATGGAAGAACTTCAGCCATATGATATGGCCTATTTATTTAAAGAACTTCCGGAAAAACACCGCGGTCGTTTCCTCAGCTTTTTAACAATCGATGATGTGACGGAAATGATGGGTGAGCTTGAGCGCGAATACCAAGAAATTGTGCTTGAAAAAGTAGGAAAAGACAAAGCCACCTTCGTCACAAACAAAATGGATAACGATGACCTAGCCAACTTGTTTGATGAAATGGATGATGAGCTGAAAGATCAGCTTTTATCAAACATGGAGGCAGAGGAATCAAAGGCCGTCCAGCTTCTCATGAATTATCCTGCTGAGACAGCAGGCCGGATCATGACCAACCGGTACGTATGGAT
>NZ_WHYR01000244.1 GCF_009428905.1 Desulfofundulus thermobenzoicus | reverse complement strand
AGCTTGACCAGAGAATCCACCACCGTGAACATTTACAAGAACATCGTAGCTGTTAGCTGTTTCTGTGATGTTCAAAGGCTGTTTCACGTCTTCGATTAAAGCAGCGAATGGAATGTATTCAGTAATTTCACGATCATTAACGACGATACGGCCTTCACCTGGAACTAAGCGAACGCGCGCTACAGAACTTTTACGACGACCTGTACCGTAATATTGAACCTGTGCCAAATTGTTAACCTCCCTTATAATTAACCGCGAAGTTCGTAAACTTCAGGTTGTTGTGCTTGATGTGGATGCTCAGAACCACGGTACACATTTAATTTTTTGAACATTTGACGACCTAGTGGACCCTTTGGAAGCATACCTTTGATAGCAAGCTCCAACATTTTCTCAGGGTAGTT
>NZ_WHYR01000243.1 GCF_009428905.1 Desulfofundulus thermobenzoicus | reverse complement strand
GAAGGACGGAGGGAAGTGCTCACAGCCTACCAACGGCGGAAGCAGGAAGAGGTTACACACCCCCTGTTGAAAGAGACGGTACCCATAGGGCTCTTGCTTCATCTGCAAGCGCGGCTCTTGGCCCGGTATCTCCGTGGGGACCTTCCCAGGTATCCAGCCTTTCTGGCGAGGTGAGCGTGCATCGGCTGGACGTTCTCGTAGCTTATGATGTAGATACCCAATCAGAGGACGGCCAAAGGCGATTGCGCAGGGTGGCTCAAGTCTGTAAAAACTACGGTCAAAGGGTCCAGCTCTCCCTCTTTGAGTGCAGGGTCACCTTGGCTCAACTGGAGGACCTCGAGGCCAAACTCCTCAAGATCATGGACCTGGAAAAAGATAGCCTTCGCATCTATGTTCTTTATGG
>NZ_WHYR01000242.1 GCF_009428905.1 Desulfofundulus thermobenzoicus | reverse complement strand
TGAATCTGTTAAACGATTCTCTAGACAGCTGCGCGGAATGGGTGTCGATGATGCCTTGCGTGAGCGCGGAGCAAAAGATGGCGACATCATTCGTCTGCTTGAATTTGAATTCGAATTTATTGATTGATCAAAAGGAGGGTCCAGACCATGGGCTCTCCCGTTTTTAAAAGGGGAGAAAACAGGTGAAAGAAGAAACGTTCTATTTAGTAAGAGAGGATGTACTTCCAGATGCGATGCGAAAAACGCTTGAAGTCAAAAAGCTTCTCGATCGCAAAAAAGCGGATTCAGTTGCCGATGCTGTTCAAAAAGCGGATTTAAGCCGCAGTGCTTTTTATAAATACCGAGATGCTGTTTTTCCATTTTATACAATGGTGAAAGAGCAGATCATCACATTGTTTTTCCAC
>NZ_WHYR01000241.1 GCF_009428905.1 Desulfofundulus thermobenzoicus | reverse complement strand
AGCTGGAACAGAATGACACCCGCCAGCAGATCCTGCGCTATTCGCCTTCGGGCAAGGTGCCAGCACTGCTGCTGGACAAGGTGGTGATCAACGACAGCCTGGCCATCTGCGAGTACGTTGCCGGTGCCTATCCGGCGGCCAACCTGTGGCCCCAGGACCCGCTGGTCAAGGCCCAGGCCCGCGCTGCCGCGGCGGAAATGCACTCCGGGTTCGTCAACCTGCGTACCCAGATGTCCTTCGGCCTGAACACCGGCGATACCCCCGAGCCGCTGACCGCCGACACCCAGCAAGAGATCCAGCGGATCTTCGACATCTGGACCAACCTGCGCCACGCCAGCGGCTCCAAGCAGTTCCTGTGCGGCGACTTCGGCATCGTCGATGCCATGTTCGTACCGGTGGTGTTC
>NZ_WHYR01000240.1 GCF_009428905.1 Desulfofundulus thermobenzoicus | reverse complement strand
CCCTTACTCGATGACTTTGGGAACCAGGTACAGACCGCTTTCGGTCGACGGCGCGATGGCCTGGTAGGCATCGCGCTGGTTGCTTTCGGTGACTTGGTCAGGACGCAGGCGCTGGCTGGCCTCCAGCGGGTGGGCCAGGGGCTCGATGCCAGTGGTATCGACCGCTTGCATCTGGTCGACCAGGCCGAGAATGCTGTTCAGGGCGTCGGTAATGCGTGGCAGTTCGCCATCATTCAGGCCCAGGCGGGCCAGATGGGCGATCTTTTCCACGTCGCAGCGTTCAAGCGCCATGAGGATCTCCAAGGGAAACAAAGAACGGAATTTGGGTCCGCGGTGAGGAACATGTCAGCTTTCTGGCGGGCTAACGGCCGCGAAATTCTGCTGGCGTGCTCGGAAAAACAGCC
>NZ_WHYR01000239.1 GCF_009428905.1 Desulfofundulus thermobenzoicus | reverse complement strand
TAACAATGCTTTTATTAAATTCAATAAGTTTAACTTATCATTAGGAAATGATTACTCTTCATAAACGAAGCGGGGCGGGCTCATACTATAAATGAGGTGATAAAACATGACAAAACGCAAAGCGAATCATGTCATTAATGGCATGAACGCAGCCAAAAGCCAGGGTAATGGCGCAGGCTATACGGAAGATGATCAGCTCGTTTTAACAGAAGAACAAAGGCAAAACAATAAAAAACGTAAAAAGAATCAATAAGATAAGAAGGAGCCAAACATCATGACGAATAAAAACACAGGGAAAGACATCCGTCAAAACTCTCCTAAGGAGCATTCAGGCGGTCAGCCTGAGCCGTTATCAGGCAGTAAAAAAGTGAAAAACCGCAACCATACAAGACAAAAGCACAATTC
>NZ_WHYR01000238.1 GCF_009428905.1 Desulfofundulus thermobenzoicus | reverse complement strand
TCTGGTATTCTGGAATGGGAACGGCTTGTGCAGTCCCTCCCCCCGGAAATTAATCATTTGGGCGTAGTGGGTGCGCTTGGCCACGTCAACACCTACAATTAAGGTTTCGGGTGTGATCATGGCTAGTTTCTGGGAAATGAGGTTGTACATTGCTTATCCCTCCTGGTATTGGTGGTTTTGTTTGGCAATTAAACCATACCAGGATTTTTTCTTTCCCTCAAGCCCCACTACTCCTGATTACAGGAATGCTACCTATGAGGAATTGAAACCTTTTCTATCAGAGACTGTCGAAAAACCCCCCATGGCCATTTACCAATAAATAACATTCAGTAGTATTTGGTTATGATCTAATGCAAGATATTGAAATAAGGAGATAATTGCTCCATAAAGAAGGATAATCACCATT
>NZ_WHYR01000023.1 GCF_009428905.1 Desulfofundulus thermobenzoicus | reverse complement strand
CCCCTTCCCTACTGTCATATTTGCCCCCCTTGCTAATATATAGAAATGGATGGTAAGTAACCGGCTCCCGGTTTCCATACCGGGCGGCCGGTACAAGGGGAGTGCCTTTATTTATGCACGGAAACACAACCCCGGCCCCTGGAAGAGACCACATTGCCGCCTGCCCGGACCGGCTGACCGCATTTGTCCGCCACAGCGATCTGCTGCGGGAACGGCACCCGTCCCGCCTGCCCGTCCCCACGGTGGTCATTGCCGGCGCCTATTAATGACTGGATCATTTCATCCTGTACCGGTTGTTCCGTGATCATGGACAATCCCTCTTCAAGGCAATAACGGGTTCCCTTAAATTCGGCTTTATAAAATTGACCGGGGACAGCAGGGAAATTCCCCTCGCATAAAGAAGTTTTTAAGATTAACACTATTTGACGAAAAAGGAGAGAACCGCTTTGTATCCGCAGACCCACGCCTATTTTGCCCAACGGGTGTGCGGGGAGATTTCCGAAGCCCTGGCCCTGGGCAGCATTTTCCCCGATATGGTGGCCGCCCTCACTCCCGGACGGGACGAAAGCCACGGCCGGGGCGGCCAGTTGCTGAACGCCCTGGGGGAAGATCCCGAGATGCGGGATTTTGCCCTGGGCGTACTCACCCACGGTACCAGCCCGGAAGGCCTGGATTATTACGGCGATGAAAAATACCTGCACCACGAACGGGGTTACTGCTTTGAAAAGGGCCGCCCCCTGGTGCAGGAAACCATCCGCGCGTGCAACCTGCCCGCGGCCATGGGATGGTGGAAAAGCCACAACATCGTGGAAATGGGCATCGAACTGCACATCGGCGGACACAAAAGCCCCTGGGGAGAAATACTCCGGAAAGCCCTGGAAAACGAGCGCCTGCTCACCAAGATCAGCCGGCTGGTGGCCCCCGTTTATGCGGTGGACCCCCGCCGGCTTTACCAGCGTATGCACAACTTTTCGTATTACATCCAGATAGACCGGATCACTCCCCGGAACCTGGCTGTGAAATACGATGTGCAAATGTTTTACAAGCACCACATTCACATCGACATTGAACGCACCGCCCGGCTCATTGCCAGCGCCCGGGAGATGGTTACGGCCGACCTGGAGCACTTCTTCACCTATGTGGAAGAACAGGTCCTTAAGACCATGGAGGCATTGGGGCGCCCCGGGTTAAGGCCATGAAATGCTTATTTCTACAACCCAACCCCACCTTTTATTACCGGCTTCGACGGTAGACCAGACCGGAAGCCACGGCCACCAGCTCTCCATGCTGATTTTCCACGGTAATCCGGTACAGGCCCGTACGCCGGGTTAAATTTTCTTCCCGGGCGGTGGCCACCAGTTCGTCTCCGGGGATACTTTTTTTCAAGTAGTTAATGTTCATATTGATACCCACCGCCGGCACGCCATGGGAATTGCTGGCCGTGCCGAAGGCCACGTCGGCCACGGTAAAGATGATCCCGCCGTGGGTAATGCCGTGGATATTGGTCATCTGCTCCGTCACTTTTAATCTAACCCGGGAATATCCGGGCCTCAGCTCCATTATTTCCACCCCCAGGGACCTGGGGAAGGGATCATTCAAAAGCCATTTTTTTAATTCTCCGGTCAGGGCTATTGGTTCATCAGGCATCCCTTTTCTCCTCCCCAAAATAAGTTAACAGCCGGGCACCCGGTATATTTACCGGCTTGCTGGCTCGCATCCGCTTGGAGAACAGCTCCACCACCTGTTTAACTGCTCCAGATTTCTACATGCCAAGGAATATTTCCTGCCGTCAAAAGAATAGCCCCGGTAGCCGGGACATTTTTCAAAACATTCCATTGAAACGGCCCTTTACTCCAGAGCCGGCCCCAGGGTAAGGGATTTCACCACCACGCCGCCAATCTCCTGGAGATCCTTCTCCAGACCCTGCCGTTCATTTTCACTGGCCTGCATGGTCAGGGTAATTATTCCCCTCTGCCGGCCGGGATCGGGAATGCCCGACCGGCTTAAAATCCGGGAGCCATGCCGGGTGAGCACATGCTGTACCTCCGGGGCTTTGCTGGCCCGCTCATCCACCAGGATGCCCACCACACAGATATCCCTGGCCATCCTCTCCCCCCTTTCCTGTCTTTTCCCGGTTGACCGGAGGAAAAGTGGTCCGCCGGCGGGTACCGTTCACCCTTAGTATGGCCGGAAAACCACTTTTTACATACGGCGGATATATGCCGGGCTACAATCACCCCCGTCGCTACAAAGGCACCGGGCCTGAAAATACACTGCTCGCCCGGATTTAAACCGGTAAAGGTAATAAGTACCTTAAAAGGTAAATATAGATTATCACCGGCAAGTGAAATTCCTCAAAGGTACCTGCGGGAATAATTGTTCTGCCATACCGTTAATAGTGGCACCGGGAAAGATGAGCATATCTTTCAGGTGGGTTGTGTTCCATCCGGAATTCGTTTTGGCGGATGCCGGCTAAATCCGGCATCCGGCCTCGTACGACCGGCATCTATTTTTTAAGGAGCCCTGCAGCCGTGACGGAAACCTTTCCCTTAAGTTTGCTGCTGATAATCCTTCTGGCCCTAATTTTTGATTATATCAATGGCTTTCATGACACGGCCAATGCCATAGCCACTTCCCTGGCCACCGGTGCCCTGGCACCCCGCACGGCAGTTATCCTGGCCGCGGGTATGAACCTGCTGGGTGCCTTCACCTTCACCGGGGTGGCCCTGACCATAGCCGAAGGGATTATCACCCCTTACGCCCTGCTCCAGAATCCCCGGGCGGTAACCGCCGCCCTGCTGGCGGCCGTATGCTGGAACCTGCTCACCTGGTACCGGGGATTGCCCAGCAGTTCATCCCATGCCCTGGTGGGAGCGCTGGCCGGGGCCACCCTGGCCGCCTGCGGACCGGGCGGGGTGAATACCGGCGGCTTGTGCAACATCCTGCAGTCCCTGATCCTTTCCCCGCCTCTGGCCCTGCTGGCCGGGTTCACCACCATGCTGATCATTACCCTTTATGCCAGGCTGTGCCGGCTCCAGGGCGGTCTTTACAACCGTTTCCGGCAGCTACAGCGCCTGGGGGCCGCCCTGCAGGCCTTTTCCCACGGCACCAACGACGCCCAGAAAACCATGGGCATCATTACCCTGGCCCTGGTGCTGGCCGGAAATCAGGAAACTTTTACCGTGCCCCTTTGGGTGAAAATCTGTTCGGCCCTGGCCCTGGCCCTGGGGACCGCCCGCGGCGGCTGGCGCATTATCCGCACCGTGGGCCGGGGAATCACCCCCCTGGACCCACCGGCCGGGTTCGCCGCCGATCTGGGTTCGGGAGCGGTCATTCTGGGGGCCACCCTGTGGGGATTGCCGGTAAGCACCACCCATGTCATTTCTTCATCCATCACCGGAGTGGGGCTTACCCGGGGGAAAGGGGCCGTACACTGGTCTACCGTGGGGAAAATATTGCTGGCCTGGCTCTTTACCCTGCCGGCATCCGCCGCCATGGGTGCCGCCTTTTATTTCCTTTGTCTGGCCCTGGCCCCTTAAACGCCGCGTTTTTCCCGGCCGGCCTTTATTCCCCCGGGCAACCGCCAACCTGCCAATGTTTTACGGTTGACCCTCCGCCCGCAGTCAGGTATACTAAACACCGGCCTGGCTGAAGCGACGAAAGGAGTGGAGACCATGGCTTTTTTTCTCTGGTTTCAACGGAAAAGCAGTCAAAAGGCGCTGGCAGTCACCGCTGTGACCATGGCAGCCATCATTTTCGCCCTGGCGGTAATGCCGGGCAACGGCGGAGCCACGGTTGGACTGGAACAGCCAAAATCAATTATGAGCATTAAAAAAACGCCGGTCATACAGGACCGCCCGGCCCCGGCCCAGGTTTCCCGGGGCAACGATATCAGCCGGGACGATCTGGTGCTGATGGCCCGGGTCATTGAAGGGGAAGCGGCAGACGAACCCTATATCGGCAAGGTGGCCGTGGGGGCGGTGATTCTCAACCGGACCCGGGAGGGGGAATTTCCCCGGACCGTCAAGGGAGTTATTTATGAACCCGATGCCTTTGAGGCCGTGACCAACGGCCAGTACCTGCGACCCCTCAGCCAGGAGTCCCTGGCTGCCGCCCGGGAAGCGGTGAACGGTCACGACCCTACGGGCGGCGCGCTGTATTACTGGAACCCGGCAAAGGCATCGAGCCCATGGGTCTGGTCCCGGCCCATTGTCACCCGGATCGGTAACCATGTCTTTGCCAAATAAAAGGAAAATGCAGGAGGAAGCCCTCCTGCAGTTACATATAATCAACTCGCAATTCGCAACTTGAAACCCGACATTTCACCACCGGGGGTAATCATAACGGGGACGGGGAGCCATGAGCTTGATCAGAATCATCCCGATCACAAAACCCCCGATGTGCGCCCACCAGGCCACCGGGTTAACCGCTCCACCCAGGGAGGCCGCTCCGTTGAAAAGCTGGATCACAAACCACAGGGCCAGGAAAATGACCGCCGGTATCTCCATGATGGTCAAGAAGAAAAAGATGGGTACCAGGGCCAGCACCCGGGAATGCCTGAAAGTAATAAAATAGGCCCCCAGGACGCCCGCAATGGCCCCGCTGGCCCCCACCACGGGCACCGGGGAGGTGGGGTTGGTTATCACATGGGCCAGGCTGCCGGCCATCCCGGCCAGCAGGTAAAAGAGCAGGTAACGGAAGTGGCCCAGCCGGTCTTCCACATTATCCCCGAAGATCCACAGGTAGAGCATGTTCCCCAGCACGTGCACCCAGCCGCCGTGCAGGAACATGGAGGTAATGAAGGGTATAAGCAGGGGCTCCACCGGCGCGCCCATGGCCAGCACGTGAAAGACCCGGGCCGGCACCACACCCAGGTTAAAGAAAAGCTGGTTCAGTTCGTTTGGGGATAAAGTCAATTCCTGAAAAAATACAAACAGGTTGAGGCCGATCAATATCCAGTTGATAAAGGGTGCCCGCCGGGGACGGATGCTGTCACGTAAAGGAATCACCGGTCAGCCCTCATTTCTGGTTTTTTGACCGTGGCAGGGACTGCCAGGGTTTTTACCATTCTATCATACATTGATTACGGTGTGGCGATAACTCTTATAGTGTGGCTTTTGGCAGGTTTTTACCATTCTATCATACATTGATTACCCGGTCCTGACAAGACCGGGTAACCTCTGGCGGAAACATTTCTTAAGCCATATCATATGCCCTTTCCCCCAGCACCATGCGGGCATCCAGCACCAGCGCCCCCTGCGGGTACAGGGCCACCGGGTTCAGATCCAGTTCCCGGATGCGGGGTTCATTTTCCACCAGGCGGGATACCTTTAAAAGAATATCCACCAGCGCCCCCTCGTCTGCCGGCGGAGCGCCCCGGTAGCCGGCCAGCAGGCGGTAGCCCTGCAGGGAACGGATCATGTCCCGGGCATGGGCTTCCGTCAGGGGTATGAGGCGGAAACTCACGTCCTTTAAAATCTCTGTGAACACACCACCCAGGCCGCACATGACCACCGGGCCGAACTGCCGGTCGGTGGTTACCCCCACAATCACTTCCCGCCCCGGGGGAGCCATGGTCTGTACCGTTACTCCCGCAGCCGGGTCCACGGCCTTCGCCCGGTCCATAATTTCCCGGTAGGCCCGGCGCACCTGGCCGGCATCCCCCAGGTTTAGGATTACCCCGCCCAGGTCCGATTTATGTTGAATGGCCGTGGAACGCACCTTCAACACCACCGGGTAGCCTATCTGCCCGGCAATGCTTACGGCTTCTTCCTCATCTGCCGCCACCCGGCAGGGGGTGGCCGGTATGCCGGCAGACACCAGCATATCCTTGCTCTCATCTTCATACAGATACCGGCGCTCCTCCGCCAGTGCCCGCCCGATAATATCCTGCGCCTTCACTGTACCTCACCTCCCTGCCGGGAAGCATAATGCAACAGCGCCGCCACTCCCCAGGCCGCTTCCTCGGGAGTGGTATACACCGGGATGCCCCGGGACTGCAACAACTCCCTTTCTTCCTTCACCGCCTCCTGGCTGGCAATGTACAGGGCCAGGAGGGGCTTGTTGCTCTTCTGGCGGGCGGCCAGCAGTTCCGCCGTGGGGCAGCGCCAGTGCAGGTGGGGGCAGTAGATGGCCACCAGAAGGTCCACTCCCGGGTCGGCAATGACCGCGTCCACCAGGCGGCCGAAGGGATGGGCCTGCATGGCCTGGCCGGCGGCATCCAGGGGGTTTTTCACCACCACCGCCGGGTTTTCCCCCAGAACGGCTTTGATTTCCTCCAGGGTTTCCGGCTGGAAGCCGGGAAAAACCCCGCCCCGCAGGCTCACTTCATCCAGCAGGACGATGCTGGGACCGGCTGTGTGAGTGACCACCCCCACCCGGTTGCCCCTGGGGCGTGGGGCCAGGGCCAGGGCCAGGGCCTTGCAGGCGGCCACCATCTCCAGGGCGCTGTCCACCACCGGCAGGCCAAACTGACCCAGAATCTGCCGGTACATGGCATAACTGCCGGCCATGCTGCCGGTGTGGGTCTGCGCGGCAAAATCAACCGCCCCGGAACGGCCCACTTTATAGAAAACCACCGGTTTTTGCCGGGCCACCTCCCCGGCCACCTGCACCAGCCGGCGGGCATTATCCGTGCCTTCCACAAAGACGCCGATGACCGCCGTGCCGTCGTCCGCCGCCAGGTAATGCAGGTAATCGCTCATTTCCAGGGTGCTGCGGTTGCCCACCCCCACCCATTTGTTGATGCCCAGCCCTTCATCCACGGCTTTGTGGATGATGGTCAGGCCCACCCCGCCGCTCTGGCAGACAAAAGACACCCTGCCCCGGGGAAGGCGCAGGGGATAAAAGGTGGTGTTCAAACCGGCATCGGTGTTGATCAGGCCCAGGGTGTTGGGGCCGACGATCTCAATGTTGTATTTCCGGGCCGTGGCAATTAACCTGTCCTCCAGGGCCAGCCCCTCATCCCCCATTTCCCGGTAGCCGCCGGCCACACAGACCACGCCCTTTACTCCCATCTTCCCGCACTGCTCCACCGCATCCACAGTGGCCACCTGATTGACGCCGATCACCGCCAGGTCCACCGGTCCGGGCACTTCTTCCAGGGAACGGTAGACAGGTAGGCCCTGCAATGTTTTTAGCCGGGGGTGTACCGGGTAAATCCGGCCCTGGAAACCGGCATGGATAAGACTTTCCAGAAGGCAGTACCCCACCCGGTCCGGTGATTCGGTAACCCCGATAACGGCCACACTGCGGGGATAGAAAATACTGTGCAAAATATCCTGCTTTCCACCGGCCATTGTTGTTACCCCCTATCTCAATATTTTTCATTGATACTCAGAAATCGATTAATCACCAGGCCACTGAAAACACCAGGAACTTAAACTGGAAAACACCACAGGGGTGCCGAACTCCTTTTGGGATACATTTACATACTGATCCCAATGATTTTATTCTAAAAACTTTCTGAATAACCTGCCGGGGAAAATAAAAATCTCCCCGCGGCAAAGCCATGGAGAGAGAGAGAAGGGTTTTCATCAACTAAATATCATATCCCCTGCCCGGCCCCACCGGCCGGCCCGCGCCGAAATTTCAGGGAATAACCTTGTTCAGGGGGTACTCGATGATGTCCTGGGCCCCGGCCCTTTTTAAAGGCGGGATCAGGTCCCGCACCTGCTTTTCGTCCAGAATCACTTCCACCGCCACCCAGTCGCTGTTCACCAGCTGTGATATGGTGGGATGCTTCATGGCCGGCAGCAACGCCAGCACATCATCCAGCTTCTCCCCGGGCACGTTCATCTTTAAGCCTACCTTGGCGTCGGCCCGCAGCGCTCCCTGCAACAGTACGGCCAGGTTTTCCAGCTTCTCCTTCTTCCAGGGATCCGCCCAGGCCTTTTTATTGGCGTGCAAACGGGGTGTTGACTGCAAAATGGTGGCAATCACCCGCAGGTTATTGGCTTTCAACGAACTGCCCGTTTCCGTGAGATCGGCAATGGCATCCACCAGGTGGGGCACCTTCACTTCGGTGGCGCCGTAGGAATACTCCACCATGGCCTCCACGCCATGGGCGGCCAGAAACTTTCTGGTCACCTGGACCAGTTCGGTGGCAATGCGCTTGCCCTGCAGGTCGGCCACCGTTTTTATGGGGCTGTCGTTGGCCACGGCCAGCACCAGCCGGATGGGATTGGTGGTCTGCTTGGAATAGACCAGTTCGGCCACCTCCACCACATCGGCCTCGTTTTCCATGATCCAGTCCAGCCCGCTGATACCCGCGTCCAGCACCCCTTCGTTGACATAACGGGGGATCTCCTGGGCGCGCATGAGCACCACTTCCAGCTCGGGATCATCAATGCTGGGAAAATAGGAACGGCTTTTCACGGCCATATTAAAGCCGGCCCGTTTGAACAACTGAAAGGTGGCTTCCTGCAAACTGCCCTTGGGCAAACCGAGACGTAACTGCACAAGCATACCTCCTGCCATCTTTTATGCTTTAATATGATGATATATTAGCTTGCCAAACTATGTTTAAGTATAATCTGCTTCCTTTCCTCCTGTCAACAGGAAAATGACCCGGGTAAACCCGTTCTGAATAAAACATACCTGCCGGTGTGAGAATATTTCAGGTATGAAGGAGGGTTCAAGGAGTGACATTGGATGCGTAAAACCCTTCCCCTGATCCTTTCCCTTTCCCTGGTGGTGCTCCTCAGCACACCGCCGCAGGCAACGGCCGCCTGGCCGGCGTCTGTCGGCAGGCAGAGTGCGGCTCGTAACGACGCGCCGGCCGGTCCTGCGCAAAACGTACTTATCTTCTGGACGGACGGGCCTAAGCTAAAGGCCATTACCCTCATGGCCATTAATCCCGGCCACAAACCGGTGGGTATTGTTTCCATTCCCATAAACACCCGCCTGTACGACGTCGGCGGAGCCAGAACCTTAGAAGAACTCTACCGGCGGGAAGGGCGGCCGGGCACCACCGCCTATCTGGAAAAGCGCTTTGGCATTTCCATAAATAACTATGTGGACATCAGCCAGGACGCCCTGGCCCGCACCAGCGACGCCCTGGGGCCGGTGGAAATGGCCGGGAAAAAGACCTCCCTGCTGGAAGTTTTTGAAGGAACCTATACCAGCCAGCGAATGGACCTGCAGGCGGAAATCCGCGCCCTGGCCGCCAGGTTGATTGAACCGGCGGTGCTGGTCAAGATACCCCGCCTGTTATGGATCTTTACCACCGGCACGGAAACCAATATGGGTGCCGGCAACATACTGACTATTTACAACACCCTGAGGGGCAACGGCCCGGAAATCCTGCGCAAACAGGCACTACCCGGACAGGAATGTTTTACCGGCACAGGTAAATACAGGGAAGTTTCTCCCGATGCCTGGAGCAGGGTGCTGCGTGACGTGACATCCGCCTGAAGATACTGCGGTTGCAGAATACGCCCTTTCCCGGACCCCACGGCGTTCCTGGGAAGGGGATTTTTTTGCCCCCGATGGCAGCTTTCCCTCTACGATACCACGAAAAACCTCGTAAAACCCGACACGCTCCCGGTAAAACTAGTTTCACATGGTTTTTACCCTTTCAATATTTTCCCTGCCAAAAAGGAGAGATTTTGCCCATGCTGCCGGGAAAAACCATTTCTTTTTTTGTATTTTCAATCATTATAATCTTTATTTTATTGTGCGCGCCGGTAGCCCTCCCGGCCCAGCCGTCCCAGGCCAAGTCGCCACAGGCCGCGCCATTGCCGGCAGAGAATATGCAAAAAATACTGCAGGAAATGCTGGAAACCCGTGCCCGGGCAGTATTGACGGGAGCGGACCCGGCACCGGTGTACAGAATGTATGACACCAGTGTCAAACTGGGCCGCTGGGCCTTATCCCACGAACAGAGCAAGCTGCACTTCATTCAGTCCTGGGCACAGAAACGGGGCGTCCGCATTACCGAAGCCAATATGACCTTAAAAATCCCCTGGTCCCGGGTCCGGGAAGACCGGGCGGAATTTGTGGTTCACCAGACCCTGGCCCTGGGATATATTTATCCCGATCAGCCGGCGGTGGTTAACCGCTTCGGCATCGGTACACGGCACTGGATTGAACTGGTGCACCGGGACGGCCGCTGGCTCATCCGGAAGGACTTTTACACCGACGGCCTGGGAGACGATACCCTGGCTCCCAAACCCACACCGGCCGACGGGGCGGCTTTCACCGGCCGGCCTCCCAGTGCGGCGCCCGCCCAGGGAAGCGGCTCCGCCATTTATGACCGGGAAGGAGCCGCCCGGTATGCCGATAAATATGCCGGCCTGGCCTGGGGGGCGGGTAACGACCATCAATACAACTCCCGTTACCGGGATTTAAACGGCCAGGGCGGCGACTGCACCAATTTCGTCTCCCAGTGCCTGGGGGATAAGGAGGGGGGCCGCCTGCCCATGGACGGCGCCTGGTACTACCGTTACGACCGCAACGGCGGGTCCGGCAGCCGGGCCTGGGTGCAGACGGAAGCTTTTGCCAGCTGGCTTTTATACAGCGGCCGGTCGCAACGCATAGCCCGGGGCACCTTCCCGGAACTGAACCAGCCCGCCGGCCGGTTTCCCCGGGGAGCCGTGGGGGAGTTGCAGAAGGGAGATGTCATCGGCTATGAAGAGAAGGGGCACATTGAACATTTTGCCATCGTGGTGGGCACCGATTCCCGGGGCTATCCTCTGGTGAACGCCCATACGGTGGACCGCTACCACTGCCCCTGGGACATGGGGTGGGACAGGAAAACGGTCTTTCACCTTTTTCACATCAACGATAGCCCGTAATCAAAGCGATGTACCTTAGCCTTCTTTAAACAGCTAAACTTTATCCACAATTCTCCGCCATATATAGCAGGGGTTGGCACCCATTGACATTTTTTCAGTGATAGAATTAATGCGGTGGCAGTAAACCACCGCTTGATGTTTTGGCTCACCCGCCGGATCACATCGTTGTTTTCCTTTTGAAAGCAATATGACCTCTTAATGGACGGCCGCCTAAAAACCTTTTCTTTTATAACCTGGCCTCCCCCTCATCCTCCCGGTCGTTATTCACCTGGTGATGGAAGATGGCCGTTAAATCCTCATCGTCGTACCCGCCGGGGGCGCGGAGCTTCAACTGGCTGACCACTTCCTTTACGCCCCGGGCCCTGGCCGCCGCCGCTTTCGCTTTTTCAATCTCCCGGACATCGTCCACCCGGCCCTGCAGGAAGACCACCCCTTTCACACTTTTCACTCCCACATGGCGCCGGTTGATACCGGCCGCTGCCAGTTCTTCCCCCACTTCAAAGCTCACATCATCATCGGTGACGGCGCCGTCGGTGCTCACAGCCACCCCGTTTTCCACCGCCCGGATACCGTCAATGGCTGAAACAATCTCCCGCACCTGTTCTTTTTCCGCCAGGGTATCCACCACCCCGGTGATCCGTGCCCTGCCGTCCACCACGTCGGCCGTCAGGCCGTAGGCCCTGGTGCGCACGTCACTGTCCAGGGCGGCCTGTACTTTTTCCGTCAGCTTTTTATCCCTTTCTTCCGGCATTGGGTTCCCTCCTAAAATGGTGGTCTGACGTCAGAAAAGGGGAAAGGCTACTTTTTAGGAGCAAAAAAAGCAGCCTGTCCCCTTTTTTGCTCCCAGTTAACACGCCGCAGGGGTTGATAATTTTATTGGCCACTACCTGTTTTTCTGCAGGTATTATTCCCCCTGACCCGGTAATTATAGAGGGAGATCATTTGCTAAATTTAGAGTTTTTATCCCCGGGAAGGGGATGGCGCACCCGGCAGTGGTCCCGGAACAATAACCATCCACCCGGGTAACTGCGCCAAACTATTTATATGAGGTGAGTAATATGCTTTACCAGCCAAACCGGCGCCCGCTGTGGGAAGTGACTGCAGATCTGTCCCTGGCCGCCCGGGGGAAAATACCGGCCGACGTGGTCATTAAAAACGGCCGGCTGGTGAACGTACATACCGCCGAGATCCAGCCCGGCTCGGATGTGGCTGTTAAACACGGCCGGGTGGTCCTGGTGGGCCGGGCAGACCACACCATTGGCCCGGACACCCTGGTCATTGATGCGGACGGCCTTTACCTGGTGCCGGGTTTCCTGGACGGGCACATCCACGTGGAAAGCAGCATGGTCACCGTGACCCAGTTTGCCCGGGCGGTTCTGCCCCGCGGCACCACCACCATTTTTATGGACCCCCATGAAATTGCCAATGTGCTGGGCATGGAAGGCATCCGCCTGATGGTGGATGAAGGGAAAAACCTGCCCTTAAAGGTATTCACCACCATGCCTTCCTGTGTGCCGGCGGCTCCCGGCTTTGAGGATGCCGGGGCAGCCATCGGTCCGGCGGAAGTGCGCGAAGCCATGGCCTGGCCGGAAATCATCGGCCTGGGGGAAATGATGAACTTCCCCGGCGTGCTGGCCGGGGACCCCCTGGTACACGGGGAAATCCAGGCCACCCTGCAGGCCGGCAAGGTGGTTACCGGCCATTATTCGATACCGGAAATAGAAACGGGCCTGCCGGCTTATGTGGCCGCCGGCATTACCTCCTGCCACGAATCAACCCTGGCGGCAGACGCCCTGGCCCGCATGCGCCTGGGCATGTACGCCAAGATGCGGGAGGGTTCCGCCTGGCACGATGTAAAGGCCACGGTGAAAAGCATCACCGAAACCCGGGTGGACTCCCGCTACGCCGTGCTGGTATCCGACGACACCCACCCGGAAACCCTGCTCACCCTGGGCCATTTGAATCATGTGGTGCGCCGGGCCATCGAAGAAGGGGTGGACCCGGTGCGGGCCATCCAGATGGCCACCATCAACCCGGCCCAGTGCTTCGGCGTGTCCCGGGAGCTGGGCAGCATCGCCCCCGGGCGCTGCGCCGACATTTTATTCGTCCCGGACCTGGCGGATATGCAGGTTGAACGGGTGATGGTGGACGGAATGGTGGTGGCGGAAAAGGGGCGGCTGTTATACGACCTCCCGGCCTTCACCTACCCGGAGCGGGCCCGCCGCTCGGTACACCTGGCGAAGCCGCTGGCGGCAGGGGATTTCACCATCCGGTGCGGCGGCCGGGAAGCCCTGGTACGGGTCATGGAAGTAATGGAAGCCAAAGTGGGCACGCTGCACCGGCAGGTGGCCGTGCCGGTGATAAACGGGGAAATCAGGCCTTCGGTGGAACTGGATGTGGCCAAAGTAGCCTGCATCGAACGCCACGGCGGCCCGGGAAACACGGGCATGGGACTGGTGCGGGGCTTCGGCCTTAAGGCCGGGGCGGTGGCCTCCACCGTGGCCCACGACAGCCACAACCTGCTGGTGGTGGGTATGGACGAGGCGGACATGGCCCTGGCCGCCAACACCCTGGCCGGGTGCGGCGGGGGCATGGTGGCCGTGCGGGACGGCCGGGTGCTGGCCCTGCTGCCCCTGCCCATCGCCGGGCTCATGTCCGATCAACCGGTGGAAGATGTGGAACAAAAAGTGGCCGCCCTGGACCGGGCCTGGAAGGAGCTGGGCTGCCCCCTGGTCTCCCCCTTCATGACCATGGCCCTCTTATCCCTGCCGGTGCTCCCGGAACTGCGGGTAACCAACCGGGGACTGGTGGATACGGTGCATTTTTGCTTTG
This sequence comes from Desulfofundulus thermobenzoicus, assembly GCF_009428905.1. Lineage (GTDB taxonomy): Bacteria > Bacillota > Desulfotomaculia > Desulfotomaculales > Desulfovirgulaceae > Desulfofundulus_A > Desulfofundulus_A thermobenzoicus. Next base: position 41,227 of record NZ_WHYR01000023.1, on the reverse strand, counting down.
TGGATCTGGTGCTGGAGGAAAGGCCCTGACCCATTAAACTTTTCCTTGCCTGGAACTCCCGGATCTGCTATGCTGGGAAATGAAAGGCAGGTGGCGGCTATGGAAGAGGTCAAAAGGGAAACAGCGGCCACTTCGGAAGAAGAGGAATACAGACACAGCGGGCAGATGTTTTTCCTGGGCAGCTGGGTCCAGGGTGAAATCCGGGATCTGCGGACTGAAATCCGGGAGCTGCGTAAAGAGCTATCCGCTGTAGAGATTGGCTTAAGGCAGGAAATCAAAAATGTTGAGGACGGGTTGAGGCAGAAGGATAACACCTTAAGGCAGGAATTAAAAAATGTTGAGACCAGGTTGAAGCAGGAGATCAAAACCGTTGAGACCGGGTTGAAGCAGGAGATCAAAACCGTTGAGACCGGGTTGAGGCAGGAGATCAAAACCGTTGAGACCGGGTTGAGGCAGGAGATCAAAACCCTTGAAACCGCGTTGCGGCAGGAGGATAATAGCATAAGGCAGGAATTAAAAAATGTTGAACAAAGCCTGCGGCAGGAAATTATTGCCTTCAGGCAGGAAATGAAGGGCCTTTTCTGGGCAACCATCGGTATTGCGCTGGCCGCCCTGGCCGTCAGCATCAGCGTGGCCATTAAAATCTGGCAGTAGTCAGCCTCCGGAAAAAACAGGCGGGGGCTTTTCTTTTTCAACCGCCGGATGGAAAAGGGAGGCCCCTTTATCCCTGTTATCCCGCCCAAAAAAAGTCTGGTTTCCCCTTGACAGGGAGAAGCAGGGTCGTTAAAATATACCTGAAAGTGGAGCGGCTAAGTATAGTTTGCATTGTTCAAGGCAATGGCGCTCAATTAATAAATACACCGGCCAGGGAGGTGGTAGAAAAATACCGGGTTAGCAAATAGTTCATTAGTTCACTGGATTGAAATCCATTTTTATCATCTCAAAAAACCATACAACCATTTCAAGTCAATTTTTTATGTTCAAATCTATACCATACAAGTCCACTTTAATCCCTTTGCCACCGGCCCGGCATAAAATTTTCCCGCCAGAGCCGGCCGGCAAATAAAAATCACCTGGAGGTATAATCATCATGAAGCAAATCTGCCCTTCTGCCGATGAAATTCTCTTTGCTTTTATGCGGGACCAGGACGGTGTGGAGACCGCCTTTCACCGCCTTTCCGCCCAGGAACCAAAGTGCGGCTTCGGCCTGCAGGGGGTTTGCTGCCGCCTGTGCACCAACGGCCCCTGCCGTATTACCCCGAAATCTCCCCGGGGCGTATGCGGCGCCGATGCCGATACCATGGTGGCCCGGAACTTCCTGCGGGCGGTGGCGGCCGGGGCGGCCTGCTACCTGCACGTGGTGGAAAATGCCGCCGAGAGCCTGCGCACCGCCGCCGAATCCGGCCGGCCATTAAAGGGAACGGAGGTGCTGGCGGAACTGGCCGCCGCCCTGGACATACCGGAAGGTGACCTTCACCCCAGGGCCGCAGCGGTGGCCGGAGCGGTTTTAAACGACCTTTACCTGCCCCGGAACAGGAAAATGGCCATGGTGGAAAAGCTGGCCTACGGCCCCCGCCTGGCCCGCTGGCGGGAACTGGGCCTGCTGCCGGGGGGAGCCAAATCCGAGGTATTCGACGCCCTGGTGAAAACCAGCACCAACCTGTCCAGCGATCCCATGGATATGCTCATCCACGCCCTGCGCCTGGGTATCGCCACCGGCATATACGGCCTGGAGCTGACCAACTTATTGAATGACATACTGCTGGGCGAGCCGCAGCTGTCCACCCGGCCCGTTGGTTTCGGCGTGGTGGACCCGGATTACATCAATATCATGGTCACCGGCCACCAGCACGCCCTGCTCGGCCCGGTGCAGGAAGGCCTGGGCGAGCCCTGGGCCGTGGAACTGGCCCGGGAAGCCGGGGCGAAGGGCTTTAGAATTGTGGGCTGCACCTGTGTGGGCCAGGACATCCAGTCCCGGGGCGGCGAGGTGTTCGCCGGCCATGCGGGCAACAACTTCACCAGCGAAGCCCTTTTGGCCACCGGGGGCATCGACCTGGTGATCAGCGAATTCAACTGCACCCTGCCGGGCATTGAAGATATCTGCCGCCGTTACCGGGTGGCCCAGATCTGCCTGGACGACGTGGCCAAGAAGCAAAATGCCGATTATCTACCTTTTAATCCGGCCGAAGGGGATTCCATTGCCCGCCAGGTGGCCCGGGCTGCGGCCGAAAACTACCGCCGCCGCCGGGATGAAGTGCCGGTGAATGTCCCCGGCCACGGCCGCTCCAGCTCCCTGGCGGGCTTCAGCGAAAGGAACCTGCGGGCCTTTTTGGGCGGCCACTACCAGCCCCTGATTGATCTGATAGCTTCCGGCCAGCTCAAGGGGCTGGCGGCCATAGTGGGCTGCTCCAACCTGACGGCCGGCGGCCACGACGTATTTACCGCCGGGCTGACCAGGGAACTGATCCGCCGGGACATCCTGGTCCTGTCCGCCGGCTGCACCAGCGGCGGCCTGGAGAACCTGGGCTTCATGTCCCCCGAAGCGGTGGAATGGGCCGGGGAAAGGCTGCAAAAGGTCTGCCGGGAATTGAACATACCGCCGGTGCTGAACTTCGGCCCCTGCCTGGGCATCGGCCGGCTGGAAATGGTGGCCGCCGGCATAGCGGCGGCGCTGCAGGTGGACCTGCCCCGGCTGCCCCTGGTGCTCTCGGCACCCCAGTGGCTGGAAGAACAGGCCCTGGCCGACGGCGCCTTCGGACTGGCCCTGGGACTGCCCCTGCACCTGGCCCAGCCCCCCTTCATCACCGGCAGCGGCCTGGTGACCCGGGTGCTTACGGAGGATATGGAAAAGCTCACCGGCGGCCGGGTGATTGTGGAGGGAGAAATCGGGGCGGCGGCGGAAAAACTGGAACAGGTTATCCAGCAGAGGCGGTCCGCCCTGGGAATATAAGCGCAAGGATTTTATCCCCTGTTCATAGCCACCCCGTCCCCCTTCAACTCCGGCTCCGGGCGCAAGATAAAGGTTTGAACCTGAAACCAGGATATAACACAACTGAAAAGACTTTCGGAAGGCTGGACGGATCCGCAAATCACAGGCTGCCATTGTTCCCAGTCAGGCTGAAATATAATTAGCAGTCCCATACCTGTCACCGGAACATCAACCAATCAAAGAGGTGACTTTTGACCATGAAGAGAATATTTATCCGCCCCGAGTTATGCGCCGGGTGCAAAACCTGTGAGCTGACCTGTATGGTGGAACATTGTCCGGGCAGTTCCCTCTGGACCATTAATTTAAGCGATCCCGCAAATCAACCGCGCAACGTGGTGCTGGCCGGGCCGGCCGGAAATCCGGTCCCCCTGGCCTGCCGCCACTGCACCGACGCGCCCTGCCTGACGGCCTGCCCGGCGGGAGCTCTGGTCAGGGATGAGGCCGCCGGAACGGTCATACACCAGCCGGAGCGCTGCGCGGGCTGCTGGATGTGCGTCATGGCCTGCCCCTACGGTCTGATCTGGCCCGACGCCCGGGGCCGGGTGGCGGTGAAATGCGATTTCTGCGGGGAGAGGAACACTCCCCGCTGCGTAGAAGCCTGCCCCACCGGCGCCCTCTCCCTGGTGGAAACAGACGGCCCGGGGGTGATCCGGGAGATCACCGGCACTTGATTAATTCCATACTTGTACCCAAAGGGGCGTGACCCTTTGGGGCAAGTAATACCATTTGCTATATTCTACAGGAGTTGCCCATGACAAATTAACGTTCTTTCCGCATAGAGTGAAAATCGGTTAAATTAGCTCGACGTGCCCGGCACTCACCGGCACTGCAATATTATCAATATTAATTACTATAGTCGTTCTGAGGTTACTTTGAAGCTAATTTGTATAAATGGGTGCTGGGTACTTAATCCAACGACCAACGACTAATTCAAGGGGTGATCCCATGCACTACGTTATTCTGGGTGCCAGTGCTGCCGGTATCAGCGCCGCCCGGGCCGTCCGCCGGCATGATCCGGACGGGGAAATTACCATGGTGGCCGCCGACCGGCAGGTTTATTCCCGCTGCCTGCTGCCCCGTATAATCAGCAGTGAACGTACGGAGGCGGAGATCAGTTTTGTAGAAAAGGACTTCTTTGACCGGTTGAAAATAGATTTTCTGCCGGGATGCCGGGTGGTGCGGGTAAAGCCGGATACCCGGGAGGTTGTCCTCCAGGACGGACGGGTCCTGGGTTACGACCGGTTGCTGGTGGCCACCGGAGCCTCCCCCACCCTGCCGCCGGTGGAAAATCTGAACCGGGCCAGGCCTGTATTTACCCTGCGCCATCTGGAAGATGCCCTGGCTATTAAAGAGGCGGTTGGGGCGGGTACCCGGGTGGCCGTCCTGGGCGGCGGGCTGGTGGGGTTGGAAGCGGCCGAAGCCCTGCTGACCCGGGGGGCAAAGGTGACGGTGATTGAACTGGCCCCCAGGCTTTTGCCCCTGCAACTGGACGCCACCGCCGCCGCCGTATATGAAAAGCTTTTCCGGGAACGGGGCGCGGAAATTATCACCGGCCAGGGGGCTTACCGGGTGGAACTGGAGGGAGATCTGGTGCGGGCACTGGTGCTCAACGACGGTACCATCGTGCCCTGCCATGTAATCCTGGTGGCCGCCGGGGTGCGCCCAAATGTGGATTTCCTGGAGGGCACCGGGGTGGCCATGAACCGGGGAATTGTGGTAGACCGGCACATGCGCACCTCCCTGCCGGACATCTATGCCGCCGGGGATGTCTGTGAGTCCATGGAAGCCTTCACCGGCCGGGTGTCCCCCACCCCTATCTGGCCCGCCGCGGTAATCCAGGGGCGGGTGGCCGGAATGAACATGGCCGGTGTGGAAGCGGAAGCGCCGGACATCTTTGCCTGCCAGAACGCCATGACCTTCTTCCAGGTACCCACCATTGCCTGCGGCCGTCCGGACCCGCCGGAGGAAGGTTGCCGGGTGGAAACGGCCTGCTGGCCCGGCGGCTACCGGAAGGTAATCCGCAGCGGGAACCGCCTGCACGGGGCCATACTGCAGGGGGACATCGCAGGAGCCGGTGTATTCAACGCCCTGACCGGACAGAAGGTGGACATTTCGGGCCTTCCGGGCAGCTTGCTGACCATAACCTATGCTCCCTTTTTCCGAATGAAAGCGGACGGCAGTTTTTCATATAAATAACACCCTTTTCTCCTTTCCCTCCCGCTCCTTAAACGGAGCGGTTTTTTTAGACCCGAACCGTAACGGGTACCCATACCTACAAAGATCCCAAGGGTTTTTAGGATAAACTCTTGATTTTTACTGCATTTTAAATATATTATGTATGTATAAACACAAAGGGAGGCTTCTATAATGCAGTCCCATGTAACAAAGTGGGGCAACAGCTTGGGGATTCGCATTCCCAGAACTCTAGCCCAAAAGGCCTACGGAGAGCAGAACGAAATAGCCGGTTTCTACGTCTATATGCCTAGAAGAACAGTTTTTAAGGGAGGTTTATTCAGTGAAGAGGAAAAAGTGGTTAATAGTTTTTGGTGCCGCTATATTAACCGCAGCCCTAGCTACTCTATCGTTTGCTGCCAGCCCTATCAAGCTCATTGTTAATGGCCAGGAAATTAAGCCAGATGTACCACCACAAATTATTAACGACAGGACAATGGTACCAGTTCGATGGGTTGCTGAAGCGCTGGGTGCTGATGTCCAGTGGAGCAATAATAGGGTTATTAAGTTAACTTCTCTAGGCATAGATAAAATGGAACGTATTTCATCAAAGATTGCTGCTCCTGAAGGTAGCCTAAGTATTCTTACGGTGTATAGCTCTATCATTGGAATTACAGCAACAGGACAGAACGTAACAGTCTATGTCCAACCTCAAGACGCCGGCTATGATTTCGTTGCAGTTGAGCCACCGGTTGCTAACCTTCCATATAAAGAAAGCGGATCTGGCGAGAAAATGTCTACCTTCATTTTTACAGATACTAAAGGTAAAGAACTAACAAGGGTTGTAAAAATGTGACCGTAAGTTTTGCCAAAGCGCACATCTCCCTGTGCATAAGACTAGGTTCTTCCCTATTTTGAGTGGGTGATGCCAGCAGAAATAGTTAACAAAGGCATAATCTAGGTAAACCATGGTCAAGGCGACTGGAAATTATGTAACCTACCCAAATGTCCAGCCGATTTTGGTCTGCAGAAAATTGTATATCAAGCACTTGCCAGGGGGAGTGTTACCTAAGGCGGCAGCGAACAGAGATCTATAATCCATCACCATTATCATCAGAAGAACCTCACAATAAGGATTTTAAGTCAAGATTCGTTATGGCAAGAAGCTCTTCCTGCAAAAACTAATGAATGACATTTATGCCCTTAATTCCATGCCAAATCCTAATATTATTTCCTTTTTAGTTTGGGTACATTTGTACGCCCACACGACCTAGCGAGGAACCAGGAATTGGTTATCGAACAACGCCTAGGTTGATACTATACTCATGAAGTAAGTATACCCAATGATATTAATATTTCAAACCGACCTGATGATGTATGGGAGTTAAAAGAAATACGCGATATAACTGTGAAAGAAGGAGACACTTTAAGCGCGATTATAACTCAATACTCTATAATTCATTTTAGAATGAACAGGGATTGGTATTTTAAACAGGTTTTAGAGCTTAACAATATTACTGACCCGCATTTTATTCGAGCAGGGGATACCTTAAAAATACCAATCTACATTGATAAAGGAATCGGATAATGGTTCCTTACGTCTATACTTTTTGGAGAAAAAATTTAACGGAGGTTTTGCCAGTGAAGAAGAAGTGGTTAGTAGTGGTTGGTGGTGTTATCGTTATCCTCTCATTTGTCCTGTTCGGATGTGCTCAACGGTCAGCCAATGACAGGCAGGTAGATTATAGAGTTGGCACGCAGGGAATAAATGACAATCAAAGAAATAATGATAAGAGCTTCAAATATTCCTCACGCAGAGAAACTACGAGAGAATTCCAGGAGGTTCCCATTAAAGAGGTTTTAAGCAGAGGTAAGACCATAAAATTCACCTTAAAAGCGGAGAATAAGGATTGGATTAGACCTACCTATTCTAAAGCGTGGGATGATCCTCTGTTTAAGGAAAGGTTTCCCGATCCTTCTGTATTAGTAGAAGCAGCAATGCACAGGCTGTTTGAACTTCCTGCTGGCACCTCTCTAAGTTTTCCATTTTATGTTAGCATTGGGCTTGACGGTGCTATAAGCGAAGCAGATTTACCTGCAGACTATATTGGTTTTTTAATTGTAAACTCCCGGATTAATGGTATAATGACACTGAATAAACAAGTAGCTATCACTGCCGAACCTGCTAGGAGTGGTTATCAAATAATTTGGATTAATCGTACTGAATTGCCCAGAGATAAGATGTTAGTTAGCTTGGTCACCCCTGACGGTTATGAAGTGGATTATCTCCCAATCATATTACAATGAAGGAAGCAGGGTTATAACCTGCTTCCATAAAAACAGAAGCTCAGTCGTTTTTTGAATCTTATTCTAAAAAGCGGAAGTCTACTCTATCACCGCTGTCACAAAAGCCAGTACCTGTACCGAGGGCTTCTCGAGCTCCTCCGTACGATAGGTCAATGGTACGACAATATTGTTGGTATACACTATCTGATGGACCCCAATCAATTTGACGACAGACTACAACTCGTCCATTAGACGGATGATTAACTCTGACCCAGACACTTCCTTTTTGATAAAACAAATTCCTAAACTCAGTTTGTGTCCACCGTACTCGCGTGGCAACAGTTAAATCGCATATATGGAATACTTCACCCGTAATAGTCTGTTTGTTTAACGATTCACCTGCCCCATAATATGAGTCTGCTTGGTTACGGTAGACAAAATCTGTATCAGTGATGCCACTTCCTGAAGGTGCATAGAGAGGGGTTGGATTATAGCCATAGTCATCGGCAACTTCTCTGCGAATGTTATTTGCCCATAATAGTGCGGTGTACCACGGTGCAACTGCATCATTCGGTCCCACGTCCATTATAAGTTCCTTGGTAGTACTATACCAGCTAGCATCAGGAGTACTGCGTCTATTTACGTTCGGTACGATTATAACTGAATATGTGGGGTAGGAAACCATCCCTGGTGTACAAAACTCAAACCAATATCTGCCGGGATTACTAAACATAGAATTCAGTCGATTAACTGCGATTTGTGCCCTCTGACAACCGGTATATGAACCACTACTAAAAAGTCTTGCAATCCATTGTGGACTACTGCTCCTACCTTTGATGTAAATATCGCCATACGAACCATCAGTAGCGCACGTGTATGAAGCTTGGTTTGCCATGAAAACCTCTCCCTTTTAAATGTTAGATGTTCTGCCCCTTTACTCTGAAGGCAGGAGGGAGTAAACTAAAAACGCAACTCCCTGCCTTCGGGTATGGGGTTGTCCGTCCTGGATGAGGCTCTACTTGGCGGTGGGCTCGTCCAGGACAAAATGTTTCCTTAACCTGTTCAACGCTCGCTCTTTCAGTCGGTGTACGACCGGTTGTGATATTCCCAACTGTTCAGCTACCTCCTGCTCCGTGCGTCCCTCCAGAACCGTTGCCGTAATGACTTTTTGCTGCTGTGGCGTCAGCATCGTGAGGGCTTCCTGAAGGAATACAGAGTCCTCTACTACGGCCAAAATGTCATCTGTGCCGGCTACGGTATCGAGCATCTCTGTCATCTCATTTTCGGCGCCTTGGCTAAGCAGGTCGTTGAGGATGAGCAGTTCGTGTTCCCGTAGCTGCTTATGCTTTTTCGCCAGTCTGATGGCCTCGTGGCGTAGGCCGGTTAAAAACCAGGCCATAATCCGGGCCTCTTCAACGTCGTCGTAGGTGTCAGGTGTAGGGAGCCATCATCGTCCACCTCCTTCCAGCTTGTCTAACCTGCCCTCTACTACATAAAGAGAAAATAGGGGGGCGTTTTAATACCCCCCTCTGGAAAAAAATTTTTTTCTGCTTAGTGCCGATCACCGCCGTTGCGGGAGAAGTACCGGTTTAGCTCGTCCCTACCCCACGTGGTATTTGGTCGGTATCGGTAAACGGCCTCAACTATCCATGTCACTAGGTCAGAACAGGCGTCCTCGTAACCCAAGCGACGGCCATATTTCTTGACAATTGGAATAAAGCGTTGAACGACCTGGGTCATAGCTTCCTCATTGCCATTTTTCGCCAGAGCAATCAGTTCTCGGAGCCTTGGTTTTTTTCCCAAGTGGTGTCACCCCTCCCACAGAGATAGAAAGACCTGCCCCTCTATTGATTGATGGCAGGTCTGACTACCAATAAACGCGGCAGCCAGGCTGTCATAGTGCCGGTGGGCACTTTAGACCCTATAGCTTTGCGTCCCCACCTTTCGATGGGTTTGCCCTTAGCGCGGGTATTTGGTTTTCGTTGGAAGCGCGGACCTTCACCTCCCTCCGCCCGTCTATTTATAAAGACGAGTAAACGAGCTAAGGAGTTCCATATACTGGCAAGAAACTTATCGTCTTTTTCAGACATCCTTCGTCAAAAATTCCTCTGGTTTGATGAGAAAGTTGAATATCCGCCAACAGAACGAGCTTAAAGAACAGGAATTGGCTATCCACCAACGGTATGAGCAATACTGGCCGGAAATTGATACTCTTCACAAAACTGGAGCAGAACGTGGCATTTGTTTCAGGGGATAAATCAGATTCAGGGGGAGAGGAGAGGGAGAAATTCCGGCATAAAGGCACAGATAATTTGTTCCAGCAAAGTTGATCCGCCGGATCGCAAAGCCGCCCGTACATTTTCCAACCGGCCGACCAGCAAATTCAGCTCCACCGCCAGGCGGATGCCGGCATCCTGCACGATATGCGTCAGTTCGCGCTCCGTGCTCAGGGGGTTGACCGGTGCCACGACGGCACCCAGCTGCAAAACGGCACAATAAGCAATCACGTACTGGGGGCAGTTGGACAGGAGCAGCGCTACCCGGTCCTCGGGTCCGCCCCCCAGTTGTTTTAAGGCGCCGGCTAGGCCATCAATGTGGTTTCCCAGTTCCCTGTAAGAAATTTTTTTGCCGTAAAAAACCAGGGCCGTGCGTTCCGCGCCGCATCATGGAAGCCATTGCGGCCGGCGACGATGAACTGGCTGCCCAAGAAATGGGGCGCCACATGCAGGGGGCGCTGAAAGCGTCGTTCGCTCAGGTGGAAGACCAGGCCATGCCTGATTACGCACCGCACAATTAGGTATCTGGCTGTAACCGGAACCCTTTTTATCTGAAAAGATGTCCTGTGGTTTGAACGCCAATAAGTCTTGGATAAAAAAGGCCAATAATTTTGGACGGGTTTTCCAGTTAATTACATGGCCAGCAAGGTGGGAGCATTAACCCTTTTACACCATCACAAATAGTTTACCGGGGCATTCCGGTGGCAGTTTAACCCTTTTGTCAGACGGGACCCGGTCTTAAACCCCGGCATATCTAAAACTACGGGTGATAAGGTATAGATTTGATTATCCGAACATTTTAAAAAAGTAATGGATTCCCCGTTCGGTACCATGCCCTGGCTTTCTTCTTATGATCCGGATGTGCCCTTTTGCCCTTGACTACCCGGGAAAACCCCTATTCGCCCTGCTCCAGGAAAATGTGCGCCGGATGACTACCTCCCCCAGAACCGGCGGATGGTTTCCGCCGCCGGGGGCGGGGTGAAGTGGCTGACGGCCACGAACACCGCCAGGGACAGAGCCAGGGGCAAAATGATGGTGTGGGTGCCGAAGGGCCGCACCCAGTAAGTGTTAAAAACAATATAGGTACCCGTCCCCACAATGATCGAAGCAATGGCCCCCGGGGCATTGGCCCGCCGCCAGTAAAGGCCCAGAAGGGTGGGCCACAGGAAGGTGGTTTCCAGGCCGGCCAGAGCAAAGAGGTTCAACCACACCAGCAGCCGGGGCGGGTGGTAGGACAGGGCCAGCACCAGCACCCCGGTCACCCCGGTGATGATCAGGCCCAGTCTGGTGAGCATCCTTTCCTCCGCCCGGGGGTTGAGGTAATTGAGGTAAAGATCCTTGCATATGGTGCTGGAGAGCACCAGCAACTGGGAGCTGACCGTGGACATAATGGCGGCCAGGGGTGCGCTTAAAAAAACGCCGGCCAGCCAGGGGGACATGGTCAGTTTGGTCAGTTCAGGGATAACGGTGTCGGCCACCTTTATGCCGGGATAAACGGCCGGCCCCACCGCCCCGGCCAGGTGCATCCCCAGCATTAAAAAGCCGGTAAAAATGGTGCCGATGACCATGGCCTGGTGCATGGCCCTGGTGTCCTTATAGGCCATGCCCCGCACGGCCACCTGGGGCAGGCCGATGACGCCGAAGCCCACCAGCACCCAGAAAGACATGATCCAGGGTACGGCCAGGAAGTTTCCCGGGCCGAAGGGAGTAATCAACTCCGGGTTGATGGTTGCCAGTTTGTGCATTACACTGGATACCCCGCCGCCATAGGTAAAGACGGCCAAAAGGAGCAGGGCCGTGCCGGCAAACATGATCACGCCCTGGACGGTGTCCGTGAACACCACCGCCCGGAACCCGCCAACGGTCACATAAAGCACCACCACACCGGCAAAAATGAACAGGGCCGTTTCATAGGGGTAGCCGGTGACGGACTGGAACAACCGGGCGCCGCCGATGAACTGCACCGTAATGGCGGCCACGAAAAAGGCCAGGATGCCCAGGGAGGACAACAGCACCAGGGTTTTGATGCCGTAACGTTCCTTTAGAAAATCCACCACGGTGACGGCTTTTATCTTGCGGGCCACGATTGCAAACCTCTTGCCCAGAATAGCCAGCACCAGGTAGCCCACGGAAAGCTGGGTCATGGCCAGCAAAACCCAGCCCAGGCCCATGGAATAGGCCGCCCCGGGACCGGCAATGAAACTGCCGGCACTGATGTAAGTGGTGGTCAGGGTCATGGCCAGGACAAACCCGCCCATGCCGCGGCCGCCCAGGAAGTATTCTTCCAGGAACCTTCCCCTGGCCCGGGTGGTCAGCCTGGCGCCCCAGACCCCGATGAAAAACATGGCTGCCAGGTAAAGGAGCAAAACGGCAATGATCTGCCACTGCACCGCAGCTCCCCCTTTCAGTCCCCCGGTTGGGTCTGGTCAGCATCCGCATCCAGGGGCATGTCCCGGTACAGGTAGCGGACCACCAGCCAGATGACCCCGGAAAACACCACGAAGCCGCCGATAACACTCCAGAAAAACCAGGCCGGAAAACCGAAAATGTAGGTGTATTTTTCGGGCGGCCCCATACCCAGGCCGTAGGCAAAGCCAGCCCACCAGGCAATATTAAGCAGGAACACACCCACCCCGATCCAGGCCTCTTTGGCCGCCTGCCGGTAGCGGGGGTCCATATCGAACTGTTCTTCTTTCACCACCGGATCGCCCCCGTTATTCCTGTAGAATTACTTTCCATAATTTTCTCCAGAAAAATAAAAAAACCTCTCCTACCGGGACCCTACAGTAATTAAAATGGTTAATTACAATTTGTATGAAGGAAATCTCCTGAATAGCCAGAAATATCCCTCAAAAGAGTTGGGAGTGATTTTATGGCACGCATCGGTATTATCACCTGTTCCAACTGCACACAGGATCTGGATTGCGCCTCGGTGGTCTGTTTGGCCGATATGCGCAAACGGAAGGGATTCTTTCAAGATTATCCGGCCGATGAAAAGCTGGAGCTTGTGGGCATCATCAACTGTGCCGGCTGCCCCACCGTAAACGCCCCGGCGAAGATTTTACGCCGGGTAAGATCCATTGCGGAATTCCGGGTAGACGCCATTCATTTCTCTTTCTGTATGACCGCCGTCTGTCCTTTCATAGAAAGGTATGTCAGCGTAATCCAGGGGGCTTATCCCAACATCAGGCTGGTTATGGGTACCCACACCCCCCGGGATCCCCGAAATTTTCAGGAAGAAGTCAGGGACCTGCTCTGCGCCGGGAGAACTACCATGGCCGACCTGATTAAAGGACGCCCGGTCAATAAACACCTGCCGGCAGAGTAGAAACTATTTTCCGCCCCCACCCTCCCCCTGGCGCATTAAATTTAATTGTAGCGCCCACATGTATTACTGTTACGGGCGGGTACGTTCCCGGAATGACACCAGCGCTTTTTCAGGGAAAAACTTCAAAGCCCATCTGCCGGAAGTGCTGATCAAAGGCAAAAGCTTTCCGGCAGCCCAGCCTGGTCATAACGGCAAAGCTCAGGCAATCTGTAAAGCTAAAGTCCTTGTCGATATATTTTTTAGCCAGTTCCCAGGCCGCATTTTCATCCGCTTCCTCCACCCGCAAATACTTTAACACTTCGCTGGTCCGGATGCTTTCGCCAATCATGACGGCCACCCGGTGAAAGCGGCAAAAGTAAGCATATACTTCCGCAAAAACGAAGTTTGTGGTTACCGGGATAACCCTCAAAGAAACAAGATTTTTCGGGGTAAAAAAGCCGGTTGCCGCTTCATGGTTGGCGTCACTCCGATCATTGAGGGCAATAAAGGCGGAAGTATCCATGAACAGCCACTCTTTTTTTCTGCTTTTAACCATGGGAACCCCGCTTTTGTCCACTCCGGTGTTTGGGGAACTGGCCATAAATGTACCGGTCATGGTTAAGTGAACCGTTTACGCGACCGGTGGCCGTGCCTTCCCGTCCCATCTGAAAAATAGGATCATCGTCCTTGATTTCCTCATTCTTTTCCAGTTCGCGGTCCAGCAGGCGGCGCACCACTTCGGCCATGCTGATCTGGTAACGGGCGGACTGTTCTTTTAAAAAACGGTAATGATCTTCATCCAGATAAAGCTGCGTTCGATATTTATAGTTATTCATAAACACCACCTCTTATACAGCATACTTCAGTACAGCATAACGGTCAAGATTTCCCTTTCAACGCAGTCGTGCATTCTTTTACTGACGGCATTGATGGGTCTCCCTCAACATGACAAGCAAAATATTTTTAACCTCTTCCATGAACTTTACATAATCTTGTAAAAGATCCCTCCCAGTGTATACACATAGCCCATCTTTTTCCCCGGTCCGGGAACCTTTGCCGGCCTTTTTCCGTCTATAAATAATGAGTACAGGTGGAAAGCGGGGCGGTCATGGTGAGCACTTCCTGAGAAACTCCACTGTCTGCACGCCGGGTTGTTATACCAAATTTCGTTGCCAGTGTCATTCCGGACCGGGAGGTAAAATTGATGTTCAAGCAAAAACGCCTGCCTCTGCTGGCACTTTTCGTTATGCTTTCCCTTCTTTTGCTGGCGGCTTCTGTTCCGGCCTTTCCCCGGGTTTCCGCCGCCGGCGATGGACAAAGTTCCTCACTTGTTCCCCTGCAGAAACCGGTCCTGGTCAACGGCCGGGAATTAAATTTAACGCAATGGCGTCTGGACGGGGTAACCCTGGTGCCCGTGCGCACCCTGTCTTATGCCCTGCAGGCCCGGGTGGACTGGGACCCGGCCACCCGTACGGTGACCGTGGTCAAAGACGGTGCTGCCATAAAGCTAGAAGTAGACAGCGGCCGGGCCTATAAAAATGATCGGCCCATCGAACCGGGCGGCCGGGTAATCCTGCTGGAAAACAGGGTGCTGGTGCCCCTGCGGTTTATTGCCCGGACCCTGGGCGCTACGGTGCAGTGGAACGAAAAAACGGGTGTCATTGAAATAACCATGCCGGAACAGGGCGGCCCGGACAATGCCGTACCCGCAGAGGTATATTCCACCACCATACCCTCCCGGGTGGCCTTTACCCGGGACGGTTACCTGTGGGTGGTGGACGGGCAGGGGAACAACAGCCCCGCCAAGGCCATACCGGTGCGGGATACAAATGGTAAGGCGGTAAAAATCGTAGGCTGGTCTCCCGACGGCCGGTGGCTGGCCTACCTGCAGTGGGACACTGCCGAGTTCTACAGTGGGAAGCCATACCTGTGGGTGGTCAAAGCCGACGGTACGGGTAACTTCCAGGTGGACCCGCGCCCCGTGCTGGATGCGGCCGCCTGGTCGCCCCGGGACAATGTCCTGGCCTACAGCACCCAGGGCCCCGGCGGCGGCTATGCCCCGGACGGCAACCTCAAGCTGGCCTCGTTAAATGACGGGAAAGCAGCCATTACCACCCTCCTGCCGGATAAGACCGGCTTGATCGCAGACTTTGCCTGGGCGCCCGACGGGCAGAGCCTGGCCGTGTCTTTCGCCAGGACGGAAGGCAACCCTCTTCAGATCGACCGGGTGACCCTGCAGGGGGAACGGTCCGGCCTGCTCAAACTGGGTGAACCGCTAACGGAAAAAGATCAAGACAGCATCTACGCCTGGTCGGCCGAGGGGCTGAAGTGGTCGCCCAACGGTCGCTATCTGGCCTATTACCTGCGTCCCAACTCCGCCTCCCTGTCCGCCGACGGAGTGACCCTCCAGGTGCTGGACGTACAAAAGCCGGGGCAGCCCCTGAACGTGGGTACGGCATTGAACTATCCCCAGTGGCTGGCCTGGTCCCCAGACGGCAGCCGGCTGGCCTGCATCCTGGGCGGCGGCCGGGAAGCCACCGCCAACAAGCACCTGTATATCGTGGATATGCCGGCCGGCGGCAAAATTATCAACTACGGCCGGGACGGCCAGGTGGATACCCGGCCGGTGTGGACGGCCACCCCGCCCTACGGACTGCTTTTCTGCCGGGGTCCGGAAACCACCGCCTGGGAGGGCCGCAGCGACCACCGGGGCGTGCCGGTGCCCGGGCAGCGCATCTGGCTGCGGGCGGCGGACGGCACGGTGAAGCCCCTGACCGGCGGGCCGGCGGATACGGCCGACTACGAACCGCACATGTCCCTGGACGGAAAATACTTGATTTTTATGCGTTTAAACCAGCGGAACAGCGGCTCCCTCTACGAAATGTCCCTGGACACGGGAGAATTAACGGAACTTTGCCGCCTGTCCGAGAACCCCGGTTATTACGCCAACTATTATCCGGCCTCCTTTGACATCCAGTTTAAAGAAAGCGCGGTCCGGGAGGTCACGGGCAAACTGACGGTGAGCAACCTGGAAGGGCGCCATTACGAGCTGGAAACCGCCGGCGGGCGGCTGGTGCTCATTCCCCGGGAAGGCAATAAAGAGGTGGCGGCCGCCCTGGAAGCCGGGGTGGGCCGGCAGGTAACCGTCCGGGGCTTTTTGCTCGACGGCTTCAGCCAGTACATGCGGGGCCCCCTCTTCAAAGTGGTCCAGGTGCTCTAAGCCAGGGGCGTAGCGTGGAAAAAAGGCGGGTACTGCCCCACCAGAAAAGTACCCGCCCTTTTTTAGCTGTGTAAAAACTGGACAGAGAATCTTCATATCCTGGTAAACTTCCTTCCGGAACAAGCCCGGTGCTTTTTCACCAGTTTTCTTATGCCATTGGAATGCACAAGGCCACAGGGTTTTCAGTGGTAAGCCCTCAAAAGAGCCATTGCTCTGAAAGTGCCCTCCGTGATATACTTAATCCGGCCGGTAAAGCAAACTGATTCGGCATTTTGATGTAAACACGGCTGGCGCCAATCCGGGAAACAGGCGTTGCCCCATTACAAAAAAGGAATGGTATTATGTCCACCCGCCGGGCCAAACCCGTTACTTTATACAACCTGATATTCCCCAAACCTGAAGTGGATCAGCAGCGAGATACATCAATGCCGGAACCCAGGAGAATAATCGTTTTTTCTCTGGTTTTACTTTTGGCCGGGGCGTTTTACTTCCTGACCGCCCATTTCCAGCTGCAAAATTACCTGATCATGCGTCCCGTCCCCCGGCAGCCATTAAAGATTGAAAAGCTGGTGGTCAACCACGACCGGGATAAAGACGGCGTACCGGATCTGGACGATATAGTGGCCGGCGCCCGGAAAGAAGTGCAGGCCAATGTCAGCTACCGGAGCGCCTATTACCAGGGCGGTTACCCGCCGGAAGACGAAGGGGTCTGCACCGATCTCATCTGGCGGGCGTTAAAGAATGCCGGTTACGATTTAAAAGCCATGATGGACGAAGACATAAAAAAGCACGTCCGGGACTACCCGCGGGTGAACGGCCGGCCCGATCCGAACATAGACTTCCGGCGGGTGCAGAACCAGGTGGTCTTTTTCCAGAAGTACGCGGAGAATCTGACCACGCAGATCAAACCGGGTGACCCGGAAAATTTAAGGCAATGGCAGGGCGGGGATATCGTGGCCTTCGGCTGGCCTTTTGAACACATCGGGATAGTTTCCGACCGCCGCCGGCCCGACGGCGTCCCCCTGCTCATCCACAACGCCGGACCCTATCCCCGGGAAGAAGACCGCCTTTTAACCTGGCCGTCGAAAATAACCCACCATTTCCGGTACACCATACCGGACCGCTGAAGTAAACGTTTAATTGTAATACCTTTCCAGCCCTTACTGGCATGTTATAATATGTATAGCCCATAAAATGCCACCCGGCGGGAGGTGTGTTGTAAATTGACTGCCCGGGAACTGCTGGAGATAATTGCCAACGGGGAAAACTCCGCCCTGGAGTTCAAACGGGAGAACATACGACCGGAACATCTGGCCGAGGAAATTGTCGCCTTCGCCAATTTCGAGGGGGGTACCATTTTAATCGGCGTGGGCGATGACGGTTTTATTGAAGGTGTACAGAGGGAAGATATGGAACAGTGGCTTATGAACATTTGCTCCCATAATGTTATCCCTTCCATTATACCGTTTTACGAAACAGTGCAAATTGAAGGGAAAAAAGTGGCCGTATTAAAAATTCCCAAAGGTCCGCATAGACCTTACCAGACATCGGCGGGAAAGTATTTTATCCGAGTGGGGTCCACCAAACGATTGGCCACCAGGGAAGACCTGGGCAGGTTGTTTCAGTTGTCCGGCATGGTTCATTATGATATCACCCCGGTACCGGGAACAGGCGAAAAGGACCTGGATATGACTCGCCTGCGCCAGTACTTTCTGGAATTCAATTACTTTGATATTCTGGAGGAACCGCCCGAGCAACGGCAGCGCATCCTGTTCAATGCTGACATCCTGTCCCGGGAAGAGGAGCGGTTATGCGTTACCGTGGGCGGCCTGTTGATTTTCGGCAAGGAACCGGCCCGTCATTTACCCCAGTCGGGGATAGCCTATGCCCGTTTTTCCGGAGAAGACATTACCTCTGAAATAATGGACAAAAAAGAAATAAACGGTACCCTCCCCGATGTGGTAGAACGATGTGCCACCATTGTCAAAGATACCCTGGCGGTACCCGCCCAAATCCGGGGTATGAAACGGCAGGAGAAGGATATTTTGCCCCCTGTGGTGATCCGCGAAGCCCTGGTAAATGCCGTGGTACACAGAAATTACAGCATCACCGGCTCGAAAATCCGGGTCTTTCGTTTTGCCAATCGCATTGAGGTGCGCAGCCCCGGCCGGCTGCCCAACACCGTGACTATAGAAAAGATGAAAATCGGCACCTCCTACGCCCGCAATCCCTTCCTGCTGAAATACATGGAAAATATGCGTTATGTAGATCGTTTGGGCCGGGGCATACCCATGATCATCAGACTGATGAAAAACCTGGTGGGCATCGAACCCGGCCTGGAAGAAAAGGGCGAGGAGTTCTGGCTGACCCTTTATCTTGGGGATTAATAAGAACACACGGGCATCATAAGGTATCTTCCCGAAAAAGCGTCAAGAAAACCCTGTCGAACATTATCGACAGGGCCGGCTTCCCCCAAAACTGTCAGCCGGAATCTTCCCCAAATGCCTCCTGCAGCCCGCACCGCACAGAAGCGTGCGAACAGCATACCACCAAGCCGCAAAGATCCAGATCCAGAAGGTGATGCCGCCGAGCAGCAAAAACGCGCCCAGGGTTATCACCCTGGTCGTACCGTCCCAAGGAGCGATTCTGAATCTAAAGGGCACCCTGCTTCACCCCCCGCGCCAGCAACGCAGAGTAAAGTTCCTCCACACCCGGGTGGGTCAGCACGTAATAGCGGCCTTCCAACTCCAGCACCACCATCCGGCCAGGGTGCAGGTGACGGAACACCACCGCTTTCTCGCCGTTGGCCAGTTTGCACCAGCCGGTGGTTAGCCCCGGTGTGCCATACCCATAGGTCCGGGTCACCGGTCGCCAGGGGCTTGAGCTTTCCACCAGCGCCGCCCGCGTCCCCTTCAGGTCGAGCGTGGTGGAGACCGGCCACGCCTTGAGCTTGAGACCTTCATCCGTCAGCCGCCAGCCCGATCCCGCCTGCGGCCAGATTGCCAGAAGCTGTACTAAAAAGAGAAAAGCAACAGTTACCGGTAGAAGCCACCACCATCTGCGCCACGCGCCTGCCGCTTTCAGCGCCCAGATGGTGATAAGCGGAATGCCGAGGAAGACACCCGCCAGCAGTAGAACATCGAAGGGGGCCAGTGGTAAAAAAAGTGCCTTCAGTACGTCGAGATAACTTAACTGGTAGCTCATTTTCTCCTGCCTCCTCTCCCCGCCGAAACAGGTAACCATGCGACCTGATTGCGCACGACTCAGCCTCCAACTTGTTCTATTCGCCGCCAGCCACTCATCCCTCCCGACAAGAGAGGCCAGTTCCTCAACCGCCTAAAAATAGCGTACGAATAAACCACCGGCTCCTTGCGCACCACATCAGCCAGCTCCTGGGGGCCCACGTCTTTCAATTTCCCATTTATGTCAATTAACAGATAAACCTGGCTACCCGGGGCGACGGCAGGAACTCCCAGATGCCCGTAACACCCGCGGCCAGAGCGCCCAGCTCCAGGTGCAGCATGGCGATGCCGCAGTCCAGGCGCTTGGGAATATTGTAGGTGTCGTGCAGGTTGTCCACGGCCACCGTAATAGTGTTTTTCCCCACCTCGAACCGCCAGGGTTGCCGGTTCATTGCCGAGGGGGCGAGGCGGGCTGCCTCCATCGCCACTTTGACCCAGTTCGGCCAGCAGGATTGGTCAAGCCCGGTTGCCAGTTCAACCAGGGGCTTACGCTGGTGGTTGCGTCCGAAACCGGTCATGAGCTTTTCCTCTGCTGACCACCTGCAGGTGGCATACCCCACGGGTGTTACAGCCACCACCTTTTCGCCGGGGCGCATGCCGACCAGGCGAGCCGCCACCTCCGGGCGGAAAAAGCCACCTACCCAGCAGGTGTCCAGGCCGAGGCGGGTTGCCTCTAGGATTACGCCCTCGCCCAGATACCCCACCCGCTCGTAAAGATAAGGACTTTCCGCCTCCCCCAGAAAGGCGATGAACGCGGGGGCACCTTTGATCTTTCCGTAATCCCCCAGAATGCCCCGGAAAACCTCTTCCTCCAGGGCGGGGACCAGTACCGCCCGCACCTCGGGGAAGGGCTTGAATTCCCGGCAGGACCTGTTCAGTTGCTCCAGGGTGGCGGGCGCCACCGGGCGCACCTCGTAGAGTCGGCGCGACCGGCGCCTGGCAATGGTCTGGTACCATTCTCTATTTAAAACGGTCACCGTATAATCACCCTCCTGTGCACGCGTTTTCAGCGGGCTGACCCCCTAAGATTGGACAATTAGTCCTTCTTGCTCACGATTTCAGCGAATTTTAATTCAGGGCGGCGGCCTTGACTGCCACCCCGCACGTGGTTAATCAAAAACACCGACGGGGCGGCTCCGGCAACATGCTTTGGACAAGAAGTATGCCCCGTCGGCTATCCATTGTACCACGTGCGGTGTCCCCGGCAGTCAAGGCTGCCCTGCGGCGCCGCCCGGAAAACCCTCAAGGGCTCACCAAACTCCGATGAAGGTAAAAATAATGGTCAATAATGCCGTTTCCCCCGTTAAACTAAAATGATAATCATCAGACCCCCAGTCGCGGACACCAAGCATGTCCTAAAGCTCGGGTCTTAAATGGACTAAGGGTACCGTTCCCTGATGGGCTCGCTGCTAAAGGCGTCGATGAAACGTATGGTCCCCTGTGGAAAGTAAGGACGGTAGAACAATGCGATGTCGTTACGCTCGCCTTCTGGGATCTGCTCCCATTCGAGGCGAATATCGAGCTCTTGAGTGACGCGGGCGAGGGCCGCTTCACGGGTGACGCGGGGCGTTTTGGGCGTTGCAAGGAAGATGGACGGGTGCGTGTCCGTACTCATGTAGGCGACGATACGACCATCGGTGCGGCGCAATGTGACGAAACAAGAAAATAGATAAAGGGGAATGCCGTCGATGAAAGCTTCAAACCGAAATATTTGATTTGGGCTGTCGCCTGACGCTTCCCCAGGGCCTTCTTGTGGTATAGTAGGAGAATCGAGCGCATCTTCGTCATCCACCAGGAACAAATAACGGTGTGCCTCGGGGAAGACGCGCTGGACAAAAGCAACGGCCCTAGCTTTAAGCACGGCATGGGGCAAGCACTTCGGCCCGGAGATGACACGCTTGGTCTCGTCCTCATGGGAAAAGCGAATGAAGCCCAAGAGGCGC
This sequence comes from Desulfofundulus thermobenzoicus, assembly GCF_009428905.1. GTDB lineage: Bacteria > Bacillota > Desulfotomaculia > Desulfotomaculales > Desulfovirgulaceae > Desulfofundulus_A > Desulfofundulus_A thermobenzoicus. The sequence goes on along the minus strand of NZ_WHYR01000023.1, from coordinate 19,792 downwards.
CCCGAAGCTTTGCAAACGGTCATCTGGGCGACGTGAAAATTGAAGAGGGCCTCAAAAAATTGAGCAAACGTTTTGGCTTGGTGAGATGGTTGGGATTCAGACGGAACTGCGGGTCGAAGCAAGACGTCGGGTGTAGGCCATAGGTCGGGAGAAATATAATCTGCATATGTTTCTTTAAGCCACACCACCCGCCGCCCATCCTCCCAATCCATGCCGCGCCGCGGATAACGGTTAAGGTCGCCGCTAACGTGCTCAAGGAACGACTCGAGAGCTTCTTGGCCGAGGACGACAGTATCGGATGACGCTTTCAAGGGAAGGAGCCGTGGCTTTTTGGGCGAGGAAACATGCACGTTGTACGCTGGGCCGGGGACGTCCGCATCCGCGGGGAGCGGCCAAAGGCCTTCGATCCAGTAGACCAGCCGGGTTTCGCCAAGGCCATCTTGCGGAAGAAGATAAAGCTTTGGATCGAAGTGGGCAAGCATCAAGGTAGCGTTAAGGGCGCGCTTCGCCTCCTGTAGGACCTCCTCGCGTGAACGGAGCTGTGCAGGCGGCGACGGCAGCCGAACGCGTTTTCCTTTGAAACGGAAGGCCTTGATGCGACCGCGGGCGTCAACGTCGATGTGTAGACCGGTGTCAGGCAGCGGCAGTCCGGCGACCGTCTGCGACCACGTGAAACGGGTAAAGCCCTTGAAGCCCTCGTCGTGAAGTTGCGGGAAATCCGTTTTGAAACCCGGCGCGTGGGTCATCAAAAAGGCTTCGGCGACCTGTCTCCGTTGGTCGATGGAAAGGGCCTCTTGGGGTTGGCTGCCCTTAAGGACCGATGGCTCTTCACATTCAAATCTTTCAAATTCCAGGAGGCGTCCTTCAGGCATGGCCAGGGTGACAACAACCATGCCTTTGTCGGGATCGTTCGAATCCCGCCACCACAGATGGGCCTCCGTGTATGTCGTTCGGTCGATCGCGTCTTCCAATACGATAACATAGTGGTGTGGAATCGAAAACATCGCTTTGGCGATGCGCTTGGCCTGGTTTAAAAGGGCTCTTGACGCTTTATGCATGGCTCGCCTCCTTTACAACCTTAACCCTTCCCTCGCCTACCTATCCCACATTTTTTATAATGTGGGCCCAATTGTCAAGACACGAAATGAGAAATTTTTAAGCGTGGAATCCCTGGCCCTCGAAAAAACCCACCATTTCCGGTACACCATGCCGGACCGCTGAAACAACGTTTAATTGTAACAGCTTTCCAGCCCCTAACTGGCATGATATAATATGTGTGAATGTGGAAAGATAGCCCGCGCTTTACCCGATCAGATACGGGCCATTGACAAGCGCCGGTTAAAGGGGCACGTCATTTTTCCTGGCCCTCAAGATTGCCCTGGGCGAACTGCTGGCGTTACCCGAACCCTTTGTGTGATTTTTGTACCGCCCTGCACATTTTCGAACACGGGAGGACGGCATCATGCGCACCGGTGTGGCCAATTTACCCCTGCACGGAGGCAAATGCCCGGCCTGGTTATTCGGGCGCATGACCCGGATGACCCGGGCGCTTATTGAAGCAATGGTTGCCGACACCGGCCCGGCCGGCGTGCTGCGGCGCCTGTCCGATCCCTTCTGGTTTCAGGCCCTGGGCTGCGCCCTGGGCTTTGACTGGCATTCCTCCGGCCTGACCACCACCGTCTGCGGCGCCCTGAAGGAAGCTTTAAAAGACTGCGCCGGACAGCTGGGCCTCTTTGTGGCCGGGGGCAAGGGGCGCACTTCCCGCCGGACACCGGACGAAATCCTGGCTTACGCCGAACGCTTCCCCATTTCCTGCAGCGCGGAGGAACTGGTCTATGCCAGCCGCATGTCCGCCAAAGTAGATAATTCCGCCGTGCAGGACGGCTACCAGCTCTACCACCACACCTTTATCTTCACCGCTACCGGCCAGTGGGCGGTAATCCAGCAGGGCATGAACGAAAACAACCGCCAGGCCCGCCGCTACCACTGGCTGGGCGAATCGGTGAAGGATTTTGTCTGTGAACCGCACCAGGCGGTATGCTGCGACCGGCGGGGAGAAACCTTAAACCTGGTGGCCCGGGAAAGCGACCCGGCCCGCCGGGTGATCAGCGAACTGGCCCGGGAAAAGCCGGAACGGCTGCTGCGGGATCTCACCCTGCTGCAGGAAAAGGACATGCTCCGCCTGCCCGCCCGGCACCGGGTTGAGCTGGCCGACATCCACCCCCAGAACCTGCACCGGGTGCTGCTGAAAAGCTACGAGCGGCAGCCGGAAAACTTTGCCGCCCTGCTGGCCACCCCGGGGGTGGGGCCGAAGGCCCTGCGGGCTTTGAGCCTGCTCTCGGAGCTGGCCTATGGCACGCCGCCCAGCTACCGGGACCCGGCCCGCTACAGCTTCGCCCACGGGGGCAAGGACGGCCACCCCTACCCGGTGGACCGGGCCACCTACGACCTGACAATCGCCTTTTTGCAAAAGGCCCTGGCCGAAAGCCGCCTGGGCCGCGGGGAAAAGCTGGATGCCTTTAAACGCCTGGGGCAGTGGGCAGCGGCCCTGGGGAAAAGGGTCAATGACCAGTAAAATTGACTGGGCGAGAAGATAGATGAGCGACATCAAAACAATGGTCAACGGTTTAAACAAGTTCCTCTCCGCCATATATGGAGAGGAAACCCGCTTGAGCCTCCTGTTCCCGCCGAAAACCGCAGGAGTAGCCTTAACGACCACTTAATCTGAGCTATGGGTAATGATTCACCCCCTATGACCAATGTCGGCGGGGCGAAATAGCTGAATTTCCTCTACCCTTTGAAAATCTTCGTCAGCACTGGCCAGATGCGGGCAATTCATTCTGTCCATAGCGCTTAGGAGAAAGGAATCATTGGTCAGCAACCCGTATTTTTGGCGGAATTGCTGGCTGTTCCGGCAATCGGCCAGGGTGTATGGCAATACCTGTATCCCCATTTCAGGAATGCGCAAAGCGTATTCAGCATAGCTATTCAGTTGTTGCACTACTTCCGGTTTTTCCTTTAACTTTTTCGCTACGTTTCCAGGGGAAACCAGACCTTTGTTAACAGCTTCAATCATCATTAAGCGATGCAAAACTTCCATGATTACCCCAATGGTGGTGAAACCGTTAATTGAACCATCTTCACAACGATGCAACAATTCTGTACATTCGATGGATAGACCAGTGAAATGGTATACAAAAATATTGGCGTCTAAAAATACTCTTTTCCCTTCGATCCGGTCAAACGTCAAGGAATGATTCCTCCTCCAGAATATTTTTTACCAGCTCCGGAGTGGCTGGTATAACCCCTCTGGTGGCGCGGACAAAGGAACCGTCCTTTTTGTTCTTTTCCTGATCCAGGTACCTGGCCAGGGCTTCCTCAATAATCTCATTTAGCCTTTTATTTTTCTGCAGGGCAAGCAACCGGGCTTCACTCAGCAGGTAGCGGTCAATGGATGTGCCGATTTTTTCGCGCATTTTAAGCCCCCCATTATGTGGCTTTTTTGAATTGTACCATTTAGATTGACTTAAGTCAATCTAGATGCAGGTATACTTCTACCCCTCCGGCCACTCTTCCCTGGCCCGCCGGCTGATGGTCCGGTAACAATCGGCCAGGCACGCGGCCAGATCCTCCCCGCCCTGCCAGAAAGGGGGCGGCCCCAGGGTCTTCAACAGGCCGGCGTCCACCTCCGGCGCCACCGGGTGGTAGAATAAACCGGCCGCCTCCTCCCCCTCGTCCCAGAACCGGTCCAGCTGCTCTTCCAGGTCCGGCCCGGCGGGTTCCCCGGAAAGGGGTAAATCCCCCTCCGGCCGGTCCTGTTCCGCCCGGGCGGCCCTTTTTTCCCGCAGGGCGGTAACCAATTGTTCCTTGCTGCGCCCCCGCAGCAGGAATAACAGGAAGGGATCCTCGTCAAACTTTTTGCCCAGCAGGTAATACACGGCGGCGATGTGCTTGCAGGGGTTGGCCCAGTCGGGGCAGGAACAGCTGGTTTTGATATCCCTGACCGCACCGGGGAAAAGGGACAGGCGCACCTGGCGGAAGGCCTCCTCAATATCCCGGGGCATTTCCCCCGCCAGCAGGAGGGCGGCAAAGACCGCCCGGCCGGCCATGGCCTCGATCACCTTGTTCCAGTCCCGGTCCGGGATGGTTTTCATTTCTATGCTCACCCGGTAGGGACGGGGGCGGCTGCCCTGCACCAGGGCGGTCACCTGCCCCGGTTTGATGTATATCTCCAGCACATGGCCCGCCCGGGCGTAGGTGCGCCCGCGCTGCAGGCGGGTGCTCCAGCCAAAGGATTCCAGCACCTCTATCCACCTTTTGCCCCACCAGGTGGCGCCAAACTCTTTTCTGGCCATAAATACCCCCCGCTATTCTTCATCCACGGCCTGCCTGCTCAAGCTGAAGAGCTCCCGCAGTTCGGCCGTGCTCATTTCCGTCAGCCATTCCTCGGCCGTGGTGACGATACTGCCGGCCAGGTTCCTTTTCTCGCTTATCAGCCGGTCTATTTTCTCTTCCAGTGTGCCGCTGCAGACAAATTTATAGACGAAAACATTTTTCTTCTGGCCGATGCGAAAGGCCCGGTCGGTGGCCTGGTCCTCCACCGCCGGGTTCCACCAGCGGTCAAAGTGAAAGACATGGTTGGCCCGGGTCAGGTTCAGGCCCACCCCGCCGGCCTTCAGGGAGATGACAAAAAGGGCCGGGCCGGAGGGCTGCTGGAAGCGCTCCACCATGCGGTCCCGCTGGCGCTGGCCCACACCGCCGTGCAGGAAAAGCACTTCCCGGCCGAAAGAGGCCTGCAGCTGGTTCTTCAATATTTCCCCCATGCGGGCAAACTGGGTGAAAATCAGCGCCTTTTCTCCCCCGTCCAGGATTTCTTCCAGCATTTCTAAAAGGCGCATCATTTTACCCGACCGTTTGGGCGTCGCCGGGCCGTCCGCCAGAAATTGCGCCGGGTGATTGCACACCTGTTTCAACCTGGTGGTGGCGGCCAGCACCAGCCCCCGGCGTTCCATGCCTTCCGCCCCTTCGATGCGTTCCAGCATCTCCCGCACCACCGCCTCGTAAAGGGTGGCCTGCTCCCTGGTCAGGGTGCAGAAAATATTGCTTTCCTGCTTTTCCGGCAGGTCCTGGATGATCCGGGGATCGGTCTTCACCCGCCGCAGGATGAAGGGCTGCACCAGCTGCTTTAAGCGCCGGGTCTTTTCCCGGTGGCCGTTGCGCTCAATGGGCAGGGCAAAACGGCGGTTAAAATCGGCGGCCGGCCCCAGAAAACCGGGGTTCAAAAAATCCATGATGGACCACAACTCCGATAAGCGGTTTTCCACCGGCGTGCCGGTGAGGGCAAAACGGTAGCCGCTCTTCAATCTTTTGACACTGCGGGTTTGCTTGGCCCCCGGGTTTTTGATGTTCTGCGCCTCGTCCAGGACCACCCCGTCCCAGGCCAGCCCGGCCAGCAGGTGGGCGTCCCGCTGGACCAGGGCATAGGTGGTCAGCACCAGGTGGCTGGCTATAGCCCGCCGGGTAAAATCCTTCCCCTGCAGGCGGTTGGGCCCGTGATGGACCAGCACCTTCAGTTCCGGCGTAAAACGGGCCGCCTCCCGCTGCCAGTTGCCCACCACCGAGGTGGGGCAGACCAGCAGCGCCGGTCCGGTGCTCAATCCCTGCTCCACCCGGTGCAGCAGGAAGGCCAGGAACTGGACGGTCTTGCCCAGCCCCATGTCATCGGCCAGGCAGCCCCCCATACCCAGGCGGGAGAGAAAAGCCAGCCAGGAAAAGCCCCGCACCTGGTAGGGGCGCAGCTGCCCACAGAATTTCTCCGGCACCGGCAGCAGGGCCAGTTTCCCTTCCTCCCGCAGCCCTTCCAGCACCCGGCCCAGTTCTCCGGCGGCGTCCATGCCCGTAACGGGCAGGTCGCCGGGGTCCGGTGCCTTTGCCGACGGTATGCCTGCGGCCAGGCGCATGGCTTCCCCCAGGGTCAGGGTGGGATTCCGTCCCTGCCCGGCCACCAGGCTGAGGGCCTTTTCCATCTGCCGGGGATCAATTTCCACCCACTGGCCCTTCACCCGCACCAGGGGAACCTTCATGGCCGCCAGCTTTTGAAACTCCGCCGCATCGATGATTTCCCCGCCCAGGGCCAGTTCCCAGTCAAATTCCACCAGGGTGTGCAGGCCGATAATCCCCCGGCCCACCCCCTCGCTCTGCCCCTTTTGGGACTGCCTTATTCGCATGCGCAGGCCCAGGGCGGCTTCTTCCCCGCCCCACCAGGCGGGCACCTGTACGCCCAGGCCGCTTTCTTTCAACAACGGGACGGCCTGTTTCAAAAAGTCGTAGGCTTCGGCGGTGGACAGAGCACACCGGGTGGGACAGGGGCTGTCCAGTGCCCGGACCAGGGGCGGGAACAGGCGGCAGGCCTGCCCCAGGTCCGCCAGCAAACGTTCCTGGGGATTTTCAAAGCGCCGTTGTAAAAAATGCAAGGTGGAGCTTCTTTCCTTCCACACCGCCTCCGCCGGCACCAGCAGGCTGGGGTCATCCACGGCCTGTAAAAAGAAACCCAACGTCCAGGTTTCATCCTCCCCGGCACCGTTATGGCGGCCGCCCTCCCCCTGCCCTTCCGGGGGCGGCTCCAGGCGAAAACAGGTGCGGAAGGACGACTGCCGGCGGCGGGAAAGGGGAGAACGCCAGGCAATTAATTCACCGGCCATGGTTTTTAGCAACTCTTCCGGCAAGTCCACCGGGCCGCCGCCATGCCTCAAGGACTCCAACCAGCGCATACCCGCCGGGTTGCGGGCACCTTTGCACCGCCCGGCAGGGGCAGGGGACAGCCAGCCGGCGATTTTCTCCTGGACCACGCTGCGGACAAAATCCATGAGCATGACCCCGGGGGCCGGCAGTATGGTTTCCCCTCCCTTTCCCGGATCAGAGCCGTTTTTCCAGCCGGCCACGGCCCGGCAGGCCGGGGGCATGGAGCGGGCCAGCAGCTCCAGCCTGCGCATATCTTCGGCGGCGTTGAACACCGGCCGCCATACGGCCCGGTAGCTTTTTTCGTCCAGCATGGGGATAAAGCGCTGCCGCACCAGCAGTTCCATGGCCCAGAGAGCCGCCCGCCGCCAGAAGTGCCAGCCGGAAGCGGGCAAAACGGCATCAAAGGAAAAACGCCCGCTCAAAAGCAGATCCACGGCCTGCCCGGCGGGAAGCAAAAAACCTTCCACCAGCCAGGGCGAAAGGGTCATCAGGCCGTTAACGGGCTCTTCATCTTCGGCCGTACCGGCCACCGGCACCAGGGGCGAGGGCTGGGGCCGGCCGCCGGCGGTGGGCAGCAAAAGCCAGAGTTGAAGGGTTTCCGGTACCTGCTTTAAACCCAGCCCGTGGTATAAGTCCGCCTTCTCCGCCTGCCCGGGGTGCCAGCCCCGGGGCCGCCGCCCCCGGCGCCGGGGCAGAACGGTATCACGAAACTCCGTGCCGGGGGCCATTTCCCCCCAGGCAAAAAAATATCCACCATCTTTCACCGCCGTACCGGCGGGAAGCCAGGTTCCGTGCAAAACGAGCATAAAAATTCACCCGGGGTAATATTCGACATTCCTCATTATTTACCTTTCTCGAATAATCATATGGTATAATCACAATACATATAAGAAACATGGCTAAAGGTACATATTCCGGGGAGGGGCAAAAATTGCTGCTGGAGACTAAAAAAATTATCAGTGAGATTAAACGATATGTCCAGGACCGACCACAGGTGGCCGTGGCCTATTTGATGGGGTCTTATGCCGGGGGCACGGCCACCCCTTTGAGTGATGATGTGCCGTGCCACGACCGTGTAGACTTCCGGGCCTGGGAATACCTGCACCACCACCTCCACCTGCTGGCCGACTATGCCCTGCAGGTGGAGGACGCCCTGGAAAGGACCGTGAAGCGGTAGTGGCGGCCGGTTTGGGAAGGATCATGGAGACAGGCCGTTTCATTCACCCAGATAGGCAGCAAAAAGTTCCAGCCCCCGGCGAAAAACGGCGGGATCCAGACCCACCCCCGGGCGGAAGTGGTACGAATGGGGCAGCCGGTGGGACAGGCGACGATTTGGCTCTTCCCAGGTGAGCATAAACGCGGCCACCCCGAAAGCATGTCGGATTGCATTTTTTCCCTGGATAATTTATTACTTAAATATTATAATGGTTTAGGAATAAGAGGAAAAGGGGTTAACATGAAGCAGGCAGTAGCAAAAAAACCCGTATACGTTGCCTGTCACAAAGTGGATGTCCGCTCTCTAACCGCCTTCGGGGTGAGCATTTTATTTTGGGCTTCCGCCTTTGCCGGCATCCGGGCCGGCCTGACCGCCTATTCCCCCGGACACCTGGCCCTCCTGCGCTTTTTGGTGGCCTCTCTTGTCCTGGCCGGGTACGCCATACTGACCCGGATGCGCCTGCCGCAGGCAAGGGATCTTCCCGCCATCCTGCTCCTGGGCTTTGCCGGGATCACCGTTTATCACGTGGCCCTATCTTACGGAGAGGTTACCGTAACGGCCGGGGCGGCCAGTTTGTTGATTGCCGCCGGCCCCGTCTTTACCGCCCTTTTAGCAGCGGTTTTTCTGGGTGAACGCCTGCAACCCCGGGGGTGGGCGGGCATTGCCGTCAGTTTTGCCGGGGTGGCCTTGATCGCCCTGGGGGAAGAGGGGGGCGGGATGCATTTCAGCCCCGCCGCCTTTTTAATCCTGCTGGCGGCCCTGGGCACCAGCCTTTATTTCGTTTTTCAAAAACCCTACCTGAAAAAGTACAGCGCCCTGGAGTTCACTTCCTACACCATCTGGTCGGGAACACTTCTGATGCTGGTTTTCCTCCCGGGTCTGGCCGGGGAAATCCAGGCCGCCCCCCTTTCCGCCACCCTGTCCATAGTTTACCTGGGGGTCTTTCCCGCCGCCCTGGCCTATGTGACCTGGGCCTATGCCCTGGCGCGGGTGCCCGCTTCGGTGGCCGCCAGCTTCCTTTACCTCTCCCCCGTGCTGGCCATCCTGATTGCCCTGCTCTGGCTGGGCGAACTGCCGGCCGTCCTTTCCCTGGTGGGGGGAGCGGTGGCCCTTTTGGGGGTGCTGCTGGTTAATTCCCGGGGTAGATAGTGGGAGGAAAATAATGCTGCTGTATCCCGGCCAACCCGACAGCGCTCAAAAACAAAACCCCTTCCGGCAATTCACCTCCGGAAGGGGCCCACGGAAAGGGTTCATTTATTAGGCAGCCCGGGGGTCGCCTGTCCCTTCAGTTCATCATTTCCGGGCATTTCTTTAGCCTGCAGGGCTTCGGGGGGCAGCTGGATCTTGATGTCCTCCCCAAAGGAGTAGTCCTTGACCTGCATGCGCATTTCCGCCAGTTCCACCGGCATGACCTCGCCCTGGAACCGGTCGTTGAAAGAAACCACTACTCGCGTCTGGCTGGACACGGGCAGGTAGGTATCCGCGTTGATCTCTTCCCGGCCCCAGTAGGAAATGGATTTAAACAGCTGGTTAAATTCCTTCAAAGCGCTTTCCATTTCCGGCCCGCCCATCATCTGATCACGCATGGATTGGGGCACGGCTGCTTTCAAGAAAGCGGCCATATCGTCAATCCGGCCGTGGTAACCAATCTCATATGTCTTCTGGCCGTTTTTCTCCCCGGTTCCTAAAAGTTGATAATGCAAATAGGGCTTTAACTCCTCCGGTATCCCCATTTTGCTGGCTTCCAGGCTTTCCTTCATCAAAGCCTCCATATCAACCGTATCCTTTTCCGGCAGGCGCACCCATTCGGCTTTACCGGAAACCGGGTCGGTTACTTTCATATACAGCCTGCCGTCCACCATATACTGCTCCACTTCCATGTTGGGCAGTTGCCCGTCCATCCCTGCGGCCTTAAACTGCCACCGTTGCACCTGGTGAAAGGTGGCCGGTAAAATCATTTCCAAGCTGATCTGTCCCGACCCTTTGAAATCGGGTATTTTTTCCGCTACTTCCGGCCGGGGTTTGATGGCCATGTCCATATTGCCCGTCAGACGCATGGCTTTTATTTCGGATTGGGCCTGCTGGCTTTTTTCCACAATATCCACGGCCTGCGGGTCGCTGCCGAAAACCCGGGACAGAAAAGCAGCGGCATCCCCCACAGAGAGGGGCTTTTCTGGATCGATACCATCATTGAGCAGTCCCTGGCTGGTCAGCCAGTTGTAAAGGGTATTGCCCCAGTGATCCCCCTTTAAAGGACCGGCCTGCTGCTCCAGGGTATCAAAAAGGCCCAGGGTGCGGGCCACCAGCGCCGCCGCCTCCACCCCCGTCAGGGACTGGTTCGGCCGCATGGTGCCGTCGGGGTAGCCGGCCATAACTCCCTCTTCCTTCAGGGTGGCCATGGCTTTAGCGTACCAGCTTCCCGGATCCACATCCCTTGCCAGGTAAACCTGCTGGTCTACGGCCGGTATATTGGCCGCCTTCACCAGCATGGCGGCAAAGGCACCCCGGGTAACCGGCTGATCCAGGGCCGGGGTCTCCGGAAAAACACCCAGCAGTTTCCCCTGGTCCAGGGGCTGGGCAAAGGACAGCCCTGCACCCAGACAGAGAGAAAGCAACAAAACCAGTGAGATGATTAACCCCTTGCGCAAATGCCATCGCCCCTTCCATTGCTTACCTTTAAGCTCCCCATTCTTTTCCCCGCCGTTGTACCGGCGTGGAATGTCCGCCAACACTACCGGAACCGGCTGGTTTTTCCCTCCCCTCCTTTCTCCTTTACAGGCCAAATCTGGCCGGATCCTGTATGGTCCGGCTGGCAAACCCGCTTTTCAATTGCCCTTTTTTATTTAGACGTTGAAAAGGCCCTTCAAGTTCCCATATTTATGTTAATTAATTGTAAAGAAAGAACCATTTTTCGGCAGGAAAAAAATCCCTGCCCCGGGGGCGATACTTTCAGCAGGTCCCATCCACTCCGGAAAAACTCTGAACGTTTTTCTTCCATTCTGAAACCCTTGATTTTTAAGGGTTTTCTGGTGTTTCTTCAGTGTTTGCTAACCAATTGCTAACCGGCTAAAACCCCAAATCTTCAATGGCCCTGACCGCTTCTTTTTGTGAAGGGGGCAGTACGTGGCTGTACCAAGGGGAATAACCCTTTGCGCTTTCTTAGTTTTGGGTCTCTGTGTTTTAACTACGCCCGGCAGGACGGCCAGCGTCTGCACGATGTGTATTTTCTTGCCGTTAAAATCGATATTTTCCCACTCTAGAGCAAGCAGTTCTCCCAGGCGTGCCCCCGTTTTAACGCCAGGTAAACCAGCGGGTAGTATTTATGCCCCTCGGTGGCTTTTAAAAACCGGGCCGCATCTTCTTTTGTCCAAACGCGCATCTCTTTTTCCTCGACCTTTGGAGGTTCCGCATCGGCAGCGGGGTGCTGATGTGCACGGTGGTGCGGTAGCCCCCGCCGGTCAGCACCAGGGCGAAGGCCGGGTAGACTTTATCCACCACCCCGGTACACTGGACGGGCCAGGTACCGGGGTTTTTAAACCTGATACGGACACGGACGCGGACGCCGGGGACAATACCGGCGTTCCGGAAGTCGAATCTCGGGAGTGCGGGCACTCTGTCGGCCACTGTCGGTCACGCTCCTTCGCGCTCTTTTTTCCGCTGCCGGTAAACTGCCTGTTTGCGCTGTTCTTTCCTGACAGCTTCGCCACAGCCGGTGCAGTATTTCTGCCGGTTGCCGGCTGGAGTGAAAGGTTTCTTGCAAACGAGACACGCCTTTTGTTCCATTTGCCCTGCCTGTTCCCACGGGAACGGTCTGTCGTATTTCCGGCGGCTTTTCTCCACGGCGCGGACAAATTTGTCCAGCGCGTCGTCGGACCACAGGCCGTTGAACTGCCGCACGTAGAAGTCCCGCTCGGAAATGCCGCACCCCACGCACCGGGCGTATCCCAAACGGCCGTCCAGGCCGAAGGGTGTCTCCTTTTCGCAGCAGGGGCACCAGGCCAGGGCCTTTTGTAAAGCCGGGGAAAAACCTTCAGGCGGTTTAATTACCGGTGTCTCCACGGATAACCACTCCTTTAAAATGTAAGTTTTTGGTATCAACGCAATATAGGGCATTCTGGGAAGCCCCCTGAAAAAAACGAATCCGGGAAGCCTTGATTTTACTGGCTTCCCGGTATGGGGGCCTGTTGTACATTAGACCGGCGGGTATAGAAGTAAGAAGTACGGGTTTAGTTCACAAATTAAAATGTATACTCTCGGAAGCCTTATCCCGTAAGGCTTCCGGGGTTCGGTTTCTGACCGTTTTCGTCTAATCCGTTACGCGGGGATGGTACCCTGCTGCCCGGTGCTTTGCGCCACTTTCTCATATACATGGCGCGGGTGTCGCGGTAGCCGTTTATCCGGCATTTCTCGCACCAGACCTGGCGGTTGCTCGACGGGTCAAGTTTCTTGTTGCAGTACAAGCACCGTTTTTCTTTCTTCTGCCGGTCGTTTCTTTTATTGGCTTTCTTTTCCCGCTCCAATTGCTTCCGCTTCCGCTCCCTCGCCCTCTCCACTTCCGGGTCGGAACGGCACTCGTCGCAGTATTTCTGACTGTTTTTGCACGGCTGAAATTTATTACCGCACCAGCGGCATTCAGTCATTTGACCATCTCCTTCACTTTTTCGACCACTCTCTGCACCACCTCCCCGTCCCCCACACAAACTGCTTCGCGAACAGCACCCCATCGGGCCGCCGGTATTCGGCCATCGGCTTCAGCCCGGCTTCCAGGGCGGCCTGCCACACCTGGCTGTCGTCGGAGTACAGGACGGCTTTATCGCCGCAAGCCCACGTCTCAACCACCGCACGCCACCTCCCTCCGCTTCGGCGTCACCGCTTCCAGGGGCGGCCTGCCCTGCTCGCTGTCCAGCCACAGCACGCACCTGTTCTTCACCGCCAGGACGCAGTTGCGCCTGTCCACCCTTATGCCCAGCCAGTCCCTGCCCCCGCCGGTAACGGGCCACTTCTTCGACACCAGCCGGTCCCAGGACACCCGCAGGAGCTCAAGTGTGCCGTTGTCCACCCGGAAGTCCGGGGGCACCGGGGCGTTCAGGCCGAAGTTCTCACCCCTGCCGGGCACAACCGTTATAATCCTCCGGGACTCTGGTTCGTAGACGAACCTGATTCCCGGCCCGACCAGCTTCACCCGGAAAAGGCCGCTGCTTTGCGCGAAGAAATCTTCCACCGGCCACACCCGGCCCTCCAGGTTCAGGGCCAGGACGTGCCTGGCGGTCCAGACCAGGGTTTCGTCGTCGTATGGCAGGCCCACGATGCGATCCAGGTACATTTCGCCCGCGTGCGGGGATACCGATATGTTTTTGGGAACGGGCCATGATGTAGGTAGTCGCATACTTTTCAGTTCCTTTGGAAAAATTTCAAAATGTCAAGAGAACATTTTGTTCTCTTGAAAAATACAGATATTGGAATATGCGCATGGTTAAACCTGGCAACGCTTGTGCAAAATTTTGCCGAAGCGTTAATTGCCGTTTGATTCAAACTCCTTGACTATCAAACCTTTTCCATTGCCGCCACATCTCCCTTCAAAAATTTAGGCCGCTGGCTCAACCGCCTGCCTCCTTTCCCGCCGGAAATTGGCCTTAAAAATAAAAAGCCCGGCCGGGGTTATGTCCCCGACCGGGTCCTTCTGGTTCTCTTTCTCTCCTGCCGTCAGTCAATTGATATATTGCGTGCTGGGCGCGGCCAGCAGCATGACCGTGCCAGCTATCTTGTCGTCCAGCTCGTCCGGGAAATCCCGGTCGTAGTGAGCGATCACCATCATGGCCCCGTCCCACACCCCGCGGCAGTACGGATCGTCCCGGTAGTGAGGCAGGCGGGACATGAGTTCAGCGACAATCTCTTCCGGGTCTCTCCCCATCCGCTACGTCACCTCTAAAAAAAGAAAGGCCGGGGTTTTCGTAAACTCCCGGCATCTCTTCGCAGAGAGATAAGGTCGGGTTAAAATACCCGACCACTGGTCTCCCTCTGGTTTTTGATTTATTATTATGCCCCGCTGCCCTGCTCCCGGCGTATGGCTTCTGCAATCCACGACCGAATCAGGGTCTGGTAGGGGATGTCCTTCTTCCTGGCTATCTCTTTTGCCGCTTCTATCTGGGACACCCGCAGGCGCAGGGTCACCTGTTTGGTCCGTGCCCGCTCGCGGATTTTTGCGGCCAGTTCGGGGTCTAATTCAACCTCTTCAGGTTCAAACAACCCTTTCTCCATAGCTTCCGCGAAACTGTAGCTGGCAAAGAATTCAGCGGCCTCTTCCTCAGTAGCAAATTCAGGTATCTCGTCACCCTTGAATTCAGGTAGCTTCTTAGACATTGACTCACTCACCCCTTTGTCGGCGGTAGTATCGTCTTTCGCCTGGGATCATATCCCGGGCCGTGATAATGCGGACTGTACCGCTGCCAGTGGGCATTTCTCCGGGTCATACCCGCCCTTCGGGCCGTCCATGCAGCATCGGCCGGCACCGGGGGCTACCTTTTCTTCCGGCAGCCGGTCCCGGATAACCTGCATAGCGGCCCGGTAGATTTCTTCGTACAGGTCGTCCCGGTTCTCTGTCAAAAAATGCTCGGCTTTTTCATAAGTCCAGTACCATAGTGGCGTGCGGGCACTGGGAGTAAATCATAACGGTGTTGGCGAAGCTGTACCGGTGAAACTTGGCTGGAAAGCGAAAAACTCTTCCAGTTTACCTGAAACGAACACTTCCTGCACGCCGGTTTTAAGCTGCTCGTACAATGCCTGCACCAGCCTGGCGGTCTTGTCGAGGTAATATTCCGGGTCAATTTCTCGTCAAGAAATTCCAGCTCGGTCAGTTCTTTGCCAGGAACCGTCTTTAAAACTCCCGATTTTTAATTCTGCTACTTGCCCAGCAGCAATCTCATCACCAGAATCAAGACGCCGGTTTGACCCGCAAGGAAGGCCAGCGTTTTCCAGAAAAGCCTGGACTCAGCGGCAGCTATTTCTCTGACGATTTCCGTTTTCGTTTGAACAATGCGCCGTTCAATCCTTTCCGCCGCCGTTTCACTGACATTCTCCCGCAGTGCTTCCGGAACATAAAGGATTTCCACTATCCTGCTCACTTCCCTGTTCCTTCTTACCTGCCGATTGCCGTTAAAATCAGTTTAATGGAAAGCCCTAACAAGCCACCCATAACAGCAACCTGGCCTACCCAAAAGATAAACATCCACTTGATCAAGTCCGCTCTGGTATGAGCGATCTCCGTTTTGAGCTCTGTTCTGAGGTCAGCAATTTGTTTCTCAATCCCGCCTTTTGTTTCCGTCAGCCTCTGCTCCAGTTTGTCAGAAGCCTTTTCCTCCAGGCTTCCCTTTATGTTTTTTGCAGCCTGGTTAAGCAGGTCAACCAATTCTTTTACGCCATCCTCGCCCAGCTTCGTTCGCAAGGTTTCCGGGATATAAAGGGATATAAAGGATTTCCGCCATCCCGCTCACTTCCCTTCGCCCCCCATTTTACCACGGGGCGCGTTACCCGGCAAGCCGAACGTCCAGGGCGATCAGCCCCCTGTCGCCCTGCCGGTACTTGATCTCCACCGTCTTACCCACCGCCCCGGCCAGGGCCTGGCCAGCGCCGTTTTTGGCGTAGACGGCGTGTTTGGTGCCGTCTATGGCCTGGCAGTAGGCCCTGACGACGCCGGGGGACTTGCCGGACCGGACTTCCAGCACCGTAAAGGTGCCGGTTTCCAGGCCGTTGCCCTGGCCTTTTTAGGCCGGGGGCTGCTGGGCCCGAGCCTGCGGCTGGGCCTGCACCGGGGCCTGTACGGGCTGTACCGGCTGAACGGCAATTCCCAGCGCCTGGGCGATGGCAGTTTCCAACGCCGTGGTGTCCCTACCGGCCTGCACGTAGGCGGCCAGCAGGTTCGCCATGGCGACGTAGCTGCCGTGGTCGGCACGGGCTTTTTCCAGGGCGGCCTCGGCCCCGGCAAAGTCCGCTCGGGGTTTCTTAGACACAATCCCGTCATTTAATTTTTGCCGAATCCCGCCCAACACCTGGTCGGCGTCCCGGTGCTGGGGCGGGACCAATGCCGCCCGCTCTTTCTCCGCATCCAACAGGTTTTTCAATGGCTTAAGAGCTGCCAGATCTCAAGCAGGGGAAACAGGGCCGACGGGGCCATACCCGTGCCCTTTTGCTGGCCAGAACCTTCAGCAACACTCCTGATTAAAATCCAGCCATCATTCACCCGGGATGCCCTCTTCCCTATTTTCCTCATACCGTAAGCAAGCGCATCAGTCGATCAGCAGCATCGGTCAACAGGCCGGCGGCGTTTTCCAGGCAGTAGGAGAGGGTGGCGGGGCGGGGGACGATGCTCATGTACCCCTTGATGCCGCAGCCGTATACTTCATCGGCACCCGGTCCAATGGAGCCCACCAGGGCAACCACCGGGATACCATACCTGCCGGCCACCCGGGCCACCCCGGCGGGCACCTTTCCGGAGGCCGTCTGGCTGTTTATTTCCCCTTCTCCCGTAATAACCAGGTCGGCACCCCGGGCGAGGATGCCCTCCAGGTTTACCGCCTCCATCACCAGTTCTATTCCCTGGCGCAGTTTCGCCCCCAGGAAGGCCACCAGCCCGGCCCCCAGGCCGCCGGCGGCGCCGGCGCCGGGCAGATCCCGCACATCCTTTCCCGTGTCCCGGGCAATAACCCGGGACAGGCGGGACAGGGCGGCATCCAGCCGGGGCACCATTTCCGGCGTGGCGCCCTTTTGGGGACCGTACACGGCGGAAGCACCCCGGGGACCGCAGAGGGGGTTGTCCACGTCGCAGGCCACCAGTATCTCCACCTCCCCCACCCGGGGGTCCAGGTCGCTCAGGTCGATTTGCTCCAGCAGCTCCAGGCCGGCGGCACCGGGGCCGATGTCTTTACCTCTACCGTCCAGCAAACGCACCCCCAGCGCCCGGGCCATTCCGGCGCCCCCGTCGTTGGTGGCGCTGCCCCCGATGCCCACAATCAGCCGGCGGCATCCCCCTTGCAGGGCCAGGCGGATCAGTTCACCGGTCCCGGCGGTGGTGGTGATCAACGGATTGCGCTTTTCCACGGGAACCAGGGGGAGGCCGGAAGCCTGGGCCATTTCCACCACCGCCGTTTGGCCGTCCCCCAGGATCCCCCAATGGGCGATTACCGGTTCCCCCAGGGGGCCGGTGACGGTGGCTTTACACAGCCGGCCGCCCGTGGCTGCCACCAGGGTGGCGGTCAGGCCTTCGCCGCCGTCGGCCAGGGGCACTTCCACCGTTTCCACGGCAGGCAGCGCCCGGCGCACACCGGTGGCAATGGCCCTGGCCACCTGCGGGGCGTCCAGGCTTTCTTTAAAGGAGTCGGGCGCAATGACAATCCGTTTCATACCTTCCCCCCATCCTGTTCCACAATTACACCGATGCCGTCGGGAATTACAGTGATGGAAGCATCCCTTCCCTTCATGGAGCGGGCCCGTTGCAGCGCTTCTTCCAGGGTGGGGGCGTAGTCCATGTGCATCTGGCGTACCGTACCGGCCAGCGCCGGGTCGGTAACCACAATCACCCGGTGTTTGAGCAAAATGCGGGCCAGAATCTGCGCCTGCCACTGATCCGGAACGGTGTCCCCGGCCGCGGTGGCCAGAAAGCGGTCCATGGCCGCTTGCGGTGACGGGTAGTCCGCCAGCAGGTGGAAGAAATGGTCACCGCCCAGGCCGTCCCGGCAGCGGGACACCATGATGATCACCGCCTCCGGTGCGGCCGAGGCCTCTGCGGCGGTCATTCCTTTCACGGATTGATAGAGGTTCTGGTCCAGGGGGTAGCCCCCGTTGGTACTGATCACGATGTCCGCCGGCCTGGCCTTTACCGCCGTCTGCCCGTGCACAAAGGCACACCCCTGCCGGTGCGCTTCCACCGGGTGACCGGCCACGGAATGGATAATTTTCTTCTGGCTGTTAATTACCACGTTAAGGATAAAGGATAACCCGGCCCGTTCAGCGGCCCAGAGCATATCCTCATGGATGGGGTTATTTTCCATAATGCCGGTGCGGGCATAGGGGCTGGCAATAAAGCGGGCATTGTGATTGTAAAGCACGGTTTTGTGGGAGGCGATACCGGGGAGTACGCTCTTGCGTCCGCCCGAGAAGCCGGCAAAGAAATGGGGCTCAATGAATCCCTCGGCCACCAGCAGATCCGCTTCCACGGCCAGTTTGTTCACCCACAGTTCCCCTCCCGAGGGGAGGTTGCCCAGAAAAGTCATCTCCTCATCCTCCTGGGAACGGTGAACCTTCACTGTAACCTGTTCCAGCACCTCTTCGCCGAACTTCTGGGTCAGTTCTTCAGGAGTGCTGGGCCGGTGCATGCCGGTGGCCACGAGAATGGTGATTTTTGCCCGGGGGTTGCCTTTCTTAATTTCCTCCAAAAGCAGGGGCACGGTGATCCGGCTGGGTACAGGGCGGGTATGGTCGCTGGAAATAATCACTATATGGCTTTTTCCCGCAACCATTGCCGATAGAGGTGGGGAGGAAACGGGGTTTTGCAGGCTCTGCCGGACCAGTTCCTCCGGCCTTCCTTCCGGCCGGTAACCGCTGGAGGGCGCTGTCAGGACATGAACACGCCCTCCCGGATCCAGGGGCAGTTCCAGATAACCCGTGTCATAGGGAAGCTTAATCATACTGAATCATCCTTTCCGGGGAAAGCGGAATTTTTCAGGCACATTAAAATTATACCAGCCGTTGGGCTGATAAACAATTGTTCAGACCATCAGAACAAAACGCCATTTTTTCCACCGGTCATTCGCGGGGCCAGGTTCTACCTGTATATAAATAATACAAATAACCGGTGAACATCCTTTTTCCCGGCTAAGGCAATTCTAACCTGATAAATCTACCCTCCACCGTCCAGTCCGGTTAAATCAAAGGCCGGCACGTAATCCGGGCTGGCCGCTTCCAGTTCCTGCACGTAACCCTGATCCCGGTTCAATTCCAGCAGGCAGGCCACCACCTGCTCATATTCCTTGCGGCGCAGCCGGCGGTTTAAGGGCGGTATGCCGCCGGCCCGGTAGGCGGGAAAATATTGCGCCATCAAGCTGATATACACCTCCCCGGGAAGGTTGGCGGCGATCCACCGCAGCACCTGTTTTGAGTCCTCCACCTGACCGGGCAGGACCAGGTGCCTGATCATCAGCCCCCGCCGGGCCACCCCCTGCTCATCCAAAACCAGTGCTCCCACCTGCCGGTACATTTCCTTGATGGCGGCGGTGGCCACGGCAAAATAGCCCGGTGCGGCGGAATAGCGCCGGGACGGCTCGTCGCTAAAATATTTCAGATCTGGCAGATAGATGTCCACCAGCCCTTCCAGCATGGCCAGGGCCTCCACTTTCTCATAGGCATTGGTATTGTAGACCACCGGCAGCGCCAGCCCCTTCTCCCGGGCCAGTTCAATGGCCCGGGCGATCAGCGGGATATAGGGGGTGGGGGATACCAGGTTGATATTATGGGCCCCCTGCTGCTGCAGATCCAAAAAGACACCGGCCAGCTGCGCCACTTCTATTTCCCGGCCGAAACCATCCTGACTGATCTCGTGGTTCTGACAAAAGACACACCTCATATTACACTGGGAAAAGAAAACCGTGCCGGACCCTTTCCGGCCGCTGATGCATGGCTCTTCCCAGAAATGCAGCGACGCCTGGGCCACCTTCGGCCGGCCCGGAGCCCGGCAGAAACCCTTCTCCCCCGCCAGCCGGTTTACCCGACAGTTACGGGGACACAGGGTGCATTCCCGTAATGGTTCCGGCATATTCCCCCCCCCCCCTTAAACAACACAACTTT
>NZ_WHYR01000237.1 GCF_009428905.1 Desulfofundulus thermobenzoicus | reverse complement strand
TCCATATACAGTCAACAGCGAAGCAGACATGATCCGTCTACTGCAATACGGCGTCACCGGCCTTTTCACCAACTATCCAGATGTCTTTAACCGTGTAAAAGCTTCACTCTAAATAAAAAAAGCCTTGCGGTCCATCACGCAAGGCTTTTGATTATTTCACCGTTTGATCAGAAGAAGCTGTTTCAATCGGCTTTCGTTTTCCAATTCCAAATACAAAAAAGCTAAGTGCCACTAAAATCAAGAATCCAATTGCTACAATAAGAGAAATACGCGTATCCTGATTAATGAGCATAAACACAAGAACCATCAATAAAAATCCGATTGTAAGATAGTTAGAAAACGGTGCTAGCGGCATCTTGAACGGGTGCTGATCAAGTGCTGCCCCCTTTGCCTTTCTGAAGCCAATATGAC
>NZ_WHYR01000236.1 GCF_009428905.1 Desulfofundulus thermobenzoicus | reverse complement strand
GAGTAGATCGGGTCTCTTTTTGTGTCGAATTCTAAATCTGCTATATAATCATCCTCAACAATGTAGACATCATATTTCTCAGCAAGGGCTACAATCGCTCTTTTTTCTCGTTTTGATAAACTCGTTCCAAGCGGGTTTTGAAATCTTGGCATCGTATAGAAAAAACGAATCTCCTCTTCTCGAAAGATATGCTCTAATTCGATAAGATCGATCCCTTTTTCCGTCCGCTGAATTCCGCGCACAGGCAATTGATTTTTCTCTAAATATTGGAGATATAAGTGATAACCCGGCTGTTCGACTAGTATGGTTTGTTTTCCATTCGGAAAAGGAATGGTGCTTAAAATGGATAAAGCGAGCTGAATACCAGAGGTCATGACGATCTGTTCTGGATGAGCAAACACTTGATAATCC
>NZ_WHYR01000235.1 GCF_009428905.1 Desulfofundulus thermobenzoicus | reverse complement strand
CTTTAGTCCTTCAAAGTAAACATTGTCTAATAAATTTCCAGTTTCATTGTCTTTGATACTATCAATATAATCTCTTTGAATGACTGAAATAGCGCTCAGCCCTGTGACTGCTCCAGGCAAATCAAAATGCGGCGGTGCTCCTTCTAATATGGCCGCATGCTCTTTTAATATCACCAGCACATCCGGTTCTTTCTGAAGTTCCACATGTTTAATCCACTTATAACGATTTTCGGTTCGAGGTGTATGTTCATATACAGAGCGCGCAGCTTTCATCAAATGGTCTTTACTCAATGTGCCATGATAGGAGTATGCATGATCACTGACCACTGCATGATCATCATTCACCTCAAGTACTTCCAATGTGTGATACCCATGTTCTCTTTCGTAAAATGGACAGTACGGTAATTCAAAT
>NZ_WHYR01000234.1 GCF_009428905.1 Desulfofundulus thermobenzoicus | reverse complement strand
GCATAAATGTGAAGATCAAGATTTTTCTTTTTGGCTAAATAAAAGGGAGCAAGGGCTGTTCCATACAGGCTCGTTGCGATGGAGCCTGCATTACAAATGGTCATGATACGGTCACCTGATTTAAAGAGCTGAAGTGCATTTTGACCGATTTGTCTGCATGTTTCTTCATCTTCTATTTGAATTTGAATGGCTTCATGCACAAGGTCTGTTTTGGCTGCATTCACTGATGCTGCACGCTTGCGGCAATACCGACGACTGTATCTTTTGATGTCAGGTGGATGTGTACTAAATCCTGTTTGCCGGCTTCTTCACTGTCTTCCACATCTTCGGCAGCTTGAGAAAAGGCTGAGTCTCCGCCTGCCATGATGCCTACAATGACATCAGGTGAGACGCTATAGGTTGGGGGACATTCGAC
>NZ_WHYR01000233.1 GCF_009428905.1 Desulfofundulus thermobenzoicus | reverse complement strand
GTACAGCATGTACAAAACTGAGGAGGGAATACGATGAATGAAGTTCTTGAAAAAGCAAAAAAAGCAAGTGCAGCCAAAGATCAGCTGCTTCTAAAAACGACGGAACAAAAAAATGCTGCCCTGCACGCCATCGCGAGTGCACTAAAAGCATCTTCAGCTTATTTAATAGAGGAGAACCTAAAGGATGTTCAGGCTGCTGAGGAAAAGCAGTTCACGCCATCTGTCATTGACCGGATCACACTCACGGAAGAGAGAATTGAAGCCATTGCAGACGCGACCCTTCAACTCATTCAGCTAAAAGACCCAATTGGTGAAACGTTAGAAACCATTCAAAAAGAAAACGGCCTGCTCATCGAAAAGGTCCGTGTACCGCTTGGAACGGTTGGAATGATTTATGAAGCAAGACCAAACGTGAC
>NZ_WHYR01000232.1 GCF_009428905.1 Desulfofundulus thermobenzoicus | reverse complement strand
GCTACTCGCCTGTCCGTCGAATGGAGGAACCGATTTTTCAAGAAAAGAAGGAAAATGGGTCGATTCAGATCATTCCGATTGGGAAAAAAATCGTATTTGAAGGAAAAATAGTCTAAATCCGAACATTAAAACGACGACTTCATAGATTGTTCGATAAATCCGTTGACATCATGAACATCCGTTGTTAAGATAAACATGAAATCAAAACACGAGCCTCATATAATCTTGGGAATATGGCCCATAAGTTTCTACCCAGTTACCGTAAATGACTGGACTATGCAGGATAGTGAACAAAACTGACATGGCGTTTCAAAAGCGAACAGCGCTTACCATGGCCCGGTTTGTGTTGCTTCCTAACAATGCAATGCAGACCGGGCCTTTTTGTTCGGCGTTTGACAAGCTGCTTAGGTTTGGGA
>NZ_WHYR01000231.1 GCF_009428905.1 Desulfofundulus thermobenzoicus | reverse complement strand
GTTCATTTACTAGAGTCATCTATTGTTTTTTTCATTGTAGCACATTCATTTCGTAAAAAAGTGAGTCAAAAAGCCGATTCACGGCAAAAACCACCCTTTAGTTTACATAATGTTTTTATCGTCGTGTATTAAATGTTTGCATCCTGAAAATGAATTCAGTAAAATGGCAAATAATCCTACTGCTTCCTCCCAAACATATTGGGGAGGGGTTAACACTTGTTTACATTATCAGATATGTGGACATTTTGCTGGTCGTTTTTCGTCATTCTTCCTATCGTTGCCATCTTGCATCAGCTTGGCCATATTATGGTCGCATGGATGTTTGGCGCAAAGGTTTCTTTTGCTCTTGGCAGAGGCAAAAAAGTATTGAAAATAGGTGTTGTGGAAATTAGACGAATCTATTTTCTAGATGCATTTT
>NZ_WHYR01000230.1 GCF_009428905.1 Desulfofundulus thermobenzoicus | reverse complement strand
AATCTAAAGACAAAAGGTCTAATTGGTGTAAGGAAAAAAGTTTACGCGCAGAGCATTCATATGTCAAAGAATAACGTAAGCATTTCTCTATTGTGTATGGATGGCTCGGACATTATCTTGACTGATTTTGTTGATGGGAGAGAAATAGGGCGAGAAACGCTTTATCGTCATACCCCATATGGGGATGAAAATTTTTTCAAGAAGGTAGTGTATTTAATAAGAAAAAGAAAAATAAACGCCGACAGATGGTATATACGATACTGTGTTCTTAATGATCACTCATTGGCATTGCTTTCAAAAGTTGCAGCCGAAAAAGCTACTGTTTATTTTGAGGTCCCAACATACCCATACAATGGTGAGCTGACAGATGAACAATTAATAGTTGATGTTGAAAATCAAAAGATGATAACACCTTATGTTG
>NZ_WHYR01000229.1 GCF_009428905.1 Desulfofundulus thermobenzoicus | reverse complement strand
GCCTTGAGCCGGCCATCGCGAATCATCGCTTCCATGGCCTCCTCCACGGCATAGGCCAGCTGTCGGTTGCTTTCATGTACGGCCATGCCGATTTCCCAGGCCTGTTTGCCAAGGTTCGGGTAGGCGTTTTCTGCCAGGGCCAGTTGCGGGTCGGCGGCCTGGTGCAGCTGCCAGTCAACCTCGCCGCGCATCGCCATCACTGCGTCCACCTGGCCGGCCTGCATGGCAGCGAAAGCTTGCTGCACGCTGGGGTAATGGTGGGTCCTGGCGCTGAGCATGCCGTTGAACACCGATGTCAGGTAGAACGACGGCACGCTGTCCACCTCGACCCCGATAGGATGCTGCTGGAATACCGCGACACTGGCCACCGAGGCCAGGCGACGGCGATCGTAGGCCACCTGCCAACGCTCCTGCTGATAGGGGC
>NZ_WHYR01000228.1 GCF_009428905.1 Desulfofundulus thermobenzoicus | reverse complement strand
TTCTAAGGCCGCCCGAATTTGATAAAGCTCCTCGACATCTTTTTCTGTTAACGTATAGACGGAATAGCCTGATCGATGATCTGCGATTAAGAGCTCGTCTTTTTCTAACAGTCTCATCGCCTCTCTTACCGGTGATCGGCTTACGCCAAATTGTTTGGCAAGCTGTGTTTCATTGATGCGCTCTCCTGGCTGAAACTGGCCATCAAATATCATTTGCTTCAGCTGTTCATAAAATTGCATGTGATACGGTGCTGGTCTTTCCATCTCGAATGAATTCATCCCATCATTCCCTCTTTTATTCATCATCTTTTGTCTCATGTTATCCAAGTTTTTCCCTCTAGGCAAGCCTGCATCGAAAAGTCAATATCGTACAATCCAAGAGAAAAAGGGTGTGCTACACTAATGATCAGTTCAGTGAAAAGAG
>NZ_WHYR01000022.1 GCF_009428905.1 Desulfofundulus thermobenzoicus | reverse complement strand
GGGGGGAGGGTACAAATTTATTTTAAACCCGTTTTTTTTAAAAGTAGCTTTGTGCATGGGTTTACAAGCACAAGCCGGAAAAGGGGTGATGTTAAGGAAATATTTCCTCTACCCGTTGAATGTGCAGGGCTGGAGAAACAGGGAACGGCTTTCCGGTCACTGTTCCGGGGCGTACCCGCGGTTTTGGGGGACTGCCGGGCCCGGGGTGGTGGTCGAAAGCGGCCGGAAAAAACTGAACAGAGGACGAGAAAGATATGATCATCGCCTTCTTACCAGAAAGAAGTAGAGGAGTGAGGGTTTATGAGCATTTACCTGGCCGTAGCGGGAATGTCGGTAAACGTCTTCCTGATCATGGGCCTGGGGGCTCTGGTGGGCGTGTTGTCCGGTCTGTTTGGGGTGGGCGGCGGTTTTCTTTTGACACCGCTTTTAATGATGGTGGGCATTCCACCGGCTGTGGCCGCCGCCTCCGACTCCAACCAGATTGTGGCTGCTTCCTGTTCCGGGGCCATAGCCCATAAACGTTTGGGCAACGTGGATATGAAAATGGGCATCACCTTTCTTATCGGAGGGATCATGGGTGGCACTGTGGGCGCCCAGCTGGTGAAGGTCCTGCGCGGGTTCGGCAACTATGATTTTGCCGTCAAGCTCATTTACGTGGTGGTCCTGGCTCTCATTGGCGGATTTATGTTTATTGAAAGCTTAAACGCACTGCGCGGGAAGGTAAAAGTATCTGACCCGGCCAAACCATCGAAATTCAAGCGATTTTTGGCTTCCCTGCCACTGCAGACCGATTTTCCGGTGAGCGGCATCAGGGCTTACATCATCTTTGTGGTGGGTTTGGGTTTTCTGGTAGGATTGCTGGCCGCCCTGATGGGTGTGGGGGGTGGATTCATTACCGTACCGGCCATGATCTATCTGCTGGGTATGCCCACCATGGCTGCCATAGGTACGGATCTGTTTCAGATAGTTTTCACCAGCATGAATGTGACCTTCCAGCAGGCCATAACCAACCATACCGTGGATGTGGTGCTGGCCGTCCTGCTCTTTTGCGGTTCCACCATCGGCGCCCAGATTGGCGCCCGGTTCAGCAAGCGGTTTAAGGGAGAGCAGCTGCGGGTGTTGCTGTCCCTCATCGTTTTGATGGTGATGGTAAAAATGTTTGTTGATCTGGTTACCGTGCCCGTCAGTTTCATCGGTTTAACCACGGGGGGAGGGGGGCACTGATGAAAAATAAACTTTTGGTTTTCTTGCTGGTGGCAATGCTGTTGCTTCCGGGAGCCCCTCTCGCCCTGGCCCAATCCCTGACCGTGAACACCAATCCGTCCACGGTGGAAGTGGGGCTGAACTTTGCGGGCGAAACGGTGAAAATTTCCGGTCAGGTGCCGGAAGGAAGCCGGGTATTTATAAAGGTGCTTTCTCCTGAAAGGACCGTGGGGTTGAGCAAGAAGGGGAAAAAAGGCGGTATCTTTTACATGACAGTGGAAACAGTTAATGTAAAGGGAATGCCCGGAATGTATAAAGTGCTGGGTAGTGACCGGATAACCAGCTTGACTCCGGAGTTGCAGCGGGCCATGGGCATTGACAGCGAATATTCTTATATTCGGGGCAATGCCCAGGTTGTGCGAAAGCATGACGAGAAAAGTGTCGTCCTGCCCCCTGCAGAAGCGAAGGAATATCTGGACGGGCTGGTGCGACTCAACACCCAGCGGGGCCTTTACAGCATGTCTGAAAATGCTGTTATGGTCAGGGGCAACCAGTACGAAGCCACTTTGGCCATTCCTCCGGAAGTCCCCCGGGGAGATAGTCAAATTACCGTTTATGCGGTGAAGGACGGTCGGGTGGTGGCCACGGCCAGCCGGGTTCTGCCGGTGGTGAATGTGGGATTGGTACGTTCCCTGGGTGGCATGGCTCAGGTTAACGCTGTGGCCTATGGGGTGTTGTGCATTGCCGTTGCCCTTACGGCCGGTATCGTCATTGCCGGGTTGTTCAAGCTGATCAACAAGTACCTTTTTAAGGACGAGGGCGTTAGCGCACACCACTAACCGTTTCCCTGAACTGCCGGAGATTCTGCCTGCACTGGAAGGAGCGGAAAGCGTCTGCCTCCGGGTGCCGGTAATGGGTTGTTAGCGGCACCCGGAGCACAGCATCCGACCTGACCGGGCCATATCCCGTTATGCCACCCCTTCGCATGAGGAAAATCTGTTAAGGAGCGAGGGAGATGACTGACAGAGAGTTCCTGAAAGTATTCCGGCAGCAAAAGGAAGCCTTTTTAAAAGACTTTGAAAAAGGGACCCATCATTTACGGTCGGCGCCGGTGACCAGTGCAGGTGGTGATTATAAAAAGGTGCTGGACTGGTTCGAACGCTGGCTCAGGGAAGAAAGGGTGAACACAGGCAGTTTTGAGGTTGGGACCCGGGAACCGGCCAGGTCCTTTGATCAGTTTATGGATGAAGTGCTGGCCGTTGCCCGGGAAAAGCTGGGCGACAAAAATATCAACATAACTTATAGCCTGCCCGGTCAGCGGCTGGGGATTAGTGAATCCTGGAAATGTATAAAGGCCTTTGGTTCCCGGGACATATACTATCGTATCGGGCGCACCCGCCCCCGCAAGGGTCCCCGCCGCGGGGAAGACTTGCTGGTTATTGACCTGGTTATGGACGGATATAAAAAGCAGGTCTTTTTGCCTTTACTGGCCCAAAAAGAGGCCATTGAACGGGAACTGGGCGAAACCCTGGAAAGGGAACCGCCCAAGGTGGAAACCACGGGAAAATATCGCTTGAAACTGCTGCTACCCTTTCAAGTGGTTTTACGGAACGATGTGCATTTTGTCGCTGAAAAACTGGCCGACTTCATCGCCGTGACCAAACCGGTGCTCAACGGTCTGGGTGTGATGTGAAGGCTAACGTTGCTGGGGCCGCGGCTTTACCGGTCTGGTCCCCAACCGTTCCCGCAGGTGGTTCCAATAGGAGCCGAGAACCACGCACGTGCAGGCCAGCATAAGGGCACCCAGAAAAAATAAGGCGCCCGGACTGTATTCACCCAATCCTCTGATTGTCAGGGCTATTATGGTCAGGAGGCACATAATGGCCGTTAAACGGCGCTGGAAGAGGAAATTTATTGCGGCCGGAAGAAGTTGCCCAGTGCGCTGACCGAGAATTGTGCCGGCCATCAATAGTAACACTGCTACAATTTCTGTCCGCCCGGCCAAACTGAAGGTAAGCACCGAGGACCCTGCTGCAAACATCCACATAAGGCGATCCGTGGCCAGCGCCACCAGGCGGGGGGCACCCAGGTAACGGGTTAAAAGGATGTTTCCCGCCAACCCGGCCCCCAGGCCCAAAAACCCGCAAATAAATCCGCTGCACAACCCGACCCGCAGGATATCTCCCAGTGAGACAAAGTCAATAAAGTGTTCGCTGTCAAACCCCGGGCGCCCGCCAAATGGCCAGGAAGGGGACGGAAAGCGGGTGCCATACCATCTCCGCGGACGTAGTGGCCAGTAAAAAATGAAGATACCCAGGAAGAGCAGGCCATAGGCTGTATATAGAACAGGAATGGCCAGGTTCAGGCGGGCCAGGCCCATTAGAGACAGCGAACCGGCTGCCGCCCCCACCAGGGCAAACAGACCCAGGGCCAAACCGAGCCTGCGGTGAGCGTACGTGAGGGGAGTGGAATCAAAAAGCACGGCGGCAGAGCGACCGAAAGCCGAGGTAAGGGTGGTGCTGACGGCGAAGGTGCTGGGGAAGCCGAACAGGGTGAGTGCCGGCACCGTCAACATCTGGGCGGCCCGGCCGAGGCTTCCCCAGAGCAGGCCAATGCCCGTTCCCAGCAGGAACAGGGCGTGAAAGTTAACAAACACATCAGCCAGGGGCAGATACAGCACTTGAGTTCCCCCCTTCGAAAATGGTTGTTGGTGTAGCTACTCCTGACCTTCTTTGCGAGCGGGAAAGATGGTCAGTGTTTCCAGGGCGATGCCCACTGCCGTGGACAACAGTATGGTCAGGAGAGCAAACAGATAGGGATGGGTGCAGTAGAGAGCAAGCAGGTAATCATTGCTGCCTTCGAACATACCCTTTCCCTCCCTATGAAAATAGATTTTCATGCTTTATGGAGGGAACCAATGTTCCCATGGGCAACTCCTTAAATTAAGCTGGTCCCGGTATTAGGTAGCCCGGCATTTATTGATACAAGGTAGCTTCGCAATACGCCCCACCACCTCCCGTAGAGGAAAACACGTGCATGTGATAACAAGCACATACTTTACTAGTGGTATATTATCACAATCTTTCCTGTAGTGCAAGAGGTTCTGCCATAAAATTTGTGACTGACATCACAATACCCTGGTGGGAATAATTGTCACCATGATGTTCTTACCACTGAGGAGCAATCTTTTTTTCAGCGGGAATGCCACTGCAAAAGGCGGAAGAAAATGTCTGTTTGTGTTGCGGGACATGGCAGGAACCCCCTTGCGAAAGAACATAATTGTTTAAAGCCTGCCGGTATTATGCCTTTGTAATATTGTTATACTACGGCGTTTGGCCCGCGGGTAGGCTTCGGCTCCTAAAAGCAGTTTTTTTCCGCTGAGCACCGCCGTGGCAAAGGCGAAAGTTTCACAAAATGGCTTGTGGCCGTCCATTCGATATTAAAAAAGTTATTTCCTGCAAGAAGACTTATTTCCATCCCCCTGCAGGAATTACAAACGGCTAAGGCGAAATAAGACAGGAAGGACTAAAGTAAGACTATTTTTTGTTTTAATGAAACTGAAGAGGGGAAAATTTATTTTCATCTGTTAAAGGGGGAATATGGACAAATGAGTTTGCTTTTGCCGCCATGTACGGCTGCCTGCCCCGTTTATACGGATGTCCGTGGTTACCTGGCTGCCATAGCCCGGGGAGATTACCGGGAGGCGGAGCGCCTGATCCGGGCTACCAATCCCTTTGCTGCCGTATGCGCCTGGGTTTGTCCCCATCCCTGTGAAGAACGCTGCCGCCGGGGGCAGGTGGAGGAACCTCTGGCGGTGCGGGCGCTGAAGCGGTTCGCTCTGGAGAAAGCCGGTGGGAGAAACGGGTTTTCCCGGCCATCCCCGTCCGGGCACAGCGGTGTTTCCCACAAGGTGGCCGTTGTGGGGGCGGGGCCGGCGGGCTTGACCGCCGCTTATGATCTGGCCACGCGCGGCTATCTGGTAACGGTTTTTGAACGCTGGCCGGAAGCGGGGGGGCACTTATATGCCTCCCTGCCCACTTATCGTTTACCCAGACATGTGGTCAGGCAGGATGTGGCCCGGATCAAGGCCGCCGGGGTGGAAATACGTACGGGAGTAGAAATAGGAAAGGATCTGGGTTTATCCGAACTCAAAGAAAAATTCGATGCGGTGATCCTGGCGGTGGGTTTATCCTCCAGCCGGTGCCTGAACCTGCCCGGTTTTGAACATCCGCAGGGGGTTCTGCCGGCCCTGCCTTTTCTGCAGGGAGCCAACCTGGGGCGTCCCCATGCTGTGGCCCGCCGGGTAATTGTCATCGGTGGCGGGGATGTGGCCATGGATGTGGCCAGGGTGGCCCTGCGCCTGGGGGCAAGGGAAGTACGGGTGGTTTGCCTGGAATTCCGGGAAATCATGCCCGCCCATAGCTGGGAAATCCAGGAGGCCCTGGAGGAGGGGGTGGAACTGTGGCCGGGATGGGGGCCGGTGCGGGTTTTGCTGGAAGGGGACCGGATTCAGGGCCTGGCCGTCAAAGGGGTGGTTTCGGTTTTTGATGAAAAGGGTCGTTTCAATCCCCGTTTTGACGAGTCCAGGACGGCGGTGGTGCCCGGTGAGATGATCATTCAGGCCATCGGACAGTGTGCCGATTTGACCTGTCTCGACGGCAGCGCGGTGGCGGTAAATGAGCGGGGACAGCTCCTGGTGGATGGTGACAGGATGACCACCAGTGAGCCCGGTATATTTGCCTGCGGCGAAGTGGCCACCGGTCCCGGCCCGGCCGTGAATGCCGTGGCCAGCGGCCACCGGGCGGCCGCCGCTGTCTGTGCCTATCTGGAGGGGGAAAGGATTTCCGCCACCCGGCCGCCGGTAATTCCCGATTTGCCCCAATGGATCAGGCCGCAGCTACCATCCCTGCCCCGGCAGGAGGTGCCGGTACTGCCGGTGGAGGAAAGGCGCAGTTCATTTGTACCCGTGGAATCGGGTTTTACCCAAACCAGGGCTTTGCGGGAGGCGGAACGCTGTCTGCGCTGCGGCCTGGGGGCCGTGGTGAATACGGAGCGCTGTGTGGCCTGTTTGACCTGCCGCCGGGTATGCCCCTACGGCGTACCGGTGGTGGAGGGGCGGGCCAGCATCGGGGCCGACGCCTGCCAGGGATGCGGCATCTGTGCCACCGCCTGCCCGGCGGGGGCCATTGAAATCACCGGCTTACCGGCGGAAAAGGTAAACGCCCTTCTGGCTGGTGTCGCTGCCGCAGGGGATGCTCCGGGAAACGTTCCAGGCCGTGTTTCCGGCGGACCGGATGCCGGTAACGTGGCGGACTGCCACGGGCCCGCGGCTTCCGGGATGGAGTCCCCCGCAGGAGCCGCCGATCCTCCCCTGGCCGTCTTTGTCTGCCAGCGGGCACACTTTCTGGGACTGCCTCCCGGCTTTACATCCCTGGCTTCCGGCATGGGCCGGGCAAAGGTGATTACCCTGCCCACGGCCGGAGCGCTGGATCCGGTCTGGTTGCTCAGGGCTCTGGAAGGGGGAGCCCGGGGGGTGGCGGTGATTACCTGTGGAGATGAGCAATGCCGTCACGCCGGCGGTGCGGCCCGGGTAAAGGGACAGTTAAAGCGCTTCCGGAATTTGCTGTCGGATCTGGGTTATGACCCTGTGTGTCTGCAATGGCACACCCTCGGCGTAGACGGTGATCCCCTGGCCTGGCTCAGTGCTTTTGCCCGGAGGGTGGCACAGGTAGATAAAGCCTGAATTCGCTGCCGGCGCCGGCATGGCTTTCCACTTCCACGCGGCCGCCATGGTTTTCGATAATGCGGTAGGATACGGTAAGTCCCAGACCGGTGCCGGCGTCTTTGGTGGTAAAAAAAGGTGTCCCCAGGCGTTTTAGCACCTCCGGACTCATGCCGGTGCCCGTATCCCGTACCACCACTTTGATTTCCCCGCTGTCCGGCAGGTAGTGGGTGGCCAGGGTGAGGGTTTTCTTTTCCCGTCCTTCCATGGCCTGCAGGGCGTTATGGATCAAATTGAGCAGCACCTGTTTGAGCTGGTCCGGTTCCCCCGGAATGACCGGCAGAGCCGGGTCCTGGCACCGGACCAGATCCACTTCCGTGAGCAGGCACTGGCTTTCAATTAGAGGCAGCAGATCATTGAGTAGCTGGTTCAAATCCACCAGTTCTCCCCGGGGGGATCGGGGACGGGCCAGCAGGAGAAAATCCCGGATGATTTCATTGGTGCGGTCTATTTCCCGGATGATGATATTCAGGTATTCTTTATTTTTTTCGTCAGCCAGCCGTTCACCCAGGAGTTGGGCGAAGCCCTTTACCGAAGTCAGGGGATTGCGCAACTCATGGGCCATGCCTGCTGCCATCTGACCCACCACAGCCAGCTTTTCCCGGTTGTGGTCCAGATCCTGCTGATGGCGCAACTGGGTGATATCATGGAATACGGTGACCGCCCCGCTGATCCGGCCGTTTTTCTCCCGTAAGACATCGGCACTGGTGAGCAGGATATAGTTTTTCCCCTGAAAGTTCCATTGTTCTTCCACCGGACCCACCGGTGCCCCTTTTTGCAACGCCTGGAGGGGTACCAGTTTTTCCGGGGCCACCTTCGGGAACAGATCGGTCAGGGAACGCCCGATGGCGTGGGAGGCTTCTATACCGGTAATCTGCTCGGCGCTGCGGTTGAACATGGTCACCTTTCCCGAGGCATCCACGGCGATTACGCCGCCCAGCATCTGCTCCAGAATGGTGGCGGCTGTTTGTTTCAAGTTATCATATTTCACTTCCGCGCTTATATCCATAACGTAGATAATGGTTCCTTCCCTGGTATCCCCCCGCATCAGGGGGGTGGTATCCAGCGTAACGTGGATTAACTGACCGTTTTTCCCCGTTATATTTAACTGCTTGCCCGGTACGGGAAATCCAGGGTTCCTTTCGGTGGTCCCGGTTTCCATCATCTTTGCCTGGAGTAGCCCCAATAATTCGGATAGATCCTTCCCCTCCACTTCATTTCCCGTATATCCCACCAAACTTTCCCAGGCCCGGTTGACAAAGCTGATCTTCATATGGTTATCCGCGGTCATGATGGCCAGGGGGGTGCTGTTCAATACGCTGGTGACGAATTCTTTCATCTGGATTTCCCTGATTATTTCCTCCTGGGCCAGCCTTTGCCCCTGGCGGACGCGGTAGTACTTGAACATGCTGAAACCCAACAAACCGGCCAGCAAAAGGAGCATTACGTTGTGCAGGGCCATGGAGAAAACCAGTTTGGTGACCAGTTCCGGCCGGGTGGTGAAAGGTTCCATATTCAGATGTTTAAAAAAAAGCGAATTTTCGTATACGGCAAAATAGAGCAGTATCAGGGCAACCGGCACGGCCACCAGTAAAAGACGCCAGTTTTTAGCCGACATTAATTTATGACACCCCCGTAGCTTAAGGCGGAAATAAATCTCACCAGGCGCTGTTACCGGCGCTCCACATTATCGTTCGCTCTGGACCCGGCACTCAATGGCATACCAGGTCTTAGTAAAACCAGTGGTATCAATTAATAAACCTGAAACACCAGGAGTAAAGTAATATTCTGGTGATTGCTGGACCGCGCCTTTCCCGGTTGGGTGAACTTTTGTCGAAGGAAAGATGCCGTCAACTGCAAATTAATTCAACGCTTACAACCTTTTCCCTGCTTCGGTGTGTAAAACTTTTCCTTGTACCGGCCCCGTACCCGCCTTGCACCGGGTGTGGTTTTGTGTTAGAATACATCCTGGTGTGAATACACACGCCGCTTGATTTCTACAAAGGTGCCCCCCGCGGGCTTTGTGGAAAGATGAGGGCGGCGGCGGAAAAAACCGGAAGGAGGTGGCTTGGATGGCGATTATTTCCATGAAGCAGTTGCTGGAGGCCGGCGTGCACTTCGGGCACCAGACCCGGCGATGGAACCCCAAAATGGCCCCCTATATTTTCACCGACCGCAACGGGATCTATATTATCGACCTGCAGAAAACCGTTCGCAAGGTGGAAGAAGCTTACAACTTCGTTAAAAACCTGGTCGCTGAAGGGGGGACCATCCTCTTTGTGGGCACCAAAAAGCAGGCGCAGGAGTCGGTAAAGGAAGAGGCGGAGCGCTGTAACATGTTTTATGTCAACCAGCGCTGGCTGGGTGGCATGCTTACCAATTTCCAGACCATTCGCCGGCGGATTGATCGCCTCCACGAGCTGGAGCGCATGGAAGCCAGCGGCACCATGGATGTCCTGCCCAAAAAGGAAGTTGCCGAGCTTTTGCACGAAAAGGAAAGGCTGCAAAAGTTTCTGGGGGGCATCAAGGACATGCGCAAGCTGCCGGGAGCGCTATTTGTAATTGATCCTCGCAAGGAGCGCATTGCGGTGGCCGAGGCCCGGAAACTGCACATTCCCATAGTAGCCATCGTGGATACCAACTGCGATCCCGATGAAATCGATTATGTTATTCCGGGTAACGATGACGCCATCCGGGCGGTGCGGCTGCTGACCAGCAAGATTGCCGATGCCGTCCTGGAAGGCAGGCAGGGAGAGCAGCTGGCTGTGGCCGAATAACCGGAGAAAAAGGGTAGGGGGCCCCGCAAGAACCATTCCTTACGGGTAACCCCTGCTTTTTTCTATTACGGGGAACTTTTCCTGTTTGACCAGCGGTAATTGTGGATATATTATATTAGAAAAGTCTGGGATTGCAGGAATCGTTGAGGAATTCCGGCATGGGAACAGTTTGTCTTTTAATTAAGGAATGGAAATCGCTTGAACAATTTTTAATTTGCCCGGCCCTCACCGGCACCGGGCTGTCGTTAAAGTCAAATTGTTATGGATTTGCCGGGGTTATTTTGCAGCTGTTTTTTACCGGTGAATGCCGGTCTACTTAATGCGACGTCCGATATCTGAAGACCGACGACCATCTTAAGGGGGTATACATATGGCCGAAGTAACAGCGGCAATGGTTAAAGAACTGCGGGAACGTACCGGAGCCGGAATGATGGACTGCAAAAGGGCGCTGACCGAGACCGGCGGCGATATGGAAAAGGCGGTGGATTTTTTACGGGAAAAGGGTTTGGCTGCTGCCGCCAAAAAAGCCGGACGCATCACCACCGAAGGCGTGGTAGATGCCTATATCCACGGCGGGGGACGCATTGGCGTGCTGGTGGAAGTGAACTGCGAAACCGACTTTGTGGCCAAGACCGATGAGTTCCGCCTGTTTGTGCGGGACATAGCCATGCAGATAGCGGCCTCTCGTCCGGAGTACGTGCGCCGGGAAGATGTGCCGGAGGATGTTATTGCCCGGGAACGGGAAGTGCTCACTGCCCAGGCCCGGAACGAAGGCAAGCCGGAAAAGATCATCCAAAAAATGGTGGAGGGGCGGCTGGAGAAGTTTTATAAAGAGGTATGTCTTTTGGAACAGCCATTTATTAAAGACCCCGATATTACGGTACAGCAATTGTTGACCGAAAAAATCGCCAAAATAGGTGAAAATATATCCGTTCGCCGTTTTGTCCGCTATGAACTGGGCGAAGGGCTGGCCAGGCGACAGGACGACTTTGCAGCCGAAGTTATGGCGGCCAGCCAGAAGAGTTGACTGCTTTTTAAAATTTCCCGCCTGGGAAGAGGAATTTTACCGGCATTGTAGAATAAAACTGGGGAGACTGGAGGTCAAAACCGGTGACGCAAACTCCCAGGTATAAACGGGTGGTGCTGAAATTAAGCGGTGAAGCCCTGGCCGGATCCCAGGGTTACGGCATAGACCCCGATGTGGTTAAATCCATTGCCGTGCAGATTGATGAACTGACGGGCATGGGCGTACAGCTGGCCGTAGTGGTGGGCGGTGGGAACATCTGGCGGGGCGTGGCCGGTAGCGCCAAGGGGATGGACCGGGCCACGGCCGATTATATGGGAATGCTGGCCACGGTCATTAATTCCCTGGCCCTGCAGGACGCCCTGGAAAAACAGGGGGTGGATACCCGGGTGCAGACGGCCATAGAGATGCGGGAAGTGGCCGAGCCCTATATCCGCCGCCGGGCCATCCGTCATCTGGAAAAGGGACGGGTGGTGATTTTCGCCGCCGGCACGGGTAATCCCTACTTTTCCACCGATACCACGGCCGCCTTGAGAGCGGCTGAAATAGAAGCCGATGTTATCCTGATGGCCAAAAGGGTGAACGGGGTTTACGATTCGGATCCCATGAAGAATCCCGGTGCCCGCCGCTTCGATCGCCTGACATACATTGAGCTGTTGAACCGGGGACTGGCGGTGATGGATGCCACGGCCACCTCTTTGTGCATGGATAATCGCATTCCCCTGGTGGTCTTTAATCTTAACCGGGAGGGTAACATAAAAAAGGCCGTCCTGGGCGAAAATGTGGGCACATATGTCGGAGGTGATTACAATGGCTAATCCGCACCTTACCGAGGCGGAAAAAAATATGCAAAAAACCGTGGAAGTGGTCCGGAAGGAATTTGCCAGCCTGCGGGCCGGCCGGGCCACCCCGGCTCTGCTGGACAAGGTGATGGTGAACTACTACGGTACCCCCACACCGGTGAACCAGCTGGCCACCGTTTCGGTGCCCGAGGCACGCCTGCTGGTGATTCAGCCGTGGGATAAGTCCGTATTGCCGGAAATCGAACGGGCCATCTTGAAGTCCGATCTGGGTATTACTCCTTCCAGTGACGGTTCGGTTATCCGCCTGGCCATTCCGCAGCTTACCCAGGAAAGGCGGGCGGAACTGGTTAAAGTAATTAAGAAAAAAGCGGAAGAGGGACGGGTGGCCATTCGTAATATCCGCCGGGATGTAAACGATGCGGTTAAGCAGCAGCAGAAAAACGGGGAGATTTCGGAAGATGAATTGAGACGCCACCAGGATGAAATTCAGAAGCTGACCGATAAATATATCAAGGAAATAGATCAGCTGGTCAGCAACAAGGAACAGGAGATCATGCAGATTTGATGAATAAGGATGTTTCACGGGTGCCGGATGTGCTGGCCCTGGAACTTTCCGAAGCCCTGGATATCTGTGCCGCCCTGAACTGGCATGTGGAAGTGTGTACCACGGCACCGCCCCGGGATAATCCGGGGGGACCGCTACGGGTAGTCCGCATTACCGTTGCCGCTCCCGAAAAGGCAGTGTTAACAGTGGCACGGGAAAACCAGGGAAAGGAGGTGTGAAGGTGGCCTATCGTATTACCGATGAATGTTTGGCCTGCGGGACCTGTGCCGAATCCTGTCCCAATGAAGCCATCGTTGAGGGTGATATTTACCGTATTGACCCCGACAAGTGTGAGAACTGCGGCACATGCATTGATGCCTGCCCTACCGGAGCCATTATTGAAGAGTAATGGACAAAACCCCCTCATTTCCGGAGGGGGTTGTTTAGTAATATAATTATAGCGGGGCCGGTTTAAGGAGGTGTACCTGTGCTCAAAAGCCTGGTTCGTAGTTTCTGGGGGGGCGGTTCAAGGCAGGCCCAGGAAGAGGAGATGCTGAAGGCCCGCCTGGACTTACACCGTTTGCCCCGTCATGTGGCCATTATAATGGATGGCAACGGTCGCTGGGCGCAGCGGCGGGGTTTGCCCAGGACTTATGGTCACCGGGCCGGGGTGGAGTCCCTGCGGGAAGTTGTCCGCGCCTGCGCCGAGCTGGGCATCGGTTATTTAACCGTGTATGCCTTTTCCACGGAAAACTGGAAGCGTCCCAGGGATGAGGTGGATATTCTCATGAACTTGCTGGTGGAATACCTGCACCGGGAAATTGACGAACTTTGTGCCAACGATATCCGTATTCATCCCATTGGACGCCTTCAGGAACTGCCGGTTTCCGCCCGGGAAGCCCTGGAGGCGGCCTGTCTGCGGACCAGGAACAACCACAGGCTGGTATTGAACCTGGCTCTGAATTACGGGGGGCGCACCGAACTGGTGGATGCCGTGCGCACCATAGCCCAGAAGGTGGCCCGGGGTGTTCTTTCCCCCGGGGACATTGACGAATCCACCATTGATGGGCACCTGTACACCGCCGGCCAGCCCGATCCCGATTTATTGATCCGGCCGGCCGGGGATTACCGGGTGAGCAACTTTCTTTTATGGCAGCTTTCTTATACGGAATTCTGGATGACCACCGTTATGTGGCCCGATTTTCGACGCGTTCACCTTTTGCAGGCCCTGGTGGATTATCAGCGGCGGGAACGGCGTTTTGGTGGCCTGGTTAGAGGTGACAGAAGTTGCTCAGGCACCGGATCTTAAGTGCCCTGGTGGGCATCCCCCTGATTATTGTCGCCGTATGGCACGGGAGCCTGCCCCTTTTCATATTGACCGGTTTGTTGATGATCCTGGCGTCCATGGAAATAGTGGCCATTTTTCAAAGGATCAGGCTCTACCTGCCCCTCTGGTTATCCCTGGTGAGCAGTCTTTTACTGCTTATCCTGACATACATATACAGGGATGCCGTCTGGGGGGTGGCGGCGGTGCCCCTGTTGTTTCTAATTCTTTTGACCATGGTTCTGCAATATCCCGGTTTCACACCGGTGGAGGGTGCTGTGACCCTGCTGTCCACCTTTTATGTGGGATTGTTTGTTTTTCTCTATCTGTTGCGACTGTTGTCCGACGGGTGGATCTGGTTGATCTTTACCCTGGTGGGTACCTGGTCCAGTGACACCCTGGCCTATTTTATCGGGCGGCGGTGGGGAAGGCATCAGCTGGTTCCGGTTTTAAGTCCCGGCAAAACCGTGGAAGGCGCCCTGGGAGGTATTGCCGGCAGCCTGGGTGCCGCTGCCGTTTTTTCCTTTATCTATCCCTTTATCCCCCGCGGGTCGCTGCTTTTCCTGGGTTTATTGCTGGGGGTGGCCGCCCTGCTGGGGGATCTGGTGGAATCGGCCTTTAAGCGGCAGGCCGGGGTAAAGGATGCCGGGGATATCATCCCCGGTCACGGAGGTATCCTCGACCGTTTCGACAGTATGTTGTTTACCGCCCCTCTGGTATATTATTACGTAGGAAGGTTTATAATAAGTTGAGGTGACCCCGGTGCCCAAGTCCCTGCGGGTAGCCCTGATCATTACAACAATTTTACTGTTTTATCTGGCCTGGAAGTACGTTGTACCGGAAGTTCTGCATGTTTTACATTTTCTGCTGGTTGTGCTTACTCCATTTATCATGGCGGTAATCATTGCCGTCTTAATGGAGCCGCTGGTGCGGTTTCTAAATTATCGTTGCCGGTTGAACCGCTCCTTTGCCGTCGCTGTGTCCATGCTGGTGTTTATCGGCGGGATAGGGGCATTGCTGGCTTTTTTGAGCCTGCACCTGGCGGGGGAGTTAAGTGATCTTTCCGTACGTTTACCCCAGTACATGGGCCCTTTACAGGACTCCATTAACCAGCTGGTGGAAAGGGGCCGGTTTTTTTACTTCCAGTTGCCGCCGGTGGTTACCGGGCGGATCCAGGAGAACATGGGCACCGTTACCGGCTGGCTTTCCCGCACGGCCGGTTCTCTGGCCGGCTCTTTATTGCATATGGTTACCTCCCTTCCCAATGCGGTGACGGCTATTGTGGTGGCGCTGGTGGCTACTTTTTTCGTCAGCCGGGACCATCCTCTGATAGTCCAGTTGTGGCTGAAAACGGTACCGCCGCCCTGGGGTGGCCGGGTGGTGGAGGTAAGCCGGGAGGTGATGGGCGCTTCCCTGGGTTATTTGCGCGCCCAGTCCTTTCTGGTTACTTTGACCACATTGCAAAGTATCGTTGGTTTGTATCTCATCGGCGCCAAATATTCCCTGACCATTGGTTTGTTGATTGGATTCTTTGATATTATTCCGGTGCTGGGACCGGCTACCGTTTATGTGCCCTGGGCCATCTGGTGCCTGTTTACCGGCAATATTGGTTTTGGGATCAAGCTGTTGTTTTTATACCTGCTGGTATGGGGAGTAAGGCAGGTGCTGGAAGCCCGGGTGGTGGCGGCCAATCTGGGGTTGCACCCCCTGGCCGTTCTGGTGGCCATGTATGCCGGGTTGAAGCTCGTCGGCGTCCTTGGCCTGGTTCTGGGTCCTTTGACCCTCATTGCCCTGCTGGCGGCAATGAAAACCCGTACACCGGTTAACCCGGGCAAATAATAGCGAAAGATGTGGTTTGATGAAAGAAATAGCTATTCTGGGCAGTACCGGGTCCATTGGGCGGCAGGCGCTGGATGTAATCCGGGAGTTTCCCGGAGACCTGCGGGTGGCCGGTTTGAGTGCCGGCCGGAACTGGCCCCTTTTGCTGCAGCAGATTAAGGAATTCCATCCCCGGGTGGTAGCGGTGGCCGGAGAAGGGGAAGCCCGGGAGCTGAAAAAACACCTTTCCGGTACCGGGGGACCGGAAATATTCTGGGGTGAAGACGGGCTGGTACAGGTGGCTGCCTCTTCCGGCGCCCGGGTAGTATTAACGGCCATAACGGGTACCGCAGGGTTGATGCCGACGGTGGCGGCACTGCGCAAAGGTCTTTCCATTGCCCTGGCCAACAAGGAAACCCTGGTGGCGGCCGGGGCGCTGGTGATGGAACTGGCCAGGTCGACGGGGGCGGACATTTTTCCCGTGGACAGTGAACATTCGGCCATCTGGCAGTGCCTGGACGGCCACCGGGAAAATGCCGTGAACAGGATTATGCTTACCGCTTCGGGCGGTCCCTTTCGCCGGGAACCGGCGGATTTGTCCGCCGTAACGGTGGAGCAGGCCCTGGCCCATCCCAATTGGACCATGGGCCGCAAGATTACCATCGATTCGGCCACGTTGATGAACAAAGGCCTGGAGGTTCTGGAAGCCCGGTGGCTTTTCGGGGTTGATCTGGACCGGATTGAGGTGGTCATTCATCCCCAGAGCATCATCCATTCCATGGTGGAATTTGTGGATGGTTCGGTACTGGCCCAGATGGGTCCGCCGGACATG
This sequence comes from Desulfofundulus thermobenzoicus, assembly GCF_009428905.1. Lineage (GTDB taxonomy): Bacteria > Bacillota > Desulfotomaculia > Desulfotomaculales > Desulfovirgulaceae > Desulfofundulus_A > Desulfofundulus_A thermobenzoicus. The sequence goes on along the minus strand of NZ_WHYR01000022.1, from coordinate 40,239 downwards.
CGCCTGCCCATTCAGTACGCCCTGTCCTATCCCCGGCGCTGGTCCAACCGGCTGCCCCGGGTGAACTGGTATAGTTTAAAAGGTTTAACCTTTGAACCTCCGGACACCCGGCGGTTTCCCTGTCTGGGCCTGGCCTACGCCGCCGGGCGGGCCGGGGGAACCATGCCGGCGGTGCTGAACGCGGCCAACGAGGTGGCGGTGGAGGCCTTTTTGAACGGGGAGATTGGTTTTACCGGTATCTCCCGGGTGGTGGAGGCGGTTATGGACGAACACCGGGTTGTTTCCCGGCCCGATCTGGAAGAAATTCTTTTTGCCGACGGCTGGGCCCGGGAAAAGGCCCGGGAAATTATAAGAAGGTGATGTCATGCAGACATTCTGGGCGTCCATAGTGGTTTTTGGTTTGCTCATCCTTTTTCACGAACTGGGACATTTTCTGGTGGCCAAGCGGGTGGGCATCAAAGTGCACGAGTTCAGCATCGGTTTCGGACCAAAACTGATTGGCCTGATCCGGGGGGAAACGGTTTACAACCTGCGCCTGTTGCCCCTGGGGGGGTATGTGCGCATGGCCGGCATGGATCCGGCGGAAGAGGTGGACGACGAGGAGCGCAGCTTTCAGAAAAAGCCCGTCTACCAGCGGGCGGCGGTGATTGCCGCCGGCCCGGCGATGAATTTCCTGCTGGCCGCCCTGTTGCTGGCCGTCATCTTTATAACCCAGGGAGTGCCCACTCCCACCACTACCATTGGCAAACTGGTTCCGGGTCAGCCGGCGGAAAAGGCCGGGGTGCTGCCCGGCGACCGGGTGGTGGCCATCAATGATCAGCCCGTGGACACCTGGGAGCAATTAAGTCACCTGGTGAATACCCATCCAGGCCAATCCCTCACCCTGACCGTGGTCCGGGCCGGAAAGGAAAGGAAAATCCACCTGTTGACGGTGGCGGATCCCCAGGGTATGGGAAAAATTGGGATATATCCCGCCCAGGAACTGCGCCGGCTGAATCCCTTCAGCGCCCTGGGCCGGGGTGTGGAGTATACCGTGCGCATCAGTGTGCTCATTCTGGACTTTATCGGGAAAATGATCACCGGTCAGGCACCCGCCGAACTGGGGGGTCCGGTACGAATTGTACAGGAGATCAATACCGCCGTTAAAATGGGTCTCTTTTACCTCATACAGCTGGCCGCCTTTTTGAGTATAAACCTGGGTCTGTTTAATCTGTTACCCGTTCCGGCCTTAGACGGCAGCCGCATTCTTTTCCTGGTGGTGGAAGGCTTAAGGGGCCGGCCGGTGGATCCCGCCAAGGAAAACTTTATCCACCTGATTGGTTTCGGTTTGTTGTTACTGTTGATTGTGGTCATTACTTACAAGGACATAGTACAGCTAATGTAAGCCGGATAGTATCTGCTGACTGACGGCCGTTTCAAAGGGGAGTTTCCCGTGCAGAGAAGAAAAACCCGTGCCGTTTTTGTGGGTGGGGTGCAGGTGGGAGGCGACGCGCCGGTATCGGTGCAGTCCATGACCAATACCGATACCCGGGACGTGCCGGCCACCGTGGCCCAGATTAAAAGACTGGCCCGGGCCGGCTGCGAAATCGTGCGGGTGGCCGTGCCCGACGCCCGGGCGGCCGGTGCCCTGGAAAAGATCAAGGGGCAAAGCCCCATTCCCATCATTGCCGATATACATTTCGACCACCGGCTGGCCCTGGATGCCCTGGCGGCCGGGGTGGATGGGCTCCGGATCAACCCCGGCAATATCGGCGGTCCGGACCGGGTGGCCCGGGTGGTGGAGGCCGCCCGGTCCAGGAAGGTGCCCATACGCATTGGTGTCAACGCCGGATCCCTGGAAAAGGATTTGCTGGCCAGATACGGCGGTCCCACGGCCCGGGCCATGGTGGACAGCGCTTTAAGACACATACGCCTCCTGGAAGAGATGGACTACCGGGAAATCAAAGTTTCCCTGAAAGCCTCGGATGTGCCTCTGATGATGGAAGCCTACCGGCTGCTGGCCGCCGAGGTGGATTATCCCTTTCATGTGGGGGTTACGGAAGCCGGCACGGTTCGCTCGGGAACCATCAAGTCGGCCGTGGGCATCGGCGCGCTGCTGGCCCAGGGCATCGGTGACACCATCCGGGTTTCCCTTACCGGCGACCCGGTGGAAGAAGTACGGGTGGGCTATGAAATTTTAAAAGCCCTGGGATTGCGCCGGCGGGGCATTGAATTGATTTCCTGTCCCACCTGCGGCCGGACACAGGTGGATCTGGAAAATATAGCGCTCATGGTGGAGGACCGGCTGCAGTGGGTGGAGAAACCATTAAAGGTGGCTGTTATGGGGTGTGCTGTAAACGGTCCCGGGGAAGCCGCCCACGCCGACGTGGGCATTGCCTGCGGGAAGGGCGGCGGCCTCCTTTTCCGGAGCGGCCTGGTGGTTAGCCGGGTGCCGGAAGCCGGTCTGGTGGATGCCCTGGTACGGGAAGTGGAAAAGATGGTATCGGAATAACATTTTACGATAACCCGGCGCTCACAACCCGATAACCGGTGTCTGACGGCCGACGACTTTTTACGAAGGGGGATCAGTGTTGGTGAGGGTCAGTCAGTTGCTCATACCTACTTTAAGGGAAGTGCCGGCTGAAGCAGAGGTGATCAGCCACCAGCTGCTGCTGCGGGCCGGATTTATCCGCAAGGCCGCGGCCGGGGTTTATACCTTCCTGCCCCTGGCCTGGCGGGTGATCAGGAAAATCGAACAAATTGTGCGGGAAGAAATGGACCGCCAGGGCGGTCAGGAGATCATGATGCCCATCATCCAGCCGGCGGAACTCTGGCAGGAATCGGGGCGCTGGGATGTCTACGGCCCGGAACTGTTTCGTTTGAAGGACCGGCACGGCCGGGATTTCTGCCTGGGACCCACCCATGAGGAAATCATTACCTCCCTGGTACGGGGCGAGGTGCGGTCATACCGCCAGTTGCCCCTTTTGCTCTACCAGATCCAGAACAAGTACCGGGATGAGCGCCGTCCCCGTTTCGGGCTCATGCGGGGCCGCGAGTTCATCATGAAAGATCTGTACTCCTTTGACCGGGATGAAGCCGGGCTGGACGTGAGCTATGGAAAAATGTACGAGGCCTATACCAGGGTCTTTCAGCGGTGCGGGCTCAAATTCCGCCCGGTGGAAGCCGATTCCGGGGCCATCGGCGGCAACGACACCCATGAATTCATGGTGCTGGCCGAATCGGGAGAGGCCCTGGTGGTTTTCTGTCCGGGTGATGCCTGTGGTTACGCCGCCAATGTGGAGCGAGCCGCCGCCACACCCCCCGGGGACACGGGTATCGATGAAGAGCCCCGTCCTGCAGAGCAGGTGCACACCCCGGGTATACATACGGTGGAACAGGTTACAGCATATCTGGGTGTGGATGCCCGGCGGCTGATTAAAACCCTGCTTTACCGGACGGAAAAGGGTACAGTGGCCGTACTGGTCCGGGGTGACCGGGAGGTAAACGAGATAAAGTTGCAGAAGGCTCTTGATGTTCTTTCCCTGGAACTGGCCGACGCTCCCGCCGTGGAGCGGATTAGCGGTGCCCGGGTGGGATATGCCGGTCCGGTGGGTCTAACCGGTGTGAAGCTGGTGGCCGATCCGGAAGTGATGGGGCTGGTGAACGCGGTGGCCGGTGCCAACAGGGACGATACCCATCTGATTAACGTCAATCCCGGGCGGGATTTTATTCCCGATCTGGTGGTGGATGTGCGTCTGGTGCGGGCGGGGGACCCCTGTCCCCATTGCGGCACGCCCCTGCAGGAAGCCCGCGGAATAGAAGTGGGGCAGATTTTTAAACTGGGTGACAAGTACAGCCGGGCTCTGGGAGCCACCTATCTGGACGAAAACGGGCAGAACCATCCCGTCATTATGGGCTGTTATGGTATTGGTATCACCCGAACCATGGCTGCGGCCATTGAGCAAAACCACGACGAAGATGGGATCATCTGGCCGGTATCCATCGCACCCTTTCACGCGGTAGTCATTCCGGTGAATCATAAGGACGAGCGTCATATGCAAATGGCCGAAAATGTTTACCGGGATCTGGCCGGCGGCGGGGTGGAGGTGGTCCTGGACGACCGCCCCGAACGTCCGGGGGTGAAATTCAAAGATGCCGACCTGATCGGTTATCCTTTGCGCATTACCATCGGCAACCAGACAGTAGAAACCGGTGCAGTGGAGGTACGCCGCCGGGCCACCCGGGAAACCGGTCTGGTTCCCCGGGACCGGTTGGTGGGCCATGTGCGGCAAATTCTTTTCGAGAGCTAGAGGGGATGGTTATGGCTGTCCTGGAACGGGTAGTCATCCTGTCTGTTTCCGCCGGCATGGGCCATATGCGCGCGGCAGCAGCCATAAAAGCTGCCATCCAGCAACAGAATCCCCTGGCCGAAGTGACCATTCTGGACACCTTTCGCTATACCAGCCCTCTTTTGGAAAAGGTGATTCTGGGCACCTATATGGAAATGCTCAAAATCACTCCGGTGGTTTACGGTTACCTTTACCGCCGGGCCGAAAAGGGGCAGCCCCTGTCGGAATTTGCCAAACAGGAGTTCAACCGCATATTGAACAAGCTCACGGCGCCCAGGCTGGTCAAGTTTTTACAGCAGAGCCGTCCCCAGCTGGTTGTCTGCACCCATCCTTTTCCCGTGGGTATTCTGGACCGTTTAAGAAGCCAGGGGATCTTCCGGGTGCCGGTTTGCGCCACCATTACCGATTTTACCGTCCATCCCTTCTGGGTATTTCCGGAGGTGGACGCCTATGTGGTGGCCACAGAGGACTTGCGCCGGCAATTTATGGAGTATGATTTTCCCGTGGAGCGGGTTCACGCCACTGGTATTCCCATTGATCCCTCCTTTGCCCGGCCGGTGGACTGCGTACAGGTGCAGCAGATGCTGGAACTGGATGCGGACCGTCCTACCGTGCTGGTGATGGGGGGCGGACTGGGCATGGGGCCGCTGGCGGAGGCTGTACATTACCTGGGCAATGGTCCCGTACCCTGCCAGTTGCTGGTGGTGACCGGTCAAAACGAACAACTGCGCCACCGGATACAGCACATGGCTGAAAACAGCCGCCATCCGGTACGGGTTTTTGGATTCGTGCATAACATTCCGGAACTGATGTCCGTGGCCCATTTGATGGTGGGCAAGGCCGGCGGGTTGACCTGTGCGGAAGCCATGTCCAGAGGCCTGCCCATGATTATAGCCGATCCCCTGCCCGGACAGGAGGAACGCAACACCGAATATCTCTGCCGGGCCGGCGCCGCCGTCCAGGTATCCCGGGTTCAGGATCTGGGCCGGGAGGTGGCCGCCTGTCTGGAAAACAAAAGTCGTCTTTTGTCCATGTCGGCGGCCGCCGCCCGTTTGGGCCGGCCCCACGCAGCCCGGGATGCGGTGGACCTGATGTATGCCATGCTGCAGTCTTTTCGTTTCACTGGAAGCCCGGAAGGGGTAAGGGGCTTGACCGGGCGTTTCTGACGGGGGCGGTGCCATGCTTACCGAAAAGGAAATTATTCTCAGGCTGGCCCTGTCGGTATTGCTGGGGGGAATGATCGGTCTGGAGCGGGAAAGGTTGTACGTGACCATCCGGACCTATTCGGCCGGTTTTCGCACCCATATCCTGGTTTGCGTGGGCGCCGCCCTGGCCATGGTTGTTTCCGAAGGCCTGCATTACGAGTTTAAGGGCGATGCCGCCCGGGTGGCGGCCCAGGTGGTCAGCGGCATTGGTTTCCTGGGGGCCGGTGCCATCTTAAGGGAAGGCCCCCTGGTACGCGGACTGACCACGGCGGCCAGCCTGTGGGTGGTGGCCTGCATCGGTCTGGCGGCCGGGGGAGGATTTTACCTGGCGGCCACCCTGGGTACCGTGCTGGTCCTCTTTGCCCTGGTAATCCTGGGCGCCCTGGAGGATTATGTGCGCCAGCGCCGTATCCATGACGTGTTAAGCATGGTTATAGGCAGTCAGCCGCAATATATCCACCAGGTGGGCGAATTTTTAAAGGAATCGGGACTGATTATTAAAAATATTGAAGTGGCCAAGATGGCTGATGACGAGGAGCGCCAGTTGCTGGAGATCACCGTACAGTTTCCGCCCAACACCAGCCGGGTACAGATCCTGAACAAGCTGGTGTCCCTGCCGGGAGTATACCGGGTGGAACACCGGCAGGGCTGATTCAGGAATCGAAGGAATATGCGTTTTAATTCAGCCCTTGCCAGTATTTTTTTTCTATGGTATACTATCCTATGGTTTTTGTGGCCAAGTGTTTGATGTCCTGCAGGAGTGGGTAATCCCCACTCTTTCGTCTTATAATATACCGTAAAATACCGGAAAATTTTTTGACGTTAAATCAGGGAGGAAACGCCTGTGGTTAAAAACAGGGTGGCGGCAACTGTGGAAGAACTGGCTGTTCCGGTGGTATCCGGGCTGGGATTGGAGCTGGTGGATGTGGAATATGTCATGGAAGGAGGACAATGGTTTTTACGCCTTTTTATCGACAAGCCGGGTGGAGTGACGCTGGATGATTGCCAGTGGGTGTCCGAGAGGTTGGACAAAATTCTGGACGAGGCCGATCCCATACCCCATTCCTACCGCCTGGAAGTTTCTTCCCCGGGGATTGAGCGCCCTTTAAAAAAACCGGGCGATTTCCAACGCTTCCGGGGACGGCTGGTTCGTCTGACTACCTTCGCCCCCCTTGACGGCCAGAAAAGGTTTACCGGGCGCCTGCTGGGGATGCGGGAGGACAGCGTGCTTCTGGCAAAGGACGGTGGCGGGGAGTGGTCCATTCCCCTGGCCCAGGTGGCATCGGCCCGGCTGGTGGCGGAATTTTAGTTGTCTTTTCAGGAGGCAGGCAAGATGAACACCGAATTTTTGACGGCCCTTAGGGATCTGGAAAAAGAAAAGGGCATTGCGGCGGATATACTCTTTGAGGCCATCGAGGCGGCTTTGCTTTCTGCTTACCGGCGCAATTTTGGTTCCCTGCAGAACGCCCGGGTGGTAATCGATCGCCAGACTGGAGATTTCAAAGTTTATTCCCAGCGCACTGTGGTGGAGGAGGTGACTGATCCCCGGGTGGAGATCTCCCTGGCCGAGGCGCGGGAAATCGATCCCCGCTATGAAGTGGGGGATGTGGTGGAAAACGAGGTTACACCCCGCAATTTCGGTCGCATTGCCGCCCAGACGGCCAAACAGGTGGTGGTTCAGCGTATCCGGGAAGCGGAACGCAACATAGTCTATGAAGAGTACGCCAACCGGGAAGGGGATATCATTACCGGTGTTATCCAGCGGGTGGAAAACAAGAATGTCTTCATTGAACTGGGCAAAACGGAAGCCATATTGACTCCGGTGGAGCAAATGCCCGGCGAGGAATACCGCCCCGGTACCAGGATTAAGACCTATGTGGTGGAAGTGCGCAAAACCACCAGGGGGCCGCAAATACTGGTCTCCCGTACCCACCCGGGGCTGGTGAAGCGGTTGTTTGAAATGGAAGTGCCGGAATTGCAGGAAGGCGTGGTGGAGTTGAAGGCCATAGCCCGGGAGGCCGGCTATCGTTCGAAAATGGCCGTTTATTCCAGGGATGAAAATGTGGATCCGGTGGGCGCCTGTGTGGGCCCCAAAGGCATGCGGGTGCAGTCCGTGGTCAACGAGCTTAACGGGGAAAAGATTGATATTATTAAATGGAACCCCGATCCTTCCAAATATGTGGCCGCTTCTTTAAGCCCGGCCAAGGTGGTGGCCGTGGAAATATGGGAGGAGGAGAAGATTGCCCGGGTGATTGTTCCCGATCACCAGCTGTCCCTGGCCATCGGCAAGGAAGGTCAAAATGCCCGTCTGGCAGCCAAGCTAACGGGATGGAAAATCGATATCAAGAGTGAATCCCAGATGCAGGAGATCTATGCCCAGGAGTACAGCCAGTATTATGGTGATGGCGCCGCTGGCGAACGGGCGGATGATGATCTGGTAGCTGATATGAATGATGACCTGACCGGTGCCATGCCCTGCGAAGGGGATCTGGATAAATAATAAAAAGAAAAGTAATGAAGCAAATTTAATCTGCCCAGCACTCACGGATACCATGATTTTACTCAAGCCCAATGGCACGAAAGAAATAAAATGCACTCAAAAGCCCCTTTATACCGGTGAGTGCCGGGCCGCTTAAATCCAACAAGCAACGATTAACGTCCGATGTTTACTGAGGGAGGGGCCCTAAATGCCCAGGGTGAAAAAAATACCCCAGCGAATGTGTGTGGGCTGCCAGCAGATGAAACCGAAAAAGGAATTAATCCGGGTGGTGCGCACTCCGGAGGATAAGATTGAGATTGATCCTACGGGTAAGCGTTCAGGCCGGGGAGCCTATATTTGCCCTCAGAAGGAATGTTTGCAAAAGGCGGTGAAGGGCAGGCGACTGGAAAGGGCGCTGCACCGTCCCGTGGCGCCGGAGGTTATCCAGTCCCTGTTTGAAGGATTGAAGGAATAATGGATGAACGGATAAAACAAATGCTCTTTCTGGCCAGGCGGGCGGGGGGGATTGTGGCCGGCGACAAGATGGTGCGTCGGGCCATCGAGCGGGGCCGTGCCCGGCTGGTGGTGGTGGCCCGTGATGCTTCGGCCCACACCCAAAGGACTTTCCTGTTTTTCAGCCGCCGGACCGGGGTACCCGTGGTTAACTTCGGTTCCAAAGACCAGCTGGGGCAGGTGTTCAACCGTTCCTCCTGTGCCGTGGCGGCCATTACCGATGAAAACTTCTCCCGGGGCATCCTGGGAATTATGCAAAGGGGAGATTAGTCGTTGGTTTTGGTGGTTGGCGACGAAGCCGCTGACCTTGCATCAACCCCGGTACTGACGACTAACTGCCAGCCACCAATTTGGAGGTGTTTTAATGGTCAAAAAAAGAGTGCATGAACTGGCCAAAGAACTAAACATAGAAAACAAGGAATTCATAAAAAAGTTAAATGAAATGGGCATTGAAGTGAAGTCCCCTCTGAGCACCCTGGAGGACGCCGAAACAGATCGGATATTAAAGGAATGGAAAAAACCGGCCGCCAAATCGGGCAAAGGTTCCGATGGGGCAAGGGGCAAGAAGAAGGGTCAAAAACAACACCACGGCCGCCGGCCGGAAAGCCGGTTCGATCCCGGACCGGGGCTGGTGGACCGGGTGCCGTCCCGGCCGCCGGACAGGCGTTTCCAGGAACGCCCCATTAAAGGGGAACCTCCCCAGTTCAGGTCACCCCAACCGGTAAAGGCGGAGCCTGCGCAAACGGGAGCAGCGGTACAGCAGCCCGGACACCCGCCGCGGCCAGAAAAGGCCGCCGGCCCTGGTGCTCAGAGGCCTCAACAAAAGCCCGCTTCTGCACCGGTTTCCCAGCCACCCCGGGGCAGAGAAGAACATGCCGCGCGGGCCAAAGGTGAACCGGCCGCCCCCGTCCGTCAGCCGGCCAGGCAGTGGCCGGATCATTTAAAGGTGCCCAGGGTTCCCCAGGAAATCAAGGCCGTTAGCGAAAAGGTGCGGGCTGAAAAAACCCGGGGTGAGCGGGGTAAACAGGAAAAACAGCAGCGGCAGGGCGGCCGGGATCAGGAGCGGAAGAAAATACTGGAAGAAACCGTTGCCGATCGCAAGCTGCGCCCGGCAAGAAAGAAAGGGGCAGCCGGGCAGGAGCGTACCGAAGCCAGACCTCCGGTCGTGGTGGAAAAGAAACCCATTGTCATCGGTGAAAGCGTTACCGTACAGGAACTGGCCGAGAAAATGAAGAAGAGTCCGGCCGACATCATTAAAAGGCTGATGATGCTGGGAGTTCTGGCCACCATCAACCAGGAGATTGATGCCGATACGGCCGGTATTGTGGCTGCGGAATACGGCCTTGAAGTGGAAGTAAAGGTGGAATTGGACGCCGAGGCCCTGTTGACGCAGGAAGCGGAGGACGACCCGGCGGATCTGGCGCCCCGGCCCTGTGTGGTTACGGTAATGGGGCACGTGGATCACGGCAAAACTTCCCTGCTGGATGCCATTCGTCAGACCAATGTCACGGCCACGGAGGCCGGCGGGATTACCCAGCATATCGGGGCTTACCAGATTGAGCATAATAATAAGAAAATCACCTTCCTGGACACACCCGGTCACGAGGCCTTTACCGCCATGCGTGCCCGGGGGGCGCAGGTGACCGATATAGCCATCCTGGTGGTGGCGGCTGACGACGGAGTTATGCCCCAGACGGTGGAGGCCATCAACCACGCCAGGGCGGCCGGAGTACCCATCATAGTGGCCATCAATAAAATGGATAAACCCGATGCCAATCCCGACCGGGTTAAACAACAGCTGACCGAATACGGGCTGGTGGCCGAAGAATGGGGCGGCGATACGGTAATGGTCCCGGTAAGTGCCAAAACCAGGCAGGGTATTGAGGATCTGCTGGAAATGATCCTGCTGGTGGCCGAAATGGCCGATTTGAAGGCCAACCCCAAACGGGCGGGCCGGGGTACGGTTATTGAAGCCGAACTGGACAAAGGCCGGGGGCCTGTGGCCACCGTGCTGGTGCAGAACGGCACCCTGACGGTGGGGGACAACGTGGTGGCCGGTACGGCCTGGGGCCGGGTGCGGGCAATGATGGACTACCGGGGCCGCCGGGTGAAAAAGGCCGTTCCCTCCATGCCGGTGGAGGTGCTGGGCTTTTCCGAAGTGCCCCAGGCCGGTGATATGTTCTACGTGGTGCCTGATGAAAAAACAGCCCGCTCCATTGCCGAAAAACGGGCCAATCGCAAGCGGGAAGAGGAATTCAAGGCCGCCATGCCCAGGGTCTCCCTGGACGACCTCTTCAAACAAATCAAGGAAGGCCAGGTAAAAGAGTTGCGGGCGATCATCAAGGCCGATGTGCAGGGGTCGGTGGAAGCCCTGAAACAATCCCTGGAGCGCCTTTCCACCGATGAGGTGAAAGTAAACATCATTCACGGTGGTGTGGGCGCCATCACCGAGACGGATATTATGCTGGCTTCCGCATCCAACGCCATTATCATCGGATTTAACGTGCGTCCCGATGTAAACGCCCGGGGAGTGGCGGAGCGGGAAAAGGTGGATGTCCGTCTCTACCGGGTGATCTACGACGCCATAGAAGATGTGAAGGCGGCCATGAGCGGGCTGCTGGAACCGGAGTACCGGGAAGTGGTCCTGGGCCGGGCGGAGGTGCGCAAAACTTTCAAGATATCCAAAGTGGGTACCATTGCCGGATGTTATGTCACCGAGGGTAAAATCACCCGGGATGCCGGTGTGCGGGTGATTCGTGATGGTATAGTGGTTCATGAGGGCAAGCTGGATTCCCTGAAACGATTTAAAGATGATGTGCGTGAGGTGGTTCAGGGCTATGAATGTGGTCTGGCGCTGGAAAAATATAATGAAATCCGCGAAGGTGATGTGATAGAGGCCTTTACCACCGAGGCGGTAAAAAGGGAACTGGCCTAGGGAGGAATGTCGTATGGCCCATCGTCCGGAACGGTTGGGCGAGATAATCAAGGAAGAAGTTTCCCAAATGCTCCGGGATGAGCTGAAGGATCCCCGCATTGGATTTGTAACCATCACCGGGGTGGAAGTGTCCACCGACCTGCGGCATGCCCGGATTTTCGTGAGCGTTTACGGCTCCGATGAGGAGCAGAAGGCCTCCATGGAAGCTTTGAACCGCGCCCAGGGTTACGTGCGCAGCGAGCTGGGACGGCGCATCCGGTTGAGGCATACGCCGGAGATCACCTTTAAGCTGGATAAATCCATCATTCGTGGTGTGCGGGTGATGGAATTGCTGAATACCGTAAGGGAGCAGGGTGAGCGGGGTGACGACTAGCCTTTCAAAGGTGGCTGAATGTTTGCAGCAGGCAAAGCGGGTGGTGATCAGCGGGCACGTAATGCCCGATGGAGATTGCCTGGGTTCCGTGGCCGCCCTGGGCCTGTCCCTGGAAGTTCTGGGGAAGACGGTCACCCTGGCCAGCCCCGAACCCCTGCCCGAATTGTACCGGTTTCTACCGGCAGCGGATCGTTTTTTGATTGGTTCGGGGGCATTGTCGGGTGATTATGACACCTTCGTGGTGCTGGATTGTTCCGTACCCGACCGTTTGGGTCCCTTGAGGGAACTGCTGGAGCGCAACCTGATGATCGTGAGCATTGATCACCATGCTTCCAGTTACGACTTCGGTTCCTGCACCTATATTGACACCGGGGCGGCGGCTACGGGAGAAATCATTATGGATCTCCTGGACCTGCTGGGGGTTTCCCCCCGGCAGGAGGTGGCCGTATGCCTTTATACGGCCATTGCCACCGATACCGGTTCCTTTCGCTATCAGAACACCACGCCCATGACCCATCGCCGGGTGGCCCGTTTGATGGAGCTGGGAATTGATGTGGCCCGGTTGAACGTTTTGCTTTACGATCAAAAATCCCTGCTGCACCTGCGGGTGCTGCAGGCTGCTTTACAGACGCTGGACTTGAGCCCCTGCGGGCGGGTGGCCTGGATGAGCATTTCCAGGGAAACGCTGGATAGCCTGGGCGCCCTGGAAGAACATACCGACGGTCTCATCGATTACGTGCGTTCTTTGAAGGGTGTGGAAGTGGCCCTTTTCTTCCGGGAGATGGTTCCGGGCCGCTGGAAGGTGGGTTTGCGCTCCAAGGGTGAGGTGGATGTGCAAAGGGTGGCCGCCCTTTTCCATGGCGGCGGTCATGTGCGGGCGGCCGGAGCCGTCCTGGAGGGGGAAGGGGACCGGATCATAAAAGAAGTGGTGGCGGCCGTCCTGTCCGCCCTGAGTGCGGGGTAGGCAAAATGGACGGGATCCTGAATGTCTTAAAGCCCCCGGGCATGACCTCCCATGATATGGTGGCCTTTATCCGGCGCCTGGTCCCCGGCAAGAAGGCAGGCCATACGGGGACGCTGGATCCGGGGGCAGCCGGCGTACTGCCGGTTTGTCTGGGACGGGCCACCCGGATCATTCAATTTCTGCCCGGTGAAAAGGCATACCGGGCGGAAACAACCTTCGGCCGGGCCACCGATACCGGCGATGCCTTCGGCCGGGTGGTTTATCGTGGTGATGCCACCGGTCTAACCCGCCGGGCCATTGAAGAAGTGCTGCAGACCTTTTGCGGGCAAATCCGGCAGGTTCCGCCCATGACTTCCGCGGTGCATTATGCGGGGAAAAAGCTTTACCAGCTGGCCCGCCAGGGCCTGGAGGTGGAACGGCAGCCCCGGTTGGTAACCATCCATTCCCTGCGTCTGGTTCGCCTGACCGGCGAAGGTAGCGGGCAGCCAAAGGCGCTGGTGGATGTGGTTTGCTCCGCAGGTACATACATACGCACACTGATCCACGACCTGGGAGAAAGGTTGGGTTGTGGGGCTTATATGAGTTTTCTTTTACGTATCAGGGCCGGTCCTTTTTCCATCCACCGGGCTGTGACACTGGAGGAAGTGGCAGACATGGTCCGGGAGGGCAACCTGGCACAAAACCTGGTCGGCCTGAAAGAAGCCCTGGGCCATATGCCGGCCGTGCAGGTACAACAGCGGGCGGTGGCCGCGGTGCGCGCCGGCCGCCCCTTGTACTGGCCGGGGGTGGGCGGTGTGGAGGGTTGTTTGCAAACCGGGGGGCTGGTGCGGTTGACTGACGGTACGGAACTGCTGGCCGTGGCCAGGGCGGAGCTCGACCCGGAAAGGGCGGGCCGTTTAAAGTTCCTGCCCGTACGGGTGCTGGTCTGAATTTAAACCACTGAGATCCAAACAGGGGGCTGAAGCTACAGTGAAAATATACGAGACATGGCAGGGGATCAAAGAAAAATACCCAAGGTTGATGGTTGGTCTGGGAAATTTCGACGGGGTGCACCTGGGGCACCGCCAGTTGATCGGTAAAATGGTGGCCCTGGCCCGGTCCGAAGAAGCCACAGCGGCTGTTTTTACCTTTCATCCCCACCCCATGACGGTACTGGATCCGGATGACGCTCCCCCCTTACTGCTCACCCCGCAGGCCAAGGAACAGATGATGGCCCGCCTGGGGGTGGAAGTCATGTTGCGCATTCCCTTTACCATGGAATTTGCCCGTATTGGCCCGCGGGAATTTATTGACGGTGTGCTTTACCGGGGGCTGGGCGCGTCCCATATTTTTGTCGGCTATAATTATACCTTTGGCTTCCGGGGTGAAGGGACACCCGCCCTGCTGCAAAAATACAGCAGGGAGTACGGGTACCGGGTGCATGTGGTGCCACCGGTGACAGTGGAAGGAGAGGTGGTGAGCAGTACCCTGATCCGCAAACTGCTGTCGGAGGGAGATGTGGCCAGGGCAGCGAAGTTTTTGGGGTATTACCCTTTTGTGGAAAGTCGGGTGGTTGCCGGAGATCGCCGCGGGGGGCGGCTGGGTTTCCCCACGGCCAATTTGAATCCTGATGAAGGGCTATTAATACCGGCCAATGGCGTTTATGCGGTGGAAGTGGCAGTGGACGGGGATCTCTTCCTGGGGGTGGCCAATATCGGTACCAGGCCCACATTTTTCAGGGGTAATTCCCGGCGTAACATCGAAGTGCACCTGCTGGACTTCCGTGGCGACCTGTACGGTCGCAAGATACAGGTTCATTTCCGCCGCCGCCTGAGGGCGGAAAAACGGTTTTCCTCGGTGGATGAGCTGGTGACCCAGATCCAGCGGGATATAGAGACCGCCCGGCTGGAATGTGCCCGGGAATAAGGTGCGGTGTGAAATCATATAAATAAAATGCCGGTAAGTTTACTTATAGCCCGGATTATGCTAAAATAAAAGCAACCGGTGTCCCGGCAACCAGAAAAAGGAGAAATGGGCATGGGGGTTCCCCGGTTTGATTCATCGGAAGAAGAGATCAGGGAATGGCTGAACCATATCGCCCTGATTTGCCTGTCCGCGGAATTCCAGGAATTGAAAAAAGAACTGGAAAGGATCTACCGGTGCTCCAATGTGGAAAACTGTACACTGGTGGCCTTTCAGGATGCCCTGTATGCTTTTCTGGCCCAGGAAGAGGATAACCCCGTTTACCAGTCCGGGGCCTTTTAGAAAGCGGTTTTTGCCATGCGAATCATTATTACGGAGCATGCCAAAAAGCGCCTTTCGGATCTGCGTCAGGAGGGAATTACCCCGGCCGACATTACGATGGCGGCCGGGAATATCCCCGGACGAATTCCCACGGCCACCCGTTTCAGGGGTTTCATCGCCCGTTCCGGGCGGGTGTTTGATCTGGTAGCCAAGGACATTCCAGGCGGTCGCCTGGTAATTACTATTATCGGGAAATAATTTTTCCCGGTGGAACTGCCGGCTAGGGAACCCGTTTCCCCGGCGGTTAGCTTGGCCGGCAGCGATTAAGTTCAGGGGGAGGTGACGGAAAATGGCTCTGACTGCGGAAAAAAAGCAGGCTTTAATTGCCGAGCACCGGCTGCATGATAGTGATACCGGTTCGCCGGAGGTGCAGATTGCCATTTTGACCGAACGGATCAACAGTTTGACGGAGCATTTACGGATCCATAAAAAGGATCATCACTCCCGGCGCGGTCTGTTGAAAATGGTCGGTCAAAGGCGGGCACTGCTGAACTATCTGCGGGCAAAAAATTTCGAGCGGTACCGGGCACTCATTGAAAAACTGGGCTTGCGCAAATAATAAAGGGCGGGTATAGACCCGCCCTTTGTAATTTGGCGGCCGGTATGAACGGTGAGGTGAAAAGTATTTTTTGTTGCCTCTGCAGGAAATAATATTTACTATGTAGAAGAATTACCAGTTGTTTTAATTAACAGGTAAGGTAGGAGGTTTAGGATTCGTAAATGGCAGAACAGCCTATTTTAATCAGGGAAATGGAAGTTGGCGGGCGTACCCTGCAACTGGAAACAGGCCGGGTGGCCGGACAGGCCGGCGGGGCGGTACTGGTCCGTTATGGTGACACCGTGGTGCTGGTCACTGCCACCATGGCCAAAAATCCGCGGGAGGGGATTGACTTCTTCCCCCTGACCGTGGACTATGAGGAAAGGCTTTATGCCGTGGGCAAGATCCCCGGCGGTTTTATCAAACGGGAGGGCCGCCCCAGCGAAAAGGCCGTTCTCTCCGCCAGGTTGATTGACCGCCCCATTCGCCCCCTCTTTCCCAAAGGTTGCCGCAACGAGGTGCAGGTGGTGGCCACCGTTTTATCGGTGGACCAGGACAATGCGCCCGAAATTGCGGCCATGGTGGGGGCTTCGGCAGCACTGCACATCAGTGAAATTCCCTTCCAGGGCCCCATTGGAGGTGTAATTGTGGGCCTGGTGGATGGGGAGTACGTGATCAACCCTACCCTGGCCCAGTCCGAAAAAAATTTAATGCACCTGGTGGTGGCCGGGACCGCCGATGCGGTGATGATGGTGGAAGCGGGGGCAAAGGAAGTACCGGAGGAGCAAATGCTGCGGGGTATTTCCTTCGGTCATGAAAAGGTGAAGGAAATTGTGCAATTCATTGAAGACTTCCGCCGGGAGGCACTGGCCCTGGGCCTGGCCAAAGAAAAGGTGACGCCGGTACTGGCCGTGGTGGAGCCGGAAATTGAAGAGGCGGTAAGCGGCCCGGCACTGGAGGCTTTGACAGGTGCCGTCAGGCAGTGCATTGAGCAGCGCCTGGATAAAAAAGCGCGGGAAGCACTGCTGGAAGAAGTAAAAACGAAACTGGTGGAATCCTTCCAGGAAACCTTTCCCGAGAAGGATGCTTCCATTGCCGCCGTGGTGGATGCGGTGGAGAAGAAAGTGGTCCGGCAATTTATTTTGGAGGAAAAAATCCGCATTGACGGCCGGGCTTTGCATGAAATACGTCCCATAAGCGTGGAGGTGGGCGTGCTGCCCCGCACCCATGGTTCGGGGTTGTTTACCCGGGGGCAGACCCAGGTGCTTTCGGTAGTCACCCTGGGCGCCATTTCCGATGAACAGATTCTGGACGGCCTGGGCATCGAGGAAACCAAGCGGTTCATGCACCATTACAATTTCCCGCCCTACAGCACGGGGGAAACACGGCCCATGCGTTCCCCGGGCCGGCGGGAAATCGGCCACGGCGCCCTGGCCGAGCGGGCATTGGAACCGGTAATCCCCGGCGAGGACGCCTTTCCCTATACCATCCGCATTGTGTCCGAGGTCCTTTCCTCCAACGGCTCCACTTCCATGGGCAGTGTCTGCGGCAGCACCCTGGCCCTCATGGATGCCGGCATTCCCATCAAAGCGCCGGTGGCGGGGGTGGCCATGGGTTTGATCAAAGAAGATGACCGGGTGGCCGTGCTTACGGACATCCAGGGAGTGGAAGATCACCTGGGCGACATGGACTTCAAGGTGGCCGGTACGGCCCGGGGTGTGACGGCTCTGCAAATGGACATTAAAGTGCCGGGCGTCACGGAAGAGATCCTGGAAAAGGCACTGGCCCAGGCCCACGAGGGGCGCATGTATATCCTGGGCAAGATGCTGGAAGTTATTTCCGCCCCCCGGCCGGAACTGTCTCCCTATGCGCCGCGGATTCTGCACACGGTGATTGATCCCGATAAGATCCGGGAGGTCATCGGACCGGGAGGCAAGATCATCAAGAAGATTATTGATGAGACGGGTGTGGAAATTGATATTGAGGATGACGGCCGGGTGTTTATCGCTGCGGTGGATCCGGCTGCGGGCCAGCGGGCGCTGGATATTATTGAAAGCATTACCAAAGATGTGGTTACCGGAGAGGTATACACCGGCCGGGTGACCCGGGTCACCGACTTTGGCGCCTTCGTGGAGATCGTGCCCGGTGTGCTGGGGTTGCCGGGTAAAGAGGGCCTGGTGCATATTTCCCAGCTGGCCCATCACCGGGTGAACAAGGTGGAAGATGTATTGAAAGAGGGCGACACCGTCCTGGTAAAGGCCATTGGATACGACAACCAGGGGCGTTTAAAGTTATCCCGCAAAGAGGCGCTGCCCCCGGAGCCCCGGGATTCCCGGGAGAGCCGGGAAAATAGCGGCGCCACCCACCAGCGGCGTCCCTCCCGGGCAAGACATGGCCGGCATTAATGGAACAACAACGTGGGACACCCTTTGTGTACAAAACTCCCTGCCAAGGTTTTTCCTGGAGGGGTTTTGTTGTTTTGGGGGCCTGTGATATTAATCATAGACCGTAAGGTGCGGCACGGTATATAATGGGTAAACCCACCTTTAGTACCCTGTTTCCCGCCCCTCTCGGCAGACCCCCGGGCCCGTGCGGGTCAGGTGAAAAACGGTCTGGTGGTGGGATCCCTTAACCCGATGTTTGGAGTTGTGTAGCAGCTGCCGACAGGGCAATAAACATTGACAGAACATGACAAAGTAACTATCATAAAATCATTGAACTATTAACCATAAGCCAGGCAGCAAAAAGTTGGGCGTTCACCCGAACAGCCTGCGTAATTGGGAAAAGCGCGGCTTAATCAAACCTGTCCGTTTACCAGGCGGCCAGCGCCGGTATTCCATGGACGAACTGAGCCGGCTGTTATCTTCCGGCCAATTGATTGGTGAACCGGAAGCGGTCGTGCTTTACGCCCGGGTATCCACCAAAAAGCAGGCCGATGCGGGAGTGGAAGCAGATGAAGAAGCCGAAAAAGAAACGGACTAACCCTGTCGAAGGCATCAAATACACCGTCTGCGGCGAATTTTTCCCGGAACTCTACCCATCCCGGCGCAATGAGAAGTGGGCGAAGGGCATGGAAGACCCCCTGGCCACGGAAATGCGCCTGTTCTGCGCCTGCACCCGCTGGGCCTTCAACCGCTTGCTGGCAGGAGATTCACGGGAAGCACTCAAAAAACAGGGTCAGGGGCTGTTCGGCTTAAACTCCCGCTACTGCGACGACGCCATCTTAAAGGCAAGGGAAATCATTGGTTCACAGCAAGAACTGCTGGCCAGGGAAATCGAAGAAACACAAACCAAACTGGCCCGGGCGAAAAGGAAACTCGACCGGGCCGAAAAAGACCTGGCCAAAGCGGTAAAAGCCGGCGACGCGACTAAAATCGCCAAAGCCAAACATACAGTCCACGGCCGCAAAGCCAGGGTCAAAAAGCTGGCCGGCAAGTTGGAAGAGTTGCAAACTCACCGGGACAACGGCACCATACCGAAAGTGGTCTTTGGCGGCCGCGCCTTATGGAAGCGGGTCTGCAAAGGCAAAGCCACCCGGGAAGAATGGAAAAACGCCCGGCAAAACCGGCTGTACGCCCGGGGAGACGAAACCAAGGGTGGCAACCCGAATATCAAAATAAGCTACCGCAACGGTAAATTCACCCTGACGGTAACCGTTTCCCATCTGTCGGAACAAACCGGTGTAGACCGCCTGGGAAGACCGGTCATGACCAGAGCGCCCCTGGTAACAGGCAAAATGTGGCTACCGGAAAAGCACCGGCTCAAAACGTGGGAATTGCTCCTTTCCGGTGCACCCTACACTGTGGAGTTAATCAGGGATAATGGTGGTCGGTACAGAACACACATCACATTCACCGTCGCCGTGCCCGAAACAGTGACCAGTCCCAACCGGGGCTACCTGGGCATGGACACCAACCCGGACGGGGTGGCTTTGGCCAGTGTCAGTTACACCGGCCAGCCGGAACCCTGGCCGGAAGGATTCACCGTACCGTACCCGAAGGCCCTGCACAAATTCGCCGGGGAATTTCAGGTTACGGTGCACCCGAACGGGTTTCTCTACATCAAGATACCTGAACTGGCTTACAGCCGGGGGTACCGGCGCACCTATTTAATTGGCGTGCTGGCCAAAGTGGCGGTGGACATAGCCAGAGCCCTGGGTAAACCCATTGCTTTGGAAAACCTGGACTTCGGCAAAGACCGGCTGGATACGAACAAAAGATTCAACCGCATGGCTTCCAACTTCCCGTTTAAAAAGATAAGCGAAGCCATCACCCGTAAAGCCGTCAAAGAAGGCGTAAGTGTAAGACCGGTCTGGCCGGCCCACACTTCAACCATCGGCTACTATAAGTACAAGCAGCGTTACGGCGTAACCATCCACCACGCCGCCGCCCTTCCCATCGCCCGGCGGGCGATGGGTTTTAAAGAACGCATAACCAAAGAAATAAAGCAAAAGATCCAGGCCATAAGAGAAAAGCTGAACCACAAGGCAAATTCCTTACCTGGGGAAGGAAAAGGGATGACCCGAAAGGTAAAGCGGCTCTTCAAGCAGTTGGACGGAAAGATTCCCCTGCACAACGGACTGACCCGTTTTCAACAGGAATCCTTTTATTCCGCCTGGCACGACTTAAAGCAGCTCGCTC
Organism: Desulfofundulus thermobenzoicus; assembly: GCF_009428905.1. Lineage (GTDB taxonomy): Bacteria > Bacillota > Desulfotomaculia > Desulfotomaculales > Desulfovirgulaceae > Desulfofundulus_A > Desulfofundulus_A thermobenzoicus. Next base: position 19,981 of record NZ_WHYR01000022.1, on the reverse strand, counting down.
TATCGAGTAGGTGACCCCGTTTAGCCGGAGTGCGGATAAACCGGTAGGCCGTATCTAACAGATCGCGGAAGGCACCCGGCACTCAGCGGTAAGTGCCGGGTCACTTGACGGTCAACGCAGGACGGAAACTCTCGTGGTTTCCCAAAAGGCCGCGTTTTGTGCCCGACAAGCACCGTTCTTCCGTCCGGGTGGGACTCCCGGGGCCGAGGCCCCCCTGTCGCCCTGTCCGCATACTAAAGGCGCGGACAAATCCAATCCGAAAGGAGCGAAAACCTGGTCATGGGGGTGGCCGGCTACACAAAAACTAACACTTATTAGTTTTTGTTAGCTTATTCGAACCAGGTGGTTTCGTTGCAGCAGCAGTTGGTTGTAAAAAAGGCAACTCCCTCACCGGGGGAATTCTTTACCGTCAAATCCTGTTTCAATTGTGCCAGCGCCGTACAGGATCCCCTGCAGGTAAAGACGGTTCTGGAAGCGGTTTTTAAAGAGCATGATTTCAGCCGCCGGTTGGCCGCCAGGTTGAACGGGGCAGAACCGCTGCACCATCAAATGTTTCACCTGGCCGTGGCCGGCTGTCCCAACTCCTGCAGCCAGCCCCAGATTAAAGACTTTGGTTTACAGGGGCAGGTGGTGCCGGAAGTCGCCGGGGCCTGCCTGTTTTGCGGCCGGTGCACGGATGCCTGTCCCGATGGAGCCATTACCCTGGCGGAGGACGGCCCGGTTATTGCCAGGGAGCAATGTCTGAACTGCGGGCAGTGCATCCGGGTCTGTCCCAACGGAACACTGGTGGCCGGCCGTAAAGGTTTCCGGGTGCTGGTGGGAGGTAAACTGGGACGCCACCCCCGTCTGGCCCGGGTGCTGTTGCCCCTGGCCGGTGAAGGGGAGGTGGCCCGGGTGCTGGGGAACTGCCTGGAGCTTTTCCTGGAGCGGGGCCGGCCCGGGGAACGTTTCGGCACCCTGCTGGACAGGGTGGGGATGGAAACCTTGCTTCAGTAATATGCCTGTTGGGGATGCCGGAGCAGCAAACGGGTGAAAAGTGGAACTGGAGGTGTTATTAATATTTTTCGCCGCAAACGGCAAAAAATCCTGGTAACGTCGTTAATTTTGGAAAAATGGGGGCCATATACAACCCTCCCCCCGCATACAAATGTGGTGAACGGTGGGAGGGGGAAAATTGCGCGTATTTTATTTCAATCGCCGTCAATTGCAACGGGTAATATGGCTGGCGGTGCTCGGGGTTTCCCTACTGGTGTGGGGATACTGGTACGACCGCTCTTTACAGGCCGTGCCCGCCGTGCTGCCACAACCCATTTACCAGGGGAACGGCAGGGAAAAGGAAATCGCCTTTACGGTCAATGTCTTCTGGGGTGAGGAATACCTGCCCCGGTTGCTGGATATTTTGGCCCGGGAAAAGGTGGCGGTCACCTTCTTTATTGGCGGTCAATGGGCCGAGCAGTTTCCCGCCCTGACCCGGGAGATTTACCAGAGGGGCCACGAAATAGGCAGCCACGGCTATGCCCATCCCCATCCGGATCAACTTTCCGTGGCCGGCAATGTGCAGGACATTCGCCGGGCGGAAGAGGTGCTGGTGCGCATAACCGGCCAGCGCCCCGGATTGTATGCGCCGCCATACGGCGAACACGGTCCGGCCGTACTCCAGGCCGCCCGGGAAGCGGGATACCGGACCATTTTGTGGAGTGTGGATACGGTGGACTGGCAGCGTCCGGCACCGGAGGTAATCAGCTCCCGGGTGCTGGAAAAGGTGCATAACGGGGCCATTGTGCTCATGCATCCCACGGCGCCCACCGTTGAAGCCCTGCCGGGAATCATCAGGGAATTAAAATGCCGGGGCTACCGGCTGGTTACCGTGTCCCGGCTGCTGCGGCAGCTGGATGGAGAAGGGGACGGAAAAACAGAACATAAAGTATAGGAAAACCGGGAAGTTTAGAATCTGGAACGCCAGATTAAGAGGTGAAAACATGTCTTCCCGGTTTTTTTTATGCTCCATCCTTTTTCTTTGCCTGATGGCTTTTCCATTTCCCGTGGCCGCCGGTATTCCTCCGGGACCATCCCTGCCGGCGATACTCTACATGGAGGAACTACCTGCTTCCACCGCCCCGGGACCCCGGGCCCCGGTACCTCCCCGCATCACCGCCGATGCGGCAGTTTTAATGGATGCAGCCACCGGTCAGGTCCTCTACGCAAAAAACCCCGACCAACCCCGTCCGCCGGCCAGCACCACCAAGATCCTGACGGCCCTTCTGGCCCTGGAAGGGGGGCGGCTGGACCAGGTGGTGACGGTGAGCCCGGAGGCGGCTGCCGTGGGGGAAAGCAGTATGCATCTGTTCCCCGGTGAAAAGATGACTTTGGAGCAGCTTTTATATGGAGCCCTGTTGCGCTCGGGCAATGACGCCTGTGTGGCCATTGCCGAACATATCGCCGGCAACGTGAATAATTTTGTCTGGCTGATGAACCGGAAGGCCAGGGAACTGGGGGCACGCCACACCCATTTTGTCAACCCCAACGGCCTGCCCGCCGCAGGGCATTTGTCCACGGCTTACGATCTGGCCCTCTTAACCAGGTATGCCCTGCGGAACCATAATTTCCAGAGGATGGTGGCCACCCGCTACCACGGCTTTGGCGTTCCCCATTACGGGGAGTATCATTTGCATAATACCAACCGCCTGCTCTGGAGCTACCGGGGGGCCGACGGGGTGAAAACCGGCACCACCAGTGCCGCCGGCATGTGCCTGGTGGCTTCGGCCAGCCGTGACGGCCGGCAACTGATTACCGTGGTTTTGCACAGTGACGACCGCTACGGTGATACCATGGCCCTTTTGGATTATGGCTTTGCCGCCTTTAAAAATACCACCCTGATTACCAGGGGCCAGGTTTGTGCCCGGGCCGCCGTCGTTGACGGTATGGTTCCGGAGGTGTCCCTGGTCAGCGACCGGAATGTGGAGGTAACCCTGCCGGTGAAGGCAGATCCAATTATAGAGAAGAGGCCGGGTCCCGCACCCCCGCTCCAGGCCCCGGTGCAGGCCGGCATACCGGTGAACAGCCTGGAAATATGGGTGGATAGACAACCGGCGGCCAGGGCACTTTTACTGACCGCCCGTTCGGTGGAACGCCTGCCCTTTTACCGCCTGTGGTGGCAAAGGTGGCGGGGTATAAACAGCCCGCCGGCAGGGTTGAGAGGATTTTCAGGACAGCCGGCGAATATTTCAATTTATGTGTTTTAAAGATGGGGGGAACGAATGCCGCAAGGGGCGTTTACTGACGGTTATTGGGGGAAGAACCTTTCAGTCAATGGGGGTGTGGGTTTTTGTATCAAACGGTGACCCTGGAAAACGGAGTAAAAATATTGACCGAAGATATTCCCCACGTCCGCTCCGTGGTGCTGGGGATCTGGGTGGATGTGGGTTCCCGGGATGAAAGTCCGGAGGTGGCCGGGGTTTCCCACTTTATCGAGCACATGATGTTCAAAGGTACGGAGCGGCGGACGGCCCGGGATATCGCCGAGGCCCTGGACGCCGTGGGCGGCCAGCTGAATGCCTTTACCACCAAGGAATATACCTGTTATTATGCCCGGGTGCTGGATGAGCATTTTGATCTGGCCCTGGACATCCTGACGGACATGTTGTTCCATTCCCGCTTTGCCCCGGAGGATATCGACCGGGAACGCAATGTCATTATTGAAGAAATAAAGATGTACGAGGATGCTCCCGATGAGCTGGTTCACGATGTCTTTGCCACCACCATCTGGCAGGGGCACGCCCTGGGCCGGCCCATCATCGGTACCGCCGAAGTGATCCGCAATCTCTCCCGGGAAGATATTTTGCATTATTACCGGCATCATTATAATCCCGGCAAACTGGTGGTGGCCGTGGCCGGAAATATCGACCACGGACGGACGGTGGAAAAGTTGCGCTCCATTCTGGGGCGGCTGGATGGTGAACCGGTATCCCGCCGGCTGGGTCATCCCCTGCCCCGGCGGGAGATTACCTGCCGGACCAAGGATACGGAGCAGGTGCATTTATGTGTGGGCGCCCCGGGACTGCCCCTGGACCACGATCAGGTCTATGTCTTTCAGCTGGTGAACACCATCCTGGGCGGCGGCATCAGCTCCCGTCTGTTTCAGGAGATCCGGGAACAAAGGGGGCTGGTTTATACCATTTACTCCTATCACAGTTCCTACCGTGACGCCGGCCTGTTTTGTGTCTACGCCGGTTTAAGCAAACAGAACCTGCCGGCGGTGATGGACCTGATCTTCAAGGAAATCAGGGACATACAAAAAAATGGTGTGCGGGCGGAGGAACTGCAGCGGGCCAAGGAGCAGATTACCGGCAACCTGTGGCTTTCCCTGGAAAGCGTGAGCACGCGCATGAGCCGGCTGGCCAAATCCCAGCTTTACCTGGGCAAGGTGCAAACGCCGGAGGAAGTGGTGTCCCGGGTGAAAGGGGTTACCCTGGAAGATGTGCAGGAACTGGCCCGGACCAGACTTAATCCAGAGTCCTTTGCCCTGGCCACCGTGGGTCCCTGGGACGACTGCCGTGCACTGGAAGCGGCGGCCCGGCATGTACTGGACTGAACTGTGGTCCGGCAGTTCCGGCCGGGCGATGCACAACCGGCAACCGGCCAGGGGGAGTTGCTTTAGAGCTGACAGTCCACGGGAGTTCTAAAACCTGTCCCACTCCCATATAATGCTAACGGGGGTGGGACAATGTTCTGGCTGGCCGTTTTGGGCATCCTTCTTCTCTTTGGCCTGTCTTTACGGGAAAGAATGCACCTGGCCATGGTGCGGGAAAAGAACTGGGACATCGCCGGGGAGGCCCGGCCGTCCCCCTTGTCCCAGGCGCTGGCGGGACTGGTGGGTACGGCCGGGGGAATATACCTTTCCCTGGTTATGCTGTTTACCTTCTTGCAGGTGCAGTTGCCCGCCAGAGTGCAGCTGGGGCAGGTGCAGCTGGAGCCCCTGGCCGCGGTATCCATCGCCCTGGCTATCGTCCAGCCCTTTGCCCTCAGGCTGTTGCAGTTAAAGCGCCGGTACTGAGTTGGACCGGCGACCAGGGAACGATCTTTATGGGAAGATTCGTATCGCAGCGTAAAACATCATCTGAGCTTTGGCAATCATCCGGGTAAAATTAAGCAAAACGAGGGGAATGGAGGGGTTTTAATCAGAAACTGGCTTCAGCCAGTTTCTACTTAATCCCGCCTCCAGCCTCTCACCTCTCACATCCCACTCCGGAGGTGGTGGCGATTGCGATTGGGTGAGCTGGCCGGCAAAGAGATTGTGAACTTTTATGATGGCGCCCGTCTGGGAGTGGTGGGGGATAGCGATGTGGCCATTGATGCCGAAACCGGTCAGGTACATTCCATTATCCTGCCCCGGCGGGGCGGCCCCATCAGTTTCTGGTTCGACCGCCAGCAGCTGGTAATTCCCTGGGAAGCGGTGCGCAAGATTGGGGCCGAGGTCATTATTGTGGATCTGGACCAAACCCACCTTAATTTTCACAGGCATCCCTTTTAATGGCAGCCCCGTACCCGGTCCGGGGCTTTCCGGTCGAAGGCGCCGCCGGCCGCCGTTGAAACACAGGCGACAGCAAGGTCTTTTACGCCATAAGGAGCCTGCCGGCGGGCTATAATAAATACAGCAAAGCCATCCCACTGGCAGGAGGCGCTTATGGGCCGGCAGGAAAGGTTGAAATTGTTGCAGAATATATCCCGGCAACGTAAAGCCGGGCTCCTCTGTTACATTACCGGGGATCGGGAAAATGTGAGCACCCGTATAGCTCCCGACGTAACGCCGGTTATTTTCCGCCACCTGGAAATGCTGGGTGAACAGCCGCGCATTGATTTGTTTCTCTATACCCGGGGGGGTGATATTCTCACCCCCTGGCGTCTGATCCAGCTGTTGCGGGAATATACCGGTGAGCTGGGCGTATTGGTGCCTTACCGGGCTTACAGCGCGGGAACACTGCTCTGTCTGGGAGCCGATGAGTTATTGATGGGCAAAATGGCTGAACTGGGGCCCATCGATCCCAGTGTGGTTAACGCCTTTAATCCCCAGGATCCGCTGAATGCCTGCGCCAGGGTGCCCGTGAACGTGGAAGATGTTTACTCCTACCTTTCCCTGGCCCGGGAAAAGGCGGGCCTCACCGGGGGTGCGGACCTGGCGGGTGCTTTTACCCTGCTGGCGGAACGCATCCACCCTCTGGCCCTGGGTAATGTGCACCGCAATTATTTGCTCATCCGCTCCCTGGCCAGAAAATTGCTGCAATTGCGCCGTAACCCTCCGGCGGAGGAGGCGGCGGAGGCCATTGTCAACCATCTTACCGAAAAGTTTTATGCCCATAATTATATGATCACCCGCAGAGAGGCGGCCGGGGATATCGGACTGCCGGTGATTTATCCCGGCCCGGGGTTGGAAAAGGATATGTGGCAGCTGTATGAGGACTACGCCCGGGAGTTGTCCCTGGATGAACCTTTCAGCCCGGATGGCGCGTTGCGGGAGGGTCGCGACTCCTTTGAAGTTGTGGGTGGTATGGTGGAATCAATTTATGGCCAGGATGGCTTTGTTTTTTCCGGAAATGTGGAGAGAATGGACCTTTCCGGTAAAAGGCAGTTAAATGTACACATCACCAGACAGGGATGGAAATCCTTTGTGTAGAAGGGATGTATGGGATGGAACAAAGAGACGGATCCCATTATAAAATTAAGTTTATTTATCATAGTGGTGATACCAGGTATTACCTGTTGACCGGCCGCTCCGGATTTGCAGCGGCCCATTTTACCTACCCTTTTTCCCACTGGGCGGAAAAAACTTTACTGGTGGTGCCCGAAAAACGGACGGGCAGCGGCATCCTTCCCGGGGGGAAATGGAATACTGAACATTTTATCTTGACATCTGCCGGGGGATGTGTTTTAAATTTAAAAAATGGACGAGGGGAGGAAACTGGTTTTACCGGAGTGTGAAAACCGGGTGATTCAGTGATTAAAGTGGTTGTTTCCGGCGCGGCCGGCCGCATGGGCCGGGAAGTGCTGAAGGCGGTGTGGCAGACCGAAGATCTGGATCTGGTGGGAGCGGTGGATATCCGGGCTGAAGGACAGGATGTGGGGCCCCTGTGGGGCGCACCGGAAGTGGGTGTACCCCTGCAGGCGGATCTGGAGGCAGTGCTTTTGGAAACCCGGCCCGATGTTATGGTTGATTTTACCAGCCCGGCGGCTGTGGCCGGCAATGTGAAAACCGCCCTGCGCCACCGGGTGAGGCCGGTGGTGGGCACCACCGGCATGGGGGCGGACGAACTGGAGGAAATCCGGTCGCTGGCCGCGGATTTAAAAGTGGGTTGTGTCATTGCCCCAAACTTCGCCCTCGGCGCAGTGCTGATGATCCGCTTTGCCGCCGAGGCGGCCAGGTATTTTCCCGATGTGGAGATCATTGAGCTGCATCACGACCAGAAGCTGGACGCTCCTTCCGGTACGGCCATTAAGACGGCCGAGGCGGTGCTGGCCGTGCGGGGGGATTACCGGCAGGGATTCCATGGGGAGGAGGAGAAAATACCCGGTGTGCGGGGCGGCCGCCACGCGGGGGGTATACGCATTCACAGTGTACGCCTGCCCGGTCTGGTGGCCCACCAGGAGGTAATTTTTGGCGGACTGGGGCAGACGTTGACCATCCGTCACGATTCCATTTCCCGGGATTCCTTCATGCCCGGTGTGCTGCTGGCGGTGCGCCGGGTGATGCACCTGGAAGGAGTGGTTTATGGTCTGGAAAACCTGATTTTCGCTTAATAGCATAAAAATCATGACAAGCACCTCCCCCGCCGGCCCCTCATATATTGGTGTTAAATATGAGGCCAAGGAGGGTTTGCCGGCCATGCAGCCAGACCTGCAGGGGAAGACCATAGCGGTACTGGGCGGCGATGCCAGGGAAAAAATCCTGGCCGGGCGGCTGGCGATGCTGGGAGCGCGCCTTATAGTCGCCGGCCTGCCAGTGCAGGGGGAAAATATCACCCCCTGCGAGGATCTGGTCCGGGGACTGGTGGGTGTGCAGGCGCTCATTCTGCCCCTACCCGGCATAAATGACCAGGGACATATTTATTCGGCATTTCTGGACCGGCCGCTGATTCTTTCGGAGGAGCTGCTGGCTCTGCCGGCACCGGGTGCCCTGGTGGTGGTGGGAACGGCCAGACCCAGACTGAAAGAAATGGTGGCCCGGGCAAACCTCCGGCTGGTTGAGGTCATGAAGATGGATGAAGTGGCCATTTTAAACTCCATCCCATCAGCCGAAGGGGCCATCCAGGTGGCCATGGAGAAATTACCCATCACCATTCACGGCAGTTTTTCCCTGGTCCTGGGCTTTGGCCGTACCGGTGCCACCCTGGCCCGTATGCTGGCTGCCCTGGGTGCCCGCACCACGGTGGTGGCCCGTAATCCCGCCCAGCGGGCCAGGGCCTATGAAATGGGCCTTGGAACGGCCGATCTACCTGACCTGCCCTGCCTGGTGGGGGAAGCCGATATCATTTTCAATACCATCCCCGCGCCGGTGCTGGATGAGCATGTACTCTCCCGCGCCAGGGGGACGGTTTTAATTCTGGATCTGGCTTCTGGCGGGGGTACCGATTTTGAGGCTGCCCGGCGGTTGAATCTTACCGCCCTGCTGCTGCCCGGTTTGCCGGGTAAGGTGGCGCCGCAAACGGCAGGGGAGATTATGGCCCGGGTTGTCCCCAGGTTGCTGGCCGAAGGCATTGCATGAAAGCCCCTGGCTTTTCGGAGGTGCTGGTCATGCGCTTTAAAGATGTGCGGGTGGGGTTTGCCGTCACCGGTTCCCACTGCACCCTGGATGAAGTGATGGTTCAGGTGGCAAGGCTGGTTCAGGAAGGGGCCCTGGTTCATCCCATTGTCAGCGCGGTGGTGGATGAGACCGATACCAGGTTCGGTCCGGCTGCCAAATGGAAGGACATGCTGGAAAAGATTGCCGGAAAGCCGGTCATCAACAGCATCGTGGGAGCAGAGCCCATAGGACCGGGTAAACTGCTGGACGTGGTGGTGGTGGCTCCCTGCACGGGCAATACCCTGGCCAAACTGGCCGGTGGAATCACGGATACCCCCGTGTTGATGGCCGTGAAGGCCCACCTGCGCAACCTGCGTCCGGTGGTTCTGGCCGTGTCCACCAATGACGGGCTGGGTATGAACGCTAAAAATATCGGGTTGCTATTGAATACGAAAAACATATATATGGTGCCCTTCGGTCAGGATAGTCCGCAGGGGAAACCCAATTCCCTGAAAGCAAAAATGGATCTTATTCCAGATACCGTTTTATGTGCGCTGGAGGGAAAACAAATTCAACCGGTGCTGATCAACGTGGCTTGATTCCGGTCGTTTAAGGCTTGCTCAAGTTTTTATGGAAATGCCTCCGCTGCCCGTTTTACCGGGCCAGTTTTTTGCTCTGGATCGGGACGGGCGTACCCGGCGGTCCAGGAGGATACGTTAACAAAAGTGATTATTATACTGGGCAAAAAGCAGGTAGCCGGAATTTTACCAAAAGATTTTGCAGGAGGGGAAGCCCTTTGTATAATGTGGTGGTTGTTGGCGCTTCGGGAGCAGTGGGACGGGAAATATTAAAGGTGCTGGATGAACGCCAGTTTCCCGTGGGTGAATTGCGGTTGTGTGCCACCAGCCGTTCGGCGGGAAAACAGATGGTTTTTCGCGGCAAAACCATTACGGTGGAAGAGACCACACCGGATTCCTTTAAGGGAATGGATATAGCCCTTTTTGCCGGCGGTGCCGCCAGCAAACAGTTTGGGCCGGGTGCCGTTGAGCAGGGTTGCGTGGTTATTGACAACAGCAGCAATTTCCGCCTGGATCCCGCAGTGCCCCTGGTGGTGCCCGAGGTCAATCCGGGTGATGTGCGCTGGCATAAAGGGATTATTGCCAATCCCAATTGTTCAACTATTATTATGGTTTTACCGTTGAAAGCCATTGCCGACGCGGCAGGAATTAAACGGGTGGTGGTTTCCACCTACCAGGCCGTCTCGGGCGCCGGCATGGAGGCCATGGAGGAACTCACCGCCCAGACCCGGGCTGTTCTGGATGGGGGGGAATATACGCCCAAAGTTTTTCCCTACCCCATCGCTTTTAATTTGATCCCACACATTGATGTCTTTCAGGAGATGGACTATACTAAAGAAGAATGGAAGATGGTGAAGGAAACGAGAAAGATTCTCCATAATGATCATCTGCCCGTTACCGCCACCACTGTCCGGGTACCGGTTTACCGCAGTCATTCCGAATCCGTAAACATTGAAACGGAAGAAAAGCTATCTGCCACAAGGGCGCGGGAGGTTCTGGCCGCCTTCCCCGGCATAGTGGTCATGGATGATCCGGAGAAAAAGGAATATCCCATGCCGTTGTTCTGTTCGGAGCGGGACGAGGTTTTTGTGGGTCGCATCCGGGAGGATAACTCGGTGCCCCGGGGTTTAAACCTGTGGGTGGTATCCGATCAACTGCGTAAGGGCGCGGCCACCAATGCGGTGCAGATTGCCGAACTGGTGATCCGGTACGGTTGCTTGTTGAGGGGCTAAGGGTCATGCGCTTTCTGGTGCAAAAGTTTGGCGGCACGTCGGTGGCTACGCCGGAATTGCGGGAGAGAGCGGCCCTACGGGTGGCGGCGGCCAGGAAAGAGGGGTATACTCCGGTGGTGGTGGTGTCCGCCATGGGACGGAAGGGGGAACCCTACGCCACCGATACCCTGATCAATTTTGTCCGCCAGGTGTCTCGTGATATTCCCGCCCGGGAAATGGATCTGCTCATGTCCTGTGGGGAAATCATTTCCGGTGTGGTTATGGTGGCCACCCTGGAAAAGATGGGTTATCCGGCCGTTTTGCTCACCGGTGCCCAGGCCGGCATCATTACCGACGGGAACCACAATGAAGCGCGCATTGTCCGGGTGAAACCCGAAAAGTTGCTCACCCATGCCCGGGAAGGGAAAATAGTGGTGGTGGCCGGTTTCCAGGGGATCAGTGAAGATGGGGAGATCACCACCCTGGGCCGGGGTGGCAGTGACACCACGGCGGCCGCCCTGGGTGTGGCGTTAAATGCCGAGTACGTGGATATATATACCGATGTGGAGGGGATTATGACCGCCGATCCCCGCATTGTTACCGACGCCGTGGCTCTGGAGATGGTCACTTACGATGAAATCTGCCAGCTGGCCCACGAAGGGGCCAAGGTGGTTCATCCCCGGGCGGTGGAAATCGTGATGCAGAAAAACATTCCTCTGAGGGTGCGTTCCACCTTCAGCGATGCCCCGGGAACGCTGGTGACCAATTCCGGTGAAGTGTACAAGGGAACCATTGACATTACCCGGGACCGGACCATTACCGGGATAACCCAGATCCCCAATGTGGTGCAGTTTAAAGTGGCCACCGGTGACGGACCGGACGGCCTGGAGCAGCAGCGCCGCCTGTTTAAAGCCCTGGCCCTGGCCGGGATCAGCCTGGATTTCATTAATGTTTACCCCCATCAGGTTGTTTTTACCGTTAAGGAGGATGTGTCCGAAAAGGCGGCGCAGGTAATGGAGAATACGGGTTTCAACCCGGAAATAAGACCGGGATGTGCCAAGGTGGCGGCAGTGGGAGCGGGTATGACCGGTGTCCCCGGGGTGATGGCAGCCATTGTGGAAGCCATGACTAAGGAAAATATTCCTATCCTGCAGTCAAACGATTCCTACACCACCATCTGGGTGCTGGTCAGGCGGGAGGACATGGAAAGGGCCGTGCGGGCACTGCATCGTCGTTTTATTAACGGTGGATGAAAAACGATGAATTATTTCTGAAAGAAGGTGGATGTTTTGGCTGTTGACTTTGGGCGCGTTTTGACAGCCATGGTAACGCCCTTTGGTCGGGATCAGTCGGTGGACTTTAATCAGGTCAGGAAGCTGGCCCGTTACCTGGTGCAGTCCGGTTCCGACGGTCTGGTGGTTTGCGGTACCACCGGGGAGTCTCCCACCCTGACCCGGGATGAAAAGGTGGAGCTGTTCCGGGTGGTGGTGGAGGAAGTGGGTGGTCAGGCCGCGGTCATCGCCGGTACCGGCAGTTATAACACCGCCGAAAGCGTGTCCCTGACCCAGATGGCCGAAAAAGCGGGCGTGGACGGGGTAATGCTGGTGGCACCCTATTATAACAAACCATCCCAGGATGGCCTTTTTGAACACTTCCGGACCATTGCCGCCAGCACCAATCTACCGGTAATGCTGTACAATATTCCCGGACGCACGGGGGTGAATATCCTTCCGGCCACGGTGGCCCGCCTGGCCCAGATTGAGAACATTGTGGCTCTGAAAGAAGCATCCGGCAGCATGGATCAGGTAAGTGAGCTGCGGCGCCTTTTGCCCGATGATTTTGCCATCTACAGTGGCGATGATTCCCTCACCCTGCCCATGATGGCCCTGGGAGCCAAAGGTGTGGTCAGCGTTTGTTCCCATGTGGTGGGTTCGCGGATCCAGGAAATGGTGAACGCCTTCACTGCCGGCAACACCACCCTGGCCACCCAGATTCACCTGGAGCTTTATCCCATCTTCAAAGGCCTGTTTATTACCACCAATCCCGCACCGGTGAAGGCGGCGTTAAACCTGCTGGGCCATCAGGTGGGCAGCCCCCGGTTGCCCCTGGTGGAAGTCACTGCTGCGGAAAAGGAGACCATCAAAAACATACTGGCGGGATTGAAACTAATCTAAACAGCTGCTGGCTGGTATCCCCGGGAAAATGCCGGGAAGGGTTATGGCCATTAACGACTACTTTAAGGAGGGAAGTTACATTCCCTCTTTTTTGATTCCTCTGGTTCCGACTCGTCCGGTCCGGTTTGCATCTGCCCTTGTGCGGGGCAAACAAATCCAGTATAATTAATTCCGGAACTGTCTTGCGTTCGGCTTTCCTGCACGCGGTACAATAGAATATTTCCCCGCCTTCTCCTGTTATCTCACCGTAAAAGTCTTATAGAATTTCCGACTATGATTTTTGGAAAAACAGGTTAGGAGGTGTGTATTTGGCCAGAGAACCCAAACTGGCCCTGATCCCCCTGGGGGGGTTGGGGGAGATCGGTAAAAACATGATGGCGGTGAGATTCGGGGAAAATATTCTGGTGATTGACTGCGGCTTGATGTTTCCGGAGGAAGAGATGCTGGGGATTGATGTGGTCATCCCCGATATTTCTTTCCTTCTGGAAAATAAAGGTTCTGTGTGCGGTATAGTGCTTACCCACGGGCACGAGGACCATATCGGCGCCCTGCCCTATGTCCTGAAACAGTTAAACGTACCTGTATACGGCACCAAACTAACCCTGGGTTTGCTGCAGGGCAAATTGAAGGAGCAGGGTGTGGCCGGCGAAGCTCAACTGCATGTGGTCAAACCCCGGGAGACGGTATGCATTGGCCCTTTCAAGGTGGAGTTCATCCGGGTATCCCACAGCATTCCCGATGCGGTGGCGGTGGCTATTCATACCCCGGTGGGCGTTGTGGTGCATACCGGTGACTTTAAAATCGATCAAACACCGGTGGACGGACAGGTCACCGACTTTTACCGTCTTGCCCAGCTGGGGGAGCGGGGAGTGCTGGTATTGTTGTCCGACAGTACCAATGTGGAACGGCCGGGTTACACCATGTCGGAACGGATGGTCGGAGTCACCTTTGATGAAACCTTTCGCCAGGCCAGGGAACGGATTATCGTGGCCACCTTTGCCTCCAATGTCCATCGCTTACAGCAAGCCATTACCACTGCCCACCGTTACAATCGCAAGGTGGCGGTGGTGGGACGGAGTATGGTTAACGTGGTCAATATTGCCCACGAACTGGGGTATATTGACATACCCGGGGGAACCCTGGTGGAACTGGATGAAGCCAGCCGTCTGCCTAAAAACCAGGTAGTTTTTCTGTGTACCGGCAGCCAGGGTGAGCCCATGTCGGCGCTGACCAGGATGGCCCTGGGAGACCACCGGCAGGTGGAAATTTTGCCCGGAGATACCATCATTATTTCGGCCACCCCCATTCCGGGTAACGAAAAGCTGGTGGCACGCATCATCGATCAACTCTTCAAGCAGGGTGCCCACGTCATCTATGAGGCGGTTTCAGGCATACATGTGAGCGGGCACCCCAGCCAGGAAGAGCTCAAATTGATGATCAACCTGGTGAAACCCCGGTTTTTCGTTCCCGTACACGGCGAATACCGGATGCTGATCAAGCACGCAGAGCTGGCCCGGAGCATGGGTATTCCGGCCGAAAATATCTTTGTGGCCGAAAACGGACATATTCTGGAATTCACCCGCCGGACGGGACGGGTTGCCGGGCGGGTGACGGCCGGCCGGGTGCTGGTGGACGGCCTGGGCGTGGGCGATGTGGGCAACATTGTCCTGCGGGACCGCAGGCAGCTGTCCCAGGACGGGATCCTGATCGTGGTGGTGACCATCAACCGGGAACTGGGCCAGGTGGTGGCCGGGCCGGACATTGTTTCCCGGGGATTTGTCTATGTACGGGAATCGGAGCATCTGCTGGAAGAAGCCCGGGACAAGGTGAAAAGCGCCCTGGAAAAATGTAACGACCGTGGCCTTTCGGAGTGGGCGGCCATCAAATCCCAGGTACGCGACGTGTTAGGAAAGTTTCTTTACGAGAAAACCAGGAGAAGGCCTATGATTCTACCGATCATCATGGAAGTGTAATAAGGGCACGGGTTTAAACCCGTGCCCTTTAAATAAAATGGTAATTCTATATCTCCCGGAATTTCTTTTAATTCAAAAGAATTATCGGGGAGCAATTTGCCACCGTTCCAGCCGGTCCATCCTTAACATTAGATGCTGTGTAATGGCGGATTGTTCCACCACGGTATTGCCTGTTTATGGAATCCCTGTTCAGTGGTGTATTTTTGTTACTGTTCATCCATACTAAATACAGACCACAGTAGAAAGGATGAACGGCCATGTCCGGCGATAATCGTTTTTGGGGTTATGAAGGAGAATACCCTTTCGCACCGGGGGTGGAACCAAACCCGGGAACCCAACCCGGTCCCCAACCCGGCCCGGAACCCCAGCGAGAACCCAATGCACCCGAGACACCCGGCGGTCCCCGACGGGTACAGGGTAAAACGAAGGAAAGTATGGATGCGTTGAAAGAGCTGGGCGCCAGTCCCATGCCGGAGGTTAAAAGCAATATTCACTGCCTCACCATTGTGGGCCAGATTGAAGGCCACCTGGTGCTGCCGCCCCAGAACAAGGCCACCAAGTACGAACATGTAATCCCCCAACTGGTGGCTCTGGAACAGAGCCCGGAAGTGGAGGGGGTGCTGGTGGTGCTCAATACCGTGGGGGGCGACGTGGAAGCCGGCCTGGCCATAGCTGAAATGATTGCCAGCCTCTCCAAACCCACGGTGTCCATTGTGCTGGGTGGGGGGCATTCCATCGGGGTACCGATAGTGCCCTTGTCGCTACCCCCTGGCCTCACGCCAGGATAGGCAAGGGCTTCCTCTTTCGTGTTCCCCCAGGTAACGCACCCGGGGAGGGCGGGCACTTCTGCGGTTCACCCGTTATCCTCGGGTATTAGCCGGACGTTAAACTGGTATGCTATAATTCTCGCCTTCTTGACCTTGAGCCAAGGATGGTCTGTTCATAGCAGCTCAATGAATTCATCTATCGTAATCCCGGCTTTTTCAAGTATGCTTTTTAAAGTTTTGGGCTTCAGAATTTTCCCCGCATGTACAGGAACAACAGCCTGGCGGGAGGAGGAGGAAAAATGCACAAGGTGATAGTGGCTGCCCTTGATGTATTCAACGACAAAGCCGCCACGTCTCAAAGCGGCCACCACGTCAACCCCGGTAACTCTCGGCAGCCGTGGGCTCATACGGTAACTTCCACCAGGTTGTCACCTTTTTCATCATCTGGAGGTACCGGCTGACCGGTGATTATCAGGTACTCCAGGAAGCAGGCAATCGCTTCGCGGGCGTTGGCCAGAGCTTCTTCCCGGGTGTCCCCCTCCGTTACAACCGGCGGAAGGGAAGGAACGAGAACCGTATATCCTCCCTCGGAATCTTGCGCATCGGGCTCGTTCCATTCTAGAACCACATTGTAGCGGCGGGTAACCTTCCGGTTGATCAAGGATGCTTCGGCGAAATTAAGCACCATGCGCAAACGTTCGGGAGGCAGTTTTGACAATGTTTCCAAAACCTTTTGCGGCAGCACGTGGTTCACGCTCCTTTCCAGTTCATTGTACCTCATTACCGTTTTTCTCTATCCCGTTTACGCTTCTCCCTCTCCCACTTAACCTTGAGGTAAGTCAAAATGTCCTCCTTATCGTCCTCATCCAATGGAACACCGTCAAAGTATACGTTAGCGGTCTTAAGAAATTCTTCCAACTCCACATCGGTCGGCGTGGTGTCGCGGTGCCACCAGGAGGGTGTGGAGGAATTGTTTTGATCCCGAGGGTTTTCGTTTCGGCCCAGCAAATAATCTACGCTGCAGTCGAAAAAATCGGCGAGCTTTTGGAGGGTTTCGGGATCGGGGGTGCGTTCCCCTGTTTCGTATTTTGCTATTGCCCAATATGATAACTTAATGGCCTTAGCTAATTCATCGCGACTGATCTGTTTTCCCTCTCGTAATTCTTTAAGGCGTTCTTTAAAGTTAACCACAGACTTCACCCGCTATTAATTTCCTCTTAAAGTAATTTTAGCACATAATGTCCAGGCAAAAAATAATTTGGACGAATAGGGAAAATGCCCTTGATGTTGGACGTTAAGTCCATTATGCTAAACTTAGCAACAGGGCTAAATGTCCGAGTAGGGGGTGATCAAAAATGCGAAAGGTGCTTAGGAACGGCTCGGATAGCCAAGAAAATTTCAGTTTCGGAAATGGCGCGTCGGCTCAATATTTCACCATCATTCTACTACAAAATCGAACAAGGCATTCGTAATTCTACCATAGACCTTGCCAAAGCAATAGGCTGATATTCTTGAAAGCACCATCGATGAGCTTTTTTATACCTGCTACTTGGACAATTAGTCCAGAACGGCAAACAAAGCTGATTGACGACCCGCATGGTACGGTTGACTATTGAGGAAGAGTGTTTGACTGGTAGTATTAACCCTGTCCGTCTACCTGCCGGACAGGGTTGGGAGCAAAACCGGCGGCCATGAAAATTGGGCAGATTGCGGCCAGAAAGGCCGAGTAGCAACATTGAGGTGAATGGCTAAATAATTGTGGAGGGAATTTGGTTTTATTTTATCGAGGGAAGGTAACCTCTCTCAAGCGATTAACATAATATGTAATATATAGTTGCTTGAAGGAGGTTATAAACATGTTGAAATACCTCGTTGGAATACTCTATTTTTATGTAGTTAAAGCTATAAGCAGCTTAAAGCATGCTATACAAAGGAAAAAACCACAAGCTAAGATTTCTGAGCGAATTACACATCTTGACCCGGCATCTATACCAAAGTTTGTCAATCAACTAGTAAAACCGCTGGTTTATAAGCCTTTCGTAATAAAAGTTACAGCAAAAACAAATGAAAAAAATAAAAGGCGGTTTAAGAAAGAGGAGAAAAGACACCTATATATAATAGACATAAGTGAATTCAAGCAGCAGGTTCTTCCTCAGGGCTTTCCCAAAACAACAGTTTGGGGATATGGCGGACTTGTCAAGGATACAAAAACAGGCCGTGTCACGTATTCCAGAAGTGCACCAGGTGCTACTTTTGAAGCAGTTAGAGGCATCCCTGTCATGGTAAAGTGGATTAACAAATTGAAAGGTTCACACCTATTTGCCGTAGATCCGACGTTGCATTGGGTAAATCCCAATAATATGCCGATGGACCCTCCTAAGCCCTGGCCTCCGTTCCCTCCAGGATTTCCTGAAGCACAGAGGCCAGTACCAACAGTAACACACTTACATGGAGGTGAAGTGCCTCCAATTTATGACGGCCATCCTGATGCATGGTTCACTTATAATGGAAAGAGAGGGCCTGCATTCGTTACATCCCTGTATTATTATCCTAACAAGCAGGAACCTGCAACATTATGGTATCATGATCATGCATTAGGTATAACTCGGCTCAATGTATATGCAGTACTTGCAGGTTTTTATCTTCTGCGTGACTCTGATAATTGCAGTCAGAAAAAATTTGCCTTGCCGGATGATAAGTATGAGATGCCAATAGTAATACAGGATAGGTCGTTTAATACAGATGGCTCCTTTTCATTTTATAGGGAAGGATTAAATCCAGACATTCATCCCTACTGGGTGCCTGAATTTCTGGGGGATACTATCATGGTAAATGGAAAGGTCTGGCCTAATCTCGATGTGGAACGGCGACAATACCGGTTCCGTGTTTTGAACGGCTCCAATGCACGATTTTATAACCTGAAAATGTCAAACGGTATGAGGTTTATACAAATTGGAACTGATGGTGGTTTCCTGCCTGAACCGGTAGAGCTTGATACGCTTTTGATTGCACCGGGAGAGCGTGCAGATATCCTGGTAGATTTTTCGAACATAGCACCGGGAACTTCAATAATTCTTTTGAATGATGCTAATGCTCCTTTCCCTTTTGGAGAAGCACCTGATCCAAATACTGTAGGACAAATTATGCAGTTTACTGTTCCCGTTAATTCCACTGAGCCGGTCAAACCACCGAAGCTTCCTGATAAACTTAACAATATACCTACTCTTATGCCCGATTCACCTCAGAGAATACTGACACTAAATGAGGTAATAGGACCTAATGGCCCTGTAGCTCTACTTTTAAACGGCCAGAAGTGGGCAGCTCCGTTTTCTGAATTACCTAAAGTTGGATCAACCGAGGAGTGGGTTATTGTAAATCTGACTACGGATACGCACCCCATACATTTGCACCTGGTACAATGTCAAATTTTAAACCGTCAGGACTTCATGGCAGATGAATATAGAATCAAGTGGGAAGAAATTAACGGAATGCCGCCTTTGGACCATCCAACTGAAGTACTCCCGGTAGACCCCTATTTGATTGGTGAGCCCATTGATCCGGATAATAATGAAAAAGGGTGGAAAGACACTATAAGGGTGAATCCAAATCAGGTAACACGTATAAGGGTAAGATTTGCACCACAGGATTTCCCTGCTTCAGCTGTAAAACCAGGGGAAAATCTGTATTCATTCGACCCAACGCTTGGGCCAGGATATGTATGGCACTGCCATATTCTAGATCATGAAGATAATGAAATGATGAGACCATATAAGGTTAAATCATAGTAAGAAATTCTAACGCCCCCTTTTTGCGAGGGGGTCGCACCTTTACACAAAATAAACGTAACTACTAACTGCGGTATTACCTTGTAGAAGCGGCCAACTCCGTCCCGGGTGTGGGAGCCGGAGCATGCTGAGTTCTGCCGCAGGAAGTATGCCGAAGCCATAATGAAACCAGTGCGGCGGCAGTTCCGGCGGCAGTTCGCCGGTGGCCGCCGAATTCCTCATGTTGGTATCAATGAGGAAGATTATTCGGAAATTACCTACCCGCAAGAGGACGGAAAACAGGACATTCATGTCCCGACCGTCCTCTTTTGTGTTTTTAAGACCATCAGGTGATCCCGGCCCAAACCATATTCCCGAAAGGAGGAATGGGGCGGGCCGGAAGGCCTGCCCCGTTTTCAATGAAAGAAGAAAGACTGCGCGAAGCGCTAAGTAAGCTCTGGCCACTGTCAGGGAAACGAAGAGTCTTTGTGTCCACGATGAACCTTCCCAGGTATGACGGGCCGCCGTAGGTATGCACCCACACGTCCAGGACGGTTCCTCGAGGGTACCGACCTGCTATCCGTCTGACGTTCATGCTTGCGAGGCGGGCCTTTCATCGACGACGCCCTGGCGGCCGGCATTGAAGTGCGGGTCGTGCGGGTATAAGAAAGCCTATAAATCACGAATTAAGGAGATGGTATAAATGCCAGATTCAGTGAAAAGAATAGCGGCGGAGGAAGC
>NZ_WHYR01000227.1 GCF_009428905.1 Desulfofundulus thermobenzoicus | reverse complement strand
GTAAAACAAGGTGAAACGGTCCTCTCCATCGTACATACAAGCAAGCCGCTTGATGACGTCATTAAAGATTTCGAGGAGCTGAATCAAGGTGTGAAAGCGAACGAAATCAGGGCAGGCAGCACATATAAGTTTCCTGTCTACAAGAGATAAAACGTTAATTCCTTGTCATTCATACAAAGAGACTGTTACAATATGAACTGTAAAACACGACGTACACGGCAAAGGATTGCTTGTACACTAAGGAGCGATTGACAAGTGAGTGAAGTCACACATCGTACTAAAACGCGTCCCGTCAAAGTGGGACCTTTAACTATAGGTGGAAATAATGAGGTTGTCATTCAAAGTATGGCAACAACCAAAACACATGATGTCGAAGCGACAGTCGCTGAAATTAAACGTTTAGAAGAGGCAGGCTGTCAAATCG
>NZ_WHYR01000226.1 GCF_009428905.1 Desulfofundulus thermobenzoicus | reverse complement strand
CCATGGTGCTGGACCTGCTGCCGGCCGCGGTGGCGCTCTCCACGGCGGCCCTGGTCTCGCTGCTGGTGGGGGTGCTGCCGCTGCGCGACGGCTACCAGGCCCTCGATGGCCCCGTTCTCGTCCTGCTCGGCGCCATGATACCGGTGGGCGAGGCGCTGGAGACCAGCGGTGGCGCGGAACTGATCGCCGAGGGACTGCTGGCCCTGGGCAGCGACTGGCCGGTGGTGGTCACCCTGGTGACGCTCTTCGTGATCTCCATGGTGCTCTCCAACGTGATCAACAACGCCGCCGCAGCCCTGCTCATGGCGCCCATTGCGGCCAGTCTCGCCAGTGGCTTCGATGTCTCGCCGGACCCTTTCCTGATGGTGGTGGCGGTCAGCGCCTCCTGTGCCTTCCTCACGCCCATCGGCCACCAGTCCAACAC
>NZ_WHYR01000225.1 GCF_009428905.1 Desulfofundulus thermobenzoicus | reverse complement strand
CTCATACACCGTGTGTTGTCCTTAGATCGTTTGATCATAAGGTGATGGAGGGATTTGAGTGGGTGGCTCACCTTCCGTTTATGACCCTTTTAAAAGAACCAAATGAGGCAGCTGTGAAAGAGGCCGTTCATCAGCTGATGAAAACAACCGGTCAAAAGGGAGAGGAAGCTGGATGAGGGCTCTTAAACGCTGCGTGAAAGCACAATGAATCGAGCGTTTCTTTACAATGCCAGTGCGAACTTAATCACGTTTGTCCTAATGATGCTTATGTCTGTATGTTTAACACCTTATATTGTTCATACGCTTGGGGTGGAAGCATTCGGCTTAATCCATCTGACGCAAAATATGATCAACTATTTATCGGTCATTACGGCTTCGTTAAGTGCGGTTGTTGTGCGATTTTTTTCTGTGGCGGCTCATAAAGG
>NZ_WHYR01000224.1 GCF_009428905.1 Desulfofundulus thermobenzoicus | reverse complement strand
TTCATAGGTCTTACAGTATTGGTGCCGTTTATCGGACATTTCAAGTCAAGCGGCTCAGGGCATAGCGTGTTAGCAGGAACGATTGTCCTGTCTATTATGATTCTGCCAACCGTTACATCCATTGCAACTGATGCTATGGCTTCCCTTCCAAAAAGCTTACGTGAGGGATCGTATGCACTTGGCGCTACAAGATGGCAAACGATTAGACGTGTACTTGTACCGGCAGCTCTTCCAACATTAATGACAGCAGTCGTTCTTGGGATGGCAAGAGCATTTGGAGAAGCCCTTGCCGTTCAGATGGTCATTGGAAACACGCGTAATTTACCAGAGAGCATTATGGATACAGCTGGTACATTAACAACCATTATTACGTTAAACATGGGTCACACAACGTATGGAAGTGTTGAAAACAATACACTTTGGTC
>NZ_WHYR01000223.1 GCF_009428905.1 Desulfofundulus thermobenzoicus | reverse complement strand
ATCCGAATGGATCCGCCCGTATTTTAGATGAACAGCTTGATCATAATACAAGTTTTACAGCCATGCTGCTGCAAGAAATTCATTCTGGACGTGCATATGCACAAAACGGACTTGAAATTATCATAAAATCCCATTTACTAAAAAATTCATCCTATGATCTGCAAAGCATTATTGAACATGAAGTGCACACTGTATTTGAAAAAATCGATGGAATTGATGAAAGTGTAAAAGACGCCGTCCATCATGTAAAACAAGAGCTTAAAGGACTCGTAGGCTTTGGCCACTATGATTTATTAAGTCATAGTGATGTGGAAGCACTGGTAGACGAAGTGAGGATGGAACAGTCGCATTCCTCCTTTTATTCACACGAAAAACAGCTGAATGCCTTGTACACCCTGAGGGATTACGAACAAGAGCTTTCTGCTC
>NZ_WHYR01000222.1 GCF_009428905.1 Desulfofundulus thermobenzoicus | reverse complement strand
TGGTACAGGGGCATGCACGTGTCGGTGCTGGCAGGCCTCCTTGTCTAACTCCCAGGCCGTTTTCTCCTGGGGAGGCTGCAGGGAGTCAATCCATTTCAGGCGTTCGCGCCTGGTATTGAGGCCGTTTCGTCTAAGCACCCCGTATACGGCGGTTTCGCCGACTTTAATGCCGTCTTTTCTCAGTTCGGCGCTGATTCTTTTCGGGCCGTAAGGAGGGTGATCCTGGACGAAAGCCAGAATAGCTTCTTCAACATCCGGTGGAGTTTGGTTTGGCCTGATGCCGGGGACCCGTTCTTTATCGTAGAGACCGGCTTCCCCCTGTTCCTTGTACCTTTCCAAGAACTTGTAGAAGGTGGTGTGAGACATCTGGCATTTGCTGGCTATTTCTCTGCGCGTATAAATTTTTCCCTGGTCGAGCTTCATGGCT
>NZ_WHYR01000221.1 GCF_009428905.1 Desulfofundulus thermobenzoicus | reverse complement strand
CATTGAAACAGGTCTATGAAAATTTAAAACGCCAGAAATAAAAAAAGCCCCCTGCATGTTAGCAGGCGGGCTGTTTATTTATCCTTCACACGTGTAATTGGAATATCTTTTAAAAGCTTCATAATGACATGACCACCCATGATCAGTCCGGCAACAGACGGAACGAATGCATTGGATGATGGCGGCATTTGCGCCTTGCGAATCTTCGCTTCATCATTTCCAACTTCTTTTCTGACATCTTCGCGAATGACAATTGGACTTTCATCAGAGAAAATGACTTCAATTCCTTTACGAATCCCTTCCTTACGCAAACGTGTTCTCACAACTTTTGCAATAGGATCGGTATGTGTTTTTGAAATATCATCAATTTTGAAGCGTGTCGGATCTGTTTTGTTCGCAGCTCCCATACTTGAAATGATGTTCACAC
>NZ_WHYR01000220.1 GCF_009428905.1 Desulfofundulus thermobenzoicus | reverse complement strand
AGTCTGATGGATCTCTTCTTACGTCCTCAGACGGAAACGTAAGCGTAGCCTACTTCATTGGGCTCCTCACAGACACATAGGCGATGTCAGGAAGAGCTCGCTGCGCTTATTAGGCAGCTAGTGCTAAGTTTTGGTTAAAACTTTTAGTTTTGCCAGTTACATTTAAGTGCGTGTTAACGAGATCGCCTCTCGGCTCGCAGCCTAAGCTCGAACCATCCCTGTCGAATCCGTAACGTCCCCTTGTAAAAGGGATATACGGGTTGGAAGTTCAGCTTCACTGCTTCCGTATATAACTATTATAACAATCTCACTGCTCGAAACAACTGGTGGTTTCTGTCAAAACAGCGATGATTGTTTACTGCATAACATATTGTAGCATAATGCTTCCGCTCTCAGCAAGCCATCAGCATCAGGCTAGAATTGCTTT
>NZ_WHYR01000219.1 GCF_009428905.1 Desulfofundulus thermobenzoicus | reverse complement strand
TCTAAATATAGAACATATACGAGTCTTGATCCCCGTCATCTGTGTAGCTTGCCAAGTCTTCAAGAGTTGTATTGTCTAGTACGTCTTTTACTGCATCACGAATACGAATCCATAGTTCACGCTTTGCTGGTTCTTCGTTTTCGATGACTTCAACAGGACTAATGGGTCCTTCTAATACACGAATAATATCACCTGCTGTGATCTCATTTGGTTCATGTGCAAGAACATAGCCGCCATACGCTCCGCGGATACTTTTTACAAGACGGGCATTGCGGAGTGGTGATACAAGCTGCTCTAAATAATGCTCAGACAAATCATTGTTTTGAGCGATTGATTTTAATGATGTAGGGCCTTCGCCATGTTTTTTGGCTAATTCGATCATGATCGTCAGACCATATCTGCCTTTAGTTGATATTTTCAAGTTAAACAC
>NZ_WHYR01000218.1 GCF_009428905.1 Desulfofundulus thermobenzoicus | reverse complement strand
CACCATTATGAATTTAAAGGCACAGGGCGCCAAAATTGATGTGTGGGGTGTTGGGACAAAACTGATCACAGCATTCGATCAGCCAGCCCTCGGTGCAGTATATAAGCTGGTGTCCATTGAAGAAAACGGCAAAATGAATGATACCATCAAAATTTCATCCAACCCAGAGAAAGTGACAACACCAGGCCGTAAACGTGTGTACCGGATTATCAATCAATTGAATCATCATTCTGAGGGCGACTACATTGCACTTGAAGAGGAAGATGTTCATAGTGAGGATAAACTAAAAATGTTCCATCCTGTGCATACGTTTATTAGTAAATTCGTGACAAACTTTGTGGCGAAAGATCTTCACGTCCCGATTTTTGATCAAGGAAAACTTGTCTATGACAATCCAGATATTCAAACGATTCAAGCCTACGTGCAGGAC
>NZ_WHYR01000021.1 GCF_009428905.1 Desulfofundulus thermobenzoicus | reverse complement strand
CACCCGCCCCGGTCCCGCACCAGCAACCCTTTCCAGATCCGCGTTAAATTCCACTGCCGCTTCCTTGTTTGCCGGAGGTTTGGTGACAAATTGACGGTAGATTTTTCCGACCAAAGATTTCACCTGCCTTTTAAAATTAGTTTAACCGGACTTACAGGGTCCTATCAGGCCAGACGTTTGACAGGACAAGAATTAAAAAGTCATGTCTTTTTTTATCAGTTATTTTTTGCTATGCTAAAGATAGAATCCGCCGGGCGGAAAAAATAACGGGAAAGGAGTGAATACCCGGCCAGCTGTTTCAGTACACAAACACCGCCCCTGGACGGCGCCCCGCCCATCGGCAGGTAACAGCAGGTAACAGGCGGCGTAAAAAAAGGCCAGGGTGGACCCTCCAAAAACGACAAAAAAAACAGCACTGACCACGGACCATATATACATTGAAAGGCCGGGGAAAAAATGATTAGATTACAAAAAATCGTTAATGAAACAAAATTTCATAACCCCTTAAAAGGGTTTGCCCTCACCACCATTATCAATGAAATGAGGTTTGATCCCCTAACCGGGCAAAGGGTACGGATCATGCCCATGCGCAACCACAAGCTGCCCCGCCATGACTGGACCCCTTTTGTGGAAGAATCCCAAAAGAGGTTTTGCCCTTTCTGTCCCGGCCATCTGGAAAAGGCCACACCACGCTTTCCCGATGATATGATCCCCAGTGGCAGGCTTAAAGCAGGACAATCGGTGGTGGTACCAAACCTGACGCCGTATGAAATTTATGCCGCTGTGGCCGTAATGTGCCCGGATCACTATATAGCAATGGATAGCATAAGCCAGGAAATGATCATGGACAGCTTCCGGGCGGCTCTGGAGTTCCTGAAAGTGGCGGAGGCATACGACCCCCGGCGGGCCCGGTACGGATCCATCAGCTGGAATTACATGCCCTATTCCGGTGGCTCCATTATCCACCCCCACCTTCAGATTTTAAGCGGTCCGGAACCCTGCCGGTATGATGCCGAGCTAATCAGCCACAGCGCGGCCTATCTGAACCAGTACGGCCGGAACTTCTGGGCCGACTTACTGGAGTACGAACTGGATAAGGGAGAACGTTACCTGGGCAGGGTGGGCAATACCCACTGGCTGGCCACTTTTGCTCCCAGGGCATTATGTGACATTACAGCCATACTGCCCAACAGGGCCACCGTTGCCGATATTGAAGATCAGGACCTGCGGGATATGGCCGCAGGATTACAAAAGGTGATCCGCTATTATGATCAGTTAAACATCGCCAGCTTTAATGCCACCTTATACACCGCCCGCTCCGAAGACAATGGTTTCTGGGCCACCGTCCGCATTGTGGGACGCTATACCATTTTCCCCCTGGTGGGCAGTGATTACAGCCATTTACAGGTGTTGCACGATGAACCGTGGACACTCCATGTGCCGGAGGAAATGGCCGCAGAATTAAAGGAACATTTTAAACAGTAAAATACCACCTCCGACCCCTGGGGTTGCTGGTTATTTCATCCCATTGACACATGGGGGAAGGAAATTGCCATCCCATGGCGAATAAGTTTCATTATACGGGAATTCACATAAAGTGGGGAGGGGAGTTCGTGGCCGGAAGATGCATAATGTGTGGCCGGATGGTGGAAGTGGAACAATTTCATCCGGATCCCGAGGATGATTATTATGAAGAGGAAGAAAAAGAGCTGGCTCGCAAAAAGTCCCCCTTATTGATCTGTCAGTTTTGTGAAGCCAAACTACGCCATGAAGCCGATGAATCCCAGAAAAATCCCAAACCATTATAAAATCAACCAGCTGATTGAAGGGGGAGAATAACTTGTCCGCACCAGTGAATTTGAAGCGCACTTTTAAATTAATCGTCGTTTTACTCCTCCTTTTTCTTGTTTTCCTTGGCTGGGGAGCGCATTTTTATACGGATTGGCTCTGGTTTCAATCCCTGGGTTTTCAACGGGTGTTTTTAACCATTTTTATTTCCGGGTGGGGCATGTGTCTGGCCACTGCGGCCATAATTTTCCTCGTTCTTTTTATCAACCTGCTTTTAACCAGAAATACCATCATCCAGGCTGCCGCCAGCAGACCGGTCAATGAAGGGGATGTCATTACCATCAGCCAGCCCTCCTGGAGTAAATATGCCCGCTCAGGGGCGATCACCCTGCTGGCCGCCCTGGTCAGTTTAATCCCGGCCGTCCTGGCCGGAATGGCCCTGTCGGACAGGTGGATCATTTTTCAGCAATTTTTCCACAGCACTCCCTTTAACATACAGGACCCCGTTTTCAACCGGGACGTGAGCTTTTATGTGTTTCAATTACCCCTGTACCAGTTTGTGTACCGGTTGCTGACAGGCACCCTATTGTTGAGCATTCTGGCGGTGGCCGGCATCTATATCCTGGCCGGGGGCGCCCAAAGGAATTTCAGCACCATTTTACAGAACCGGACCACCAGGTATCACCTGTCGGGGCTTCTAGCCGCCTTCTTTTTGTTGCGCGCCTGGGGATACCGCCTGGATCAATACCATTTGCTGTACTCGGAACGGGGGATTGTTTACGGTCCCGGGTACACAGACATCCACGCCAATCTGCTGGCCTATAAGATCCTGTTTGTAATCGCCCTTCTGGCTGCGACAGTGATGATTCTAAATGTGTTCCTTTCCCGGTTTCGACTGGTTCTTTTCACCCTGGGTGCCTGGTTGACCGCTTCTTTAATCCTCAGCGGCATTTACCCGGTGGCGGTACAAAAATTTATCGTTGTACCTACGGAAAGGGAAAAGGAAAAGCCGTACATTGAACAGAGCATCAAGTTCACCCGGCTGGCTTACAACTTAAACAAGGTCGAAAAAAAGACGTTCCCGGCCGGCCGCCGGCTTACGGCACAGGATGTCCAGGATAACCGGGATACCATAGAAAACATCCGGTTATGGGACTACCGGCCGCTACAACAAACATACAGCCAGCTGCAGGAAATGCGTCCCTACTACGAATTAAAAAATATTGATATAGACCGTTATACCATTGACGGTCGTTACCGCCAGGTTATGGTGGCCGCCCGGGAATTAAACCAGGATCAGCTACCACCCCAGGCCAAGTTATGGGTGAACCAGCATATGGAATACACCCATGGTTACGGGATCGCCATGAGTACGGTAAATGAAGTGACCCGGGAGGGTTTACCCCAGTTCCTGGTAAAGGATATTCCTCCCACCACCCACACGGACCTGAAAATCAACCGACCACAAATTTATTTCGGCGAAACCACCAACAACTACGTGGTGGTTAACACCAAAAGCCCGGAATTCGACTACCCCAAGGGGGACGAAAATGCATGGAACACCTATGAAGGGGAAAAGGGGGTGCATATCGGCTCACCGAGCCGGCGCATACTTTTTGCCCTGTCTTTTAAAGACTACCGGTTACTGCTCGCCGGGGGCATTACCAGCAACAGCCAGGTATTGTATTACCGCAACATCCGGGATCGTGTTCCCAAACTGATGCCCTTCCTGACCTACGACAGCGACCCGTACATCGTGGTGGCCAGTGGCAAACTTTACTGGATATGGGACGCCTACACCACCACGGACATGTTCCCTTACGCAGAACCATACAACCACAAGCTGAATTATATTCGCAACGCCGTGAAAGTGGTTATCGACGCCTATGACGGGAGCGTTAATTTTTACCTGGCCGACCAGGAAGATCCCATTATCCAGACCTATAGCAAGATCTTCCCGGGAGTTTTCCAGCCCCTTTCCGCCATGCCCGCGGAATTAAAAAAGCACATCCGTTACCCGGAAGATTACTTTATGATTCAAGCCCGGAAGTACGCCGTATATCATATGGAAGACTACCGCGTCTTTTATAACAAAGAAGATAAATGGGATATACCCACCGAGATAATTGAAGACAAGGAAAAGCCAATGGAAGCATATTATACCATTACCAGGCTACCGGGGGAAAGGGAACCGGAATATATTCAAATTATGCCCTTTGTTCCCCAGAACAAAAAGAACATGGTGGCCTGGCTGGCCGGACGGTCCGACGGGGAGAATTACGGACGATTGTTGGTATACGAATTTCCCAAGCAGGAACTGGTTTACGGCCCCATGCAAATTGAGGCCCGTATTAACCAGGATACCACCATCTCCCAGCAAATCTCCCTGTGGGACCAGCGGGGGTCCCGGGTCTTCAGGGGTAATTTGCTGGTAATTCCGGTGAAAGACGCCCTGTTGTATGTGAAACCACTGTACCTGCAAGCGGAACAGAGCAAAATGCCCGAATTGCGCCGGGTAATTGTGGTTCACGGGGACCGGGTGGTAATGGAACCCTCCCTGGCCGAAGCTTTACCAAAAATTTTTGGAGCGAACGGGGAGATACCCCGGACATCCGAAGGGGAACAACAGCAGAATACCACTGATAATAATCAATCCGTTGCTCAACTGGCCAGTGAAGCCAGCCGGCTGTATGATGAAGCCATGGAACGGCTAAAAACAGGTGACTGGGCCGGTTATGGCCAATCCCTGAAACAATTGAAGAGCATCCTGGACGATTTAAAATCAAAGGCTAAATAAACGCCGGAATATTTAAAAGCACCTTAAATATAAGGGAGGGAAGAACCATGTTTTTCGAACACTGGTGGCAGGGGTTGGTTTTTGGGGTGGTAACCAGCGTGGCCATGCTGGTAATCGCCAACTTCCTGGGAACTATGTGGCAGAAGTATGAGGACGTGCCTGAAAAACCGGCATCTCACGGATGCGATGCCCACGGTCACCATTAAGGGGTGCCATGTATTATGCCATGTATTAAAGGAAGCCCTTTCCTTGCCCGGTATGACAGCAGTGGCCTTTCTTAACTTTTACCGGTTCTGACACCGGTAATTTTTTCTCTGGAGGGGTTGTCCATGCCTTTCGTCACTATTGACGGCACCAACTATCATTACGCTGCCGGAATGCCCGTAGATAAAGAACCCCGTCAAACCATCGTGTTTGTCCATGGAGCAGGGGGGAGTCACCGCCACTGGTTGCCCCAGCTTAACTTTTTCAAAGACGATTACCTGGTCATGGCCGTAGATCTGCCCGGTCACGGCCAGTCGGGGGGTGAGAGCGCCGACCGGGTAAGCACCTACCGGGAATTCATTTTTTCCTTTGCGGAAAAATTAATCGGGCACCCTTTCTTCCTGGCCGGACATTCCATGGGCGGAGCCATTACCCTGGACTTTGCCCGTTGTTATCCCGAAAAACTGGCCGGCATGCTCCTTATCGGTACCGGTGCCCGCCTGCGGGTTTTGCCCGACCTGCTGGACGCCTTTGCCAGGGGGGAAATCCCCGGGAATCTGGCGTCCCTGGCCTATGGCCGCAGTGCCCCGCCATCACTGCTGGAAGCGGCCCGGGAGGAAATAAAAAATGTTTCGTCCCTGGTCTTTTTGAGGGACTACACCGCCTGTGACAATTTTGACCTGATGGCCGAATTGCCGGCTATTGAGGTGCCGGCCCTGGCGGTTACCGGCGATGAGGATCGTCTAACCCCGGTAAAATACGGGCGGTACCTGGCGGAAAAACTACCCAGGGCGCACCTGGAGGTCATTCCGGAAGCGGGACATATGGTTATGCTGGAAAAACCCGCCGAGCTGAACCGGGTTATTGATCAATTCCTGAAGGAAAGACCGCTCTGGTAAGCTGACGGTTTGCAGTAAATACTAAAAAACAACCATGGATATTATGGAGGTGAAGGGGCAAGTGACCCCGGGAAAAATAAAACGCATTGGTGTATTAACCGGCGGGGGTGATGCGCCGGGATTGAACGCGGTAATTCGGGCGGTGGTAAAAACGGCCATCAGGGAATACGGCCTTTCCGTGGTGGGTTTTTTAAACGGCTTTGGCGGTCTGATTAAAAACCAGGCCCGGGAACTTAGCGAAAAGGATGTGGTGGGTATTCTGCCCCGGGGGGGAACCATCCTGGGTACCACCAACCGGGACAACCCCTTCCATTATCCGGTTATAAAGGGTGGTAAAAAGGAATTTGTGGATGTGTCCGATCGTATATTCGAAAATGTCAGCATCCACGGCGTGGACGCCCTGGTGATCATTGGCGGCGATGGCAGCCTGGCCATTGCCAAGGAACTGTACGCCAAAGGACTGCCGGTGGTGGGAGTGCCCAAAACCATTGACAATGATCTCCTGGCCACGGACCAGACCTTTGGTTTTGATACCGCCCTGACCACCGCCACCGAAGCCCTGGACAAGCTCCATACTACTGCTGAATCCCACCACCGGGTAATGGTGCTGGAAGTTATGGGGCGTTATGCCGGCTGGATCGCCCTGGCGGCCGGAGTGGCCGGCGGTGCCGATGTAATTCTTATACCGGAAATACCCTACGATATAAAAAAGGTTATCGACCAGATCAACCAGAGGGAAATGCAGGGTAAAAAGTTCAGTATCGTCGTGGTGGCTGAAGGAGCCAGACCGGTAGGGGGAGAAATGGTGGTCCACAAAAGGGTGGAGGATAGCTTCGATCCCATCCGCTTAGGAGGAATCGGCAACGTGGTATCCCAACAGGTGGAGGAAGCCACCGGTAAGGAAACCAGGGTAACGGTTTTGGGCCATCTGCAACGGGGAGGTTCCCCATCGGCCTACGACCGTATTCTGGCTACCCGTTATGGAACAGGGGCGGTGCGGCTGCTCATGGAGAAGCGCTTTGGGGAAATGGTCTGCCTGCAGGGAGCCACCATTTCTTCAGTACCCCTGGAGGAGGCTGCTGGCAAAATCCGCCAGGTACCCCTGAACAGTGATTTGCTTCTTTCGGCACGACAGCTGGGCATCTGCCTGGGGGATTAATTAACATGCAATAAAATACTGGGGGGATGGATTTGCTTACCGTGGAGATTCCAGGGCGGGGAAAGCTGGAAATAGAACATCTGGTTCTGGATTTTAACGGAACCATGGCCGTCGATGGAACTTTGCTGCCGGGTGTGGAAGAAAGGTTGAATACCCTGTCCGAACAATTAACCATTCACATTCTTACTGCCGATACCTTCGGTACAGGGCAACAGGCCTGCCGGAACATCAGGGGCAGCGTACACATCCTGTCCCCCGGCGAAGGAAGCACTCAAAAGGAAGCATTCATCACCCGCCTGGGAGAGAACCGTACCGCAACCGTGGGTAACGGCACCAATGACACCCGGATGCTGAAAAAAGCAGCCCTGGGCATAGTGGTGCTGGGGCCGGAGGGAACATCCGTGCAGGCCCTGCTGGCAGCCGATGTGGTGGTGAGAGACATCTGTGATGGCCTGGATATGTTGCTGCATCCCAAACGTCTGGTGGCTACCCTGCGTACATAGGGCAGGGGAAAGGAGGTTTTAGCCATGGTTTACAACTATACGGAAGAAGCGGTGCGCAGGATATTACCCGACGTATTAAAGGAGTATACCAGGAATAACCCGGGAGTTTGCACCTGTGCCCGCTGCCAGGAAGACATCCTGGCCCTATCCCTAAACCAGTTGCCACCCCATTATGTGGCCACCGACGAAGGAACCATCTTTACCAAAGTTAGCTTCGATCAGATCGGGGGCAAGGCTCAGGTGGTGGCCGCCATTACCAACGCCATCAAGCGGGTGGTGGCCAATCCCAGGCATAAAAACCCGATTTCCGGATCGGCTGAATATATGGAATAGCAGAAAACTTATCACCAGCGCCCTCCGTAGCCGGGCCAGGCCATACGGAAGGGCATTTATTTTTTTCGTGATCCGTTATCTGTTTTGTCCTTTAAAGTTAAAGTCGAAAATTTTTCCTTATTCAGCAATAGTAACCATAATTTAACAAGGTACCCGGCCCTCCCCGGTCGAATACTATTTCAGAAGCTCATACCGGGGAGGGAGAAATAATGTTCATGAAAAATGTAGCGCTGGTTTTGTACCTGCTGCTAATGCCATGGATGTTAACGGCAGGGGAGGGGAGCACTCTGCACCGGACTGCCATACCGGCAGAAGAGAGGGAAATAATAGCTGTAATTCGGGGAGCGGTGGAAGACGATTCCTGGTGGCAAGCCGGAAACGTTGGAGAAGTGAGAGCGGTATTATCACGCTATTATGCCGAACCCCTTTTATCCCATTTGAGCGAACAGGCATGGCAATTTATCGCCCAACCCACAGACTGGTATAGCCGGACCACAGTCACCCATACCGGGATATACTGGCAAAGTAATCGGGAAGCCATAGTACAGGCCTCCTTGCTCAGTGAAGACGTTACCAGCGGGGAGAAGATACGGGGAGAGGCTGATTTTAGTTTACATAAATCAGAAGCGGGCTGGCACATAACCCGGGCCGTTTTCCGGTGGGATATTCCAGGGGAATAAACCGTGCCACCACCAATCAGAATATGTTATAATAAGTAACAGCAAGCCTGCACAAACCACTTCCTTCGAAAATAGTCGTTGGTCGTTAAAGGGGTGGATTAAAGGGGTGGATTGATTGAAAATTGCCGTCTTTACCGATAGCTACCGTCCCTACACCAGTGGGGTAGTGCATTCCATAGAAACATTTACCTGCGAACTGACTGCCCTGGGACATGAAATCTACATATTTGCTCCCAGTTATCCCCATTGCCGCAATGAAAATAGAGTTTTCCGTTTTCCATCCATTCCCGCTCCTACCAACAGGGATTTCACCCTGGCCATACCCTTCTCCCCACGATTAAATTCAGTAATCAGCAAATGGCAGCCGGACATCATTCACGTACATTCACCTTTTTTGCTGGGCCAGGTGGGAGCCCGTTTTGCCCGTAAATTGGGAGTACCACTGGTCTTTACCTTTCATACTTTATATGATCACTATGTACATTACGTACCCTTTGCCCGCAACCTCACCCGGGCATTAACCAGGCGCTATTGCCGGGATTTTTGTAACCAGTGCCATTTGGTAATTACGCCCACGTCGGTCATCGGTAAACATTTAAAAGAAATGGGTGTGAAAACAAGGATCTGCAATATTCCCACGGGCATCAAACTGGAGGATTTTGCAGAGGCTGATAGTAACTGGCTACAAAGCCAATTTGGTTTGAACCGGGAGGAAAAAATACTTCTTTTTGTGGGGCGTTTGGGGCGTGAAAAAAATATCGATTTCTTACTTAAAGCTTTCGCCCGTATAACTAAGGAACTGCCCCAAACCAGATTGGTGCTGGTGGGGGGGGGACCGGAGGAAAGTAACTTAAAAAAACTGGCAACCCGGCTGGGGATAGCATCACGGGTACTGTTTACCGGTCCCCTTGCCCGAATGGAAGTGATTAAATGCTACCGGAGCGCCGATTTGTTTGTCTTTGCCTCCAAGACGGAAACCCAGGGTCTGGTACTGGCCGAAGCCAGGGCTTCCGGTTTGCCAGTGGTGGCCGTAAAGGCCTTTGGCACCAGCGAGATGGTAGTGGATGGGGATGACGGCTTCCTGACCGGAGAAAGCATACCGGAATTCACAAGCCATATTAAAAAGCTGCTGGCGGAGGACGATCTGCGGCAAAGGATGTCCGTCCGGGCCCGGATTAATGCCCAATCCCTTTCTTCCCGTAACTGCGCGCTGAAACTATCCAGCGAATATAGCACCCTCCTGGAGAATAAAAACTTTTTGCGAAAGACCGTATAAAGTAATCGTAAAAAGCGAGAGGAAATGAGACGTTTGTATCGAATAAAAAAAGCCGGGGACACCTGGAGTGTTCCCGGTTTTGTTTATGTTTTCCACCAGGAGGGAGACAAACTTGGAATGGCTAACTCTTTTGGGCGGATATCTATTTATTTTCACCGCCCGGGTAGTGGATATGTCCCTGGACGTGGTCCGCGTATTGATGCTCATGCGGGATAAGAGGCTGCTGGCCGCAATGGTGGGGTTTGTGGAGGTAAGCGTCTTTATTCTGGCCCTCAACCAGGTGCTGGCGGGAGGGTTGACTGATCCGGGAAAGGTGATTGCCTACGCCGGCGGCTTCGCCACCGGCAACTACGTGGGAAGCATCATTGAAAACCGCCTGGCCCTGGGATATTTGACCCTGCAGCTTTTTCCGGCCCCGGACCGGGCAACCAGGTTCATCGAAATTTTCCGCCAGGCCGGCTTCGGGGTGTCCAGCGTATGCTGTCAGGGACGATACGGTGAAAGGAACATACTTTTTGTCCTGCTGAAACGCCGGGACCTGCAACGGGCACTTTCCTTGTTGGACGAAGTCGATCCGGGTACCTTTTTCAGTGTTTCAGACGCCCGTCAGATCCACGGCGGCATTTTCCCCAGGAAAGGTAAATAGGACAGCTACCGGGGAACGGCCAGTAATTCTTGTTCCATAAAGTTACTGCGCATGGCACCCGTGTTGGGTGTAACCGGTCGCTGGTCCAGGGGAACCACTGCAGGAGAACCATTCAAACCGGTCACCACCAAATATTCCTGACCGGTCCGGTTATCCCTGATTACGGTAAAACCACCGATATTTCTGGTCTCTTTATGCTCGAAAATAACCTCAAAACGGGGAGCAGTTGTCCCCTCCGCTTGACTTTGCGCCGGTAAACCGGAAACAGGATTACGGGAACAACCTACCAATAATGTCCCCATAAGGAGCAACAAGATAATCCACCATCCCTTGAAAATGAAAACCGCCCCCTAAATTAATTAAATTTAAAAAGGTTTGTAACTCTCCAAAATGCCACTGCGATTGACTCCATTTTTTGTCTTTATCATCTTTATTATCATCTTTATTAATTGACAGTATTAATTGACAGTATTCTTTAACTGCACCTTTTAAGCCCAACAAATGCCCCAACCCTAAAATAGTATATTCCAGCAACCAAATGATGTCAATCACCAGCAGCCATTAGACTAGCCATGGGATGACGATGTGATCACCTTAACCGATATGGTCTAAAACCCCCGCGCGTGCACCGGCCTTATCAACCACCACCGGGCCGCCGCGCGTCCCGTAAGTACCACCGGCCTTATCAACCACCACAAGTATTATGTCGACCTGTTCCGCCCGGCAAATACGCGTTCCAGGCGAAGACGCAACGTAGCCACGCCCAAAGGCCGGCGCGAGCCTGCGGCCCGCTTTACGGCACCTGTATCAAAGGGCCGGCCGGTTGCATCCTGTGGGCCTGCCGGCCGCCGCAGGGCCGCCCCGGGCCATTGCAGGCGCAGTGCCGGCCAGTAACCTTACAAGGGCGGTTGACATAATGCCGACTTCATCGGCCCCGCTGACCCCGGATCTTTGCTTCCTGGCTGCGGGGCGGATAAGGCGTATTATGTTCAACCAGCCATGGCGCAAGTCCCAACGGAGCCACCTGGTTCATGCAAGCCGTTGCCGGAGTGGTTCCAGCCCCGAACCGGTACGTTTAGACCTGCCGAAAGCCAGGGCCACGGCACCGGCCCCGGGAGAACCACCAGGCCCACGGCAGCCTGGGGGAGAAGCATATCACTGCCGCCCGCCGGGCAAGCCTGCCGGGAGAAAACAGGGACCCCGGCCGCCGTACGGCACCGGCCACGGGGGAAAGGAAACCCCCCGCTGCCAGCAGGGACACCGGCCTCCCTGGACTAACAGCTCCGGAAGAAAGGAAGCCTTCCTCACCGGTATCGATCAAAACCCCGGTACTATATACGGGTGAGGGGGTTTTCTTATGGAAGCCTTCCTCGCCGGTACTGCTCAAAACCCCGATACTATATACGGGTGAGAGGAGGCTTCAGAATGGAGCGCAAGTGGAACACCGTTGCCATCACCCTGACCTTTCGCCGTGAGCCCGATTACATCGACGTTGACAAGGCAATTGACCGGTTGTTCAATGCATTGCGGGCCGTTGCCCGGCGCAAGGAGTGGCGGTACAGGCTGTCCCTTTCCTTATGTCTCATTGACCCCCGGACCGGCCGGGAAGTTGCCCCTCACATCCACGGCACACTGACTGCCTGCCCGGGTTCCACGGTTGCCGACTGGATCCATCGTTACTGGCACCGCCGTCAAGGAATCGTCCACTGGGTGACGGCAGATGACCCCGCCGGCTGGGAGCAGTACATTGACAAGCAGAGGACCTTTACACGGACGCAAACCAATATGGCTCAACAGCCCACCCCGCCAGCCCTCATGTCTCAAAGCCAGACGGTCTCCAGCCAGACGGCCGGGGACTACCAACTGGATGCTGGTGTAAACAATAAGCTTATGGATAACGGTAACCTTGAAGACATCGTTAATGACGATAGGCTAGAGGGTAACGGTAACCCCATTGATGACGATAACCCTGTTGATTCGGCCACTCCCGTGGTTATCCACGGTGGCCTTGCAGTCCACGGCGATCTGGTGGTTCGCGGCCGGCTGTCCGTTCACGGCAATCTGGAAGTGAGCGGCCGGCTGACTGTTCCATTTGACCTGGAAATCCACGGTGATCTGGTGGTTCACGGCAATTTGACCGTCCACGGTGACCTTTCGCCCCCCGAAGGAGGCGGTAATCATGCTGCGCCAGCTCATTGGCCCGGGCCTGGCCCTTTCGGTCCTGTGTGCTTGCATCATCTACCTGGCCCTTAAGTAAGGGCGGGACCTTTAATGCGCGCCCGCAGGCGCGCTTCCTTAAACCCGCGTAAAACTTACAAAAGGAGGAATCCCAATGGCCGTCAATGCCATTCCTACTGGCAAGTCCGTAGTCCTGACCCTGCAGACCGGCGTGGACGAAAACGGCAACCCGAAGTATAAGCACCTTACTTACTCCGGCCTGAAGCTGGATGCCACCGACCAGCAGGTCTGGGATTTTGCCCAGGCCATCGCCGGTCTCCAGAAGTTTACTCTGAATCAGGTGGGCGAGATTAACCGCGCCCGTCTGGTCCAGGCTTAATTCTTAATTAAGGGGGGAAATGATTCATGACCTACTTGCGCTTGACTTTTCAGGTTAGTGACGGCACTCGTAAGACTCTTCGCGTCCCTGACCCTAAGGATGACATCACGAAGGAACAGATCCAGCAGGGCGCCCAGGCGATAATCAATGCCAACGTCTTCTACCCGGCCTTGACCGAGCTGGTGGACAGCGACGTGGTCGTGGTAACCGACCTGGTCTAAAACCCCCGCGCGTGCACCGGCCCTGTCAAACCACCACCGGGCCGCCGCGCGTCCCGTAAGTACCACCGGCCTTATCAACCACCACAAGTATTATGTCAGCCTGTCCCGCCCGGCAAATACGTGTTCCAAGCGAAGACGCAACGTAGCCACGCCCAAAGGCCGGCGCGAGCCTGCGGCCCGCTTTACGGCACCTGTATCAAAGGGCCGGCCGGTTGCATCCTGTGGGCCTGCCGGCCGCCGCAGGGCCGCCCCGGGCCATTGCAGGCGCAGTGCCGGCCAGTAACCTTACAAGGGCGGTTGACATAATACTTATTATAGGAACCATTATCCAATTCACAAACACTACAACAAAACATTCGCAGCAATATCACAGATTTTCCTTCTAATACCAGCATATACATCGCAGTATTCATCCCATTCAGGCCGGACTTGCCGTCGTCCGTTCTATTTTTAGCTGTCCATTTTATTATTTTATTATTTATTATTTTATTAGAGTGGACAATAAAAATCATTATTCGTTCGCCAAACGGACCCATCCGATTGTTTAAAGGAAAATTGTTACGGCGAAATGATTTACCCGTCTCCACCAACCGGTAATCTTTCCCCGTTTATAAAAATAAAAAAGAGGACTGGCGGTATAAATTCCGCAGTCCTTTTATAGTGAAGAAGGAGGTAGTGGGCTATGGTTGTTTACATAAACTGTTTACATAATCCTGGAGCAAAAAAATTGAATGAATCCGGCGGTGGTTCGCTGGGCCCGACCTAAAAGAACTTCCGTTACTTCGTGGTATTCCTGCTGGCAAATCCGGGGATAATAATTCTTGGCCAAACGGGCGTTGGCGTATACCCACTGGCCCGGACTACCTGCCACCTGATAAAGCCCACCATTACTGATCCGAAAGAACCCGCAATTTTCTTTCACCCAGGTTTCATATTGTTGGTGCCCATTGAAAGGAATCCCACAGGCATGATGGGGAACGCAGAGGTCCTGGACCAGATGAGCAGCCGCCCCCAGGAAGAAGAAGGCAACCTCTTTCCTACCCTTCACCCACCACTCCATGGCCCGTTGAAAATATGTCTCGCACTCTGAAGCCGCGTCCGGCCACGAACCGATACCCCTCCCGGACGAAGGATCCAGATAATGAGCGAAACATTTCCACCCCCGATCCGCCCATAGGGTACCCCGGTTAAACATTATAAAATGCTTGCGTAATAATCTGGCCTCTCCGGTTCGGCCATCCTGCTCCAATATGGATACGGCCTGTTGGTTACAAAAGGTGTGGGTTATTCCCCCTCGATCCACCAGATTTTGCAAAGGACCGGCCACAGCTAAAAGCAGCTTGGCTACCGCCCATGTAGAGGGACTGATCACCGGATGGCTCTTCCTCCTGTCGGATACTACTCCTCTAATATATTTATCATAACCGGTTCAAAGTAACCGGATTCATTTCGAAGTTACAGGCAGGGTATAAACTCACCATTACCCCACCTTACTGAATAGCTGCTTATCCAGCCAGAGCCGGGCACCCACCTGCAGAAACCTGGCCAGCACCTTATCCTGGGCATTGATCAGCTCAACCTGAATCCCCCGGTCGTTAAAACGGTCAATCATACCCAACAACTGGCTGACACCGGTTTCGTCAATGAACTCCAGCTCTCCCAGGTCCACCACCATGCGGCTTTCTTCCCTGGCCATTTCTTCCAGTGCCCTTTGCACCTTTTTAAAATGATGGTTAATTATAATACCACCCACATAAATGCGGCCCTGCTCCATCCAGATCTTAACCAAACAACTCACCTCCCGGGTCAATCTTAACACTAAAACATTAAGAATCCAGCAACCTGCAATTAAAAATCAGTTAATTTTTCTTTACATCCCCGGGAGGATTCCGGTCAGAACACTGCGTCAGCCGGAAGGAAAGCCACAACCGGCGTGAAACCCGGCCAGCACCAGATCCAGCCGGGAAAGGATTTCCACGGGCATATCCAGATTACCGTTACTGTCAATGATGTTGGCCTCCACACCCTTTAAATATGTATACCTTCAATTTCATCAGGCAGTGTTAGCAACTGGCTGAAATAATACTCATGGGGAGCGCCGGGCATATTCACTCCATGATCGGTGATCCCCAGCAGCTGCAATCCGGCAGCAGCGGCCGCTGAGGCCATCTCTTTAACCGTACTGAAGGCATGGCTGCTGGCAATGGTGTGGGTGTGTAAATCGGCCTGCAG
The DNA here is from genome assembly GCF_009428905.1 of Desulfofundulus thermobenzoicus. Lineage (GTDB taxonomy): Bacteria > Bacillota > Desulfotomaculia > Desulfotomaculales > Desulfovirgulaceae > Desulfofundulus_A > Desulfofundulus_A thermobenzoicus. The sequence goes on along the minus strand of NZ_WHYR01000021.1, from coordinate 43,461 downwards.
TTCCATGGGTATTACCTCCCTTCCTGGCTGGTAGATTTATTATAGAACAGTTACGTTAACCCCGGGTTATGCGGGTATTAACTCACTATTAATTTTCCTGGTATATCCGGAATCCTTGCCTGCGCTCCCGGACCGGTTCTCACCGGGGCCAGTTTTCCCTTTCTCCACCACAAAACGGGCCAGCTGGGCCTGCATTTGTTCGGCCATCCGGGCCAGGTTACCGGCCAGCATGGCCACCTCCCTGGCGGAAACATGCTTTTCGCCCTCTCCCTCTGCTTCCTCTGTTCCGGCAATGATGCGCACGGTGCGCACCACCTCTTTAACACCGGCATCCAGATCCCTTACGCCGCCGGCAAGCCGGCCCACCTGCTCCCCGGTGTGCACCACCGATTGGTGCATCCTGTTAAGAGAATCACTGGTATGTTCCACTGCTTCCGCTCCCTGCCGGGCCATTTCCGCACTGACCTGCACCTGTTCCAAAACCCGGGCGGCACTTTCCTGAATCAATTTAATAATACGGCCCACTTCTTCAATGGCCCGCCCCGTTTCTTCAGCCAGCCGGCGCACTTCTTCCGCCACCACGGCGAAGCCCCGCCCGTGCACCCCCCCGGCTCTGGCCGCTTCTATGGAAGCATTGAGGGACAACAGGTGTGTCTGGCGGGAAATATTATTTATAATATCGATTATCTTATCAATTTGCTGTATATGTTCTGTTAAATCCATCACCGCCACCGCACTTTCCCCGGCCAGGCGGCGGTTCCTGTTAATTTTTTCCACTACCAGGTTCAGCCCGTCCAGGCTCTCTTCCACCAGCCGCATCATTTCCTTGCTGGATCTATCGGCACTTTCCACCACACCGGCCATCTCTTTCATCGACGCAGCCATCTTTTCCACATGGGCCTCGGCGTTCCGGGCAAAGCGGACCTGGTTTTCACTCACCACTTGCATCCGCCGGCTGGATCGGTGCAGGTCCCCGGCCGTGTGGCTGAAGGCACTGATCAGGCGACCCAGGTCTGCCAGCATCAGGTTAAAACCCCTGCCCAGCAGGGATAATTCCCTGCCCACTTTCCTTTCCCTGGCCCGCAGGGTTAGGTTACCTTCCCCGGCCCGGGACATGATCCGGGTTATCTCATTTAATGGACCGGCAAATCTCCGGGCACCCAGGGCACAAATCAATGTGGTGGCCAGCAGGGCCACCAGGCCGCCAAGAACAATAAGATTTCTCAATTGTTTTAATGGCAATACGTACTGTTCTTCCGGAATGCCGATTATATAAACCCATTCCCGGCCGGGTATGTGCTGGAAAGCCACGCGCCACCTTTGTCCCTTTACGCTCACTGTCTCCAATCCCGAACGGCTGGTAAAGATCTTTTCTTTGAAATCCTGTGGCGGGATGAAACGGTAATCTTCTCCCCCGGCAAAAAGCACTTCATTTCCCTGCTTATCAATGATAATGGTGCTGGCCGATAACCCCTGCCGGTCAAAGGAGGCCGCTTCAGCAGCCAGCATGTAACTGGCCTTGCGGTCAATCAACCGGCTGTCCATGCCGGAGGTAAATACGTCAATTTTCTCCGAAACATTCGTGGCCGATGCAGAGAGGCGGTTGTCAGTATAATTGACAATCCACTGCTTTCCTCCCCAGTAAGCTGCCACACCCAGAGCACCCATTACCAGCACAATAATGACCGTCATTAAAAACAAAATTTGAAATTGAAAACTGATGCGATCTGTAAAGCACGCTCTTTGCCGGTCCGGCCTGGAGCGGCTTTCCACTCCCTTTTGGAAACGGTTCCCGAAACGGATAAAATGAAAAAAGACTTCTGGAAAATGCAACAGTGATCTAAACAGCCGTCCGGGAAAATGAACCACGCCATAAAAAGGGCCGGCCTGCTTTCCGGTATCCTTTCCCGGACCGGCCACAGGCTCTCCTTTCATCTCCCCCATTTGGTCAGCTCCCCTTTCCCCAATTAAAATCTCAGGTGGCGGTCATGCGCCGGTAAATACCGCGGCCCAACCAGCGGGCCAGGACGTTGAATAAAAGCACCACCAGAATAAGCACCGCCGCCGAACCGTCCGCCACCCTGCGCACATCGGGAATCAACGCTTCCGAATTGATTTTCCAGATATGAACGGCCAGGGTTTCCGCCGGCCGGAAGGGGTTTATGGGTGAGGTGGGACTCGTGGGATTAAGGTCGGAAAAAAATAATATAGGGCTGCTCATGCCGGCGGTATATAACAGGGCTGCTGCTTCGCCAAAAACCCGGCCGGCGGCGATAATGGCCCCGGTAACCAGACCGGGAAAGGCCGAAGGCAAAATTACCCGCCACATGGTTTCCCAGCGGGTAGCCCCCAGGGCCAGGCTGGCTTCCCGCAATTCCCCGGGCACGCTGCGGATGGATTCCTCCGAAACCCGTACCATCAAGGGCAGATTAATTACCGCCAGGGCCAGGGCTCCGGACATCAGACTGTAGCCCCACCCGGTCATATTTACAAAAAACAACAAACCAAACAGGCCAACCACAATGGAAGGCAGGGACGTTAAGGTCTCTATGGAAAGGCGAATGAATTCGGTAATACGTCCCCTGCCGGCATACTCGGCCAGATAAATCCCGGCCAGCAAGCCCAAGGGAGAGGTAATAACCATGGTCAGGAAGAGCAGGTAAAATGAGTTAAAAATTTGTGGCCCCACACCGCCTCCGGCAGCAATAGTCTCCGGAGGTGCAGTAAGGAAATGCCAGTCAATGGAACGGATTCCATGCAGCAGGATGTAACCCAGGAGCAGGGCCAAAATGGCCAGGACAGTAGCCGCCCCCATCCAGAACATGATGGTGGCCAGTCGATCAGCCAGGCGGGCATTCACCGGACCATCCCTCCCCTCACTACCACCCTGATCACCAGAATAAAGAAGAACGACATTAGCAATAATAGAAGGCCCATGGACCAGAGGGCGTTGTTCCACAATGAACCCATAATGGTATAGCCCATATCAATGGTAATGGCGCTGGTCAGGGTCATCACCGGGTCCAGAATGGAATGGGGAATGGTCCGGGTGTTCCCAATGACCATTTGTACCGCCAGCGCCTCCCCGAAGGCCCGGGCCAGGCCCAGGACAATGGCGGTAATCAAGCCGGAACGGGCCGCCGGCACCAGCACCAGGCGAATGGTCTGCCAGCGGGTGGAACCCAGGGCCAGGGCCGCCTCCTTCCACTGGGGGGGCAGGGCACGCAGGCTGTCGGTGGACACACTGATGATGGTGGGCAGAATCATGATGGACAGGACAATAAAGCCGGCCAGGACGGAAAACCCTCCCCCGCCTATATGGTTGCGGATAAATGGTACCAGCAAGCTTAAACCCACATATCCATAAACAACTGAAGGGATGCCGGCCAGGATCTCAATGGCCGGCTGCAGAGCCCGCTGTCCCCAGCCCGGCGCAATTTCAGCCATAAAAACGGCCACTATGATGCTCAAAGGTGCGCTTAAGGCCACTGCCAGCAGGGAGACCAGAATAGATCCCAGGATAAAGGGGAAGGAGCCGATCATGGGCCCTCCCTGTTCCACCGGCCGGTCGGGCCACCAATGGGAACTGAAAAGAAATTCGCTAACGCTGACTCCATTCACAGTAAAGGTGGCCAACCCCTTGGCTCCTATAAAGTATATAATGGCCAGGGTCAGGACCACCACCAGGGCGGCCGCCAGAAAAGCCACCAGGCGGCCGAAAACTTCCCCTATTTTTTTTCTCTTTTGCACACTTCTGGCGTTATATGCCCGGGAAAAGCTGTTCAGACCGGCACACCCATTGCCGCCTAAGGTCCGGGAAATACCCTTTTCCATGACTACCTCCCTCTTGAGACCTAACATAGCGGGGCGGTTGGTTCACAAAGCAACCGCCCCGCCAGTTTTCAGTATAAAAGCCACTTTACTTCTGGGTTATCTTACCCTGGGCGTCCCGCTCCACTTTCATTCTGGTGATCGGAATATAACCCAGCTTTTCCACCAGCGTTCCCTGTACATCATTGCTGACCATGTAATCCAGGAAGGCCTTCTTCAGACCGGTGGGTTCACCCTTGGTATACATATGCTCATAAGCCCATACCGGATATTTGCCGGTGACAATGTTTTCCACAGTGGGCTCCACACCATCCAGTTTTACGGCTTTGATACTGTTATCAATATAGGACAGGGCCAGGTAAGAAATGGCACCCGGGGTTTCCGCGACCATTTTCTTCACCGTACCGGAAGATTCCTGTTCCATACCTGAAGCTGTTTCTTCTACTCCGTCCAGGGCAAAGGCTTTGAAAGTAGCGCGGGTACCGGACCCTTTGGGCCGGTGAATGACGGTAATCTTCTGATCAGGACCGCCAACTTCTTTCCAGTTGGTTACTTTGCCGGTAAAGATGTCCTGCAACTGCTTTTTGGTCAGGTTATCAACCTTCACACCCGGGTTGACCACCGCCGCCATACCCACTACACAAACCTTGTGGTCTTTCAGTTGCGAAGCATCAATACCGCTCTTTTCCTCGGCAAAAATATCAGAGTTACCGATGTCCGCCGCCCCCGAAGCCACCTGGGTCAGGCCGGTGCCGCTGCCACCGCCCTGTACCGTAACCTGGGCTTTGGGGTTTTTGGCCATGAATTGTTTGGCCGCCTCCTCTACCAGAGGCTGCAGTGCCGTGGAACCAACTGCCGTCAGGTTGCCGGAAATCTCTGCACCCGCTTGTCCACCGGGCTGTTGCCCCTGCTGCTGACTCTGACCACCGCCGCAGCCGGCCAGGGCCACGGCCAGCACCAGCACGGCTGCCAGCGCCAGCATCCACTTCGTCCTTTTACCCAACGTTACATCCCCCTCTTTTTAAAAATAAAACCCATAATCTATTTAAAGCAACCCCGCGGTTTAAGGGATTGCACCATTTTTACCAAAGACATTGTAGGAAAGGATTGTTAAAATGACATTACTCCCATGTTATCACCCGGTTAAATTTATGTTAAAGCATGGTTAATTCATGGCTTTTCTTTAAAACGGTAGCCCACACCCCGCACCGTTTCGATATAACGCGGGTTCCCGGGATCGGGCTCTATTTTTTGTCTCAAATACCGGATGTGCACGTCCACCGTTCTGGTTTCCCGCACCGAATCAAGGCCCCAGATCCTTTCCAGAAGGGCGTCCCGGGAAAAAACCCGTCCCGGGTGGGAAGCCAGCAAAAGGAGGATTTCAAATTCCTTAGGTGAAAGGGATATCTTTTCTCCATTGATCACAGCCTCGTATTTTTCCGGACGGATAACCAGCTGATCATGGCGGATTTCCCTGATCGATTCCCCGGAACCGGTTTTGTTTTGCTTTTGGCGGCGTAAATTGGCCTTTACCCGGGCCGCCAGTTCCCGGGGACTGAAGGGTTTGGTGATATAGTCATCGGCACCCAGTTCCAGCCCCAGCACCCGGTCCACCACGTCACCCCGGGCGCTCAATATGAGCACGGGAATATTGTTTGTCCGGACATCGGAGCGCAACGACTGGCATACCTCAAAACCGTCCTTCCCTGGCAACATGATATCCAGGATGATCAGATCCGGATTCACCTCAAAAGCCAGCCTCAAAGCCGCCTGCCCGTCTTCAGCCGCAAACACGCGGTAACCTTCCCCTTCCAGGGTATAACGGATCAATTCCACAATACTGGCTTCATCATCCACCACCAGAATATCCGGCACATCCTGCACCGCCTTCCGGGACGGTATAATATCTTTTAGAAAAACTATAAAGTTAAAATGTTAAAATGGTGTTACTGGTAATTTAATTTTAAGTTAAACACTGCACACAGAAAAAATGCCAGCTTTATGCTGGCACTTTTAGCTATTTAATCACTCCTATCCTTTGAATCAGGTCTATAGTTTCAAGCCCGACCTTTTTTTATGCCGGGTAAAATTCACTGCTCTGGGCGGCCAGTTCCAGGTCCACCTTCAGTTTTTTGGCCAGGCGTTCCTTCAAAAACTGAGGGGCCACCTGGGGGAAGAGGGCCACGGAAATGACATCCTCTTCCTTTTGCATGTAGGGGGCCGCTTCCTTGCGGGCTTCGGGCAATCCCGGTTCCAGAAGGTCCGCCGGACGGCAGGTGATGGGCTCCTCGTCCCCGATGATCATCCGGCGCACTTCCTCGTCCACCGGTGCCGGCGGTTGCCCGTAAAACCCCCGCATGTACTGTTTCACTTCGTTGGTGGCCAGCTTGTAGCGCCCCATCAACACATTCAGGACCGCCTGGGTACCCACAATCTGACTGGAAGGCGTTACCAGGGGCGGGTAGCCGAATTCCTTGCGCACCCGGGGCAACTCCTCCAGCACTTCGGGCAGGCGGTGCAGGGCGTTCTGCTGGCTGAGCTGGGAAATGAAGTTGGACATCATGCCGCCGGGAATCTGATAGATCATCACATTGGCATCCACGCTCTTGGAAGCCACGTCAAACTCTTTGTAATGCTTGCGCACTTCCTTGAAGTGTTCGGCAATTTCCGTAAGCAGCTTCAAATCCAGCCCCGTATCATAGGGTGTTCCCTGCAGTGCTGCCACCATGGTTTCCACGGCCGGCTGGGAGGTTTGCAGGGCCATGGTGGAAATGGCGCAGTCGATAACATCCACCCCGGCGTCAATGGCCCGCAGGTAGGCCATGGCCGCCATACCGCTGGTGTAGTGACAGTGCAGCTGCACCGGAATCTTCAGCACGGATTTCCACTCTTTGATAATTTCATAAGCCGGCTGGGGGGCCAGAATGCCGGCCATGTCCTTCAGGCAGATGGAGTCGGCACCCATCTCCTCCAATGTTTTAGCCGTTTTTACATAATACTCCACATTGTGTACCGGGCTGATGGTATAAACCACCGTGGCCTGGGCGTGGGCCCCTTCCTGTTTGACCACCTCAATGGCCTTCTGCATGTTCCGCACGTCGTTTAAGGCGTCAAAAATGCGAAAGATGTCCAGCCCGTTATAAACGGTTTTTTTGATGAATTCGGTAAGCACATCATCGGGGTAGTGCTTGTATCCCACCACGTTTTGCCCCCGCAGGAGCATCTGCAGGGGGGTTTTCAAATGGCGGCGCAGGATGCGCAACCGTTCCCAGGGATCCTCGTTTAAAAAGCGCATGCAGGAATCGAAGGTGGCCCCGCCCCATACCTCCAGGGAATGGAAACCAACCTGGTCGATCTTTTCACAGATGGGCAACATGTGCTCTATGCGCATGCGGGTGGCCAGCAGGGACTGATGACCGTCCCGCATGGTGGTATCGGTGATCTTCACCCTCCGCTTCTCGTCCATAACTATCCTCCCCCGTAGCCCGTTCATTACTGCTGTTCCAGGACTTTCATCAGGTTGCGCACTGCGTTGGCGGACTTGTCCAGGGCCGCCTTTTCTTCGGCTGTCAACTCGATTTCCAGCACCTTCTCCACACCATTGCCGCCGATAATGGCCGGAACGCCCATGTAAATACCCTGGTAACCGTATTCGCCGTTGAGATAGGCCGCCACCGGCAGAATCCGTTTCTTATCTCTCAATACGGCCTCCACCATTTGCACCACCGAAGCCCCGGGAGCATAATAGGCGCTGCCGGTCTTCAGGTAATTGACTATTTCAGCGCCGCCCTTGCGGGTGCGTTCCACCATGGCTGCAATTCTTTCCGCCGGTATCAGTTTTTCAATGGGAATACCACCGGCGTAGGTATACCTGACCAGGGGAACCATGTCGTCCCCATGGCCGCCCATGACAAAGGTGGTCACATCCTCGAAGGAAATACCCAGTTCCAGGGCCACAAAGGTGCGGAAGCGGGCGGAATCCAGCACCCCGGACATGCCGAAAACCCGGTTGGCCGGGAAGCCGCTGGCCTTCAGCGCCACATAGGCCATCACATCTAAGGGATTGGTAACCACAATGATAAAAGCATTGGGTGAATATTTAATCACCTGTTCCGTTACCGATTTGACTATTTTAGAGTTGGTAGCCAGCAGGTCGTCCCGGCTCATACCCGGCTTGCGAGCAATGCCGGCGGTGATGACCACCACATCGGAATCCCTGGTATCCTCATAACTGTTGGTACCGGTAATAATGGTGTCAAAACCCTCCACCGGTGCCGCTTCCATCAGGTCCAGGGCTTTGCCCTGGGGAATCCCTTCCACCACGTCAATGAGCACGATGTCGCCCAGTTCCTTGGCTGCCGCCCAGTGGGCGCAGGTGGCGCCCACATTACCTGCGCCGACAATGGTGATCTTGTTCCGTTTCAAAATAACATCCCTCCTCAAATAGTCGCCGGTCGTTAGATTGGGGATCAGCCAATTACCACCAGTACGTCCCCATTATTCACCGTCTGGCCGGCCTTTACCCGCACTTCTTCAACCGTCCCGGCCACCGGGGCGGTAATTTCGTTTTCCATCTTCATGGCTTCCAGCACCACCAGGGGATCTCCGGCCTTCACCTGATCCCCCGGCTTTACTTTCACCGCATTGATGTTGCCCGGCATGGGAGCCGTAACCGCCCCGGCGCCGGCCGGTGCCGCCGGGGGCGGCGGAGCCGGTGCCGTTTTGACGGGCTCCGGAGCCGCCGGGGCCGCCTGTACCGCAGGCGGAGGGGAAGCGGCCGGGCGGCTGGAAACCAGCTTCACACTGGGTGCCGGCGGGACAGCCTGCATTTCTTCCACCTGCACTTCAAAGGGTTCCCCGTTGACCAGAACTTTAAATTTTTTCATACTTCCTTCCCTCCTGAAATGGTCGTTGTCGCCAGCTGGCAACCCGGAACGGACTCACGTTTTCCCCATTAAAAGCTGCTTATCTCCCGTCCGTTCATCAATTCCCTGATACCGGCCAATTTCCAGGCATTAATTTGTTTAGAAGGACGGATACCGGTAATCCTGCTGCCTTCCGTCAGATAACCCGCCGCCGCCAGGGCGGCGGTGATGGCCGCCACCACCTGCGGGTTGACCTCCGGGCCGGCCACCCTTTTGTTAACCGCCATTTCCCCATCCCTCCCTGTGTAATTAAACAGGCATGTTACCATGTTTCTTGCGGGGACGGCTTTCCCGCTTGCTGTCCAGGGATTCCAGGGTGGTGATGATCCGCGCCCGGGTATCCCGGGGATCAATCACATCCTCGATAAAGCCCCTGGCGCTGGCCACGTAGGGGTTGGCAAACTTATCCCGGTATTCGGCCGTCAGTTTGGCCCGCATTTCCATGGGGTTCTCCGCTTCGGCAATTTCCTTGCGGTGAATAATGTTGACCGCCCCTTCGGGCCCCATCACGGCTATTTCCGCCGTGGGCCAGGCAAATACCGCATCGGCCCGCAGGGAACTGCTGCACATGGCCAGATAGGCCCCCCCGTAAGCCTTGCGCAGGATAATGGTCACCTTGGGCACGGTGGCTTCGGAGTAGGCGTAAAGCATCTTGGCCCCGTGGCGGATAATGCCGCCGTACTCCTGGGCCGTACCGGGCAGGAAGCCGGGTACATCCATGAAGGTAACCAGGGGTAAATTAAAGGCATCGCAGAAACGGACAAACCGGCTGATCTTGTCGGAGGCGTTGATATCCAGACAACCGGCCAGGTAGTCCGGCTGATTGGCCACGATGCCCACCGCCTGGCCGTTCATGCGGGCGAAACCGACCACGGCGTTGCGGGCGTACAGGGGTTGGACCTCAAAGAGTTCACCGCCGTCCACCACCAGCCGGATTATCTTGCGTACATCGTAGGACATATTGGGATTGTCGGGAATGATCTGCAGCAATTCCTCCGGATCGCCGGGTGGTTCCACGGCAGCGTATTGGGGCGCCTCATCCAGATTGTTGGACGGCAGGTAGCTTAACAGCTGCCGGACCATTTGCATACAGGTTTCCTCATCAGAGGCCATGAAGTGGGCCACTCCGCTGGTCTGGTTGTGGGTGGCCGCCCCGCCCAGCACCTCCATGGTCACATCTTCGCCGGTAACGGCCTTGATTACCTGGGGGCCGGTGATGAACATCTGACCGACGCCCTGCACCATAAAAATAAAGTCGGTCAGGGCCGGGGAGTATACGGCGCCGCCGGCGCAGGGTCCCATGATCACTGAAATCTGGGGTATCACCCCGGAAGCGATGGTGTTGCGGAAAAAGATTTCCCCGTAACCATTGAGGGCATCCACCCCCTCCTGGATCCTGGCCCCGCCGGAGTCATTCAGACCAACCACGGGAGCGCCGGTTTTCATGGCCAGATCCAGGACATGGCAGATCTTGGCCGCATGGATGCGTCCTAAGGAACCGCCGGCCACCGTGAAATCCTGGGCGAAGACATAGACCTTGCGGCCCTCCACCTTCCCGTAGCCGGTAACCACACCCTCACCGGGATGTTCCAGATTGGCCATATCCGGGTCCCCGGCAAAGGTGTTAATTTCCACAAAGGTGCCCGGGTCAAAGAGCAGGGCGATGCGTTCCCGGGCCGTTTTCTTGCCCGACTGGTGCTGCTTCTCAATCCGCCTGGGACCGCCGCCGGCATGGATTTTATCCCGCCACTGCTTTAATTGTTCCAGCTTTTCCTGCATACCCAAAAACGTTCCCTCCCCGAGATCAATTAGTCGCGCTCACACAGTTCCACCAGGGTGCCAAAGGTGGACCTGGGATGAAGAAAGGCAATCCTGGCTCCGCCGGCCCCCCGCCGGGGTTTTTCATCAATTAAACGTACACCCCTGGCCTTTAATTCGGCCAGCTTTTCCTCCAGGTTATCCACCCGGAAGGCAATGTGCTGGATGCCTTCCCCGTTCTTTTCAATGAAACGGGCAATGGGACCATCGGGAGTGGTGGACTCCAGCAGCTCCACCTCACTATCGCCGGTAGGCAAAAAGGCCACCTTAACCTTTTGCTCTTCCACCACTTCCGTATCCGTCACCTTCAATCCCAGCAGGCCTTCGTAAAACTCGATGGCCTTCTGGAGATCCTTAACCGCGATACCCACATGATCGATCTTTTTGATCATGCCCTTCCCTCCCTCAGGATCTTTTGGCCACTTCTTCCCGGATAAAACTCACTATTTCCCTGGTGGGGGTTCCCGGTCCAAAAATCTCAGCAATGCCGGCCTTTTTCAATTCCGGGATATCCTCATCGGGAATAATCCCGCCACCCAGCACCAGAATGTCATCGGCTCCCCGGGCACGCAAACCCTCCACCACGGCCGGAAAGAGGTGCAGGTGGGCACCGGACAGAATGCTCAGGCCAATCACCTGTACGTCTTCCTGCAGGGCCGCTTCCACAATCTGCTCCGGCGTCTGCCGCAGGCCGGTATAAATAACCTCCATGCCGGCATCCCGCAAAGCCTGGGCAATGACCTTGGCCCCCCGGTCATGACCGTCCAGACCGGGTTTGGCCACCAGGACACGAATGGGCCGTTCGCTCATCTCTCTTCCCTCCCGGCTCTAGAAAACAATTTGCTGACGGTATTCCCCGAACACTTCCCGCAGGGAGTCACAAATCTCTCCCAGGGTGGCGTAGGCTTTCACGGCATCAATGATCAAAGGCATCAGGTTTTCACTGGTGGAAGCCGCATCCCGCAGGGCATCCAGAACCTGTTTCACCTTCTGGTTGTCACGGCTGGCCCTCAAATCCCGCAACCGGGCCGTCTGGTGTTCGGCCACAGCCGGGTCCACTTTCAACAAACCTTTTGGTTTTTCCTCCTCCATCTGGAACTTATTAACCCCGATGACCACTTTCTGGCCGCTCTCAATATCCATCTGGTAGCGGTAGGCGCTGTTTTGAATTTCCCGCTGCATAAATTCGATAGCTTCCGGGGCACCACCCATTTCGTCGATCTTGTTAATATAAGCGGCCGCCTTTTCTTCAATCTCACCGGTCAGGCTTTCAATAAAGTACGAACCCCCCAGGGGATCCACCGTATCGGTGACCCCGATCTCATAACCAATGACCTGCTGGGTACGCAGGGCAATGAGCACGGACTGGTCGCTGGGCAGGGCCAGGGCCTCATCGTAGGAATTGGTGTGCAGGGACTGGGTGCCGCCCAGTACGGCACTCAAAGCCTCATAGGCCGTACGCATGATGTTGACCATGGGTTGCTGGGCCGTCAGGCTGCAACCTGCCGTCTGGGTATGGAAGCGGAGCATCCAGGAACGGGGGTTCTGTGCTCCGAAGCGCTCTTTCATAATCCGCGCCCACAAACGCCTGGCCGCCCGGAATTTGGCTATTTCTTCAAAGAAGTTCAAATGGGCGTTAAAGAAGAAGGACAGGCGGGGGGCAAAATCATCCACATTTAATCCGGCATTAATGGCTGCCTGCACATAGGCAATGCCGTCGGCCAGGGTAAAGGCCACTTCCTGCACGGCGGTGGAACCGGCCTCCCGGATGTGATAGCCGCTGATGCTGATGGTATTCCAGTTGGGAATGTTCTTTGAGCAATAGGCAAAAATGTCGGTAATTAAACGCATGGAGGGTCCCGGCGGGAAAATATATGTTCCACGGGCAATGTACTCTTTCAGAATGTCGTTTTGAATGGTGCCGTTGAGTTTATCCGGAGTCACCCCCTGCTTTTCAGCCACGGCAATATACATGGCCAGCAGGATGGCGGCGGGGGCGTTAATGGTCATGGAAGTGCTGACCCGGTCCAGGGGAATGCCCTCAAACAGAGTCTCCATATCCAGCAGGGAATCAATGGCCACACCCACCTTACCCACTTCGCCCCGGGCCAGGGGATGATCCGAATCATAGCCAATCTGGGTGGGCAGGTCGAAGGCTACGCTTAAGCCCGTTTGCCCCTGCTCCAGGAGGTAGCGGAAACGCTTGTTGGTTTCCTCGGCCGTACCAAAACCGGCATACTGGCGCATGGTCCACAACCGGCCCCGGTACATATTGGGCTGTACCCCGCGGGTGAAAGGATAGGAACCGGGAAAACCCAGGTCCCGTTCATAATCCACCTGCTCCAGATCCACGGGCGTATAAAGCGTCTTGATTTCAATTTCCGAATCGGTGGCAAACTGGGGCCGTCTTTCAGGGCGCTTTTTCACCTGGGCCGCCAGCTTTTCTTCATAGGCCCGGCCGGCTCCGCGGATTTTTTCCAGCTTATCCCGGTCAAACATTCGTATCTCTTCCCTCCTTCTTGAACATTAAAAGCCGCTAACCGACTATACCCAGAGCTTCCTTGAGCAAACCGGGTACTTCAAAGGGCAGGGAGGCCACCCGGGCTCCGGCGGCCGTCAGGGCTTTTACCTTACCCTCAAAGGTGCCCTTGCCCCTTTCAATGATGGCCCCGGCATGACCCATGCGCTTGCCCGGAGGGGCGCTTTTACCGGCAATGTAGGCTACCACGGGCTTGGTCATGGTTTTAATATACTCGGCAGCTGTTTCTTCCGCATCGCCGCCAATTTCACCCACCAGGACCACGGCCTTTGTCTCCGGGTCGGCTTCAAACAGGGGCAGAACGTCCGTAAAGGTTAAACCGGGCACCCGGTCCCCCCCCAGGCCCACCACCGTGGACTGCCCCATGCCGTGGGCGGTGAGGTTGCCGGCAATTTCATAGGTCAGGGTGCCGCTGCGGGCCACCACACCAATTTCCCCAGGCTTGAAGAACTGGTTGGGTGGAATGCCTATCTTGCACTTGCCGGAGGAAACAATGCCGAAGGTGTTGGGTCCGATGATCCGGACATCCTTTTTCCGGGCATAATTCTGAATATCCATTTCATCGTGAACCGGAATGCCTTCGGTGACAATCACCACCAGCTTGATCCCGGCCTCTATGGCTTCATAGGCGGCATCCTTGCAGAAGGGGGCCGGGATAAAAATGACCGAGGCATCCACCCGGGTGGCCTGGCAGGCGGCCCGTACCGTGTCAAACACCGGTACTCCCTCCACCGCCTGGCCACCCTTCCCCGGGGAGGTTCCCCCTACAATTTTGGTACCATACAGAAGCATTTGTCTGGTATGAAATTTGCCCTGGTTACCGGTGATACCCTGTACAAGCACCCGTGTGTCTTCATTCACAAGTATGGCCACTCATAAACAGCTCCTTTCCCTACTACCGGTTATTTGTCCGCCCTGGCCAGTTCCACGGCCTTTTCCGCGGCCTCGTTCATAAAGGTATAGGCGCTGATCCCTTCTTCTTCCAGAATGCGCCGCCCGGCCTCTTCATTGGTACCCACCAGACGAATAACCACCGGAACGGGTATGTCCATGCTCTTCTTTACTTTCACAAAAGCGCCCGCCACATCGTCACAACGGGTAATGCCGCCAAATATGTTGATGAAGATTACCCTGGGGTTGGTTTCCAGCAGAAGCTCCAGTGCTTTGGCGGTTTCCTCCAACCCGGTGCCGCCGCCGCAGTCCAGGAAGTTGGCCGGGGAACCACCGTAATAGGCGATGGTATCCAGGGTGCCCATGGACATGCCGGCCCCGTTGGCCATGATGGCGATATCCCCATTGAGCTCGACGAAGGAAACACCGATCTCCTTGGCCTTTCTTTCCAGTACGGTCTTATCCTCCACAAAAGGTACATCCTTTTGCCTGTACAGGGCATAGTCGTCAATGGTTATCTTGGAGTCGGCCGCAATCAGGCGATCGCCGCTGATGACCAGCGGATTGATCTCCACCAGTTCGGCGTCCTTTTCCCGGAAGAGCCGGTACATGGCCGGCAGCAAACGGTAGAAATCTTTGGCCAGGCTATCTTTTAAACCGAGACGGCGGGCCACTTCCCTGGCCAAAAAGGGCATGATCCCGATATCCAGGTCAATATGTTCCTTGATGATTTTCTCTTCCGGCACTTCTTCAATATCCATGCCGCCCTCGGCCGAGGCAATCATTACCGGACGCTTGGCGGAACCGTCAATGGTGATGGATATATACAGTTCTTTATCGATCTTTATCTTTTCTTCCACCAGGAGGATGTCCACCCTGTACCCCCGCAGATCCATGCCCAAAAGGGCCGCGGCGGCCTCCCTGGCCTCCTCCGGCGTATCGGCGAACTTGATGCCGCCCCCCTTGCCCCGCTTTCCGGCCAGCACCTGGGACTTGATCACCACGGGGGCGTTAATCTCCGCGGCTGCGGCAAATGCCTCATCGGGGGAAGTGACCATCTTTCCCCGGGGTACATTGATGCCATAACGGGTAAAAAGATCCTTGCCCATATATTCGTATAGCTTCACTTTTTTTTCCTCCCCGTACCGTCATCACCAGGAATGGTTAACCCGGCAGTCGCTGGTCGTTGAATGCAGGTGGAAATTCACTCAACGACCATACCAAGCACCATAGGCAGCTTCAATAAAATTTGGCCGCCCTGTTAACGGGTGGCATAAATTTTTACGCCTTCTTCATAAAGATCTCCACCCAGAATATCGTTGACCACAATGACCGGAAAATTCTCCACCACCAGCTCGTGGATGGCCTCCGGCCCCAGTTCGGGATAGGCTACCACCCGGCAGGACTTGATGGAGCGGGCAATCAGGGCGGCTGCCCCGCCCACGGCACCAAAATATACGGCCCGGTACTGTTTCATGGCTTTAATCACTTCCGGGGAACGTTTCCCCTTGCCGATCATCCCTTTCAGCCCCAGGGCAATAAGCCTGGGAGCATAGGCATCCATGCGGCCGCTGGTGGTGGGCCCGGCCGAACCGATAACCCGCCCCGGTTTGGCCGGAGATGGGCCGACATAATAAATAACCTGTCCTTTTAAAGGAATGGGCAGCTCTTCCCCCCGGTCAAGCAGCTCCACCAGTTTTTTGTGGGCCGCATCCCGCCCGGTATAAATCACACCGTTTAACAACACCCGCTGGCCGATGCGCAGGTTTTCCACCACTTCATCGGTAAGCGGGGTGGTCAGTTTAATTTGCGACATCATTATTTCGCCTCCTGCCAGGGATATGATCACAATATGGCTTCCTTGTGCCGGCTGGCATGGCAGTTGATATTCACCGCCACCGGCAGGCTGGCAATGTGACAGGGATAGATTTCTATATGCACCGCCAGGGCCGTAGTACGCCCACCCAGGCCCTGGGGCCCGATACCCAGACCATTAATATCCTCCAGCAATTCCCTTTCCAGCCCGGCAATATCCGGCAGGGGACTGGGTTGTCCCAATGGACGTAAAAGGGCCTCCTTGGCCAGCAGGGCGGCCTTTTCAAAGGTGCCGCCGATGCCCACGCCCACCACAATGGGCGGGCAGGGGTTGGGCCCCGCGTTTTTCACCTGCTCGATGACAAATTTTTTAATCCCTTCCACCCCTTCCGCCGGCTTAAGCATCCGGATGCCACTCATGTTTTCACTGCCGCCGCCTTTGGGGGCCACGGTAATTTTTATCCGGTCCCCGGGTACAATACGGGTGTGAATGACCGCCGGCGTATTGTCACCGGTATTCTGGCGAATCAGGGGATGGTTGACAATGGACTTGCGCAGATAACCTTCGGTATATCCCTGGCGTACACCCTGGTTTACGGCCTCATAAAGATCTCCTCCGGTAACACACACCTCCTGTCCCACTTCCAGAAAAACAACCGCAAAACCCGTATCCTGGCACATGGGCACCGACTCTTCCCGGGCGATGCGGGCGTTCTCCAGCAGTTGCTGCAAGATGTCCTTCCCCGTCAGGGAGTTTTCCCTGGTAAGGGCTTCTTCAAAAGCCCGGATCACTTCTTCGCCCAGTTCGTAGTTGGCCCTCATGCAGAGATCGGCAACCGTGGCGGTAATGGTAGCTGCTTCTATGGTTCTCAAAGGCATTATCCCTCCCTGCATTCTAAAATGAAAATACATACCGGCACCCATACTTAATTCGTGTTCGCAAGTTTTATGCCATCCGCCAAAATACTGATCACCGGCTCAGAAATAACTATTGTTTACTGATATTTCGGGATATTTCTAATTTATATAAAAGGTGATGATTAACCCGCTATTTCTAATCATTAGAAAGAAAAATATAAAAAACACCCTTTTCTTCAAGGGAAATATGGCAAACAGTCGTCTTTCTAAAAACCATAATGTGTCTAATAATTGTAATCTTGTTAACTGTTTTAATCTTCAATTATAATCTTCAATGCGGCTTTTTTTTAGTTTATTATACAGTGTGGCCAGGGAAATGTTCAAGGCCTGGGCCGCGCGCCTTTTCCCTTCCACACTGGTACCAAACTTGGCCATGGCTTTTTTAATAAGCAACTGTTCCATCTGGTCGATGGGAATAAGGTCGATATCCCGCTCCAGGGGGGTCTTGAACTGGCTCACATGCTGTATAAAATGTTTCTTGGTAAGAATTTCCTCATCCACGGTCACCATTACCCGCTCAATAACATTCTCCAGCTCCCGTACATTGCCGGGCCAATCATAACCGTACAGGACTTCCTCCGCATCCCGGGACAATCCCTGCACTTTTTTACCCAGCTTCCGGTTCAACTTATTAATTAGATTATTAACCAGCAAAGGCAAATCATCTTTACGTACCCTTAAAGGGGGGATAACAATCTCCACCACATTCAAACGGTAATAGAGATCCTCCCGAAACTTGCCCTGACGGATCAATTCCCGCAGGTTACGGTTGGTGGCCGCAATCACCCGCACATCCACCTTGATGGTCTGGGTGCCCCCCACCCGTTCGAATTCCATTTCCTGTAATACCCGGAGCAACTTGCCCTGCAGGCTGAGATTCATATCACCGATCTCATCCAGGAAAATGGTGCCCCCGTGGGCCAGTTCAAATTTGCCGATTTTTGACTTCACCGCCCCGGTAAAGGCTCCCTTGGCATAACCGAAAAACTCGCTCTCCAGCAAACTTTCCGGAATAGCCGCGCAGTTCACCTTGATAAAAGGTCTGTCCCGCCGCGGACCGGCGTGGTGAATGGCATGGGCAAACAGTTCCTTGCCCGTACCGCTCTCGCCCAGCAATAAAACCGTGGAATTGCTGCGGGCGGCCCGCTCGGCCAGCTGGATGCAACGACGAAGCTCCCCACTGTTACCCAGAATATCGGCAAAACTATACTTGCTGGTGGTTACCTGACCGAATTTGTCCGACAGGTTCTCAATAATGGTGGTACTCTGATGCAACTGGTCCATCAGCTTCATGATGTCCGTAAACTGCTGGAAGACCACCACCGCCCCTTCCATTTTGCCATCCACCAGAATGGGCGCGGCGTTGGAAATGACTTCGGCGTTGCTCCCCCCCACAGTGGTGCGATGACCCATGACGCTACGGCCCGTGCGCAGGGCAATGGCCAGGGCGCCGTCCGGCGAAGTTTTAAAAATATTCTCCCCGATGCGTTCCTTTTCGCTGATACCGGTAATGCGGGTAAAAGCCGCATTGACATATTTGATTATCCCGCGGGAATCGGCCACCTCTATGGCCTCCATGACCGAATCAAGTATGGCCGCCAGTTCCCCCTGGATCCGCCGGGCCTCCTGCAGCTTTTCTTTCTCTTTAAGCACCGCCAGCATCAGATCCAGAGCCCGGGCTTCCATTACAGCCGTTTCCCTGGGTTTCAAACGATGGATCTGCATGTGAATTTCCGGATCCCCCGTGGCTTCCACCAGAACGTCCACTCCCGGGATACGCACCAGCCGGGTAAAATCGTCAGTGGTAAAAATGCCGTCGGCCGAAGCAGCCACCATTCCCGGCGACTCCGGATTGGCGTCGGCCATACCAAGGATATCCACTTCGTCCACGGCCTTTAACATGCGGTATATGGAGTGGCCCTCCTCATTCCCCCCGATAATGGCCACCTTTAATCTGGCCATACCTCCCTCACCCTCTATCCCGTTCTTAATCTGGATTTTATCGAAAAATTACTTCGACGGGTGCAGAAGTAATTCCTTCTAAAAAATAAAATAAATTTTTACGAACAACTGTTTTGCCAAAACCCTTTTAGTGTTATAATTAAAACTAAAACAAGAAAGGATTGGTGCGGTGTGAAAATCACACTTACGCCCAGGGAAGAAACCATTCTGGCAGTGATCCGGGAAAATGTCCGGCTCAAAGGCTACCCCCCTTCGGTACGGGAAATTGGCGAGGTGGTGGGCTTAAAATCCAGCTCAACAGTACATAGTTATCTCAAGCGACTGGAAAAGAAAGGGCTTTTACGCCGGGACCCCACCAAGCCCCGGGCACTGGAATTGCTGGAGCGCACCACCAATATGCAGCCGTCCATGCGCATGGTACCTCTCCTGGGGCGGGTGGCGGCCGGTGAACCCATCCTGGCCGTGGAAAACCGGGAAGAACTCATTCCCCTGCCGGTCAGCTTTACCGGTGAGGGAGAATTTTTTATGCTCAAGGTACGGGGCGACAGCATGATTGAGGCCGGCATCCTGGACGGGGACATGGTGGTGGTGCGACGTCAGCCCGCGGCAGACAACGGTGATATTGTGGTGGCCCTGCTGGAGGACGAAGCCACGGTAAAAAGGTTTTTCCGGGAAAACGATCACGTCCGCCTGCAGCCGGAAAACAGAACCATGTCCCCCATCCGGGTCAAGAATCCGGTTATTCTGGGTAAAGTGGTTGGTTTGCTGCGCAAGTTTTAATGCATAAAGATTAAGTAAATTGATGAAGTTAAATATCCGGATTGTTTGCCGTTTGCCCAAATTAACCTCTAAAAAAAAGAAGTCAGGCCGGACGCCTGTTTAATAAACGTTTTATTTCCAAAGGAAATAGCAAAAGTAGGAGGAAAATGGTAGCTGCTTTTAAAGGCATCCCTGGTAATGGATGGTCATAAAGTGTATTTTCCAAATGATCAACCATGACCGGGGATTCAATTATTAATCTGCCTTTTTGTAAGCAGCCAGCACCGGTCCATAATAATGGGCGGCATAAACCGCGCCCAGGGGGTTGTGGGCCAGTACCCGGTCTTTCACCGCCAGAACGGTGACCGGAGCCTCGGCATACTTGATCAACAAGCTGTCATGTCCCACACAAAGGCCCAGCAAAATATTAAATTCTGTTCCGGCCCTGTTTAATATTTTAGCCTGGGCGATGGGGTTGCACATGGGTTCAAATTGACCGGGACGGACTTTCTGTTCTTCCCGAACACCCAGGAGTTCTTTGGGCATGGAGCCTGTTTTGCACATCACCGATTCCACCGTAAACCCCGCCTGCTTTAAAATCCTGACCACCTCGGCGGCCTCTTTGCGTAACCCCACGCAAAAGGCCAGGCCCAGTTTTTGAAAGCCCGCCCTGCGGCTGAATTGTATGATTTCCTCCAACCTGGTCCATTTCCGGTAACCGGCAGATTCGGTTAAAGCCGAGTTCAGGGCTATGTTCAGCACGTCCGGTTTCCGGTATTCCTCCTTTGCTTCCTGGTACACCTCGTTCAGAAGATTCATGGGGCAGTGCCCGGGAACCTTTTCCCTCTGTCCCGTGCGACAGGCATAAACACCACATTCAGCACATTTACTCATACTCTCACTATCCTTTCTTAATGGGCAGAGGAATGACTGGTAGCCATTCCCCCGCCCTTTGTTTTTTAAATTATATCCGGTAAAGTGATCCCTTTGGGGCATTTTTCCGGCAGATTTTTAATAAATAAGCGCAAGATTTCCGGCGGCACCTTCATCAACTGCAGCCGGGCCGCACCCAGGGCATCCCTGGGGTCCAGGGCCAGCCGCAAACCCTTTACCAGTGCGGCCGGTTTCGATGCCGCCGGCTCATCCATGGCCGCCTGGCAAACGCCGCACAGGATGCAGGTGGCCGGGCTTTCCAGTTTCCGGGCCGTCTCCGGCGCCATGCGTCCATCGTGATCGTCCCGGGTGACCACCCAGGGAACCACCGCTTTCAGGGACTCGAAGAAGGGCTCCAGATCCACCACCAGGTCCTTCAACTGTCTGAAATGGGGCAGGGGCTCCAACGTGATACGACCGTCCTTATCCACGGCGTTGCCAATCAGAGTCTGGCAGGCCAGGGCCGGGCGCCCGTTGATGCACAGGGCACAGGAACCACAGATGGCGCTGCGGCAGGAGCGGCGGAAGGACAGGCTGGAATCCTGCTGCCAGGCCTGCAGCAGGGCGTCCAGGACCGTTTGATGCCCTTCCATAGCCACAGTAAACTCCTGGAAATAGGGCTGTGCGTCTGTCCCGGGATTAAACCGGCATATGTTCAATATTATATTCATTAATTAATACCCCCTCTCCTGCGGCGCATAACGGGTAATCTTCACCGGACCGGCACTGAATTCCGGACCCTTTTCCCCGCAGCGGGCAAAGGTGTGGCAGAGCCAGTTTTCATCGTCCCGCCGGGGATAATCCAGACGGTAATGGGCACCCCGGCTCTCGGTGCGGCGCAGCGCCCCCCGGGCAATTATCTCGCACAGATCTAAAAGGTATCCCACCTCGAGATAATCCATCAGGGCATAGTTGTAGGGCTGCCTCCCGCCTGGAGGCTTGAGCCTCCCATAACGTTCTTTCAGCCTTTCCAACCCTTTAACCGCATCTTCCAGTTCGTGTCCCACCCGGAATACCCCCACCTGACCGGTCATAATACCGGTCATCTCCCGGCGAATGGCAAAGGTAGTATCCTCCGTCACACCCTGTTCCCCGCCGTCAAGTATGGCCACCAGGGATTGTCTGGCCCGGTTTACGGTAGTCTGTGACAATGCCGGCCAGGCTTCCTGTCGCGCCAGTTCCGCAGCTTTCAGCCCGGCCCGCCGGCCGAAGACCACCGTTTCCAGCAGGGAATTGCCCCCCAGCCGGTTGGCCCCGTGCACGCTGACATTGGCCACTTCACCGGCGGCCAGAAGACCGGGCAAACTGGTCATGCCCCATGTATCGGTACGTACCCCGCCCATGCTGTAATGCTGGGCAGGCTCGATGGGCATGGGGGCCTTTGCCGGATCAACCCCGGCATAGCGCATGGAAAGGTCCCGCACCTGGGGCAGCCGCTCCGCCACCAGCCCTTCCCCCAGATGGGTCAAATCCAGATGCACATACTGGTCGTTTATACCCCGCCCTTCTTTAATTTCCTTAAAAATGGCCCGGGAAACCACATCCCGGGGAGCCAGTTCCATCTTCTGGGGTGCATACTGAGCCATAAAACGATCTCCGTTAATATTGCGCAGGTACCCGCCCTCTCCCCGGGCCGCTTCGGAAATGAGGATGTTGGTGCCGTAAAGGGTGGTGGGATGGAACTGGACGAACTCCATATCCGAAAGGACCGCCCCGGCCCGGTAGGCAATGGCCATACCGTCCCCGGTATTGGCGTGGGCGTTGGTGGTCTTGGCGAAGGCCCGTCCGTACCCGCCCGTGGCCAGGATGACCACTTTGCAGCGGATTACTTCCAGCCTGGCCCGGGGCAGGTCGTATACCAGCGCCCCGGCCACCTGGCCACCCTCCACCAGCAAGGCCACCAGGTGCCACTCGGGATAAATTTTCAGGCCTCTTTTCAGAACCTGCTCGTAAAGGGTGTGCAGCACCACATGGCCGGAAAAGTCCGCGGCAAAACAGGCCCGGGGAAAACCGGCGCCGCCCAGGGAGCGCTGGGCCACCCGGCCGTCGGCTGTGCGCGTCCAGGGTACCCCCATCCGTTCCAGTTCCAGAATCACTTCCGGTCCTTCGGAACACAGTACTTCGATGGCATCCTGATCCCCCAGGTAATCGCTCCCCTTGACCGTATCAAAAATATGGGCTTCCACACTGTCATCCTCCCCCAGGGCGGCGTTAAATCCCCCCTGGGCCGCCCCGCTGTGGGAGCGGGTGGGATATATCTTGCTTAATATGGCCACATCGGCCTTTGGCGCAGCAGTCAGGGCGGCCATCAGGCCGGCCAGCCCCCCGCCCACCACCAGCACTTCGTGGATAAGCATATTTAAACCCCCTCCTTGATACAAAGCGCTACAAATAAGAAACCACCGTGGAACGATAAGATTTTAAAGGAAAATGAAGCAGTACTTCATAATGGTAGAGCCTTTAAGCACCGACCCGTTCAGTAAAGGGTAAATACTGGAGTATTACCCGGGTTTTTGCCGGAGAAGTTCTAAGGCTTACCACCCTCAGCTGTTTTTACTTTCCGGCGCCAGGTGCAGTTCCCGGGCAAAGGGGGTATAGTCGGTTTCCCGGTGATATTCCGGCACGGGCCAGCCAAAACGGCGCCGCTGCTTTAACCGGAAGGCAGCCCCGTGCTTCTTCAGTTCATACCCCACACCGGCCGCCAGGCGGGAAGCTTCCAGGGAAATTGTTTGTACATAGCCATCTTTTGCCGCCCCGGCCATTATTGCTTCACCCACGGGGGTGCGCACCAGGCAGGAAGAAGTACCCCGGGTCTCTTTCGCCCCGGCCCGGGGATCCCAGTAATCGCCCACGGACAGATCCGCCAGTTCGGCTGACCAGTCCACGCACATCTCGCAGCGATCCCGCTTAAAGACGGGCATCAAATGGTGGTACATGTACTGGTGGCGGTCCAGGGTCAGCCGCCGCCCGTCCTGCAGTTCCACCACCAGATGGCCGGGCCACTGGCCGCCCCGGTAGCTCAAGCCGGCGATCTCATCCAGTTCTATCCCGAGACGCTCCACCAGCAGGTGGCGGGTACCTTCAAAGTAAAACTGGGAAGCACAGAACAACCCGACCATGAAAACCAGGCTCTGCACCAGGGAACCCGGCTGGCCGGAATACTGCATTTTGCGCAAGCCGTGGATGTGACAGGGCAGGCCCACCACGGCCATGCGCCGGTATCCCTGTTCGTAAGCCCGGGTTAAAAGGGTGTTCACCGGCACACAGGCATATTTGCTCTGGGCCGCCGCCGTCAGCTCATCTTTGCTTGCCGCTAACCGGGGTTCGGTGCGCCAGGGCTGATTATGTTGAAAGCCGGCCACCAGGGCACAATCAATAATCCCTTTTTCCAGGGCGTAAATCAACAGGGCCGTAACCAGCCCCCCGCCGGCACCCTTTGCCCTGATGCCCCGGTCAACGGCCCAGGCGGCCCGGGCATCCCGGTACAGCCCCAGATCGGGAACCCTTTCGTCCCTTGCCCGGCCGAATACAAAATGTTCCAGGGCAGGTATGTTTACCTCCTCCCCGGGACAGACCGCGGTACAGACACCGCAACCGGTACATTCTCCCGTTAATTCCGGCAGAGGTTCGTCATCCACATAAGTCCAACCGATGGCCAGGGCCGGACAGACACCGGCACAGGTCCCGCAGGCGGTGCAGAGCCCCCGCCGGATAACCCTTTTTTCCAAATATTCAAAAGATCCTTTCACTGCTCCCCACCTCCTGCCAGACTCCTGCCGGCACTCCCACTGCTGAACTGACAGTCTGCCGGATCACTGCGGGTAGGAGAATTCCCCATCGCACTGCAACCCGGCGTATTTAAAATAAAGTGGCCACATTTTCCACCCTTTCCAGGTTTAATACCGCCTCTGCCAGCGCCCGGGCCCTCCCTTCCCCCCAGGGACCGCCGGCCAGGGCATGAAACTTGGCCACCAGTTCGCCAACGGTTACCGGGTTCTCCGGATCCCCCCGGGGAAAATCAGTGCGCTCCCGACAGGTATCACCGGAGACGGTTTTTATTTCCACCACCGCCGGCCAGCGGGCGGGATGCAGGGCATCCAGTGCATCGTCCAGAACCAGGGCGACCCGGGACATCAATTCCCGGATTTCCCCATCCCCCAGATTTTCCGGGTTGAAGTCCCCCAGGGCACAACTTCCCGCCTTCAAAGCCAGCGCCACACAGAAGGGCAAACTGAACTTGGCCGCATAAACAGTTTTCGGATGGTGATTGGCCGTAATATCCAGGGCCGTGCGGTAGGTGCGGACGGTAATGGCCGCTATGTCGGCGGGCTTGAGCTTGTGGCGGGCGGCCAGGGCCAGGGTCACATCCACCGCCGGGTGGGTATGCCGGCAGGAGGCGTGAATCTTAAAGGAGTTCTCCTCCACTTTAAAAGGTGGTTTTCCCAGGCCGGCGGTAATCTTGTCCAGATCAAACCGGGGGGCCGTAGCCCGGCAAAAGCCCCTTTCCCCTTCCAGAATGCGTGTGGCGCCGGTAAAACCCTCTTTGGCCAGCAGGGCGGCCAGCACGCCATTCTGGGCCGCTTTACCGGGATGCAGGTGTTTGGACATGGCCCCGTCGGCAATAAATTCCCACAATCCGGCGGCCTGGGTACCGGCATTGCCCAGAGCCCATACCAGCTGTTCTTTATCCAAACCCAGCAGTTTCCCGGCCGCCGCTGCCGCACCGAAGGTGCCACAGGTGCCGGTGGTGTGCCAGAAATAATAGTGGGACGGGGTAACGGCCTCGCCAATGCGGATGGCCACCTCATAACCGGCCACAATGGCCTCCAAAAGCTGCCGTCCGCTGGCTCCCGTCATCTCCGCCACAGCCAGGGCGGCCGGCATTACCGCCGCCCCGGCATGAATTATGGATGCCCGGTGCACATCATCCAGCTCAATGATATGGGAGGCAATGCCGTTGGCCAGGGCCGCATGCAAACAGGAAGTTTTTTCCCCGCAGGCCAGCAGAGAGGCCTGGGAAGAACCTCCCTGACCCCGGACCACGGCCAGGGCCATGCAGGCAGGCGGTTGCCCGCCCCCGGCGGCAGCCGAACCCAACCAGTCCAGAAAAGCCAGTTTGGCCATGTGTACTGTGGTTTCGGGGAAGTTATCAAAACAACATTGGCCAATAAAGTCAGCCAGCTGAGCAGATAACACATAATCACCTTCTTTATGACATGGCAATTCAGATGTCGGCCGTCGGCTGTCAGATGTTAGAAAATATAACTTGACGTATTATTACTGACGACTAACCGGGCCGGCCGGCTTCATCAAAAACCGGCCTTTTCTACCCCAGCACCTGTTTTAAAACAGGAATCAGGTCATCGAAGTTTTCCAGCACGTGGGCACCGGACTCCCGCAGCCGGGCCGCCTTCAGGGAGGGACGGCCGTAATTGCCGGAAATAATGGCTGCCGCGTGGCCGAAAACTGTGCCTTCGGGCATCTCCTCCGTAAAGCGGCCGGCAATATAGGCAATCAGCGGCTTGGTAAAACCACCTTCCTGAATAAAGGCCGCCGCTTCTTCCTCCTGGGCAGTGCCCGGTTCGGAAAAGGTCACCACAGCCCGGGTCTGTGGGTCGGCTTCAAAAAGAGCCAGCAGATCCTTAATGGTGCTGCCGATGAGGGCATCACCGCCGATGCTTACGCTGGTGCTCACGCCGTAACCGGCCCGCTTGACCATCCAGGAGGTCTCCGCAGTCATGCCGCCGCTTCTGGATATCACCCCCACCGGACCGGGCACAAAGCAGCGCTCCACATTATCACCACCAATGGCCCCCAGTTTTACCCGTTCCCCGGGATTGATCATGCCCACGGAATTGGGACCGATCACCCGCACCCCGGCCCGGCGGGCCAGGTTTAAGAATTTTACGGCATCCTTTTGAGGCACGTTTTCCGTAGCGATGAGTATTAGCTTGATCCCGTTGGCCACCGCCTCCGCCACGGCGTCGTATACAAAAGCCGGCGGCACGTAGATCAGCGACGTGTCCAGGGCATGTTCCCGGCAGGCCGCCTTTAACGTGTCGTATACCGGCACGCCGTGTACCTCCTGGCCGCCCTTGCCCGGCGTGACCCCGGCCAGAATGCGGGTGCCGTAATCCAGGGTGTGTTTGGTGACCATGCTGGCCTCCCGGCCGGTAATGCCCTGAATAACAATGCGGGAATGGCCATTGATTAAAATGCCCATTTACTGTTGCCTCCCTTCACCATAGACTTCCTTCATGCGGGCCACCATCCGGGCACAGGCCCCGGTCATGGTCATATCATCTCCATAATACTCCACCCCGGCTGCCGTAAAGATCTCCCGGGCCACGGCGTCGTTTACCCCGGCTTCTCTTACCACCACCGGGAAGGTGGCCGGGTCTATATGCAAATCCTGCAATGCCCGGACGATTCCCCGGGCCAGCACATCCACCTGGGTGTTGTTGGTAATGTTATGGGCCACAAACAATCCCCTGACCCCGGGTTTGGAAAGAATCCCCTTCGTCAGGCCATAGACCTTTGGCTCGGGGGGATTTCCCCCCACCTCGGAATAATTGGCCGGTCGTCCTCCTAAAGCCACCAGGGTATCAAAACAGAGCAGGCTGCCGCCGCCGCCCCCGCACATAAAACCGATATCCCCACCGGGCATCTCCGTATAGCGGGCCGTACCCCGGTAGGGATCGGATTCATTCACTTCCACCATTTGCTTCTCCAGTTCCGTCAGGGGACGCCAGGCACGCTCGCTTCCCAGCTGAACCATGTCGGCCAGGCGGGGCTGACGGTATATGGCGCTGTCGTCCACGCTCATCACCGTTGCTGCCGCTACCAACTCCCCTCCTGTGGTCACCACCAGCGGGTTTACCTCCAAGAGATAGGCATCATAACGGTCAAAGGCAGCGTAGAGTTTGTTTAACAAGGTGCCGGCAGCACCCAGGAGTTTACCCCCCACCCCCAGGTCCGCCCAGATTTCCCTGGCTTTAAAGCCGGCCAGACCGGTCAGGGGATCTACGGGACAAATAACCATTTCATCGGGGTAGGAACGGTTTAATTCTTCCACATCCACCCCGCCCCTGGTGCTGGCTATGATTACCGGTACCTGTTTGCTTTTATCGTAAGTAATGGAAAGATACCATTCCCGGTCAATGTCCAGTTTTTCTTCCACCAGGACCTTTTCCACGGGAAAATTCCGTACGGTCATACCCAGCAATTCCCTGCTTTTCCCAGCCGCTTCCTCCGGAGTTTCGGCAAATTTGATGGCTCCCGCCTTACCCCGCTTCCCCACGGGTACCAGGGCCTTGACTACCACCGGCTTGCCCATGCGGCGGGCGGCCTCCGCCGCTTCGGTTTCGCTGCCGGCCACTTCATTCAGCGGCACGGCAATGCCCATTTCTTTTAACAACTGCTTGCTGTGATGCTCCAGTAAACGGCCCATAATCTTCCCCTCCTTAAACTGCAGCCCATAATGATCAGGCACCTGCATTATAAACGCCCGTGTACCAGCCCTTTCGCTTTTGACTTTAACCCGGGGGATACCCGGGCACGCTTTAGGCTGGACTACTTTGGCGACTCGTTTTCTCCGTCCAGCCCCAGGGAGTGGGCTATAGCCAGTATCCGCCTGGCCCAGGCCGCCACGGGGTAATCGATAAATTTGCCTTCCAGCTGCACCGCCGCCACCCCCCTGGCCTCAGCCTCATCAAAGGCCTGCACCACCTTCCGGGCATAAGTTATTTCACCAGGAGTGGGGGCAAAAATATCATTCACCGGCCCCAGTTGTGCCGGATGGATCACCAGCTTGCCCGCAAACCCCAGGCTGCGCACCAGACGGCATTCGGCGGCCAGACCTTCCTCGTCTTTGATGCGGGGGTAAACCGTATCAATGGGCCCTGCAATGCCGGCCGCCCGGCTGGCCACCACCAGCTGGGAGCGGGCATAAAATATTTCCGTACCCTGACCGGTCAGGGATGTACCAATATCCAGGGTATAATCAATGGCCCCGAAGGCCAGGCGCCTGACCCGGGGACAGCTGGCGGCAATCTCATAGGCGTTCATCACCCCCCGGGCCGTTTCCACCAGGGGAACCAGTTCCATTTCCCCGGGCGGCAAACCGTATTCCTCTTCCAGCTGACCGATCAACCAGTCAACCCGCCGGATCTCTTCGGCGTTCTCGGCTTTGGGCAGCATGATGCCCGCCGGACGGCTCCCCACCACCGCCATGAGATCGCCAACGATCCAGCTGGTATTCACGCCGTTAACCCGCACATAAATGCCTACCCGGCCGGCACGACCCAGCACATCCAGCACCAGGCTCCGTGCCCGTACCTTTTCGGACACCGCCACGGCATCTTCCAGGTCCAGGATCACCGCATCGGCATCCAGGGACAGGGCCTTATCCACCTTGCGTAAGTCGCTGGCGGGAGCAAAGAGAAAACTGCGCAGTGGTCTTGTCATTTCACCTCACCTCTGTTTCTGTTATAAGCAAAAGCTGTACCTGGAGCAGGTGAGAAACGATGGAGAAAAGCGGCGAAATAAACAGAAAAAGCAGAAAAGGCAGAATTTCGGGCCGAAACAAGTATTTTTATCCTTTCTTCTTGTTTATCTTCTTAACTGGACCGTCGAAAGTTTTCCAAATGTTACACAATATATAGTGTTCTTTAGCGTAAATCATGGCTATATATAGTGTTTGAGTGATGAACTTTTGACTCTCAAGTTCTTAAGGAATGTTATTGTTTAGATTTAGTTTAATCAAATTCCTTTACTTAAAATAATTTCATATTTGAAATTGAATCGGTCCCGGAAGCCTGGGGAAACGCCGGGCGATGGCCCCCGCCGGTTGATTTCATTTTTGCAATAAAGGGGAAGCACATCATTGCAAATATGAAAGCCATGGCCCTTACTCCGGCCATGGCGGGTTTGAGAGTGACCAACGGGATCCTTCACTCCCTCCATATAACAATTTTTCCGGAAGAACCCGACAAGTTAACATAAAAATAATAACCGGCTCTTTAAGGAAGGGTATGGAACAGGTATTAATACGGCGCACATCATTTGGTTACCCGTGCAGCGGAACCAGAACCCCTGTTTTCCCCGTCCAGCAGCCCCAACCGCTTCATTTTGCGCCAAAGGGTGGTGGTGCTGATACCCAGCCTGCGGGCAGCCCGCCGCCGGTTGTAGCCCACTTCCTCCAGCGCCCGCAGGATGGCGGCCCGTTCCGCCAACCGGGTATTCCCTTCCAA
This sequence comes from Desulfofundulus thermobenzoicus, assembly GCF_009428905.1. Classification (GTDB taxonomy): domain Bacteria; phylum Bacillota; class Desulfotomaculia; order Desulfotomaculales; family Desulfovirgulaceae; genus Desulfofundulus_A; species Desulfofundulus_A thermobenzoicus. The sequence goes on along the minus strand of NZ_WHYR01000021.1, from coordinate 13,819 downwards.
CTCACAGGTATCCTGTATCTTTTCTTGAGCATCACAGTTAAAGCCGGCCGGTAGCGGATCACCGGAAGAGCCTGATACAGCTATACGGTACGGCGGTAAAACCAGCCCGGTAACACCGGCCCCATTTGCCGGGTTATCCGCCAAGGGGTTGACACAGTTTCTAATCAAAGCAGGTAAATCCCCGGGCTGGATTAATTCGTTGGTAACCAGGTTCATGGTCCGCTCAATGCAGTTCTGTAATTCGCGCACATTACCCGGCCAGCTGTAACGCATCAAGTATTCCATCGCCTCGTTGGAAATATCTCGAACGAAGGTTCCGAAATGGCTACGAAATTCTTTGATAAAATGACGGACCAGCAGGGGGATGTCCTCCACCCTTTCCCGCAGGGGCGGGATGCGCAGGTCCACTACATTGAGACGATAAAATAAATCCTGGCGAAACTTGCCGCCAACTACCATTTGCCACAGATCCTTATTGGTAGAAGCAATTATCCGCACATCTACGGGGATGGTTTTTTTCCCCCCGATGCGCACCACTTCCCTTTCCTGCAGTACCCGCAATAACCGGGACTGCATTTCCAGCTCCATTTCGCTTATTTCGTCCAGGAAAAGGGTACCGCCGCTGGCCTGTTCAAATACCCCCTGCTGACCTTCCTTGCGGGCACCGGTAAAAGCCCCGGCTTCATAACCGAAGAGCTGGCTTTCCACCAGGCTGGCCGGAATGGCCCCGCAGTTGATGGCCACAAAGGGACCACCGGACCGCTGGCTGGCATTGTGGATGGACTGGGCAAATAATTCCTTTCCGGTGCCCGTTTCCCCATAAAGCAATACGGTGGAACTGGTAACAGCCACCTGACGGGCCTGCTGAATACATTGCTGAATGGCCCGGCTGGTACCAATGATGTCGGTAAAGGTATAACGGGGATAACCCTGACGCTGGTTGGCCGCCAGTATTTTCTTTTGTTTTACCGCCAGGACATTGTTGAAGCCGATCCCAAAGCTGGCAGTAACCGGCACGCGCACGGCCATGGCACCTTCTTCCAGCAGGGACGGCCCGATTACCGGCCGCCCCAGTTCCATGGCCTGCCGGCCCAGATAGGTGAGTTCTCCCATCCCTTTTTCCGATTGCCCGCCATCCGGGTCCACACTGAAAAAACGTATCCCCTGGCTATCAAAAAGCACCGCCTCACCCCCGGCCACCCGGGCAATCAAAGGCAGGGCTTCCCGGAAGATGGCCTCCAGCCTGGCCTCTCTTCGGGCATGGTCGGCATTGTTTGCTACCAGCAAGCAATCCCCCAGGGGCAGGAAGAAGTTAAGCACCCCCGGCTCCTTGCTGGAAGGAATCAACAGGGGGCCACCGCATTTTCTGGCCTCTGCCAGCCCTTCGTAATTTTCCAGGGGATAATGGGGGGCCTCCTTGCCTGCCATATCCACCGTTTTATGCCTGCCGCTGGGCAGATGGACCACCGTAGCATATCCCCCGGCCAGGCGAGCCAGGGGACCCAGGGCGGCACAGAGGGTGGCGAACAAACCGTCCATTCTTTTTCCCCCCTATCCAGGACTAATGTTCCGCCAGTACGGCGAAGCGGTCGGAATCCTTCACCTCCCCGCATCCCTACCCGGGGCTAACGTTCCATCAATACCCGGGGAATGTACAGGGAAATATCCGGCCAGAAGATAAAGATGACCATCCCCAGGATTAGCAGCAGGATAAAAGGCAACACTCCCCGGACTACCTCTTCCAGACGTTCTTTGGCCATGGCCGAAACCACAAAGAGGTTCAGGCCCACCGGCGGGGTAATCATGGCCAGCTCCATGTTCACCGTCATGACCACGGCAAAGTGGATTAAATCGATGTTCAGCGCCTTGATCATGGGTAGTAACAGAGGCAGGGTGATCAGGGTGATGGAAACGGCCTCCAGGAAGGTACCCATGATAAAGAACATCAGGTTGGTGGCAAAGAAGAAGGCGTATTTATTCAAGTTGCTTTCGGCAATCCACTCGGCCACCTGGTTGGGCACCTGTTCGGCGGTCAGAAACAGGGCAAAGACCATGGCCGCGGCAATGATTAAAAAGATCATCGAAGAGATGTTAATGGATTCACGGAATATTTTACGGATGTCGGCAACCTTTAACTCCCGGTAAATAAAAGCCGATACGATAATGGTATAAAAAACGGACAGTACTGCTGCTTCAGTGGGCGTAACCACACCCATATAAATACTGCCCAGGATAAAGATGGGCAGAAAGGCGCCCGGCAGCGCCTTGAGGGTGGTGGTCCAGCGCTCCTGCCAGGAAGCCCGCTCCGCCGATCCGTATCCCTTTATTTTGGCGTAGACAATGGCAAAAAAAATGAGCATGGCAGCCAGCAAAAGACCGGGCAAGAGCCCGCCCATAAAGAGCTTGCCGATGGATTCCTCCACCGTCACCCCGTAAACCACCATGGTCACACTGGGAGGGATCAGAATACCCAGGGTGCCGCCGGCGGCAATCAAGCCCATGGCGTAACGTTTATCATAGCCTCCGTCGAGCATGGCCGGGAGCATGATCGCTCCGATAGCAGCCGCAGTGGCCGGGCTGGAACCGGAGATGGCGGCAAAAAAGGCGCAGGCCAGGATGGTGACCACCGAGAGCCCGCCGGGCAGGTGGCCGAACCAGGAACGCAGGGCGGCAATGAGATATTTAGCAATGCCCCCGTGGGACATAAGCACCCCGGCAAAGACAAAGGCCGGGATGGCCATCAGCGGCGGGGAAAGGAGCGCGGCAAACATGCGCTGCACAATCATATACATGGTGAAGTCGGTGGTGGTGGCCAGAACAATCAGGGCGGCCACCGCCAGGCTGATGGCAATAGGCACATTGATTATAAAAAGCAATACAAAAATACTAAAAAGCAACGCTGTCGCCATCGGCGGCACTCCTTTCCTTTCCGAGTTGGGCGGCTAACCAGTCCTTTCCACCATTCTTAAAGTGGAAATAAAGGCGATCCAGGAAACGAACCGTAAACATTACCCCGCTGATGGGCATGACCAGGTTGACAATCCACAGGGGAAACTGGCTGTTCATGGACAGCTGGCCGATTTTGATATACTTATCCACCAGCTGATAACCGTAATAGGTATAAAACAGGGCAAAGGACAGGCCAATGCAATGGGCCAGTATACTCACCGAGCGCCTGATACCCAAAGGCAGCAACCTAAAGACCATATCCACCTTGATGTGGTGGTCGTCCCTTAAGGCCACGGCAATACCACAAAGCGTACCCCAGACCACAAAATAGACGGAAAACTCATCCAGCACCGACTGGGGGCGTCCCCAGATATAACGCAGACAAACATTGACAAAGACCAGGGTCAAGCCGGTAAATAACAAACCGCCGGCAAAATAGTCCTCAAAGGCTCTATAGGCCCTTTTAAAACGGTCCATACCATAACTCCCCTCATAAAAGTGATAGATGGTCCGCATCCCTAAATACGGGGACGTGAAAACTTTCCCCAGGCAAGAATGGCACATTATTATGCATATAGAACCCTGCATACAAAGTCTATGTGTTAGTATTGTCATATTTTGACGAAGAGAGGGACAAATGAGGGACGGGCCGGTCTACTCACGGGTCCCGTCCCCCTGCCGGCTATTTATTTGCTGTTCCGGGCCGCTTCAATATATTCTTTGCCAATCTTATCGGTATACTTATCATAAACCGGCTGCATGGCCTTGACAAAGGCCTCCCGGTCGGCATCTGTAAGGGTATAGATTTCCATTTTGCCGCTGTTCTTCAAGTTTTCAAAGCTCTTCTGGTTCAGTTCATCGGCCAGTTTGCGTTCATATTTGGTGGCCTCATTCATACACTCGGTAAACAGCTTCTTCTGGTCTTCGGTCAGGCTGTTCCAGAACTTGGTATTGGTGAGCACCACATAATCTATACGGCCGTGGTAGGAAACGGTCATGTATTTCTGCACTTCGGCGTATTTTTGGGTATCAATGTTGTTAAAGGTATTCTCCGTCCCGTCCACCGTCTTGTTCTGCAATGCCTGATACACTTCTCCAAAGGCTATGGTCTGGGAACCGGCCCCCAGGGCTTTGAACTGGTCGTCCAGCACGCCGCCGCTCTGGGTGCGAAACTTCAAGCCCTGGAAGTCTGCCGGTCTTTTCAGCGGCCGTTTGCTGTTGGTGAAATGCTTGGAACCGTTGGGCCACCAGGCCAGGCCCAGGATGCCCTTGTTTTCCAGGGAATGCATTAATTTTTGCCCGTACTCTCCGTCATAGAAATTGTAGGCGGCCTGGTCGTTCTTGAACAAAAAAGGCATATCCACCAGCTGAAAGGCGGGGTTTAAACCCACCAGCTTGGTCGCCGAAGGAGCAATCAACTGTACATTGTTGGCTAATAAAGCTTCCATTTCTTCCGGGTCACCGTAAAGCTGGGAAGAGGGGTAAACTTCCACCTTGAACTGGCCGTTGGACTTACTCTCCAACAGTTCTTTGAATTTCAGAGCCGCCTGTCCCTTCGGCGTGCTCTCGGCCACTACGTGGGAGAATTTGACTGTGATGGTTTTCGTCCCGCCAGCTTGCTGACTGCTGCTGCCGCCGCCACCACAGCCGGAAGCCACCAGCATTAACCCCACCGCCAGCAGGGCCACCAGTACAACAGAAAATATTTTTTTCATTATTGCTCGACCTCCTCCATTGTTTTCCGCAATCAGTCAAATCCAAACCTTTTGAACATTGCCAACCTTTAATCGCTTCTGAAGTTTATTGCTACTGGCGCTGGTTTCCTCACCCCCTTCTCCATTTTTACCTCGACGACACCAATGCAAACCCGGGAACCTGTTTATGTCATTCTGAAAGCTCTCTTCCGGAACCCGGGGCACGGGCGGCCTTTAACCGGAAAACCTCATCCAGTAAATCGGCGCCGATTACCGGCCTGAAATTCCTGTACAGGGGCTCCAGTGCCTCCTGCCACTCCCGCCTTTCCTCCGCCGTCTGCATGTGTACCTGTACTTTTCCCGACTCCTTAATCTGCCGGAAGTTTTCGTCATTCAAACGGGACGCCTGCTCCCGTTCCCACAGGGTTACCTCGGCCATGGTCTCCTCAATAATCCTGCGGATGTCGGGCGGCAGGGAGCGCCAGAAGGTGGCACTGGTCAGCACCACATAGCCTATGTAGCCGTGGTTGCTCACCGTCAGGTAGGGCTGATACTCATAAAAACGCTGGGAATAAATGTTGGACATGGTGTTTTCCTGGCCGTCCACCTGCCCGCTGGCCAGGGCGCCGTAGACATCACTGAAGGGCAGGCCGGTGGCCCGGGCGCCCAGGCAGCGAAATTGTTCTTCCAGCACCCGGCTGTTGATCATCACCCGAAAGGTTTGTCCGGCAAAATCCCGGGGATGAACCAGGGGTCCCTTGCTGCCGGTCATCTGCTTGAATCCGTTATCCCAGAAGGCCAGGGGATGAACGTTATGGGCTTCCAGAGCGGCAAAGAGCTTCTGGCCCACTTCGCCGTCCAGCGCCCGGTGCACCTCGTCTTCGTTCTGAAAAAGATAGGGCAGGTCCAGTAGCTGCCACTGGGGGGCCAGGCTGCCGAGCTTGGAAGTGGTGGGGGCAATGATCTGGACCGCCCCCTGCTGCAGGGCGTCCATTTCCTCCCCGTCCTTATAGAGGGTCGAATTGGGAAAGACCTGTACTTCCACCCGGCCCCCGGTACGTTCCTGCACCAGCCGGGCAAACCGCCGGGCCGCCTGCCCCTTGGGTGTGTCCTCGGCCACCACATGGGAAAACTTGATCACGATCTTCTCCCGGGGATCCACCTGCTCCCCGTCGGGTCCCCGCCGGTCGCAACCGGTGGTAAGGAGGAACAATACCGCTAGAATTAATATCCATCTGACCCGGCCCGTCATGTCTACCCTTGAAGCCCCCTTTATTACGGAGCCAACGCGGAAAAACAATCTCAATTATATGAAAATTCCCAACTTATGCCCCACAAAATTGAACTCCTTTTCTCAAAACCTGTCCTCATTTTAACCTCCCGGCATACCCACGGCAACATTATGGTCATTAAGTTAATTTTGGTCTTTGTGTTCACAGATCTTTAATTTTGTACCTTTTGATGGGACGGCCTACAGAACCATACTGCAGTTCCAGGGTGACCTTACCCAGTGCGGCCAGGTATTCCAGGTAACGGCGGGCGGTCACCCGGGCCAGGCCCAGACCGGCGGCCACCTCTTCGGCTGAAAGGGCACCCCCGTCTTTAATCAGATGAAGTAAAACCTGCTTTAATGTCACTTCGTTTAAGCCTTTGGGCATTTCCTCCGGTCCATTTTGGCCGGCGGCCCCCGGTATCCTTCCGGGGGAACTTCCAGTAACCTGCCCTTCCTTTGCGGCCGTTGTTTCCGCGGCCGCCACCGGCGCCCACCCCAGGGCCAGGCGGTCGATATCGTCCTGCTCCAGCCGGTCATCCTTATTCAACCGGCTGTATAAAAGGGCGAAACCCTCCAGGGCGGTCTTCAAACGGTTAAATTTAAAAGGCTTGATAATGTAATCCACCGCTCCGTAACGGAAGGCGTTTTGAATGGTTTCCACGTCCTGGGCAGCAGTGACCAGCAATACATCCGTGGGCAACCCCCGGCGGCGGATTTCCTGCAGGGCTTCTAAGCCACTGATATCGGGCAGGTAGACATCCAGGAGGGTCAGGGCCGGTTTTAAACGGACCACCATTTCCACCGCCTCCCGGCCGGTGCGGGCCACCCCCACCACCTGAAAGCCGGGCACGGCGTTGACAAAGCCCCGGTTTACCTCCACCACCATGGGATCATCTTCTACAATGAGTACACCGATATCGCCCAAGAAAAATCACCCCTCGTGTCTGTCCTGCGGTCACCCCCGGCCGGGCCGTTATTCCTCCTAGCTGGTTGGACAACGTTACTTCTTAATTTAAGCGGGTAGAGTCACCCCTTCCCTTTTCCGGGATTGATCAGGCTGAATAAGGTATACGCACCGTCACCGTGGTTCCTTCCCCCTCCCGGGAATGCAGGTTAATCTCCCCTCCGGCCGTATCCACATGTTTTTTCACCAGATACAGGCCAATGCCCCGCCCATTCCCCTTGGTGGAAAAGCCCTGTTTAAAAATCTGCTCCCGGAGATGCTCCGGTATGCCCGGTCCCCTATCCCGCACCATCATCACCAGGCCCTCCGGGTCATCCCTCATGGCAAAATACACCTGCCGCCGGGCCGGTTCCATTTCCCGGGCCGCGTCCAGGGCGTTTTCCAGGAGATTGCCCAGGACCACCCCCAGGGCGGCGGCATCCATACGGGGGGGCAGACGGGAAAGCCGGCTGGAGCGGTCGATGGCCAGTTCCACCTTCAGCTCGCGGGCCCGGCTGTATTTGCCCAGCAGCAATCCAGCAATACTGTAGTCACAAACGTTTTTGGTTAATAAACGGGTCAGTTCCTGCTGTTCTTCGGTAACGGCAAAGATATAGTCTACGGCTTCCTGTGACCGGTCCAGCTGGATTAACCCGGCTATAGTATGCAGGCGGTTTAAATACTCATGGTTCTGCACCCGCAGTGCCTCCACAAAGGACTTGACCCCGGTCAGCTCCTCGGCCAGGCGGTGTACCTCCGTACGGTCCCGGAAGGAAGCCAGGGCGCCCACAATTTTCCCTTTAACCCGTACGGGCACCCGGTTGACAATAATTATGGTATTGTTTAAAACCCTCTCCTGGTTGAACTCCGGTTGTCCCGTTCGTAAAACACGGGGCAAAAAGCTGTCGGCCAGCACCTCCCGGATGGGGCGGCCCACCATGTCATCCTTCACGCCCAGTAGGCGCTTGGCTTCTTCATTAAGCACAGTAATGCGTTCATCCCGGTCGATGGCGATAATACCATCGCCCATGGCCTGGAGCATGGCCGTACGCTCTTCCAGAATGCGGGCGATTTCCTCGGGCTCCAGGCTGAACATGGCCCCTTTGATCCGGCTGGCCAGATACAGGGAACCCAGTAAAGCAGCCAGCAATCCCACAGCCAGTGAAGGATAAAGCTGTGCCTGAATGGCCCGGAAAAGCTCGCCAAAGGTGGGGGTGATAATGCCCACCACCACCACACCCACCTGCCTGGTGCCCTCATCCACCTTGATGGGCGAAAAGGCCCGTACAGCCGGTCCCATCACCCCGGCGGTACGGGTGGTATATTCCCGGTCGGACAGGGCCTGATCCAGGTCCGGATCGGTAAACCGGCCCCCGATGCGTTCGGCCACCGGGTGGGAATAACGCACCCGGTTCATATCCACCACCACAATATAAGCCACCCCCGTGGCCAGCCTGGTCTTTTCCGCAATGGGCTGGATGACGGCGGCACCCCCGGGGCGACCCACATTGTTCTGTATGGACTCCATCTGGGCCAGGGTACGGGCGATGGCCAGGGCACGCATGCCCATTTCTTCCTCCAGCAGGTGGGATATCTTCATCCCCATGAGGACAACGGCCACCAGAATGGCCAGCACCACTGAAACAAAGGACAATATGGCCAGCCTGGCCCGCAGGGGTAAAATGCGCCGGTATGTCCCCAAAACAGCCATCTCTCCCCCGGAAAATTAAGACCATTGGGACTATTGGTGTATATTCGCTGTCCGGAGGGGTAAACCCTCCCCTGCTTTAAGAAAAATAACGGTAGACGGCAGGAGAAATCCGTGCGATAACGAAGATCTGCCCATAAAACAACACCTGCCCACAAGGCCGCCTCCATCACCGGCCGCCTCTGATTAATCACTTCACAGGGGAAATGAATCCTTTCCGGCGGGCGTATAATGTTAATAAGTGCCACAGCCGGCGAGGTGATCACCCTTGGCCAGAATCAGCTTCAGGCCCGGTCCCGGTTACCGGGTGGTGGAATTCAACCGGCAGAACCTGCCGGCGGAAAAACAGCCGAAAAAGGATCTGCCGCCCGGCGACGACCAGGGGCAAAAAAACATCCGGGAAATCATGAAGGAACTGGACCAGCTGGTGGGCCTGCAGGGGGTTAAGAAGCTGGTGGGCGAGATCCACGCTTTCGTGGAAATTCAACGCCGCCGGCAGAAAGAAAAACTGGCCACCGAACCACAGGTATTGCACATGATCTTCAAGGGCAATCCCGGCACGGGGAAAACCACGGTGGCCCGGATCATCGGCCGCCTCTTCAAGGAAATGGGTGTTTTACCCAAAGGTCACCTGGTGGAAGTGGAAAGGGCCGATCTGGTGGGGGAATATATCGGCCACACCGCCCAGAAAACCAGGGAGCAAATAAAAAAGGCCCTGGGCGGCATCATGTTTATCGACGAAGCCTATTCCCTGGCCCGGGGCGGGGAAAAGGATTTCGGCCGGGAGGCCATCGACGCCCTGGTCAAAGGCATGGAAGACCATAAGGACAACCTGATCCTCATCCTGGCCGGCTACCGCCATGAAATGGAATGGTTTGTGGAAACCAATCCGGGGCTGCGCTCCCGGTTCCCCATTCACATCACCTTTCCCGATTACACCACCGGCGAACTGCTGGCCATTGCCGATCTGATGCTGCAAAAGCGACAGTACCGGTTATCCGCCGGAGCCAGGGATGAACTGCGCCTGATCCTGGAGGAAACCAGACTCAACCACATCCACAGCGGCAACGCCCGCCTGGTGCGCAACCTGATCGAGCAGGCCATCCGCCAGCAGGCCGTACGCCTGGTGCGCAGGGGACACGTTAGCCGGGAGGAACTGATGACCATTACCCGGGAAGATATGCTCCAGGCCCGGCAAAGCAACCCGTCAAACCGGTAAGTTTGCCTTTCCCGGCAACGGAAAACCAAACATACCGGTAGTCGTTCCCCGTACTGATATGGTGAACCACCGGCAATTAAAATAAGTTCGATTACGACTTTTCCTGCCGGGAAATATTTAATGGTATTTAACACCAACAACGGTTGAACGCCGGTCACCATGCAAAACCGGCAGAAAATAAGTTTAATTGGGTGGAAGGGGATCCCCATTGATTATTTCAAACCTGAATGCCCTGGCGGCGGAAGTGGACGCAGAAGTACAGCCCCTCTACCGGCAGGTGGAAATAAGGGCCAGGGAGAATCACGCCCGGGTGCTGGCCGCCTTTCATCAGGCCCGGGTCAGCGATTTTCACCTGAAGGGCTCCACCGGTTACGGTTACGGCGACCGGGGGCGGGAAGCGCTGGAAGCGGTGTATGCCCGGGCGTTTTATGCCGAAGCAGCCCTGGTGCGCAGTCAAATTGTCACCGGCACCCACGCCATTGCCCTCTGTTTGTTCGGTATCCTACGTCCGGGGGACGAACTGCTGGCCGTACAGGGAGCACCCTACGATACATTGGAGGAAATGATCGGCATCCGGGGCTGTGCCCCGGGTTCGTTAAAAGAGCTGGGAGTCACCTACCGCCAGGTGGACTTGCTTCCCGATGGACAGCTGGACTGGCCGGGAATCGGCCGGGCCATTAACCAGAATACCCGGATGGTGCTACTGCAACGCTCCCGGGGATACAGCCGGCGGCCATCCATGACACTGGAGGAAATGGGCCGGGTTATTCACTGGTTGAAAAAACGAAAGCCGGACCTGGTGGTCTTTGTGGACAACTGTTACGGCGAATTTGTGGAAACCATGGAACCGGCAGCCGTGGGGGCCGATCTGGCCGCCGGCTCCCTGATCAAAAACCCGGGCGGAGGCCTGGCCCCCAGCGGCGGTTATGTGGTGGGAAGGCAACCCTATGTGGAGATGGCGGCCGCCCGTCTGACGGCACCGGGACTGGGATCGGAAGTGGGCCCCTCCCCCGACTACCAGCGCCTGCTCTTTCAGGGTCTTTACCTGGCCCCCCATGTGGTGGCCGAGGCCTTAAAAGGGGCCATCTTTGCCGCCCGTTTTTTCCAGCGCCTGGGCTTTAATGTTTCCCCGGCACCGGAGGAGGAACGCACCGATATCATCCAGGCCATTGAACTGGGGAGCCGGGAAAGGGTCCTGGCCTTCTGCCGGGGGCTGCAAAGGGCTTCCCCGGTGGACGCCCACGTGCGGCCGGAACCGGTGGACATGCCCGGATACGAAGACCCGGTAATCATGGCGGCCGGTACCTTTGTCCAAGGATCTTCCATTGAATTGAGCGCCGACGCGCCCATGCGGGAACCCTATACCGTATACATGCAGGGGGGCCTTTCCAGAGAATATGTGCAACTGGCCGTCCTGGCGGCGGCCAGGGAAATAATGGCGGTGGATTGAGATGAATTTAAAACAGCTGGAAGCTTTTTTATGGGTGGCGGAGTTGGGCAGTTTTACCCGGGCCGCCCGGCAGCTTTATATGAGCCAGCCGGCGGTCAGTTTTCAGATCAAATCCCTGGAGGAAAGCCTGGGTACCACCCTTTTCTACCGGGGGGACAAAAGGGTGGAATTGACTGAAGCGGGCCGCCTTCTTTATCCCGAAGCCCGGCAAATGCTGCGCCACTATCAGAACATAATGGAAGGAATGGCCAAACTAAAGGGCCTGCACAAGGGGCACCTCTACCTGGGAGCCAGCACCATTCCCGGGGAATATCTTTTGCCGCTGTACATCGGCCGCTTTCACCAGCTTTATCCGGGAGTGGAAGTTGCTTTACGCATAGCCGGCAGCGGCGAAGTAATCCGCTGGGTGCGGGAAAGGGAGATTGACCTGGGGATAACCGGTGCGCCGGCCAGGGAGGAAGGGCTGGAATGCCTGCCCTGGCACCAGGATCAGCTGGTGCTGATCGTGGGGCCGGAACACCCCTGGGCGGGCCGGGAAGCGGTAACCCTGGAGGAGTTGCTGGAACAGCCATTAATTTTAAGGGAGGCCGGTTCGGGCACCCGCCGCTCCCTGGAAGCAAAACTGGCCGAGCACAACCATTCGCTGGAAGGAGCGCGGGTGATGATGGAACTGGGCAGCACCCGGGCGGTGATTACCGCCGTGCAGGCCGGCCTGGGGGTCAGCCTGGTCTCCGCCCTGGCCGCCGCCGAACCCCTGGCCCTGGGCCGGGTATGCCAGGTAGGCCTGCAAAAGGTGGATCTTACCCGTTTCCTCTACCTGGTCCACCTGCCGGAATGGCCGGGCAGCTTCGCCGCCAGGGTTTTCCGGGAATTTATCCAGGAAAAAAGGCCCCTCCAACGGAGAGACCAGCTACCACTTTAAACCTTTGGTTCAGAAAAGGTGGTATTCACCGGGCGCATGGGACTGATGGTGGAAATGGCGTGCTTATAAACCATCATTTGTTTGCCGTCGCTTTCCAGGATGACGGTAAAGTTGTCGAACCCCCGGACCACTCCCTTTAGCTGGAAACCGTTGACCAGAAAAATGGTCACGGGAATGTTTTCCTTACGCACCTGGTTGAGAAAAGCATCCTGTAAATTTATTTGCGGCTTGGTCATCTGGCGGGTCCCTCCGTTGGTAATTTTTTCTCTAAATAGCTCTTCGACACATATGGGAAGACTCCTGCTGCCCGGGCTGCAATTTCTGCGGCGGTTTTTTCCGAACCTCCGGAGCGGCCCACATCAATCCATTGAATGTCCGGCTCCCGGCGAAACCAGGTAAACTGCCGCTTGGCAAAGCGCCGGGTGTTTCTTTTCAATAACCTTACCGCTTCTTCCCGGGAACAGAGGCCGCGCAGGTAGTAAACCATCTCCCGGTAACCCAACCCCTGCATGGACTGCAAACCGGCATGATATCCCCTGTGCAACAGGCCCTTTACTTCCTCCACCAGGCCCGCAGCCATCATTTCATCAACCCGGTCTTCTATGCGGCGGTACAACTGCCGGCGATCCATGGTCAAACCAATGAACAGCAGGTTATACACCGGTCCCCGGGCTTCATTCTCCAGGCCGGCGGACATGGGCCGGCCGGTCAGGTGGTATACTTCCAGCGCCCGGATGACCCGTTTAATATTATGGGGATGGATGCGCTCCGCCGAAACCGGGTCCACCCGGGCCAACCGCCGGTGCAGGGCCAGGGGGCCCTGCCGGCGGGCCTCTTCAGCCATCTGTTCCCGGAAGAGGGGATCAACCCCGGCGCCGGTAAAATGATAGGGCCGGACGACGGACCGGACAAAAAGGCCGGTGCCTCCCACCAGCATGGGAAGCCTGCCCCGCTGCCAGATTTCGTTGATGTGCTTTCTGGCCGCCGCCTGGTACAGGGCTACGCTGTACGGCTCATCGGGATCAATGATGTCGATCATATGATGGGGGATGCCCCGGCGTTCGGCCATGGTAGGCTTGGCCGTGCCAATGTCCAGGTAACGGTAAATGAGCATGGAATCGGCCGAGACTATCTCCCCGTTTAATCGACGGGCCACCTCCACGGACACGGCGGTTTTACCCACTGCCGTGGGACCGACTATGGCCAGCAGGGGTAGGGGCTCAAACACCGGACCCCACCTCCTTGACCAGTACGCCGTAGGCCACCGGAGAGTACTTACCCCCCTGGACATTCCCGATGCCCAGCCGGGCAAATTCGCCGCTTTCCCGGGTTTCCTTCACTACCACCCGCCGGCGGGCCACCCGCAGGGCTTCCTGCAGTGCCTCCCTGCGCAAAGGCTGCGGGTTGGCCACCCCCCTCACCGGTTCCATGGCGCTGGAAAGCCTTAAAGGGCAGCGGAACATGGGATCGAAATAAACCACGTCAAAGCTGTTCCGGGGTATACTGCGCAGGTATTCAAAGTGGTCCGCGCAAACCACCTCCACCCTGGTCCTGGCCCGGTCCAGGTCCTCTGAACCCCGGCCCCTGTATCCGGCCAGGCCGTGCTCCACCAGGGCGGCCAGCACCGGGGACGACTCCACCCCCACCACCCGGCCCTCTTC
>NZ_WHYR01000217.1 GCF_009428905.1 Desulfofundulus thermobenzoicus | reverse complement strand
GTCATGAATCAGGAAGCAGAGATTATACAAGCGCTTCAAGCAGCTTCATCTCTGACTCCGACCCTCACAGTCAAACAATATCAACTATGGAGTCAAGACAAAATCGTTCCCTCGGTGCTCGAGATTCTAGATGTTTATGAATCTTGGCCAGAAGCGCTTGTCGCAGCTGGGATTCTAGGAAGCCGAAGAAATTATACACAACATGAGTTGCTCGTCTCCTTGCGAAACGCCTCGCAAGAAGATGGACGACTCACGAGCACGAGTTATCGACAATGGGCGACGTACAATAAAGCCCCTTCGTTAGGCGATATTATTTCATATTTCGGGTCATGGAGTCTCGCCGTCAAAATAGCGGAACGAGCAGTCGATCCACATTCTACAATCCATGCTGAACGGGAAAAAGCAGAGATTGTTCAGGCCTTATTAGAGG
>NZ_WHYR01000216.1 GCF_009428905.1 Desulfofundulus thermobenzoicus | reverse complement strand
AAATGGATAAAGCTTTTCGATCAAATTTTGCTGCAAGAGAATAAAGAGCGGTTGTCTCCATTTCGATCGCTAGGATACCATATTGAGCCATGAGCTCAAGTGGTTTTTCATTGTAAAATTGGTCTGCTGTAAATACATTTCCGACACGTACAGCGACATTTTTTGCTTCTGCCGTGTCGTAGGCTTTCTTGAGCAGGCCAAAATCAGCACATGGCGCATAATCAATCGGTCCAAATGCCACACGATTCATTTGTGAATCTGTTGATGATGTCTGGGCTAAAATGACGTCACGTACATTGACATCTCTTTTAATGGCTCCGCAAGATCCAACGCGAATTAAGTTTTGAACATAATAGCTTTGAATGAGTTCATTCACATAAATCGAAATAGACGGTACGCCCATCCCACTGCCCTGTACAGAAACACGTAT
>NZ_WHYR01000215.1 GCF_009428905.1 Desulfofundulus thermobenzoicus | reverse complement strand
GATGAAGGCCTAATGATAAAAGCTTATCCTTCTTCCGGTCTGCCAGATAAGAGATTTTTACATTGAGACCAAGCCATGGCTCAAGGGCGATCTGGTTGTTCGTGAGCGGGCTGACTCGTTCATAAAGCCGGATAAAACGGCCCTGCTCTTTGACCGCCTCAAATATTTGAAATAACCGTGGGGAGCCGAAATGGATGAATTCACCACTGGTCGTATCACCCGCTTTTTTTTGATCTGTGATGAATGTCAATTGCCGCGGTTCAGGTACACCGCCAGTTTTTTCAAGCCAGTGCCAATAAAAAGGACGGTTCATAATTAATTTATCCATTTCGATTGTCAGCTGTACGGTCATATGTCCTGCACTTTCTTCTAATATGCTGCATTGATTCGCCTTGAAAAAACGGAGAAGAAAGGTGTGAATGCCATGCTGCTC
>NZ_WHYR01000214.1 GCF_009428905.1 Desulfofundulus thermobenzoicus | reverse complement strand
GCATATACATCCGTAAGAGTTAAAAGATCGAGATAATACCATACTTCATAATGCTGATCTAAATATGGTGAGATTTTAACAAACGTATACGGACCGAGCATCCCAACAGTGAAAATCCAAGTAAGTGAAAATAAAGCAGAAGGGAAAAAGACCGTCAGTGTGCAGGCTTTGAGTATATCTCGATATGCCGTTTGACAGTCGAAAAAGAGACGGCCTAACCATTTAATCAGAAGGACACCGAAAAATAGAATCATATTGCCTGCCAAAATACCATATCCCGCTCCTTGTAACAGAATAAAAGGGAATGGAATATGATTGCCCATATACTCGCTAAAATACCCTTCGTAGATCCAGCCCGTACCGGCGATACTTGCAAGGAGCATCATCAGCCAAATGGGAATATTGGAATGTTGATATGAGCGAATAATCGTTT
>NZ_WHYR01000213.1 GCF_009428905.1 Desulfofundulus thermobenzoicus | reverse complement strand
CCACAAATTCCACTAAATCGTTCGATACGAAAACTAGTGCATTCAGCGGCAGACCAATCCACAGTCCGATTCGGAACAATATTTTCCGGAGAGATTGTCCGCGTTCATTTGCATAAAATACACCGGCTCTCATCATCCGCACACCCAATAAAAACAGAAATGTGTTCATTGGAATGATAAAGACCGCTTCTTCTCGATACATGAAGAAGTATTGTAACCGTTCTTGAATCTGCGAGATCCATGTCTCTGGCAGCTGCTCTTCCAGCGCCGGTTCACCGCTTTGATCATCAGTCGCTGACTCCATTTCAGAGAGGGAGTACAGCATCAGACATGACATCACGAGCAGATGAATCACACCTGAGAAAATCATGCCCTTTTTGATGCGCCTGCTTCCTCCCCGTACAATGTAAGCCACAAGCAGCCCCGTAACGGCAT
>NZ_WHYR01000212.1 GCF_009428905.1 Desulfofundulus thermobenzoicus | reverse complement strand
TAGTTGTTGTCTTCCTCAACAAATGAATTGATGAGAATGTTGATGACACGCTCGTTTTTCTCCAATAATTCTTTAATGATTTGCTGCTGTTCAAAAGGAATTCCTTTGAAAGTTGCAGCGCTTGCTTGCCCAGGAGCTACTGTTGTGAAAGTAAGAATGATAGCTAAAGCGAAAAATACAACAGAGCTGAGCGATTTGCTCAAAAACTTCTTCATGCTTCTTTTCTCTCCCTTTTCTGTTAAATTTTGTTGCAAGAAAAGCATACCATGAGAAACTTTGTGGAAGAATAGGAAAATTGTAACTTTATGTTTGATTTTGGAGAACTATAAAAGTTCTTGTCGATAAATGGAGGGGTTAAGATTGCTTACTTTTGTCAACTCTTCAAGATACGTTCCGTCTGATGAATGAAGCTTTCATAGGTGATTTGTCTTGTTT
>NZ_WHYR01000211.1 GCF_009428905.1 Desulfofundulus thermobenzoicus | reverse complement strand
GTCACCATTGATTCAGGCTTTATCATTTCAAATTCCAAACCAATCGCATGTCCGCCTCGATTTTCACCAGCTCCACCTGTATTCGGCAGAAGTTCATATCGGTGAACATGAATATCAATATGCTGTTCCAAACTCTCAATTGGGGTATTCTTCAAAAAGCCTGACGAATGGTCAATACCGTCCACTCCATCAGTACCATTTTGAGCACCGCCGCCTCCGCCTAATGGTTCGACAACGGACATTTTCCTGCCACCCGTTTGATCATCAGGTACTGAGAGAACCACAATGGCAGATTGACCTGCACCTGCTGCCGGCACCGCTTCAGGTAACAGCTTACCAATGGCGCCTAGCACGACATTGTACAGCCTCATCGTAATCGAATGACGAATCCCGACAGAAGCCGGGTATTCTGGATGCACCAGCGTTCCTTTAGGAG
>NZ_WHYR01000210.1 GCF_009428905.1 Desulfofundulus thermobenzoicus | reverse complement strand
GCTTGGAAATAATAAATTAATGAGGATAAGTGCACCTTGTAAAATACCAGCTGCTGCCAAAATATACACAAATGGCGCAAACACAGCAGACATGGTCGCGATGACACGATTCAGCACCGTTCCCTTGTTTTCATTTACCTGGTCATCTTCAGACGGCGGCAGCTGAACAAGGCTGGAAAAATGCTCATAGACCTCACCAACATGCTGACCGATGACGACCTGAAATTGACCGCCGTTTTCCACCACGGTAATGACGCCAGGCATCGCATTGACTGCTTCCTTTGCTTTTGGATTCGAACGTTTCAAGACCAAACGCAGCCGCGTGGCGCATCTTGCGGCACTCACCACATTTTCTTCTCCGCCAACTGCCTCTAAGATGTCTTCTGCAAGCTTTTGATAATCCCTCACTTTTGACATATAAACCCCCCCTTTATCA
>NZ_WHYR01000209.1 GCF_009428905.1 Desulfofundulus thermobenzoicus | reverse complement strand
ACCCAAAGCTGAGTGTAGAAGTAAATTGGTGCTATAGGCATATCGTTGATGATGATTTCTTCTGCTTTTTTCAGCATTTCTTCACGCTTCGTTTTATCTGTTTCTTTTGCAGAATCATTCAACAATTGTTTGTACTCTTTGCTTTCCCATCCAGTGTCGTTGTTTCCGCCGTCTTTATCTTTGTAAAGCTCAAGGAAGTTCACTGGATCGTTGAAGTCACCTAACCAGCCCATACGTCCGATTTGGTAATCTCCGCTGTGGATTTTGTCGATGTATACGTTCCACTCAGAGTTATCAAGTTCAACTTTCACACCTAAATCTTTTTTCCACATTTCTTGAATTGCTTGTGCAATCTTTTGGTGGCCTTCATCTGTGTTGTAGGAAAGTTTCAATGTTGGAAGATCAGAAACAGACTTATAACCTAATTCTTTCGCAC
>NZ_WHYR01000208.1 GCF_009428905.1 Desulfofundulus thermobenzoicus | reverse complement strand
CTTCTTCACTGTCTTCTCCTCATCGCCCTCTTGCGGCTGATGAGCCGTTGTTTGACCTTGAACCACTTCTTCACGTTCTAGGTTGTTTTGGATTTCTGATTTCAAGACATACTTGGCCACATCATCTTCAATTGAAGCAACCATATGCTCAAACATCGCAAATCCTTCCATTTGGTATTCACGAAGCGGATTCGTTTGTGCGTACGCACGTAAATGAATACCTTGACGCAGCTGATCCATTGCATCGATATGGTCCATCCACTTCGAATCCACCGCACGAAGAACGATGACTTTTTCAAATTCACGCATTTGTTCTTCGCCAAATGTTTCTTCTTTTGCATCGTATTTTTCTTTAATACGATCCATGATGAAGGTTGTGATTTCATCTGCTTCTTTACCGAAGATATCTTTGACCGTAATGGCACCTTCGTCTAAAT
>NZ_WHYR01000020.1 GCF_009428905.1 Desulfofundulus thermobenzoicus | reverse complement strand
GGGAAACCCGGGGGACTCTTGGGCCGGAGGACGCGCCGGAGTGGTCGGAAGTTCCGGGGGCGGACTGGGTCCGGAGAGTGCGCGGGGAAGAAGGTGAACCGCCGGTATGGGCTACCTGATAGACACCTGCGTTTTGATCGACCACCTGACCGGCAGGCTATATCCCGATGCAAACACCTGGCTGGAACAGGCGGTGGCGTCCGGTTTGGCGGCTACCAGCGTGATCGTCTACCATGAACTCCTGTATGGGGCCCGAACTGAAAAAGCGAGAGCCGCCGTCGAGAAGCTGTTGGAATCGTGGGAAATGCTACCCATGGATCGCAAGGTTGCCGGGCGTGCCGCTGAAATCCGTCGGGATCAGGCCGCGAAGGGCAGGACTCTGGGAATGGCCGACTGCCTTATCGCGGCCACGGCCGAGTTGAATAACCTGAAGGTTGTCACCGCGAACATCAAAGATTTTCCTGCTGTCGAGGTAGTGCTTCCAGAAAAAATTGACAAAATGGAAAAGGATTTTTGAAGCAAATGTAGAAAAATACGCCCGGATCATATAAGCAAAAAGCGGGTGGGTATAATGCCCGGGTAACATTCAAATACCCGGGCCTGCCTCTTTCAGGAAGACCCGGGCAATGATTCCATCACTGGAGGTGGGAAACAGATTCATCCGGTTATGGATAACAGCATAACCCGGTGATCATTTGTCAGATTTCTATTCTGGCACCCAGCAACTCTGCAAATTTGCGCATCCACTCGGGATGCCCTGGCCAGGCCGCGGCTGTGACCAGGTTGCCGTCCACCCAGGCGTTGGAGAAGGTTTCGTTAACCTCCCCCCATTTAGCCCCGGCCCGGAGGCAATCGGGTTTTACCGCCGGATAGGCCGTGCACAGCCGGCCTTCCAGCACGCCGGCGGCCACCAGGATTTGCTGGCCGTGGCAGATGGAGGCTACCGGTTTGTTGGTCTCAAAGAAATGACGCACCATATCCAGGAGCCGCTCATTCAACCGCAGATATTCCGGAGCCCGGCCGCCGGGGATGACCAGTCCGGCATAATCTTCCGGTTTGACTTCATCGAAGGTGGCGGTAAGGGCGAAGTTATGACCCGGCTTTTCACTGTATGTCTGATCACCCTCGAAATCATGGATGGCCGTGCGTACCGTTTCCCCCGCTTTCTTGCCGGGGCAGACCGCGTCCACGGTATAGCCGAGCATGGTTAGCATTTGGAAGGGCACCATAGCTTCATAGTCTTCCACATAATCTCCTACCAGCATGAGAATTTTTTTAACGGCCATGGGAAGGACCTCCTTTGATAAGTGTTTGATCTATTTATTACCACAAAGGACCGTTAAATTCCTGCAATGGTTTAGTTATTGTTTACCAGCCCGCGGAAATACGGGGCGGTACGGCACTGGCAAAAAGAGGATTTTCAATTTTTTCCCTTGCAGGCAATGGCCGGCCCTTGTTTAATCCCTTTATGGAGTTGTCTGGTTTTTAACCAGACAACTCCATTATTTGTTGAAGATGGTTGGTTCTTTGGAACCAGATATAAAATGAAAATCTTCTCTGGGCACCGTACATGGACGAAGCGATCGTGCTGCTCTACCACCATATCGACCCGGCACCTGATAGGCCTTTTGCAATTACCCCCCGGTTGTTCCAGGAACACATCGACGCCCTTTTGCAACACGGCTACCACGTAATTTCCACCGGGGAACTGGTTTTTCCGGCCTTCCGTTACGTACGTTATTGAACCTCCCTCCACTGAAGTGGGAGGATTCCAGCTTCCGTCCGCAAGGAAATGGCCAAAAGCGGCATTGACCTGGAAAAACTGCTGGCCGAGTTGAGAGAGGGCAGTCATGAGTACAGGACAGATTAAGGTGTTTCTGGACAGCAGTGTAATTATAGCCGCCCTTGCCTCAATGAGTGGCGGTTCCCATGAGGTGCTGGCCCTGGCCGAGCTGGGGATAATTGTTCCCTGCATATCCGAAGACGTGGTGGGCCAGGTGCTGAGGAACGTCCAAAAAAAGCTGCCCGGCTGTGTGGACAGCTACTACACCCTGTTCAAGGTCCTGCCGTTCAAAATTGTAGATCCTACCGATGAGGATCTGGAATACGCCAGGTCGCTGATAAACGAGAAGGACGCCCCCATACCGGCGGCGGCCATATCCGGCAAGGTAGATTGGCTGTTGAGCCTGGATAAGCATTTCCTTAGCGGGGATTGGAAAGGAAAGGTGAACTTTGCCATCGGTACCCCCGGGGATTTTCTGCAAGAGCTGGTGTCTTTCCTGAAGGGAGATGGTTAAAGCATAATGTTCCGGTTCTACCTGTTCGTCGTTTACCTGGCGCTACCGGTGATTCTGGTGCCCGGACTGCGGCCGGTATAGAAAATAACCGCATAGCGGTTCACGAAAACTCCCGTAGGATATATTCCTGGAACATCGGTTCAGTGAACTTATAAGAGCCACGCCCAGTTTTTTCAATTATCGCTTTGGAAACGAGAAAGTCTATAATTCTTTTGGTTTCGTTCGGGTTCAGTTTTTTATCGTAAACATTACTTCCGGCGGCTATACGTTTCAAAATATGACGCACTTGAAAACGCTGACTGAGTTCGTCTAAAATCTCATCGTAAACTTGGGCCAGAGTCAGTAAGGCCCGGTCATATCCCAAACGAAGGATGCCGGGAGTAACATCGCTCTTTTCCGCTTCAAGAAGCGCATAATAGGTTTCCGAACAAACGAGCATGGTGTCATGAGGATGGCCACCTGTCTTTCGCAGGATTTCTTTGATAATTTCAGCGTTGATTCTAATGTTTCGTTCGCTGAACTTTTGCGTAATGTAGTCTGCCCATGATCTTTCGGAAATAGGGGGGATGGGAAGAATTGTAGCGAAGCGATAGAAAGCCTCTTGCCGGTTGCTGAACAAAGTTTCCATCATGCCTTCCTTTGAGCCGAGGAACAGGTAAGAAACATTCTCCTGGTTCTGAAAGTAGGAACGCATTTTCTTGTAAATATTTGTGTCAACAATTCGGGATGCGTCTTGAAATTCGTCAAGCAAAACCACCATTGATTTCCGATCACGTTTAGCAAGAACCTCCGGCAAATCCAAAGCGTAATCGAGAAGCGTATCATCGTTCGTTTCGTCAAGGAATTTAAGGCTGAATTCAAGATCCTCCAGTTTGACGGTCAACTTAGCCATACCGGCAATAGTTTTGGCGCGATCTTTCAGTGCGTCGAAAGTTTTGCGAACCCCCGTCCTGTTTTCCAGGCAGGCGTTAATTAGAGAAATGGCCAATTCCCTTTTATTTGAAAGCCGGAAAAAGTCAATCGAAGCCGTATAAAACCCCTGTTTCTTCAAACGTCTTAACACTTCATAGGCAAGAGAGGTTTTGCCTATCCTGCGGGGGCCGGCCAGCATGATGCTCTGGCCTTCAGATAATCTAATTTGCAGGGAAGCCAAAAATTCTTCCCTGTCTACAACGTCTTTTTCCGGCACGGGACCGCCGAGGGGAAACAGCTTGCCGGGCAAAAGAAACACCTCCAGTAGCAATATTACTTTTCATGTAATATTATATTACGTATCAAGTAATATATCAATACAAATCGGTCCGCCGGGGCCGTTAACCTGCGAAAACTTCATAAAGGAGCGTGGTAAACATGCGTAAACTAACCCGCAAACCAGCCATCCTGTTAGCCGGCCTGCTTCTGGCCCTGCTGGCCTTCGCCCTTCCGGCCCTGGCCAGCCCCACCCATAAGGCCGTGTTCGTCATCGGGCAGAGCAAATAAACCGTGGACGTCCCCTTCATCCCCGTGGCTGAAGCCTTCGGTGTGCCCCGGGGGAACATGGTCTGGGACGGGGAGCACCTGGGGGTGTGGGGTTTCTATGGTCATGTAAAGGATTATAAGGTATTGACTGTCGGTTCGAAAAACGGGGTTTGCAAGGGGTTTATGGATGATTTTACGAAGCATCTTGATGAAGCCTGGGAAGCAAATGATTTACTGAGCTACCCCCTTTTCGTAAAAAATGGCGTACCGATGGTAGGCATCGGAACTGTATCGGATATCTGGTTGTTATTTGCACCACACGCAGGGCTGTCGATAGTTGATGGAGAAGGCGGAGGGCATCTGGATGCAAAAGCGGGCACGGCTTATACCGAAATCAATCATAGGGTCTCACATTATAGTGTTGTATCTTGCTTAGCAATATTGTAAAATGGGGGTGATAAAGGCAGGTGATGGCCATGCCGGAAGAAGCGATCAGGGAGATGGCGGCCACCAGCGAACAACCGCCCGGCAATGAACCGCCGCGCCATCTGGTGTCGCAGGAATTCTTTTTCCTGCTTCAGCGGATCGACCGCCTGGACGAGAAATTTACGGAGCGGATTGACCGTTTGAGAACAGAATTGCGGCAGGAGATGGGAGACGTCAAACAAGAAATATCTAGTTTAAGATTCTGGACAATAGGGGCGGTAATCACGGTAATCGCCGGGTTTATCGGCACCATTGTAACCTTAGCTATTCGCTGACAACCCAACATATCCAGGGAAAGCACCGGAAGCCCCGGCACTTTCCTTTTTTATGGGAAAATTGCAAGGAAAGGGGAGGATGTCATTGCGGAAAGCGGTTTCAGTTTTCGTTTTGCTGGTAATGTTTGTTTTTGGAATAGTACAGCCAGTGTTAGCTGCGGACTGGATAAGACCTGAAGATCACCAACCCCCCGCCGCCTACGCCGCCAATGGCATAAACACCTACTCCCGGGGCCAGTACGAAGACTTTTTCATCAATTACAACGGCAATGAACTGGGCACGGACGGAGCTGTGTGGGTGGGAAGCCTATACCCGGTGGACGTGTTCGACAAATATGTGGGCGTGTACGAGTCCTTCGGCTACCCGGCGGTGAGCGACGCGAACCTGAACAACCCGTACCGGTCGCAAAACCTGCAGGATATCAAGAATTTTCTCCTCGGGTTCCAGATTCCGTATGACAGCGGCTACTACTTGATCTCCATGGACTACAACGAGAATCTGTTGAAAGATGTGCTTGTGCCGGGGACGACTTATTACACAAAGCCGATCTGGCCCCTGTCCAGCGCCATCCGGGATCGGCCGCTGGACGTGACGGTACAGGATATCCCGGGGGAACAGGTGAGGGCGTGGCAACTTCCAACAACATTTCCCAGTGTTGGCTCTGGAGAAATCGATTGCGTCAAAAACGACGGCTTCAGTTCCCCCGGCTTCATCGGCGAATCCTGCTACGTCAAAGAAATGAGTAGCGGCTCCACGCCCAACCTGTGGCAGAAGGCCAGGGTTTTCGTCAGTCGCCGGCAAAGCGCGTGACGTGGCAGCGAACGGAACCACTCCCTGGAACCTGCAATCTGTCATATGGTCGGTTTCTCACGATGGATACCGTTCGTCTGTGCAGCTGGTTCCATAATAAAGTTGATTTCCGGCAGAAATGCACCGCCGTATGGGGATTGGTTGGGTGATGACAAAAGGAAGGATTTATTGAATACTGGTTCGTAGTAATGCAGGGGAGGGCTTCGAACCGATGGAATCGGACGGCGCTGTTCTGCAAAAACTCGCTTCCTTGGCAATCTCCGAAAACCCTAAGATGCGCTGGCACGCGGTGCGCCACCCGGGGTGTCCGGGATACCTGGCGCTCTTTCTGGTGGACGATCCCGACCCCCAGGTGCGGCTGGGGGCGCTGTGCAGGCTGGTTCTGTGCGGGGAGTTGGACCGTAGGACGGCCGGGAGGATGGCGGGGCGGGGCGTGCAGTTCGATGCATTGCTTGGTTTGTTCGGGCCGGTAGATAGGTAGTTTTCTGCGGGCCGGGCACCTTTTTCGGGGGTGTCCTGCTTTTTATTGTTGAACGAAAACAGAGCGGCCCGCTCTTTTTCCGGAGCAGGCCGCTAAAATTCCAAGAAAGGGATGTGCCGGAATGGCGATCTACTGAGCGTTGGACGCAGGCGGGCCAAATTGCCCGAAGTCTCTGCCCTGCGGCGCGTTTTGCAGCCGCTGGATCAGCTTGTCGGCCTTGTCCTGGGTCATCTTGCCGTCCTTCACCGCCTGTTGGATAGCCTGGATTTTAGCATCAAGGAGCCTCTGGTGTAGCTGATCCATGGTAAGCCCTTTTTCCTGGGCGATATCGGAAATCTTCTTGCCCTGCTGCAGCTCGGTTTTGAGCTCGTCGGCGCTCATACCGAGAACCTGAGCCAGCACGTCTAACCGTTTACCCGCGAATTCTCCTGCTTCTTTGCCGTCTTTAGGACCGTGGAACGGTCCCATCGGGAAGAAATTGCCCTGTTCTATCCGGTCCTTGATTTTTTGCGCCTGGTCAGAAGTCATCTTCCCCTGCTGGACGGCTTCGTCAACCATCTGCAGTTCGGTTTGTTTGACGGCATCCACCAGCCTGGTTTGATCCACGCCCAGGTTGGCCGCCAATTTTTCCAGGAAGGTCTGGAAGAAGGCGGGCGGCTTGGGTTGATCCGCGGCGGTGGAAGTTTGCGCCAGGGCCGCTCCCACAAAGAGTGTCACCAGTGCCAGAGCTGCCAGGGCGATCACAATTTTCTTTTTCATTACCGAACACCTCCTGAATTGTGTCATTACGGTTGCGTTTATTCTTTACTACAGAGCACAGGTGCCTACATATCGGGCGGACACCTCCTTTCGGTCATCTCTATTTTCAAGTATAACTGCAATTTGTTGCGAATCTGTGAATAAACGGTGAAAAATTTCCAAAAAGGCTGGCAAGCGGTGAGAGTTCTTATGGTCGATCGCAAGCACTGGCCGGATGCGCCTGATTTGTTATGCCGTATTGTGCGCGAACACCACGAACGGGCCGACGGCTACGGCTACCCGAACGGGCTAAAAAAAGGGGATATACGCCCGCTGTCCCTCATCGTGGCGGCGGTGGAAGTTTATACGGCACTTTTAGAGCACCGGCCTTACCGGGACAAGAGTTTTACCCGGGCGGAGGCGTTGGTGGAATTGGAAAGGCAGGGGTTTTCGGGTGATGTGGATAATGTGCTGGCGGGATTAAGCTTGCTGCTGTGGGGAGGGTGATTAATGGATAGCTTCTTGGCGGAATTTCTGTTGCAAAGATAATAATTTACTATATAAACAATTTTTAATAAGCATAAAAACGTTATTGTATTTCATAATAATGTTAAATATAAAGGGGGGTATAATAAATGCACCATGAAACCAATCCATTCATTCAGCATGCTGCACGTCAGGGTCAATTGCTGATAAACGCTTCTAATACGGCGGCGGCTGCTTCTAACGAGCTGATTTCGGTATGTGATGAAATTATCTATAACATCAACCATGGGAACATGCAGGGCGCTCTTGCATCGGCTCAAAATGCCAGAAACATTGCCGGTCAAATTGCCAATAACACACAACATTTGAACCGGGCCATTCATGAACGCATAAGCATGGCTTCATACGTTTTAAGTAGGATGCAGCAACACATCAACGAAATAGCCGGCGCGTTACAGGGAATAAGCGGGGCGGTATCAAATCCCCACAGCCAGTATTACCAACAAATGTAGACATATTACACATAAAATGGAATTGGGCGCTAATAGACAAACCGGGCCAGGTGCCCGGATTTTTTATATTCATTTTCAAGCACATGCTGGTAACCGAATCAATCTGCAAAACATGACGTACCGGCCGCCGAGTAATCCCTTTTTTCCGGGATACCCGGCTTTTTCTTTTTATGACAAGCTACATCCAAGAAAGGTGGTTTTGCAAATGCACGCACTCATCCTTCGCCGCCCGGGTCTGCCCGGGTGGTTGTCCGAGATGTTGAAATACCAGGGTCCAAACCGCCTGGCCATCCAAATGTTGGCCTGGCACGAATCACTATATTATCACGCCATCGTGATGTTCCGTTGGTGGTGTCCTGGTTCTTTCTGGTCGCCGGTTCCGTCATTCTCTCGTTTCTGAGGGCAGGAACCTGCGCCGGAAAGTAGAAAAAATCAGGTAAATGCCTGTATTGCGGGGTATGGTAAGATGCGTAAAACAGCCTTTCTGTCGGCCTTCCTATTGGCAATTATGACCTTCGCCCTGCCCGCCCTGGCCGCGCCGGCCCACAGGGCCGTATTTGTGGTGGGGAAGCACGGCCCTGAAACGGCGGTAACAGGAAAATAACTTTTTCCATTCCAGGGCAGGAACCCGCGCCGGGAAGTAGAAAAAATCAGGAAATACCTGTGGTGCGGGGTGTTTCGGAATGCGCAAAACAACCACCCTGTTGGCCTTTCTGATGTTAATTCTGACTTTCACCTCTCCCGCTCTGGCCGCACCGGGCCACAAGGCCGTATTCGTCGTCGGACAGAAAGGATATACCGTGGACGGCCAGGCAAAACAAATGGACGCGGTACCCTTCGTTAAAGGCGGCCGCGCCTTCGTGCCGGTGAGGTATCTGGCCTGCGCCTTGGGAGTGGCGGAGAGCGACGTGGTGTGGGTTGGCGAAACAGGCACGGTCAGCCTGGAGCTGGGCGGCACGCTGGTCCAGATGAAGGTAGGAAGTAAAACCCTGTACTTGGACAGTCGGCCCGGGGAGATGGATGTAGCCCCGGTGATTAGGGAAGGCCGCACTTACCTTCCCGCCAGGTTCGTGGCCGAAGCGTTCAGTTACGAGGTGGGCTGGGACGGCGGCCGGCAGGCCGTAATGATAGGGCCGCCTGGTCAGTTGCCTGAAGCGCCGGCAACCACAAGAACAACCGGGAATAAATCCGCGTCAGAAACTGTCAACAAAAAAGATTCTTTTGTCTTCGATGTACTAGGTGATTCAAAGATATTACCAGGAAGGGAGAATTGGCGGGGCAATCGGGTATTGGCGGAAGCCGTGGAACGGATTAATCAGGACAACCCTGCCCTGGTGGTTTACCTGGGAGACGGCGTCGATCAGGGCGGGCCGGTCGAAAACCTGTTGGCATTTAGAGAATACCTTGTTAAATTGCAGTCACCATGGTATCCGGTGATCGGTAACCATGAATTGATTAGAGGGGCAGAATCCAGTGGTCGGGCGGGAAACGGGGAAGGCAACTTTCTTCAGGTCTTTGTTGACAAACTGCCGGTGCAGGGGAGAAGTTATTATTCCTTTAACTATCAAAATTCACATTTTATCGTTTTGGATACGGCGTGGCAGAATGGGGACGGGCCGAAGGAGGCTGAACTGAAACCAGGTAGCCAACAGTGGGAATGGCTTCGCCAGGACCTGGCCGATGCCTGCCTGCGAAGCCGGCACATCTTTATTTTTGGCCATAAGCCGCCGGTATCCCCTTTTCGTTCCGGAGGCCCGGATACCGTTTCCAATTTGCCTGATGGACACGGAACCAGCTGGGGAGAGCCGGGAGTTGCTGTTGAATTTATGCGAATGGTTGCTAATTATCATGTGGACGCTGTTTTCTCCGGCCACATACACATGTTCAACCGGATGGACGTACAGGGAGTACCGTACTTTATCACTGCAGGTGCCGGCGCAAATTTGTATGCTCCACCGGAATCTGGCGGCTATTATCACTACCTGCGTTGCCGCGTAAACGGGAATCAGGTGAGCTATGAAGTGGAAAAGCTGCCGGTACCGGAGTAATAAAAAGGGCGATTCGAAAAGTAAGAAAGTCGCCCGGTGAAAACAACATAAAACTTTCGGAGACTAATAAGGAACGGAGCCACGTCGAAATGTCCAAGATGTCGATAAACCCAACCTACTGCAAAACGGCCCTCAGCAGGACCGGCATTCCTGGCTACCGCTACTGCCTGAACCCTTATGTCGGTTGCTCCCACGGGTGCCGTTACTGCTATGCGGACACGGTGCTTCGTTTTTCCGGCCACTCCGGGAAATGGGGCGAATTCGTGGCCGCTAAAGTCAACTTCCCGGAGGTTTTGAGGCGAGAATTAAAGCGGAAAAGAAGCCTTTCGGGCAGGATTATCTTTGGTACCGTTACAGACGCCTACCAGCCCGCTGAGGCCGAATTCGGCCTTACCAGGAGTTCCCTGGAGATCTTTGCGGAGGAGTGGCCAAACGCGGAGATTGACCTGCTCACAAAATCCGACCTTGTGGTGCGGGACGTTGATATACTCAAGAAGCTGAAAAATTGCTCCGTTGGTTTTACGGTGACCACCTCTGATGACAAAATAGCCTCCGTGTTAGAACCCGGGGCCGCCCCGCCGTCGGCACGCCTTCGGGCCGCGCAAAGGCTCGCTGGCGAAGGTTTATACGTATGGGCCTTTATTGCGCCTGTTCTTCCGGGAGTGAGCGACGCTCCCGGGATGCTGGGAAAACTCATATCTGGCCTGAGAGGAGCCGGGGTTAAGGAAGTCTACCTTGATTCGTTGAACCCCTATCCTGCTTCCGTGTATCGTTTAAAAGTTGCTTACCAGACAATGCTTCCCTGGGCGCTGAAACACTTGGAACAATACCTTTCCGACCCCCGCGGGTACTTACGTACACTATCAGAAGAGTTGGCGACCCTTTCGCAGGAATACGGCTACGATTTAAGGGTTAATTAAAACCGTAGGTGCATAGCCCCAAAATTATAGACCAGTAAGGTGGGGCGGCTAATATGATCAGGTTGAGGGGTCACTACTTGATTTGCCTGCACTTCTACCGGGGTGAGGGATTCAGTCGGTAATTTGTCGAAAACCTGGAAAACGTAATGCGCAGGGCTACGGAGGGAGAAGAGATAGAGGTAGTTGAAGGCAATGACGACATCTGCCGGGCTAGCCCGACGCTCCAAGGAGAAAAATGCGTCGCCAAGTCTGGGATGGATGCAGAAATCAGGAGAATGGATGCGGAAACGGCCGCATACCTTGGTGACGAAGTTGGGTCGAAGGTGCTCTGGGAGGAAATAAAGGCCAAAGTGATGGAAACGCCCAAAGAGTGGCTGGCGGTTTTCTGCGAGCAAAGGCTTGGTGGAAGACTGCCGTGATCTTGACGTGAACTACTTACATCGTGAAGGACTGCTACAGCCAGGGCGGTGGGTCACTTTATCGTGGTGTCGGGAAAGGGAGCGGACGGCAAGCACAGGCATAAAAACTTATACCGGAGCGGTGGAGCACGGCCGTTGCCGGCAGGGGGACGATATGGTTCAAATTTACCGGGCCTTGCTTGAAGCCGATGGAATCGTGCTGGGCTCGCCGATCTATATGGGCTACGTCACTGCCCAGACCAAGCTGTTCATGGATCGCCTTTTCGCCTTCTTGAGGCCCGGCTTGAACAGCATATTCCCTCCGGGAAAGAAATTCGTTATGGTTTATTCCCAGGGGGGTGGGGATGACCGGGAGATGATACATGGGCTTGTTCAGCGGCTGGGAAGGATTCTCGGTATGCAAGTCAAGGGAATAGCCGGAGGTAACGGGATGAATGACCTCAACACGGTCAAAAGCAACAACGCATTGCTCGAAGAAGCCTTCCGTCTAGGCAAGGAACTGGTAGGGTAAAAACTACGGTGGGCACTGGAACGAAACGTTGTCGGTAGGGAAGATGTCCTGACTTGCGGCATACCCACACCACGTTGCTATTATCCAAAGGGGAAAATGTAAAAGTGGTTTCCGAGCGGTTGGGGCATTCCAGCGTAGCATTCACTTTAAAAACATACGCGCACGTATTGCCCGGAATGCAGGAAGGTGCATCCTGGAGGGCGGGTCAGAAACCGCGAGAACGAAATATTTCCACGAGAAGGAAATCGCTAAAAAGGCGTGAAAAAAGGCCTGTGGGCAAACGGTGGGCAAAAAGCTTTTTGACGGCCTCACCGAACCCTGCAAGCCTTGATTTTCCTGGTGGAGGCAATGGGACTCGAACCCACGACCTCTAGAGTGCGATTCTAGCGCTCTCCCAGCTGAGCTATGCCCCCACGTGCAATTTGCATTATATCACGAAAACGCTCCGGTTACAAGAGGTTAAGCCGATTGCCGTAAACCTTTTAGCGCTGCCGTTTAGATTCCGGTTTAACATAGGTATAAACGGCGTAACCGGCCAGTGAGAGCCAGGTGGCGCCCATGGTTAAACCTATAGGAACGGCCAACCAGTTTGTGGTGATTTTTCCTCTGGCGAAGAGATTTTCCATGATTAAAAAAATCATTTTTACTCTCACGGAATGGCCGGCTCAAAAAAACTGCCCTCTTAATGGGGCAGACCGTCGGTTATTATGAAACCTTTTGCATTGTCTCCTGCTTTTGCTTCCTGATATTTTGCTCTTCAGCATAATCGGTGGATATCAGGTAAAGATTCACCCAGAGTTCGTGTTCATTATTCTTGCCGTCCAGTTCCCTGGCCAGTTCTTTAAATTTCTTTTGTACGCGGTCTTTAAAAGAAGAAAATTCCACCAGCAGGTCCACCACTTCCCGGTGATTGTACGAAGCCCCATCCCGCAGCATCTTGACCACTTGATACACCCCCCTTAAAAATACCCTGGGTTAATTATAAATACCCGGGGAAATTTTGTTAAGGGGTGGATAATGTCTAATTGCACCCATTTTTGTAATAGTTTGGGGGGGCTTGCTCACCCCCCCCCGGAATGGTTCACTTTTGTTTCAGGGCAAACTTAGAAGGTGTTCGGGATCGTTCCCAGGCTATAGTTTGGCGTATATTGACCCTGGTCGGAAATGCTACCCCGGAATCCGCCCTGGCTGAATTGCCCGCCAAATTGACCGGGCGAAAGGGCCATTTGACTGCCCCATTGTCCGCTTTGTCCGCTCAACTGACCGCCCAATCCGGCCTGTCCGCTCAACTGGGTGCCCCATTGTCCCGTTTGGGTGCCGCTAAATTGACCGCCCCACTGTCCCGGCTGGTTGCCGCCGAACTGCCCGGTGTTACCCCATTGTCCGGCATAGCCCTGGATGTTGCCGGGCTGGTACTGGGCGCCAAATTGTCCGCTGGTATAACCGGCGGTGGTTCCGGATATATCGTAACGCGCTCCGCCAAATTGTTGACTGGTCTGGTACCCCGGCTGGTAAGCCTGGGCGTAGCCGGTAAAACCGGGCTGGCTTACGCCACCGCTCCAGCCCGCCTGTCCGAACTGGCCGCCGAACTGGGTTTGTCCCATGGTGGTGCTTAGTTGCTGGGCCAGGCTGCTGAGCTGATTGATCTCCTGGTTCAAACGACCGGCCATAAATGAGATGCGCTGCAATTGCTGGGAGGCGTTGATCTCCCTCTGCTGCAATTGCTGCAGCTGGGCGGAGTTGCTCTGTTCCGACTGCTGGAGCTGGCTGGCCATTTGCATAATACCGTTCACTTCGTCCCGCAACCGCTGGATTTGTTGATGGATCTGGTGCATGAAATGACCTCCTTAAAACTATAGTCTTCTTCCATGCCATAGTATGGTACCCCGTTGAAAAGTTTATAACTGGAATATATAGGAATTGCCATTCAGATTATTCATTTTTAATTATTTGAATACGGCCCAGGTAGGGTGCCCTCTGGGGTCCCTGCAGGCCGGTTCCCTGGATGTTGCCCGCTGTTACCAGTGTTTTTACACTATGGTGCAGGAATACCATGGGTACGTCCTGATGCACTTGCAGAAGCACGTCCCTGTAAATCCGGGAGCGCAGGTTATCGTCGGCGGTACGCCGGGCGGTCTGCAGCAATGTATCCACCTCCTGGTTGCGATAACGGGTGGCGTTCAGGCCACTGTTTATTTGTGCCGAAGAAAAGAGGGTGTACAAAAAATTATCCGGATCGCCGTTATCACCGGTCCAACCGTAAATAAAGGCATCTCCCTCCTGGCGCAGCAATGCCTTTTTAAAATCTTCCCAGGGATAAACCTTGATGGCACATTGAAAGCCGGCTCGGTTCAATTGTTCCGCCAGAACACGGGCCAACTTTTCGCCCCCGGCCGGATTATAAGGCCGGGCATTGCTGTAGGCCAGCAGGGTAATGGGCAGGCCCTGACCGTACCCGGCAGAAATCAGATCCCGGCGGGCCTTTTCCGGGTTGGGCTGTGGTCTTTCCGGGGTCTGATCGGAGGCCAGCACCCGGGGGGGAAGGGGGCCGGCGGCCGTTATCACTTCACCTGGAAACAATTCCTCAGCCAGTGCCCGGGGATCGCATGCCTGGCAGGCTATCTCCCTTAGTGCCCGGTTGCGGAAAAGACCCTTATTGGTATAAAAACCCAGATAGCTGAGGTCCAGACCCGGGGTGCTGACAACCTGGAATCCCTTTTGTTGCAGGGAGGGTATTTCCGCAGTGCTGATCCCCTCACTGATATGGGCGGCCCCGGAAAGGAGCATACTTTTTCTGGTGGCCGCATCGGGTATGGTGCGGAATATTACTCCCGGAACGGCTGGTTTGACTCCCCAGTATTCGGCATTTGCCTGCAGGATTATCTCCTTATTTTTTTCCCATTGCTTAAAGATAAAGGGTCCGGTTCCCGCCCGGTGCTGCCAGAAATCGTCTTTATATTTGGCTACCGCTGCCGGGCTGACCATGGCTGCCACGGGCATGGCCAGATTATATAGAAAAGGGGAATAGGGATATTTTAAAGTAAAGCGTACCGTGGAGGGGTTTAACACTTCCACCCTTTGCACCATGCCAAAGACAAAGCTGGCGTAAGGTGAATTGTTTTGGCCGGACACAATCCGTTCGAAATTAAATTTCACCGCTTCAGCATTAAAGGGTGTGCCGTCTTGAAAAGTTACACCGGAGCGCAGATAAAAGGTCCATTCCAACCCGTCCCGGGACACCTCCCAGCGGGTGGCCAGACAGGGCTCCGGTTCCGGGGAACCGGCCTGCAACCGGACCAGCCCTTCATAGATGTTTACCAGAATGCGGTTTGATGCATAATCACCGGCCAGGAGCGGGTCCAGGGTATGGCCTTCGTCCGGTTGAAGATAAACGAGGAACCCTTTATTTTCTGCCCCGGTTATTCCTGCCAGCCATGATGTGGGCATTACCGGCGCAAATCCCCGGATATAAAAAAACCACAGACAGGCCGACAGGGTGAAAATAAACGCCATTCGCCTGAGCAAAGCTATCCCTCCGTTTTTCCCGGAGATGAAGAAATAGATGATGCGCAAGGTTATCCCCCGTTTGCTCCGGAAGATATATGGTTAAAATGGTTAAATGTATAATACTGCATTTACTGGAAATATCCTCTAGATAATAAACAAAAACCCTTTATCTTTTTTTGCTTCCCCGGGCAGGAAAAGGGCGGGGAATGGCGAAGCACCTGACTACCTGGATTTTTCGGGTTGCGGGGGAGGACGCGGAAAAAGTAGTGGCAGCCCGGGAAAACGCCGAAAGGAGTATATCCATGAGGGTACATTTTGGGCCGGCGGGGA
Source organism: Desulfofundulus thermobenzoicus (assembly GCF_009428905.1). GTDB lineage: Bacteria > Bacillota > Desulfotomaculia > Desulfotomaculales > Desulfovirgulaceae > Desulfofundulus_A > Desulfofundulus_A thermobenzoicus. Next base: position 47,093 of record NZ_WHYR01000020.1, on the reverse strand, counting down.
ATCCGCCATCCTTTCAGGCCCAGGGACATAAAAGTTCCCTGGACATGCCCGCCTGGCTGAAAGCCCAGGGGCTGGATGCCTATGAGTATCAATCTGTGCGGGGAGTGCATATAAAAGAAGATACTGCCCGCAAATTGGGGGAGTTGGCCAGGGAAAACGGCGTGGCTTTGAGTATGCACGCGCCCTATTATATTACCCTGGGGACAGCGGATGCGGGCTACCGGGAAAAAACAAGGATGCACCTGTTAAAGTCCATTGAAGCCGCCCACTGGATGGGGGCCTCTCCGGTGGTCTTTCATCCCGGCACCGGCGGTGGGGAAGACAGGGTGGCCACACTGAAAAGGGCAATGGATCTCTTGAAAGAAATTCTGGACGAGGCGGCAGAAAGGGGTTACGGGGACGTCCGGGTGGCCCCGGAGACGGCGGGCAAGCCGGCGCAACTGGGTAACCTGCCGGAAGTGCTGGACCTGTGTACCGTCAGTTCCCGGGTAGTGCCGGCGGTGGACTTCGCCCATCTGCATGCGGCCGGTGGGGGCAGCCTGACCACCGTGGAGGATTTTGCCCGCATACTGGATTTGCTGGAGAGCCGGTTGGGCCGGGCGGCGTTGGGGCACCTGCATGTCCATTTCAGTCCCATCGAGTTTACCGGCAAAGGGGAGAAAAGACACCGCACCCTGCTGGATGAAGGTTTTGGGCCCGACTTTACCCTGCTGGCCCGGTTGCTGGTGGAAAGGAATGTGGGCGCCACCATTATCTGCGAATCCTATGACCGGCAGGCTGAGGACGCCCTGGTTTACAAAACCATATATCAACAATTAAAACAACAATTTTCCCGTTAAAAAGACAGAGGGTGGCCGGTCCACCCTCCGCCTGTTTTTATGGCCAAACTTTAATGGGATTCCACATCCTGGGCACCGAATTGCCGCAACACCGTGGCGGCGTCATTGGCCTTATTGTCATCGCAGCGTACGGAAACCAGAATGTTACCCTGTTTTACCTTTTCTTCGTAATAGCGCCCCCGTTCCGCGGGAATGCCCCAGTCGATCAGGCCCCCGGCAATGCCTCCGGTGGCCGCGCCGGAGAGTAATCCGGCGATGGGTCCGGCCGCGACGATGGGCCCGATACCCGGGATGGCCAGGGCTCCGGCTCCGGCCACCAGTCCGGCCAGGCCGCCCAGTACGCCGCCGGTGGTTGTGCCGTCGCTTACCGGGTCACCGCCCATGGTGGGTGCGTTATACTGGTTGCGGCGGTCAGTCCGGACGGTATCCTCTTTGGCCACGATGGAGATGTCGCGATCAAACCCCTTGTTCCTCAACTCCGCTACCGCCCGCTCGGCGGATTCCCGTGAACTGAAAGTACCCAGTACAGTTTTGGCCATGCTGTAACCTCCTCGAAATAGTGTAGGCCTCATTCACCTTCTAGCATGTCTTTTGTTTTACTTTTCTATGCCAGGTAATTTATGGATTTAAAACCGCCGGTTTATCACATTAAATCGGATAAATCAAAGGCAAAACTAAGCCGGTGGCACGGCCACGAAAATCTGGCCGTGCCACTAATTTATTTAAGCCCGTCGGGGGGCAGGCGGTCGCCCAGTAAGCCGGTCTCACCCACATGACCGACTACGCCAAAGGCGGGCGGCTGGCCGCCGTGCAGTACGCCGGGCTGGAGGTAGAAACAGTTTGGACCAGATTGCGGGGTTGCTCATTTATGCCGCCTGGCGCCGGCGGCCGGTGTTCACCCACAGTTTTTGCCCGTCGGTCGGTTGGTGACTGCTTCTAACCAGCTATGGGAGGTGGACATTAAATACGGTTATATTGCCGGTGAAGACCGCTTTTTCTTCATAATGCCCGTCATTGACGTTTATGACCGCTGCATTGTGGACTACCATATTGGGCTGTGCTGCGAAGCTAAAGATGCCGTGGCTACCCTTAAAAGGGCACTTTTTAAACGGCAGTTGTTTACGGCGGCAGAGAAGCCTGTAATCAGGTCTGATAACGGGCCGCAGTTCATCAGCAACCTCTTTGATATAACGTGCCGGGAACTGAGCATGGAGCACGAAAGAATACCCTTTAAGACGCCTAATTTAAATGCCCATATCGAGTCCTTTCATTCGATTTTAGAGGAAGAATGCCTTTCCAGGCACGAATTTTCCAGTTACGCAGAAGCTTACGAGACAGTGACCGGTTTCATCTGGCATTATAACAACGTCCGTATTCATTCTGCTACCCACTACCTGGCACCGGCGGAATGTTATCAGCTTTTGATGAGAAATCAAAGGCACCTGAAGCCCGTAAGGCTTTAAAAAGGCATGTTCCTTGGTGAGCCCTTGAGGGTTTTCCGGGCGGCGCCGCCGGGTAGCCTTGACGGCCGGGGACCCCGCACGTGGTACAATGGATAGCCGACGGGGCTTGCCTCTGTCCATAGCATGTTCCCCGGAGCCGCCCCGTCGGTGTTTTTGATTAACCACGTGCGGGGTGGCAGTCAAGGCCGCCGCCCTGAATTGAAATTCGCCAAAATCGTGAGCGAGAAGGACTAATTGTCCAATCTTAGGGGGTCAACCCGTCTGAAGGTTTTTGCTTTGACTTTTGTTTAGAACCTGTTATGTCCTTCCTTATTTGACACATAGGATCTTTCAATAACTGTTGAACATAATTATTTAAGTGGTCATAAGATGTATTACTTCGGTTTTCAAATATAAGGTGAACTTTTCTTTTATAGTCATCTGTCAGCCAAGTTAATCTTTCAAGTAAATACCGAGTAATGTAGTTATATGAGTTAAGTTGTCAAGGGGTTGACATAACGAGAATAATTACCGCTCCCCTTATTGACATGTTCCTGGTGAGCCCTTGAGGTTAACCTTAATCAAAGTGGCGCCGCCGGGTAGCCTTGACGGCCGGGGACCCCGCACGTGGTACAATGGATAGCCGACGGGGCTTGCCTCTTGTCCATAGCATGTTCCCCGGAGCCGTCCCGTCGGTGGTTTTGATTAACCACGTGCGGGGTGGCAGTCAAGGCCGCCGCCCTGAATTGAAATTCGCCAAAATCGTGAGCGAGAAGGACTAATTGTCCAATCTTAGGGGGTCAGCCCGGGGTGAACTTGATTTGACCCCTTTGCGAAAGCCTTAATTTTTGAATTTTGCAGGTCACACTAATAGTGATAAAACTTAAGTAAGAGGTGTTTCGGTTGAGAGTAGTTCATGATAGATGTTTTATTTGTGGTGCTAAATCTGATTTTTGCTTAGAAGAAGGCATAACGTTATTTCGAGAGGCCCGATGCAATATTTGCGGTGCTTCGCTAAGGAACTCCGATACTGCGAAGGCAGTCATAGAGGTTATTTTGGGTAAGACAGCGTCTCTTTCGGAATGTGTTGGGGAATTATCGGGTATCAACATCCTTGAAGCCCAAGCAGTAGGGCCAATTTATAATCTACTGAAGAAGTTGCCTCGTTATGTTTGTTTTGAGTATTTCGATGATGTGAAGCCAGGTGAATATAAAAATGGCATACTATGTAATGATCTGGAAAATCTAACATTTGGTGATAGCAGTTTTGATCTGGTAATTACACAAGATGTGTTTGAGCATGTTGCAAACCCAGGTAAAGCTTTTTTCGAGATCTACCGTGTACTGAGAGAGGGAGGTTATCATATTTTTACAGTACCTTTACACGAAGGTAGACCAACAAAAAGCAGAAGAGGCTTGCCAGAAGTATATCATGGAGATCCGCTAAGGAAACAAGGGATATTGGTATATACAGATTGGGGAGATGATATTTGCTCTCTTGTAGACAAATACGGGTTTGAGACTCTCCGCATCGATGCTCATATTTTTTACCAGCCTCATGAAATTACTGACGTTGACCAAAGTTATTCTGAGTACTTAGTTACTCCGCCTCTGAAATACTATCGCTATAACTCTATCGTCTTTATATCACAGAAAAGAGGGAATAGAGTCAAACGGATGATTAACCTGCTTAAAGTAGAGTAGGCCCTGGCACAAACCAATTCCAAACATAAGAACAGGGTGAGGCCAGGCAGTTTCTCCCCTTATCTGTTAAACTCAACTTAGGAGCAGGAATGCTCAAGTGACCTCCTCCCCGAGAAAAACCCTGTCGATTCGTCACCGTTCGACAGGGTTTTTCCTTGACACATTTTCCTGGAAGTGGTTCAATTGAACTCAGTGCAAATTGGCGAAAGGGAGATGTTTTTATTGGATCTCGGCTCCAAAGCAGGAACCCGCTCCGGAAAGTAGAAAAAATCAGGTAAATGCCTTTGGTGCGGGGGTGTTGTAAGATGCGCAAAACAGCCGTTCTAAGAACGGTGCAGAGGGTTTCCCTTCGTTTTGATTAAGCCTCAGAAGGTCGTTTTGTTTTTTGCGGGTATTTTGCGTGTACAGGGAAGTGACCGTATGAGAAAAATACAAATTGATCTGCCCGGTTCCGGTCTGGTCCTGGAAGCTTTCCTGGACCTGCCGGCTGTTCCTGGTCCCTTTCCCGGAGTAGTGCTGTGTCACCCCCATCCCCTCTACGGTGGCAATATGAATAACAACATCATCCTCGCCGTTAGCCGGGCTTTGACCAGTAATGGAATAGCCAGCCTGCGTTTCAACTTTCGCGGTGTGGGCCGCAGCCAGGGTTGCTTTGCTAACGGAATCGGGGAACAGGAAGACGCGCAGGCGGCCCTTTTATTGCTCGTAAACCAGGAAGAAATCGACCCGTCCCGGATCGGCATCATGGGTTATTCCTTCGGGGGAATGGTGGCCCTGGCAGTTGGTAACACCAATGATGTAGTTCGGGCCATCGCGGCCGTTTCCCCGGTTATCCCTGCCAACGTGCTCAAGGAATGCACCAAACCAAAGTTGATTGTTACTGGGGCGGAAGATAATATAATTCCCCCTTCCTCGGTCTTAAAGGAAACTGCCGGTATGGCCGAACCAAAGATTGTTGAGCTGATTCCCGGGGCTGATCATTTTTGGTGGGGATATGAGGCTAAAGTTGGGGATATGGTGGCTGACTTTTTCGCCCGGGTATTAGCATTTAGATGATAAAGGGTGGTACCATTTTTTTAAAAAATAACATAAATGAGGGGGTTCTCCAGGATGAAAAAAGTTCAAAAGCCTTCCACCGCTTTATTTCCCGTACCCAGTGTATTAGTCACCACCATTTCCGAGGGACGGCCCAACATTATCACACTGGCGTGGGTGGGCACTGTTTGCTCCTCGCCACCCATGTTAAGCGTAAGTTTACGTCCGCAAACTTACTCCCACGGTATTTTAACCAAAACCAGGGAGTTTGTCCTGAACATTCCCGGAGCTGATCGGGTTAAGGAAATGGATCTGTGCGGGATGGTTTCCGGCCGGGATGAGGACAAATTCACCCTGACCGGCCTCACTCCCCGGCCGGCTACCAAAGTAGAGGCCCCTCTGATTGCCGAGTGCCCGGTTAACATCGAGTGCCGTGTAAATCAAATCATATCCCTTGGATCACACGACATGTTTATCAGCGAAGTTCTGGCCGTGCATGTGGACGAGGCTGTGCTGGACGAAAAGGGCCGCATAAACGTGCAGAAGATTGAGCCGGTGGCCTTTGTGGCCGGGCAGTACTGGGCAGTGACCAGACATCTGGCTGATATGGGTTTCGCCAGGCTTAAAAAATGAAAAATGAAAGTGCCGGTGGAGCAAAATATTATGGAATTACTGGCAAAATTAAAGGGAATAGCGCAAAATGGTGGCGCCGGTTATTTCGGGGTGGCGGATCTCGCTCCTGCAACCGGGTTCATCCGTGAGCAGGGAGGAGATATACCGGCTTCCTTTCCCGCGGCCGTATCGGTGGGTATAGCCATGCCCGTGGGTCTGGTGGAAATGTTGGCCGTGGCTGAGACTGATCCCGGCGTTCTGGTAACCTACGACCGCTACGTGTACCATGTATGCAACTTGATGCTGGATCAGCTTACTTTTAACCTGGCCCGTGAAATAGAGGGCGCAGGGTACCGCGCCATGCCGGTGGCGGCTTCTCTGCGCGTCCCCGGCAGGCATTTTGCCGGGGTATTTTCCCACAAACTGGCTGCTCACCTGTCCGGAATGGGGTGGATCGGCAAAAGCTGCCTTCTCATCACCCCCCGGGACGGCCCGCGGGTCCGCTGGGGTACCGTACTGACCGATGCTCCCCTGCCCGCGGGCAAGCCCATGGAAAAAGGTTGCCGCGGTTGCGCGAAATGCGTGGAAGCTTGCCCGGCGGGGGCAATAAAAGGGCGGGATTTTAACCCGGCCGAACCGCGCTCGGCGCGGCTAGATGTGGAAAAGTGCGAGGAGTACCGCAATTACGTGGCAGTAAACAAAGGGGTTCGCACATGCGGAAAATGCCTTGCCGTATGTCCTTACAGCAATAGAAGAACAGTTAAAGCGCCCGTGTAGACGCCGGGAACAACGACGACGGCCCGGCAGTGGTGTCTTATCTCAAGCAGCACGGGGTCAACAAGGTTGATTACCTGGTGGCAACCCACCCCCATGAAGACCATATCACGTCAACTTCGGGGCTGATGTCTTGAAACACCGCTTTCCTGCCGAATTCCTTTATCATTTCGTCTAAGGCTTCTCTTAAATTATTTAACGCTTCATCCGGGGTGTCCCCCGTGGCGGTGGCCCTTAACGGCTCGCAGCGGGCGATGTACTCCCTGTCGTACAGTTTGATTGTCACGGGCAGTTTATAAATCAACTATCTTCACCACCTGATCATTCTTGAGCTAATTATACCACAAGAAAAGGCTTTATTTGATCACGCGCATTTTTATTTATACACTTGTGTCGCCCTGACGGGCGACGCCCCGCTCGATCCACGGGACAAGCCCGTGGGTTTTCAGGGGCAGATTTCTATAAACCTATTTATTTTTTTACGTCTTTTGCTATAATATAACTTGTTGTTTTCGGGCAAATAGACTTGGAAAGGGGGGCTTATGCCGTGTTACCGACCCCGCAGAAATTTTTCCTCACCGCCGCCAGCGCCGAGGGCCACAGTCAGTTAACCGCCTTTGACAACGCCCTTCTGGCCGGACGCATCGGGAATATCAACCTCATCCGGGTGAGCAGTATCCTGCCGCCCGGCGCCCAGTATGATCCCGACCTGGTTATTCCGCCCGGTTCGCTGGTACCCACCGCCTATGGCTATGTCATTAGCGACGTGCCGGGGGAATTGATTGCGGCTGCCGTGGGTATAGGTTTTTCGGCCGAAAGCTTTGGCGTGATCATGGAGTTTGCCGGGAGATGTTCCCGGCAGGAAGCGGAAGGACGTATTGAAGCCATGCTCCGGGAGGCTTTTGATTCCCGGGGAATGAAGCTGGTGGAAGTGAAGATTGCCGGTACCGAACACCGGGTGGAAAAAATCGGTTGCGCCCTGGCCGCGGTACCCCTGTGGTATTAAAAATATCCTAGAGGTGAAAGCAATGAATTGCTGGTTTACGGAAATGCAGACGCCGGATATGGCCATCAGCTGCCGGGTCAAAAAGACGTTGCATGAGGAAAAAACACCCTTCCAGCACCTGGCCGTATATGAAACGGACCAGTTCGGCCGCATGCTGGCCCTGGATGACGTGATTCAAACCACCATCATGGATGAATTTGTTTATCACGAGATGATCACCCACGTGGGTCTGAACACCCACCCCAACCCCCGCCGGGTACTGGTCATTGGCGGCGGTGACGGCGGTTCCATCCGGGAGATTTTGAAACACCCTTCGGTGGAGCTGGCCACCCTGGTGGAAATTGATGAAAGGGTAATCGCCGCCGCCAGGGAATATTTGCCGGAAATCAGCTGCGCTCTGGGTGATCCCCGGGTGCGGGTGATTGTGGACGACGGCATCAAACACGTCAAAGAAAACCGGGACACCTACGATATGATCATCGTGGACTCCACCGATCCCGTGGGGCCGGCGGAAGGCCTGTTCGGCCGGGCCTTTTACCAGGATGTGCATGACGCCCTCACCGGGGACGGATTGTTTGTGGCCCAGACCGAATCACCTTTCTTTAATCGCGATCTGATTCCCCGGATAATCCAGAACGTGCGGAGCATCTTCCCGGTGACCCGGCTGTTTTTAGCCTGCGTGCCCACCTATCCGGGCGGCCTGTGGACCTTTACCATGGGCAGCAAAAAGTATGATCCCCTGGAAGCAAACCTGGAACAATTGCCGGATTTAAAAACCCGGTATTATACCCCTGCCGTGCACCGGGCGGCTTTTGTTCTGCCCCCCTTTGTGGAGGAACTGCTGCAGTCCGAGGAAGGGTAATCATGCAGGGGATTTGGGAGAAAAACGGGGGCTTTATGGGCGCCATTGCCGATTATCACCGGGCTTCCCTGGTTCTTTTGGGTGCGCCCATGGATCTGACCGTCAGCTTTCGTCCGGGTACCCGTTTCGGCCCGGCCCACATCCGGCAGGTCAGTGTGGGCCTGGAAGAATACAGCCCCGCACTGGAACGGGAACTATCCCAGTGTGCCTTTTATGACGCCGGTGATCTGGTGCTGCCCCCCGGCGGGGTAAAGGTCAGCTTGAGCCGCGTTGGCAGTGCGGTGGCCGGTATTGTGGACGACGGCAAGTTTCCCCTTTTGCTGGGTGGCGAACACCTGGTTACCCTGCCGGCGGTGGAGGCGGTGGCCCGGGTTCATCCGGATCTGGTGGTGGTTCAACTGGACGCCCATGCCGACCTGCGGGACGAGTACCTGGGGGAAAGGCTTTCCCACGCCACGGTGATGCGCCGGGTGGCCGGGGTGGTGGGGGAGGGCAACCTTTTCCAGTTCGGCATCCGTTCCGGCACCCGGGAAGAGTTTGCCTATGCCCGGGCCTGCACCCATCTTTTCCTGGAAGAAATTTGTGCGCCCCTGCAAAAGGTGTGGGGGCAACTGGAAGGGCGACCGGTTTACCTGACCCTGGACATAGATGTGCTGGACCCGGCCTATGCCCCCGGCACGGGTGCTCCCGAGCCGGGGGGATGCACGCCCCGGGAGGTTTTTCAGGCTTTATATCTGCTATCCCGCCTGCAGGTGGTGGGAATGGATCTGGTGGAAGTGAGTCCGGTTTACGATCCCACGGAACGCACATCCCTTCTGGCGGCCAGGATAGTGCGGGAAGCCATCCTGTGTTTTGCCAACCGGGGGCATTAACTTTTCGCGGCATCGTTATGCCGGGTATTTTTTAGCCGGCGGAAAGGCAGCAGATACGGGATGAAATTTTACCTGAAATGCCGTTGTATTTTGCCGGCAAGGCGGAGGACGCTCCCCTTTGGCTGTTTTTCCGAAATATTTATGTGCCGCAGGCGGAGCATTGCTCCCCGTCCTCTTTTTTATTCTCCTGCTGGCCGAAGCTGCTTAAACCCTCGGCGTACTGTCTCAGTTTTTTGTCCACCAGGTGAAAAACCGTGCCTTCCGGATAGTGGCCGCCGAGCTGTTTTTCTCCGGCCGGTATTCCCGTTAACAGTTCTATACCCTCTTCGATGGATTTTACGGCATAAATATGAAACAGGTTCTGCTCAACGGCCTCCACCACCTCAGGTTTGAGCATCAGGTTGTCCAGGTTCTGGGCGGGTATGATTACCCCCTGCTCGCCGGTAAGTCCCCGGGCCCGGCAAACGGCAAAAAACCCTTCTATTTTTTCATTTACTCCGCCGATAGGCTGGATTTGCCCGTGCTGGTTGACCGAACCGGTGACAGCCAGACCCTGATTAACGGGTAATTCCGCCAGGGCGGAAAGAAGGGCGTACAGTTCGGCGCTGGAAGCGCTGTCCCCATCCACCCCTTCATACAATTGTTCAAAGGTGATGCGGGCCGACAGGCGCAGGGGTTTGTCCTGGGCAAAACGGCTGCCCAAAAAACCGGCCAGGGTGAGTACCCCTTTAGTGTGCAGGCTGCCGCTCATGCGGGTTTCCCGTTCAATGTTCACCACGCCCTCCTGGCCCATAAAGGTTTTAGCGGTGATGCGGGAAGGGCGGCCAAAGGAGTAATCTCCCACGTCCAGCACGGAAAGGGCGTTTACCTGTCCCACCACTGCCCCCGCGGTATCCACCAGTATCTTGCCCTGGACCATCATTTCCTGGATTTTTTCCTCCAACCGGTTGGAGCGGTAAACCCTTTCTTCAATGGCCCGGCGCACGTGGGGGGCGGAAACGTTGGTAGATGCTTCCATATCGGCCCAGGCTGCCGCTTCATAGATAATTTCAACCACTTCGTTGAAGCGGGTGGAAAGTTTGTTCTGGTTGGCGGCCAGGCGGGAGCCGTATTCAATTAACTCCGCCAGACCGGAACGGTCAAAATGTTTTAAGTTTTCCCGCCGGCACACGGAACTGACAAAGGCGGCGTAATGCTCCAGGTTTTCCGGGGTGCGGGGCATTTCGGTGTCAAAATCCACCTTCACCTTGAAAAATTTCTGGTAATCTTCATCCAGGGCATGCAGAAGGTGATACAAATAATGGCTACCGATGAGCACCACTTTTACGTTCAACGGGATTGGCTCCGGTTTTAATGTGGCGGTGGGAATGAGACGAAAATGTTCCCCGATGTTTTCCACCACCGCCTGACTGTTTTTTAACGATTTTTTCAACTTGTCCCACACAATGGGATCGGCCAGAACATCTCGGGCCTGTAAAACCAGGTAGCCGCCGTTGGCCCGGTGGATGGCGCCGGCTTTAATCATGGTGAAGTCGGTGCTCAGACTGCCCATAAAACTGCGGTATTCTATTTTACCAAAGAGATTATAGTAATGGGGGTTGTTTTCCACCACCACCGGCATACCCCGGGTGTCCCCGTTGTTGACGAAAAGATTTACCTGGTAACGGTGAAAAATGTCCGTGGTCTCCACGGGGAAACCAAATGGTGTCTGGGCGGGCGCACTTTCCTGGGTTTTAAAATGATCCAGGTTGCGGGTAACGTCCTCGGCCACCTCTCCCAGGAAACGTACCACCCGGGGAAAGTCCCGGTATTTTTCCTGCAGCCGTTCCACCAGGGGGCCGATGGCCAGGCCGGCTATTTCCTTTTCCAGTGCCTGGATGCGTTCCCTGGCCTTTTTCTCCAGGAAACGGCCATTATTAACCATATCATCCAGTTTTTGTTGAAGCATGCGTGCCCGGTTTTCTATTTCCCGCCGTTCTTCCGGAGCCAGGGCGTCAAATTCTTCCTGGGACATACGCCGGCCATCCTTGAGGGGCGCGAAGATAAAGCCGGTGGGGCCCTGCTTCATGGCAAAACCGGATTGTAAGGCGTCCTGTCGGAGATGCTCCAGGGCTTCCTGTACCTGGGATTCCAGTTCGTGGAGTACGGCCTGCTTGTTCTGCTCATAATCGGCTCCCTCAAATACTTTGGGGATGGCCGTACGCAGGTCACCAATCAATTCTTCCATATCCCGCTTGAAAATCTGGCCCCTTCCCGGTGGCAGGGAAATGGCCAGGGGCCGGTCGGGATTGGTAAAATTATATAGAATGCACCAGTCATCCGGTGCCGTTCCCCGGGCGGCCCGGCGGGTAAGAACCTCCTGGGTGTATGTGCTTTTGCCCGTGCCCGGCGGGCCGGCCACATAGATATTGTAGCCCGGGGCATTCATGGCCAGGCCGAATTCCATGGCCCGTACGGCCCGTTCCTGTCCGATAAAGTCCTGTAACGGGGTGACCTGGGCGGTGGTTTCCCAGGGCAATTCCTCCGGGCGGCAACGACGGCGCAGCTTATCCGCCGGTATGCGTAAACGGTTTCCGGTATCTGCTGTGACCAATCTTAACCCTCCAGGTGTATTTTGCGGCTTTTTAGGCCGGCTTAAATAAAAATACTCCACCGGTGGTGAACTTTCCTGCAGCCCCGCCTGTTATTCCCCGTGATCCGGATGCAAAATAATTAAACGGTTCCATGAACCGGTAGAGCCCAAAAATTTTCTCCCGAGCGACGTAAAATTTCAATTGACAATCAGACGTATTTTTTGTATACTTAAGATTGTCAGCGATGCGGGGCGAAGCCCTGTGAGCATTGTCAAACGGAGCTGTGGTGTAGTGGTCTAACATGCCGGCCTGTCACGCCGGAGATCGCGGGTTCGACTCCCGTCAGCTCCGCCATTTGTGCCACGGTAGCTCAGTTGGTAGAGCAGCGGACTGAAAATCCGCGTGTCGCTGGTTCGATTCCGGCCCGTGGCACCATCTTGACAACCAGACAAAAATAACATATAATCTTGTGCAAACATGCGGAAGTGGCTCAGTGGTAGAGCATCGCCTTGCCAAGGCGAGGGTCGCGGGTTCGAATCCCGTCTTCCGCTCCATTTTTTCTGGCGGCATACCCAAGTGGCTAAGGGGACGGTCTGCAAAACCGTTATTCTCCGGTTCGAATCCGGATGCCGCCTCCACATGATACCAGCTGGCGATCCCTGCGGATTGCCAGTTTTTTGTTATCAGGCTTTAAGAGGGATCCCTGTTTTCCATGGTTAACCTGCTGAATGCTCAACATCCACTGTAGTCCCGGACCATTCTTCCGGTTCTCGCTCTTCGTAGTATTTTATGGCCCGGTTGCCCACGGTCAGGGCTACCCAGTAGTTCACCCCTCCGGCCAGCAACAAGCCCAGGAAGGGAATGATCCGCAGCAGGGAAGAGCGGGCAGTGGCCCGTACTCCCAGGGAAATCAGTGCCCTTTCCGCCAGGGCTGAAAAGGCTTCTTTTGACAGCTGTGCCGCCACTGTCCGGGACAGGCTGCTTCCCACGCTACCTGCTCCTGCGGCCAGTAGAAAGGCCCAGAAGGCCTCCTGGCGATAGCGGTATCCGGTGAGATCCCTCCGGTAGACGGCCGCCACCTCCAGTACCATCCGGCCCAGCAGGTAGGTCATCAGGGTTATGTCCAGGGCTACTCCTCCCAGAAGGGCCAGGACCGTACCCAACCCCGGAACTATAGCGGGCAGAGCGCTCAACAGGCCGGTCAGGGCGCATTGCCGGCTCCGCTCCTCGATTATTTTCAGGGCCAGATCCCGACGGGTAAGACTTGGATAAGCCTTTTTCAAACGGTTTATTTTTTGCTTTATTTCCCCGGCCGGGGGCGAGGTGAAGGGGTTAAAACCATGCATTTCCGCTCACCCGCTTACCTTTGGTTTTGAAAGCATATATTACGACGCATGGCTTCCAGGAACGACAGCGTTTTCTTATGGTTGATTTGTTTCTAGCGTCGTGAGGCTGCCATGTATACGTCGCTGTGTTCACCCCGAGTATACCACCGGTAACTTTGACACACAAGTATAAACCAAAAAAAGGTCCGGCCGGATAGTTTCCGGCCGGACCTTTTGGGCGGGAGGCTATTTGGTTTCCCCGCCGCCACCCACCCTGGCGCCCCGTGTCTCGGCATTGGTAAGATAGGAACCAACGGCCACAAGAATACCTAAGATGATATCATTCCACATGGCATTGACCACATGGGAATAGCCCAGGACAAAGGGGGCGATGATCAGCCAGATGCCAAAGATGATTCCCAACCAGGCGTATCTATTCACCTTGACTCACCTCCCTCGCCTTAAAGTACATGACTTATTTTAACCGTAACCGTATTTTTTAAACATAAAACCGGCCGGGCAGAAAATACGGTAATTATAACCCAGGCATGGAGGAAATAGGAAATTAAGGTAGAATAAAACTGATAATACTATTTCAACTGCGGGGTGATTTTAAGTTGTTAAAGCGTTATTGTGAACTGGTGGAAGAACTGGGGTCAATGGAGCAGGTGGCCATTGCCGATTTGTCCACCGAAGAAATTGTGCGTTATCTGGATTTGCGGCGACAACAGGAAGAGCTGGCCGGTCAGCTGTTGGATATCCTCACCGACGCATTGCTGCAGCTCCAGGATCTGGCGGACAAAATCGGTGACGAGCTAATGGTTTTACCGGAGGTAATCGAAAATGTCAGGGAAAGAAATGCCTTCAACGAATTGCCCATGGGTCAGCTGGCCTATATGATGGGAGCACTGCAGTCGGACATGGAAAGAATTCTGGCTGACTGCCGCCAGATACATTATGAATTTCTCTGGGGCGACCAGGGGGGGCAGAAATATGATCACCAGCTACCGCAGGCTGTAAAGTCGCCCGCGGATACCGGTAAGGATGGGGAGAAAACAAACGGTTCTGATGTTGAAGCCGCTCTGGCGCTGGAGGAGGTGGCTTGTGCCCGGGAAGGGGTCGTCATTGATATGGAGATGTCGGCGGGAACCCCGGAGCAAGCTGGCGGGGAGAAATACGACGGGGTGGAAAATAAAGAAGACGGGTCCGTTTTGATAAAACCGGAAACTCTGAAAAAGCTGGAGGATGCCATGCGTCCCAGGGAACTGGCGGGTGCAGTCCCGGCGATGGATGAAAAGGAAAACTCTTTCGCCGTTATAAAGGTGGCCCCGGCGGGGAAAGACAAGGCGCGCATCAAACATCATAAGGAACGCCACCGTCGTTAGATGATTAAGGTGAAAATAGGCGGACGGCCGGGGGGGTGATGGGGAAAATTGTCATGGGGTCAGACCCCATTGAGAAAATGGTGCCGTATACGGAGGCGGTCCATCGACGGGAAACAGTAACCGTCGATGGACCGCCGCAGCCGTTTTGCGGATCATATTTGGCCGGGGTTTTTCCGGGGAAATGGGATCAGGTGGCTGGCCGTTTAGGGGCCACGGGACGATTATTTATCCTTTTCCGGTGGCGGCAGCTGTTCCAGGGGTCGTAAGGGGGTCACTTTATTCCTGCGCCCGGGCCTTTTTACCGGGACTTCTTCTTCGGTAATTTCCAGATAGAAAACCTTATCCGGATAACAGAGAACGGTTACCATCCCCCGTTCCGGTTCGGTCAACCATATGCCTTTGAATTCCAGCATTTCGCCCATTAAATCCACATTAACCCGGCGGGGTCCCTCAAGCACTTCCAGTTCCCAGCCCTGAATACTGACGACAATAGTCCTCTGGGGACGGGTTGTTTCCATAATAGCCAGATAACCTCCTTTATTCCATGGGCGGTACTGCTAATCACCCCTCCATATTATCACATCCCGGTGCTCCGGCAAAAACATTCCAAAAAATTTTCCGGGCTCTGCCGGCGGGGCGGAGCCCGGAAGGCGTGAGGTTGTTCTTATTTCATTTGTTGCAGTCGCCGCACCCTTTCGGAGATGGGCGGATGGGTGCTGAAAAGACGGGCCATGGATTCCCCCGACAGGGGGTTGACAATGAAGAGATGGGAAGTGGCCGGATTTACCTGCATGGGTATGTGCTGGGAAGCCCGTTCCAGTTTCAGCAGGGCACTGGCCAGACCGTGGGGCGTGCCCGCCAGGCGGGCACCGGTGGCGTCCGCCTGAAATTCCCGGGTGCGGGAAATAGCCAGTTGAATCAGAGTGGCCGCCAGAGGGGCCATTATAATCATCAACAATGCGCCCACCAGTCCCAGGGGGCTTCCTCCTTCCTCCTCATCCCGGCCGGCACCAAAGATCAGTCCCCATTGCAGGGCGTTGGCAATCATGGTAATGGCTCCGGCCATGGCGGCGGCAATGGTGGCCACCAGGACGTCCCGGTTTTTGATGTGGGCTATTTCGTGGGCCAGCACACCCTCCACTTCGGAACGGTTGAGCATTTGCATTAGACCGTCGGTGACGGCCACAGCCGCATTGGCCGGGTTACGGCCGGTGGCAAAGGCATTGGGCTGCGGTGAAGGGGTGCGGTACACCCGGGGCATGGGAATCCCCGCCCGCTGGGCAAGGTGGCGGATAATGGCAAACAGTTCCGGTGCCTGGTGCTCCTCCAGGGGTTGGGACCCGGTCATGGCAATGGCTATCTTATCGCTGAAATAATAACCGAAAAAGTTCATGCCCAGGGCAATGATGAAGAACAGGAAGGCGCCTGATGTGCCGCCGATCCAGTCGCCAATCAATACCAGCAAAACGGTTAAAAGACCCATTAACATCCAGGCTTTAAAATTGTTCATCTGTTGGAACCTCCTTCCAAAATAGTCGTTGGCGTCGGATTGGATGAGAATTTATGCTCCGTGAGCTCCACACTTGAAGTTGGTTATGCTTTAGATTGGGGAACAATTGTCCCCATGAGCAGCTCTTTTGCATAAACACCCTGTGGACAATAAACGCATGGCGTATGGCTTGAGCCTGCGTGAGATCGGCTGTTGGGGAAAGGGCATACATAACCACCCGGCTCCCGTTGATTAACGGCGGGAAGCGCTTACAGGGGAATGATCTCTCCTTCACAAGAGTACAAACCCCCACTGTATTATTTATCCTTTTATTGCGATAAATCCCATACCCCTTCCGGGCCACCAGCGCGGCCTCATCTTTATTAACCCTTTACTACTTTCCCTTCCTGCCTTTTAATAATTATATTATAAGTAAAATATGGGGGCAAGTGGGTATTTGAAAAGACAAAGGATAAGAGTGAATATTTATTAAAACCATTTGGTCAAATAATAACACCGTGTTGTAAGCAAGCGGGTAGTACCATTTACTGACGAAAAAACAAGACAAGGTATTTTTTATGCGGCGCGGTAGAATATGCCTTTCGTTTTTCATTGACATTTCCGGACAGGGGTAGTTACAATATTCACACAGGTAAATTCTGCTTTCAATTATTTCCGGCCGGTTCCTTCCCGGCGGCACTCTTTTCCCGGTGCAACCGGTTTCACTCCACCCTGTTATTTCGGGAGGAAGAGAATGAAAAAAACGTTGCCCGTCATTTTCGGCATAATAATCCTGCTATTATTTATATACGTGAAATGGTCGGGGAGTGAACCGGCATTGACCGGTGAACAGCCGGCTTTTACGCCGCAGTTTGTTGCGCCGGCAACCAATTTTCCTTTGAACGTGGAACTGAAGGTTGCCCTGGTTGTTGGTGAAAAAGATGCGGGTGCAGTGGCCGCCTATGAACAAATCCTGGCCGAAGAGGGGTTTCCCTACGAAGTTGTGCCGGCCGACACCCTGTCCAATTTTACCCCCGGAAAACTGGCCGAACAATATGTGGCATTAATCATTCCCGAAGAAACTGGTCGTAATATAACCCCTTCCCTGGCCGCATTATGCAGTGCCTATGTGCAGCAGGCGGGGGGAAAGATATTCCTGGGTACCGATACTGGAACCGTTGACCAGAGGGGGATGGCACGGGAGCGGGGTTTGCTCTCGAACCTGGCCGGCCTGCAATATCATATACCCGGGCCGGAAGAAAAAATGCGCAAAGGCAATATATTCGTTCCCGGCAATTCCCCGCTACGCAAGTATTTTGATCCCGGTCTTTTTGAACGGGATATGCTCAAAATTTTCGATTATCCCGCCGTAAAAACCCCTTTTCTGCCCATTTCCGGCGTAACGGCCGATATACTGGCCTATACCGGTCCCCAGTTTGTTCCCGAAAACGGTTTTGTCATGCAAAAAAAATATCCGGGAGGCGGTGTTGTACTATATGTCAACGGTGCGCCCGGATTGTTGAAAATACGGGAAAACGTGGATTTTGTTTTGCGCGGGCTGCTCAAATATTTTCTTTTGGACCTGGTGGGTTTGCCCCGTCTGGTGGCTTCCCCGGGAGGCACTGCCGGACTGGTATTGTCTATGCACGTATGTTCGGGAGCCTATTTCCGCGATCTGGATCGCATTTTGGCTCTGAAGCTTCTGGCCGGGGAAATACCCTTTTCCATTTTTGTGACCGCCGGCCCGGATAATGACCGGCCCGGGGATAAAAGAGGGGTCGATGTGTTAAACGCCAGGAAAGGGCGCCCTTATATAGAGGCTCTCGGCCAGTACGGCAACATTGGCGCCCACGGCGGATGGATACATAACTACTGGGCCTATCACTTCGGGGAGCTGAGCGACCAGCAAAAGGAGGATTTTATTAACCTGAATTACCAGGCGCTGGAGAAGGTAACCGGTGAGCGGGTATCTGTCTATGCCGCTCCCGGGGGAGCGCATGATCCCGTGGTAAATGATTTTCTGGCTGCCCTGGGAACAAAGGCGGCCGCCATTCCGCTGGCCTTTAATTCCCCACCCACCCATGCCTGGTTTAACGGCCGCCCCGAGAAAAGATTCTGGCTCTTCGGTTATACCGGCCTGACTTACGGCACCGCCTTTGAGAACATGCTGGCCGGAGGAAAGAAACCGGCTGAAATTGAGCAGGATATGGTTCAATTGATTGATTCCATGATTCCCAGGCGGGAAATTCGCCAGATTTATTTCCACCCGGTTTCCATTGCCAGGCACCCCGGCATGTGGCGAAATATCCAGGGCCATGTGCTAAAACATGTGGGAGAGGGAAATCTGACTGTACGCACAATGAATGATTTTACCGATTTCCTGAACAGGCATGAAAGGGTACATTTTTCCGTGCGTGAGACCGGTAAGGGTTATTTCATTTCAGCCTGGTCTCCGGTTTCTTTAAAAGAAATGACCTTTGCCCTGCCCCTGGGGAAAAGCAACCGGGTCAGGGTGCCGGCCGGCACCAGGATAAAGGAGATGAACGGCTGGGCTTACGTAACCATTAATAAAGACGCCAACCGGATGGCCTTTCTGGTGCCGGTGGTGAAAAAAAAGGTTGATTGAAATGGGCTTGGGGGCATCGTTGACAGGTGTGCCGTTTCTGTGGTAAGATAACCATGCTGGTATGTGCCGGAGTGGCGGAACAGGCAGACGCACGGGACTTAAAATCCCGGGGGCAGCAATGCCCGTACCGGTTCAAGTCCGGTCTCCGGCACCAGCAGCTTTTTGTCAAAAATTAACCGGTCAGCCGGTTATTTATCTGTAAACGAGGTTGAGCTGAGCAGGCCTTTAGCCGAGGTGAGGGGAGCCCGGGGGGTTTTTTTTGAACGGTCATCACCAGGCCATTGACCTGGTGATTTTTATTGGTTCAGGCAAAGGGGAAGCAGGTATGGGGAAAAAATTGCTCATGGGCAACGAAGCCATTGGCTGGGGGGCGGTGGAGGCCGGTGTACGGGTGGTCACCGGCTATCCGGGCACCCCTTCCTCGGAGGTACTGGCCACGGTGGCTCAACTGGCCGGCCGCAGTGGAATTTATGTGGAATGGTCGGTGAACGAGAAGGTGGCTTTGGAGGTGGCGGCGGGGGCCTCTTACGCCGGCGCCCGGGCAATGGTGACCATGAAACAGGTGGGGCTGAACGTGGCGGCCGATCCCCTGATGACCCTGGCCTATATCGGCGTCAGGGGAGGGCTGGTGCTGGTGGTGGCCGACGATCCCGGTCCCCACAGTTCCCAGAATGAGCAGGATACCCGCAAATTCGCCGCCATGGCCGGGGTGCCGGTTTTGGACCCCGCCACCCCCCGGGAAGCCCGGGAAATGGTGCCGGAGGCCTTTCGCCTTTCCGAGGAGCTGCAGCTGCCGGTCATTTTACGGCCCACCACCCGGGTATGCCACGTGTGTCAGGACGTGGAAGTAAACGAGGATATACTTCCCTCCCATAACCGGTTTTATTTTGAAAAGGGCCCGGGCTGGGTGATTTTTCCCAGTCTGGCCGCCAAAAGGCATGTGTGGATTAACGGGCAGCAGGAGAAAGCCCGTCGGTTGCTGGCCCGGTTGCCATTTAACCGGCTATATGATTCCCTTTCCGGCAGAGCAATGGTTCCGGGGTTTCTGGACGGGCCGGCGGTAAAAGGTAATCTATCCGCATTTGTTCACCGGGGATCTGATCCGGAAAAAGGTACCCGGCCCTTTGCCCCCGGACAGCCTGCCGCGGCCATTATCGCCTGCGGGGTGAGTTTTAATTATATAAACGAAGCGCTGGAACTTATGGGTTTGGATCTGCCGGTGTTGAAAATAGGCACCCCCTATCCCTTACCCGGGGAGCCGGTGTTATCCCTTTTACGGCGGGCTGATCGCGTTCTGGTGGTGGAGGAACAGGAGCCGGTGGTGGAGGAACAGGTAATGCTGCTGGCCTTCAAGCACCGCCTGCCGGTGGGGATCAGCGGCAAGCACGACGGACTGGTGCCCCGGGAAGGGGAGTTCAACGTGGACCGGGTGCGGGCATCACTGAAGGCTTTTCTTCAGGAAGCGGGGAAGAGGCAGGCCCTTTCCGCTGTCATGCCGGCGCAGGCTGCTGCTGCACTGGATGTGGCGACTTTTCCAGACGCCGCCGGTACAGTTTCACCCGGCGATGCAAAAGTAGCCGGATCTGTGGAAACAGGATCCGGGGAGCCGGCAGGGGCGCCTCCCCAACTGCCCCTGCGCCCGCCGGTGCTCTGCGCCGGATGCCCCCACCGGGCTGCTTTTTATGCCGTCAAGCAGGCGGCCGCCGGCACCGATGCGGTATTCACCGGTGACATCGGCTGTTACACCCTGGGGAACGCCCCGCCGCTGCATATGGTGGACACCTGCCTTTGCATGGGGGCCAGTGTAAATATTGCCGCCGGCCTCTCCCGGGTGGAGCCGGAACGGCCCCATATAGCCTTCCTGGGCGATTCCACCTTCTTTCACAGCGGTATATCCGGGTTAATTAATGCCGTTTATAATAAAGCCCGGATGGTGCTGGTGGTGCTGGATAACCGCACCACCGCCATGACCGGGCACCAGCCCCATCCCGGTCTGGGGCGCACCGCCCTGGGGGCGCAGGGGGAACCCCTGGATATTGCCGCCCTGGCCGGAGCCTGCGGGGTGGATCTGGTGCGGGTGGTGGATCCCTATGCCCTGGATCAGGCGGAGCAGGCGGTCCGGGAGGCCCTGGCCCATTCCGGTCCGGCGGTGGTGGTGATGCGCCGGGAATGCGTTTCCCTGGTCAAAAGGCGGCGCGCCGCCCGGGTAAATACAGATAAATGCCTTGATTGCGGCCAGTGTATTGCCGAGATTGGCTGCCCGGCCATTTTCCCGGGTGCGGAAAGTCCGCACATTACCGGTCAGTGCAACGGCTGCGGTTTATGCGCCCGGATATGTCCGGCGGAGGCCATAGAGGTGGTGGATTTATGAACTGCGACATTGTCATTACCGGTGTGGGTGGACAGGGAAATGTGCTGGCTTCCCGTTTGCTTGCCCGGGCGGCCATGGAGGCCGGTCTGGCGGTTTTCACTTCCGAAATGATCGGCATGGCCCAGCGGGAAGGGGTGGTCATGAGCCAGGTGCGCATGGGACGGCAGCCCGCCGGTCCCTTGATTCCCGACGGTTCGGCCGATGTGCTGCTGGGTTTTGAGCCTTCCGAGGCGGCCCGGGCCCTCTGCAAATTAAAGCCCGGGGGCGTGGTGATCACCAGTTCCGCCCCCGTGGTGCCGGTTACAGCCGCCCTGGGGCTCTGCCGGTATGATGCCGGGGCTGTGCTGGCCTACCTGCGCTCTGCGGTTCCCTCCCTTTATGCCTTTGATGCCCCGGCCCTGGCCCAAAGGGCGGGAAATGCCAAAACTTTGAATACGGTCATGCTTGGGGCGCTGGCATCTTTAAAGCTATTGCCCTTTTCCGGAGAACATTTGCTGAGAGTACTCCTGGATTCATTGCCGGAATCTTTGCGGGAAACCAACCGCCGTGCCTTCAGGCTGGGTTACGAAATTTTGGGGGTGAATTAAGTGTCTTTACCCGCACCGCTGTTTGAGGAATCATTTGACTTTGAGCGCCTGTTCAAGCAGCAGGAAATCATGCTCCGGGACCTGGTCCGGCGTATTTACCGCAATTCCCCCTTTTACCGGCAAAAGCTGGATGAGGCCAACATCAGGCCGGAGGATATCCAAACCCTGGCCGATCTGGAGTATGTACCCTTTACCACCAAGGAGGAACTGCGCACCGCCTACCCCCTGGGGCTCATGGCCGTTCCCGAGGAAGAAGTGGTGCGCATCCACTCCTCTTCCGGCACCACCGGCAAGCCCATCATTGTGCCCTATACCCGTAATGACGTGGCCGTTTGGGCGGAAATGATGCACCGCTGCCTGGCCATGGTGGGCGTCACCCCCCGGGACCGGGTGCAGGTGACACCGGGCTACGGCCTGTGGACGGCCGGCATCGGTTTTCAGGCCGGGGTGGAGCGATTGGGGGCCATGGCCATACCCACCGGCCCGGGCAATACGGAAAAACAGCTGGAAATGATGCTGGATTTACATACCACCGTACTCATTGGCACTTCTTCCTACGGCCTGTTGCTGGCCGAGGAAATTGAACGCCGCCAGTTGCAATCCCGCGTCAGCCTGCGCCTGGGTATCTTCGGTTCCGAGCGCTGGGGGGATAAAATGCGCCGGCGCATAGAAGAAAGCCTGGGCATAGATTCCTTTGATATTTACGGTTTAACGGAAATTTACGGTCCGGGCATTGCCATTGACTGTCCCATGCACCAGGGACTGCACTTCTGGAGCGATCACCTGCTTTTTGAAGTGATTGATCCCCAGACGGGCCGGCAGTTGCCCGTGGGAGAGGAAGGGGAACTGGTAATTACCACCCTGACCAAGGAAGGGATGCCCCTTTTGCGCTACCGTACCCGGGACATCAGCCGGATTCTGCCCCGGGCCTGTGCCTGCGGGTCGAACTACCCCATGATTGAACGGGTTCTGGGGCGGACCGATGACCGCATCAAGGTAAAGGGAGTGAATATTTATCCCGGGCAAATTGATGACGTGCTCAAAAGTCTTCCCGGGGCGGGCAGCGAATATCAAATAATTCTTACCCGGGAAGGGGCGCGGGATCATATGCTGGTGAAGGTGGAGGCCCTGCCCGGCTGGGACCCCGGGGAAGTGGCCACGGACTGCCGGCGTACCATCAAGAGCCGCATTGGTGTTTCCTGCGATGTGGAAGCCCTGCCCCAGGGTTCCCTGCCCCGCAGTGAAAAGAAGAGCCGGCGGGTTTTCGACTACCGGGAGGTATAAACGGCATAAAAACACGCCGGTCGCATCAGGATGGGCTTCTGGCCATCCTTGCATCGGGAGATATAAACAGCAAAAAGCAGTAATCCATGGCCATCCACTTAAGGACCTGAACCGGTTCCCTTTTCTCCCTGCCGCGATGGGCGAAGGGAGCGGAACAAAGCTGTGCATTGAGCGGGTTGGGTTGCCCTTTTATTCAACCTGTGGCCGTTTAAACCGGCGCCCCGAATTTGGGGAGCCGTTTTTTATAAATCGATTTCCAATATTTATAAACGCCTTGACCGGGATTTAAAAAAACTGTATAATCTCTGACAAGAGAACATTTGTTTGGTAAGGGGAAAGTATCCTCCGGTTTTAGCGGTGCATAAACTAAACTGAAGACGACCGGCAACCATTTTCAAGGAGGTGAGGCCGGTTCCAGGGGGGGCCGGCGGACCATGCGCATAATTCTGGATCCGGGTCACGGCGGGCAGGATTCCGGAGCGGTGGGGAACGGTTTGCGGGAAAAGGATTTGGTGCTGGCCCTGGCTAAAGAGGTAATATCCCTGCTGGGGGATTATCAGGTGGAAGTAATATCCACCAGAGAAGGGGATGTGGCTGTTTCCCTGGCTGCCCGGGCCAAACTGGCCAACGATCTCCAGGCGGACTTTTTTTGCTCCCTCCATGTTAACGCCGGCGGGGGCAGCGGCTTTGAAAGTTATATCCACCCGGAGGCAACTCCGGAAACCCGGTCACTGGCCGGTGCGCTGCACGCCCGGGTAGCCGATTTTTACATTCAGAAGGGGTTTCCCGACCGGGGGCTGAAAAGGGCCAATTTCCTGGTTTTGCGGGAGACCGCCATGCCGGCGGTGCTTCTGGAAAACCTGTTTATCGATAACCCCCGGGATGCTGCCTGTCTGGCCGACGCAACCTTTTTACGTGAACTGGCCGGGGTCATTGTTTCCGGTCTGGTGCAGACCCTGGGCTTAAAGAAAAACACCGGTTGGGACCCGGCCGGAGAAATTGCCCGCCTGCGGGAGCGGGGGTTGATTGTTGATGAACACGCCCCCGACGCCTTTGTCACCTGGGGTGAGTTTGCGGCAGTGATGAACAGGTTGCTGGACCGGTGGGAACAAAATAATCAGAAGGCCGGTGATAAAGGTTAGGTGGGGGTGCAGGGGGCTGAGGGAAGGGGCTACGGCCGGGCTACCGGTCGTGTTTTTTGTGTGAGCGAAAGCCTGATGCCGGAAAGGACTGGCCTCTGCTGCCCGGCGAAAAAAAGAAAGGAAAAACGGGGATAAATGCTTAGATAAGTTAAGTAATTGTCCTTGGCAGCCCTTATAGCTTTTGCTATGATCATTCAAGGTGTTCCGACAAAAAAGAGATTGAGGAAGGAAAGGAGCTGAGCACGGGTGCATAAATGGAAACGAACGTTGCTCTTTGTGGCCCTGGCTGCCTTTGTCGCCGGGGTGATGTTTGCCGGCGGTTGTCTTCTGGTTAACGACTTCTCCGGACAAAAGGGCCAGGTGCCCGGATCCCAGGTGGCCGCGGCCATGCCCGGGGTGGGTCCCGGCACGGTGGCCGATATTGTGGACAAAGCCGGCCCGGCGGTGGTAAAAATCGATACTTACACCGTCAGCCAGGGCCGGCGGGTGGACCCCTTCTTTGACGACCCCTTTTTCCGGCAGTTTTTTGGCAGCCCCTTTGGTTTTCAAACCCAGCCCCGGGAAGAACACGGTCTGGGATCGGGGTTTATCATTTCCCAGGACGGGTATATCCTGACCAACGATCATGTGGTTGACGGGGCACAGAGGGTTACCGTCACCATTCAAGGGTTTGACAAACCTTTGCCGGCCAGGGTTATCGGCGCCGATTACGACCTGGACCTGGCGGTGGTGAAGGTGGATGCTGGAAAACCCCTGTCCACCCTGCAAATGGGCGACTCCGACAAGGTTCGGGTGGGGGAGTGGGTGATCGCCATTGGTAACCCCTTCGGTCTGGATCATACCGTTACCGTGGGAGTAATCAGCGCCAAGGGCCGCCCGGTGCAGGTGGAGAACCGCCGCTACAAAAATTTGTTGCAAACGGACGCTTCCATTAACCCGGGTAACAGTGGCGGACCGTTGTTGAACCTCAATGGTGAAGTGGTGGGTATCAACACTGCAGTGGCCCAGGCCCAGGGCATTGGTTTCGCCATTCCCACCAGTACGGTCAAGGAAGTTTTGGACCAGCTCATGAATGAAAAACAGAACCAGCGTCCCTGGTTGGGAGTGCAGATGCAGCCCGTAACCGAGGAAATTGCCGCTTATCTGGGTCTGCCCGAAGCCTCCGGTGCACTGGTGGCCGGGGTGATTCCCGGCAGCCCGGCCGCCAACGCCGGTTTGGCCCAGGGGGATGTTATCCTGCAGGTGAACGGGCAGAAAGTTAACAATCCCGATGAACTGGCCAAGCTGATTCAGGAAAGTAAAGTGGGCCAGCGGATGGTCTTGCAGATTTTTCGCAAGGGCAATATCCGCCAGGTGCCCATGACCCTGGCGGAAAAGCCGCCCCAGTTGCGATGATGGTAACGCCCCGGTAAAACCCCGGCAGAAAGGTGATGGGATAGTGCCAGGTCATGCCTTATTGGTAGCGCTGCCAGTCCGGTAGCATTGCCTGCCCTGGGGCTGTCAGGCCGTGGCTGTGTGAATTTGGGTGGACAACCTGAAGCAAAAAGAAATACCCCTTCCGTTTCAAGAAGGGGTATTGTTATTATAGAGTTGATCGATTATACGCTTTAATTCCCTTTTAAGCAATTTGCCCGACGTGGTTTTGGGCAGGTCGTCCACAAACTGGATCCGCCGCGGAACTTTATAAGGAGCCAGCCGGCCGGCGCAAAATTCCTTTAAAGATTCCGCGTCCACCTCTGCATTTTCCCGGAGCATGACAAAGGCCATAACCTCTTCACCCATAACCGGATCGGGCACGCCCACCACCGCCACGTCAAACACGTGGGGGTGTAGATAAAGGACATCCTCCACCTCCCGGGGATCTATATTTACTCCGCCCCGGATAATTACATTCTTCTTCCGGTCCACAATGAAAACATATCCATCTCCGTCCATATATGCCAGGTCTCCGGTATGCAACCAGCCGTTACGCATTACCCACCGGGTTTCCTCCTCCTGATTGAAATAGCCCTTCATCACATTGGGGCCCCGGACAATTATTTCCCCCACCTGTCCCGCGGGCACCGGTTCATCCTCGTAATCCACAATTTGCACTTCAACCCCGGGGAAGGCCGGCCCTACAGAACCCGGTTTTTTCGGCCCGTCCACGGGATTGCTGCAGACCACCGGAGATGTTTCGGTCAGGCCATAGCCCTCAGTAATGGTTAAGCCAAATTTTTCTGAAAAAGCGTAAAACAATTGTGGGCTGAGGTGGGAGCCCCCGGCATAGGCCAGTCGCCAGGAATCAAGGTTGTAGCGGTGGGCCTCCGGATAGTTCACCAGCAGGCTGTACATGGTGGGGGTGCCAAAAAAGTAGGTAATACGCTCCTTCTCCATAGTTTCCAGCACTGCCCGGGGGCCCGGCCAGCGCTCCAGAATAACCACCGTCGCCCCGGCAGCCAGGGATGCGTGCAGCAGGCAGGTTTGGGCGCCCGAATGATAGGCCGGCGCCACCAGGAGGGACCGGTCCTCCGGCGTTAGATGGCAAAAGCGGGCGAAGGTTGTGGCATTGCTGTACAGGTTGTGGTTGGTTAACATTACCCCCTTTGGTTTGCCGGTATTGCCCGGGGTGTATAATATTTCCACCACCGTATCCCGTTTTTCCTCCGCCGGGAAGGGAGGCGGAGCGGGTGACGACCCGGCCAGTATTTGCTCGAAAGAATAATCGGCCGCCGGGTTAATTTCCTGCCCGGTGACCACAATTCCCCGGGGTATGGAAACCTCTCCGGCCAGTTCCCGGTACAGGGAAAGATTTTGCGCATTGCAAATGATTAATTCCGGGGTGGCGTCCCTGGCAATCACAGCTGCTTCATAAATGGTGTAAAAGGGATCAACGGGTACCACCACCCCCCTGATGG
Organism: Desulfofundulus thermobenzoicus; assembly: GCF_009428905.1. GTDB lineage: Bacteria > Bacillota > Desulfotomaculia > Desulfotomaculales > Desulfovirgulaceae > Desulfofundulus_A > Desulfofundulus_A thermobenzoicus. The sequence continues at coordinate 20,268 of NZ_WHYR01000020.1, read as the reverse complement.
CCATGATGGCGTAAAAAGAAATGACGAATTCGGGGCAGTTTTCCAGGGCCACCAGTACCCGGTGGCCGGATTCCAAACCCAGCTTTTTCAACCCGTTTGCCAGCCGGTTTACCTGATCGTTCAACCGGGCGTAGGAGACACGCTGGCTGCCGTGGACCAGGGCTTCACCACCGGGGAAGAGCCGGCCTGTTTCCGCTAGCTTTTCGGCCAGATTCATCGCCATTACCTCCTGTAAAAAAACATTCTTCTTCGGCCGGCAAAATCCTGCCGCCGGGTTTCCCTTTCTTCCACCGGTTGCTAAACTTTCAGGCACTTTCTTCTTTGTTGGGGTAGTGGCCGGTTTTCACCCCCTGCTTTTCCGCCGGCAGGTAGCGGCGCAGCAGCTCTTCCCGGCCCATGATCACCAGCTTGGGGGAAAGTTTTTCCCGGTGTCCCGCCAGTCGTTTTTTCCCTTCGGGGTGATAAAGGGACAGCAACCAGCTTTGATACCAGGCGGCCAGACGTTTGATGGTCCCGGGCGGGTCAAAGATGGAAAAACCCAGGCGTTTTACCCCCGCGTGAAGCATGGTTAAACCCACCACTGCCCGGATGTTTTTTAAACGGGGGGAATTGTTTATCCACTGGGCCAGGGCCGGCAGGGAACGCCTCAGTTCCTTTATGGTCAGCAGGGCGATGCGTTCCGGGTCCTTTCCCCGGCCGGTGATCTCTTTAAGCACTTCGTTGTTCAAATGCAGCTCTCCGATGGGATCCCGGGGGCGCAGCACGGTGCCGTCGTCCAGCACCAGCGGTTTTCCGTGGTAACGACGTTTGGCCAGGCGAAAGAGGGTGGGGCGCCCGTTCATGGGGATGTCCGCTACCCTGAGTAGACGTACAATCAGCAAATCAATTTTTTGCCAGAAACGTTTTAACCAGTTAGGGCGGGGCTTTCCCGGCCTGGCTTCCAGTTCGGCCAGGGGGGTGATGGTCAACCCCCTTTGGGGCAGTTCCTTTAGAATCAAAGGAAGGGCCTGAAGCATTTTTTCCGGGGAGCCCGGTGCCGCTCCCGGTGTGTCATCGCTATCATGAAAAACCAGGATGGCCCCGTCCCGCACCCGCGACAGTACCTGCCGGGTAATGGATGCGGGGGTGGCCCGCCGGCCCCAATCCCAGCTCATAAACGACCACAGCACCAGCTTCTGGCCGTTCAGGGAACTGTGGAACAGGGAGAAGAGGTTGAACAATCCCCAGGGTGGACGGTAAAGCCGGGGCGGCTGGCCGGTTATTTCACTGATCACCCGGTTGGCTTCCCTGATCTCCCGGGCTGCCGCCCGGGGTCCCAAAAACCAGGGGAACTGGTGCCGGTAGCCGTGGCTGGCCACTTCATGGCCTTCGGCAATCATTCTGGCCAGCAGTTCCGGATGGGCCCGGGCCTTTTCCCCCAGCACAAAAAAGCAGGCCTGTACATTAAACTCTTTTAAAATATCCAGCACCCGCGGTGTATAAACCGGATGCGGTCCGTCATCAAAGGTGACGGCCACCTTTCCCCCTCCCCTGGTTCCCTGCCAGATTACTCCCAGATGACACAGGCGGGCCAGGGCGGTGGGCAGCAAGGCGTAAATACCCAGCAGGAAAGTGAGCAGCTTGAACATGGATTCGGTCATGGGGATCCTTCTCTCTGCCGGTATTGTTATTTTACGAAGAATTTTTCCAGCGGGTAAAAGGTATAAAAAACCGCTACCGAAAGCAAGACCACCGTGGCCAGGACCAGGGGGGCGGTAATGCCTCCGGCCCGGGCCACCAGGCTGCCCAGGGCAGGGCCCAGGGCAGCCCCGAAACCTTCCACTGTGGCAAAGACGCCCCACCCCGTGGCCTGGCGTTCGGGGGGGATGATGCGGGCCAGTAAAGTGTTCCAGGCCGGCAGGACTGCGGCGTAAGAAAGCCCCAGGAGTACGGCCAGGGGAAAGGCGGCTGCCGGACCGTGACTGGTACTGAACAGGGCCAGGGATAGGGCGGATAGGCCGAATCCCAGGGCCAGGGGTGTCTTTAAGGGCATACGTCCCACCAGCATACCCATGGGAATCAGGGAAAGAACCGCGGCCCCACCCCCTGAGAGCAGTAAAAATCCGTACTGGTTATGGGTTAAACCCAGCTGGTTCTGGGCGAACAGCGGCAGTATGGGTAACAACAAACCGGCCGCCAGGGTTTGTAAAAACATGCCCGGGAGCAGGATCCGGGTCACCGCCGGATTGATGGTTAACCGGCGCAGGGCAAAAAGGAAGCCCTGGTCGTTCAGCGGCTTACGCCTTCTTTCCGCACCCGGAATTAACCAGGCGAGGCCCAGAGAGATAAGCCAGAGGGAGATAATCACCGTGAAGGCCAGCTCATAACCCCACTGGAGCAGAAAATTGATGGTCACCAATCCGGCACCGCCGCCGGCCAGCCAGGCAGCAAAAACCATGCCGATACGTTGGGAGCGGGTGGGTAAATCCACCGGGGCCACTTCGCTCATCACTCCCAGCCAGATGGGGGAGACACCCAGACCGAACAATGCCGAAAAGACGATGAGCACCAGGGGTTGTGGCCACCATTTCATAACCAGCAGGGAGAACAGGCAGGTGAACAATCCCGCCCGCAATACTCTCCATCCCAGGCGGTCGAATTGCCAGCCGGCGGCCGTTTTGGAGACAGTTTCCATAAAATAATGGACCGAGGTGGCAAAGCCGGCCACGGTAAGGGAGAGACCCAGTGATTTTACCGCATAAAGGGTTAAAAAGGAAAGGTAAAAGGCTCCTCTCACAAATTCCGTGATAAAAAGAATGGTTAGCAAAGCCCAGTTATATATGGAAATTCTATCTAACAGCAATGACCATTTTGTCCCCCTGATGTCGCATTTAGATCATTATACCCCAACAGGACCATATTTGGGAAGTTTATGACGGCCGGTGTTTTATTTTTCAAGGGGGAATTTTTAAGGGAAAAACCGGGCGAGAATCACCCACCCGGTTCGCAGGGTTTGCCGGGTTACTTTTGGCAGGAGCGCCGAACAGCCCCCGAAGCCTTTCGGTGCACAAGGATCTGAGGATCTAAGGTTTCCGGGTTACCGCCAGCAGGTAAATTTCCTGGCCCTGGCTGCCGGCATTTAACTTTTTCTCCGCTTCCTGAAGCTGGCTGATCTGGGGATCGGTGAGCCGGGCCACAGCCATCCCTTTGGTATTGATTTCCACTTGCCGCATACCCCCTTCCATGCAATTTGTATTAGTTTGTCCGGCGAAAAAAAACTTACTTTATTTTTTTCTGTTGAAAATTCCGGAATGTTTCAATATAATGTTCATGTTATTGATTTTTTACCGCCAACCCGGTGGACCCGGCGGGTTGGTCCCATATCGCACGCCAGCATGGAGGTAGGACATGCACCGCCTTTGGACGAGCCTTCTGGTTTTCCTTTTTATACTTTCTTCCTTTGCCGGGGCGGCCCGGGCCGCATCCCCTCCCCAAACGACGGGTGAAGCTGTGCTGCTTATGGATTTACGCAACGGCCAGGTGCTCTACGAAAAGGAGGGACACCGGCCCATGTATCCGGCCAGCACCACCAAAATGCTCACGGCCATCATAGCCCTGGAAAAAAGCCGTCTGGACGAAATGGTCACCGTTCCCAGGGAAGCCACCCTGGTCGATGGTTCCGCCATCGGTTTGCAGGAAGGCGAAAAACTGACCATGGAAGATCTCCTTTACGCCTTGTTGCTGCCCTCGGCCAATGACGCGGCTGTAACCATTGCCTGCCATATTGCCGGCTCCGTACCTGCCTTTGCTGATTTAATGAATGAAAAGGCGCGGGAGATCGGGGCCAGGGAAAGTCATTTTGTCAATTCCAGCGGTTTGCATGACCCCCAGCATTATGTTACGGCTTACGACCTGGCGTTGATTGCCCGTTACGCCATGAACAATCCCACTTTCCGGACCATTGTCTCCACCTCCATGCGGGAGATAAAACGCCCCCTGGCGGACCGGAGCAAGGGCGTTCCCCAGGAACACCTCTGGAACATTAACCGCCTGCTCCACCGCTATGAGGGGGTCACCGGTGTCAAAACCGGTTATACCTCCGAGGCCGGCTCCTGCCTGGTGGGGTCAGCGGCGCGGAACGGACGGGAATTGCTGGCTGTAGTGTTACACAGCCAGGGAATGGCGGTTTACAATGACGCGGCCGCCCTTCTGGATTATGGATTTTCCGGGTTTAAGCCGGTTCAACTGGTCAGGGGCGGGCAGCCGGTTTCCTCTTTTACCGTAAAGTACGGTGCCACTACGGTGCAGGCTCTGGCGGGCGGCGATTTTTATCTTGATTTTCCCGTGGGTGAGCAGCCGTCCATACAGCAGAAGGCGGTTCCCCGGACGGATTTGCAAGCGCCCCTTTCCGCCGGGCAAAAGGTGGGGGAGTTGCTCTTTGTTGATTCCCGGGACAGGGAACTGGGAAAGGTGGACCTGGTGGCCGCCGGTCCGGTGGGGGTCAAACTGACCCATCGCTGGACGTTCCGGTTTGGGGTGGCGATGCTTTTCCTGCTGGCCTTTGGCCTGATCAGGGTTGCGGCTCGCCGGCGGCGCTGGCGGCGGGTAAGGGTGCCCAGATATTTACGTTGAAAAAAAGCCGAAGGTAAGGTCCCCGGGGCACCCGGTACCGGATAAGGGTACCGGGCTATTTGCACCGGTAAAGAAATTATGTTCGATAGCGCGTTATTCGGGGATACCGGTAGGGATGTCCTGACATTTTCGTTAAGAAAACCGCTTGCCGCCAGCGGTTTCTTATTTTTCTGAAGGTAAATCATTGACATTTTTCGTTATGTTCAATATACTAACACAAAGGGTCCATGGCGGGGTGGTCGGAATGAACAAGGTGATTTACGATGTGGAACAAAAGCTGCGAGCCGGGGAATATAAGCTCACACCGCGCCGGGAACACATTTTGCGCGTGATCCTGGAAAACAGGGAGAAGCACCTGAGTGCCGAGGAGATTTATAACCTGGTCAAGCAAAGGGCGCCCGATGTGGGGCTGGCCACCGTTTACCGTACCCTGGAGCTGTTTCTGGATTTCGATATCATCCATAGCATTGACTTTGGCGACGGGCGCAAGCGTTATGAGTTTGGTTCGGAAAAGGGTGCGGGCCATCACCACCACCACCTGATTTGCGCCCGTTGCGGCAAAATCATAGAAGTGAACGAGGACCTTCTGGAGGAACTGGAGTCCCGGGTTACCCGCATCTATGATTTTACCATTACCGATCACGAACTGAAATTTTTCGGTTATTGCCGGGATTGCCGGAACAAAAGTTAACGATTTCCATTGCCCGGCCTTTTTATTATTTTTACTTGTGAATAATGTCACATTTTGGGGAAAAAAGTGTGTAAAGATTATGTTAATTTTAGTTTGTCATGGTTGCCATGCCATTGCCTGGAGGAGTAATATATAGTTTAAGAGCGCATAAAATTATAGGGTCGAGTAGCTGGTGTGTAGGGGTAAAAAACGGGAAGGGGGGATGGCTTGTCGAAAAGAAGCGATAATTGTTATAACTAGTAATAAGTGTCGATCAATTTGTGAATATGATAACATAAATGGCCGTTCCAGCCCAATTGGAATGACCTGATTGATAAAGGAGTTGTCCATGGGAACATTAGTTCCCTCCATAAAGCATGAAAATCTATTTTCGAGGGAGAGACTATTTTGATGAGTAACGTAACCCCGGGGATGGAACTGCCCCTGAACTACCATCAAAACAGGCTGGTTCTCATGGTGCAGGAGCCGACGGTGCTGTTTGCCTACTGGGAATTATCACCGGGGCAATGGCAGGCCCTGGGCGGGCAGCATGAGCTCTGCCTGCGGGTATATGAAGTGGAGGGGAACGGCGTCTTTCCCGCCGCACCCTGGCGGGAGGTATCCTTACCCCCTTTCACCAATAACTGGTATTTTCAACAGGTAATACCCGACCGCGCTTATGTGTCCGAACTGGGATGCTATGGCCCCGACGGTCAGTTTTATCCCCTGCTTCGCTCCAACAGGGTCAGCACCCCGCGGGTCAGGCCCGGGGCCGGCTCATGGGAGGTGACCGTGCAGGCTCTGCCACAGGCCGGGCCTCCACCGGTTCCCGCCATGGGTGCGGACGACAGGGGTAAGACATACAGTTCCCTTGACCTGTATCTTAAATAACTGGCCAACCATTGATCAAGAACTTTTTACCTGGGGTCAGACCCCTTTTGAAGATAACGGAAGGGATTGTGAGTTATGGCGCTGGGTTATCTGGCTCTGGTTTTACATGCGCACTTGCCCTTTGTCCGTCACCCGGAGGAACCGGAGTACCTGGAGGAACGCTGGTTTTTCGAGGCTCTCACCGAATGTTACCTTCCCCTGATCCAGGTGATGGAAGCACTGGTTCAGGACGGCATATCTTTTCAAATTACCATTTCCCTCTCGCCACCCCTTTTGTCCATGCTGGCCGATCCCCTTCTCCAGGCGCGGTATTTAAGGCACCTGGACGGGCTTATCGAGCTGGGCGAAAAGGAATGCCGGCGGACGGCCGGGGATACGGACCTGCATCCCCTGGCTCTGATGTACCTGGGACGATTGCAGCAGGCGCGGCGGGTTTTCGCCGAAAAATACCACTGCAACCTGATCCCGGCTTTCCGGGCGCTGCAGGCCCTGGACCGGGTGGAGTTAATCACCACCTGTGCCACCCACGGTTATTTGCCCCTGATGCTTACCCGGGAGTCCCGGAGAGCACAGGTGGGCGTGGCAGTGGATCTTTTCACCCGGTACTTTGGTTTACCGCCGACCGGTTTCTGGTTGCCCGAATGCGGTTACACGGCCGGGGTGGAGGATCTTCTCAAGGAATTCGGCGTGCGCTATTTCTTCCTGGATACCCATGGACTGCTCCACGCCGATCCGGCCCCCCGCTACGGTGTTTTCGCACCGGTGGGCTGTGCCAACGGCGTGGCCGTTTTCGGCCGGGATCCGGAGAGCTCCCGGCAGGTGTGGGACCGGTTGACCGGTTACCCCGGCGATTATTATTACCGGGAATTTTACCGGGATATCGGTTATGACCTGGATCTGGATTATCTGGCTCCCTATCTGCCCGGGGGGAACATCCGGGTGGATACGGGCTTTAAGTATTACCGCATTACGGGCCCCGGCGCCCATAAAGAGCCTTACCGGCCCGAGGTGTCCCGGGAACGGGCTGCCGCCCACGCGGCGGACTTCATGTTCAACCGGCAGCAGCAGGTGCTTTACCACGGCCGGCAGATGGACCGCCCGCCCCTGGTGGTGGCCCCCTATGATGCGGAGCTGTTCGGTCACTGGTGGTACGAAGGGCCCCAATGGATTGACTTTTTATGCCGGAAAATATGTTGCGATCAGGATACCATTCAAATGATCACCCCCGGAAAATATCTTTCCCTGTACCCCGATCTGCAGGCGGTGGACCTGCCCATGAGCAGCTGGGGGGAGGGGGGGTATAACCTGGTCTGGCTTAATGCGCAAAATGACTGGATTTACCCTCACCTGCACCGGGCTGAGACTGTAATGTCCGAACTGGCCGATTTGCATCCCGCGGCCGGCGGCCTGCAGCAACGGGCCTTAAGGCAGGCGGCCAGGGAATTGCTCCTGGCCCAGAGCAGTGACTGGGCCTTTATCATCAAGGCGCAAACGGCGGTGACCTATGCCGAAAAACGAATTAAAGACCATGTCGGCCGTTTCAACCTGCTGGTGGAACAGCTGGAGAGGAACTCCATAGACGAGCCCCTGCTTCGGGAGATGGAGAGAAGGGATAATATTTTCCCCGATCTGGACTACCGTATTTACAGCCACCACCGTTTTCAGAAAGGGAACTGTGCCGCGCAGGAACGCAGGACGAAGGTCATGATGCTGTCCTGGGAATACCCGCCGGTTACGGTGGGGGGACTTTCCCGCCATGTTTGTGATCTTTCCCGGGCACTGGTCGCCCTGGGCAACGAGGTGCACGTAATCAGTTGCCCGGCGGAGGGGGAGGAGTCCTATGTCCTGTCCCATGGCGTTCACGTCCACCGTCTCCGGCCGGAGCAGTTGACCGCCCGGGATTTCCTCACCTGGGTAAGGCAATTGAACAGGGGCATGGAAGAACTGGCCCACCGGGTGATCGCCGCCATGGGGCGGCCCGATCTGGTTCACGCCCATGACTGGATGGTGGGCACGGCCGGGGAGCGCCTGCGGGAGCAGTACGGGTTACCCCTGGTGGTTACCATTCACGCCACGGAACACGGCCGGAACCGGGGGATTTATACGGATTTACAGCGTCATATCCATCTGATGGAAACCCGTTTGACCAGGGAAGCGGATGTGGTCATCTGTTGCAGCAACTATATGGCTGAAGAAGTGACCCGGCTATTCGGTCTGAACGGGGATAAGGTGAAAATAATAGCCAACGGGGTGGACCCGGCCAACCTGACCACCGGAAGGGATACGGAAGCCGGTTGTGAAAATTTATATGGCCGGGAGCCCAATATTGTCTTCCTGGGCCGGCTGGTACCCGAAAAGGGGGTGCAGGTGCTCCTGGAGGCCATGCCCACCGTCCTGGGAGAAGTAAAGGACGCCCGGTTGCTGGTGGCCGGGCGGGGCCCCTATGAAGAATATTTGAAAAGCCGGGCAGCCGAGCTGGAGATCTCTTCCTCCGTGGAATTTGTGGGCTTTGTGGACGATGTGGGGCGCAACCGCCTTTTGGAAAAGGCCCGGGTGGCGGTATTTCCCAGTCTTTACGAGCCCTTCGGCATTGTGGCTCTGGAAGCCATGGCCGCCCGGGTACCGGTGGTGGTGGCCGACACCGGCGGGCTGCAGGAGATAGTGGAACACGGGGTGGACGGTTATAAGGTTCCGCCGGGCCGGGCGGATATGCTGGCCCATTATATCATCCAGTTGCTCCGGTATCCCGATCTGGCTGCCGAGATGTGCCGGCAGGCCTGGCGGAAGGTATTAACCCTCTATGATTGGAAATATATAGCGGCCGAAACCCGGGAGGTGTATTGCCAGGCCGTGGAAAGGGTCTTTGCCGCCCGGGCGGGCGTGGTATAGCTATAATCCGGTGTTCCCTGCCGGCACCATTTTGCGGTTCAACTAATATTATGATGGCAAAAAGACAGGGGGGTGCCCGGTAAGGTGAATCTGGAAAAACTTAATCTGGATAAGCTGCTGAATCTGGACAGATTAAATCCGGACAAATTGGACCTGGGGAAATTAAACCTGGAAAAGTTTAAGCTAAGGGAACTGCTGCATTTGATATCGCCCGGTATAAGCTGGTCCAATCCCTGGGTGATTGCCGGTGTAGCGGTTCTGGTGGTGGTTGTGGTTGTCGCGCTGGTATTGATCTTCCTGCTGATCTAGGTTAAAAGAACCGGTTCTGGTATAAAGAACCGGTTCTTTCACGGAAAAAGGGGACAGGCTACTTTAAATATGAGATGTGGGAAGTGGGGGTGTCACCCTCCGCCCCTTTCCGCCATACCATAAAACCAGAATGAAAGACCCGTGGGGAGGGTTTGGCCATGGGGAGCGGGGTCAGGCTGGGCCTGGCTTTGGGTGGCGGTTTCCTGCGGGGTGTGGCCCATATCGGTGTTTTGAAGGTGCTGGCGGCCGAGGGTATCCAGCCCCAGATGGTGGCCGGCACCAGTGCGGGCAGCATTGTGGCCGCCCTTTATTGCGGTGGCTGGGGCATCCGGGAGATGGAGCAACTGGCCCTGTCCTTGAGGCCCCATGATATTTACGATTTCGGCCCCATGTTTTTCAACCTGGGAGCCATGGCCGTAAAGGTGCTGGCCGATGCCTTCCATCTGCCCTTTCCCTTTCCTTCACCCCTGGGACTGATGTCCGGCTACAAGCTGGAAAGCTGGATTTCCCGCCTGCTGGGGCGTAAAACCTTCCGCCAGCTGGCCCGGCAGCTGGCCATTACGGCGGTGGATATCCACAGGGGACACCGGATTGTCTTTGTCAGCGAGGTTGTACAGCATCGTCCGCCGTCCGGGGACATCTATTTCATTGCCGGATTGCCCGTGGCCCCGGCGGTGCGGGCCAGCTGTGCCGTGCCCGGCCTGTTCGAGCCCAGGTATATCGGCGGGCGTCTGCTGGTAGACGGGGGTTTAAGGGAAAACGTGCCCGTGGAAGTGCTGCACCTGCTGGGGGCCGATGTGGTGGTGGCGGTGGATCTGGGGTATGAAGGGGAAGAGTATAAACCGGTGGAAAACATGGTGCAGCTGCTTTCCCAGTCCCTGGATATAATCAGTACCGAGGTAACCCGGCTGAAGCTGGCCGAATATGCCCATGTGGTCATCCGCCCGGTGTTAACCGGTGTCACCCCCTGGGACTTTTCCCGGGTCGCCTATTGCATCACCCGGGGCGAGGAGGCCGCCCGCCAGGCCCTGCCCGAAATTAAGCGGCTGTTGTAAAAAATAGTTTTCCCCTTTACCCCCCGGCCCGGGCCAGGCGACAGGTGACATACTGGTACAGGCCGCACCGTGGCTGATCAGCGGCATCTGGCGCTGATCAGAACTGGCATACCTGGATTTGTGCCATTCACCCGGCATGGCCGGGCCTCTTTCCCTCTTTCAGATAATTCCCCCATTTCTTTTATGTTTGGAAGTATTTACGCCGGTTATATTCCGGGTTATAATGTTTATGTTTGTGGTCATGTTTTCGGGAGGGATGTTTATGACCTTTTTCCCCGGGGGGCTGGCCACGGGTATCGGCAGTCTGCCCTATACCGATCCGGGACAGGCCCTGCCCCTGATTTTAGAGAACATGCCCGGCATACCCCACTGGCCCCAGCTTCCCCGCCGGGGCGGTGCCGAGGGGTTTGTCTTTCAGTTCCTGCAGCCGCTGATCAGGGCCGGTTTGCTGGTGGTGAAGGAGGGCCGGGCGGTTTTTGACGACCGGGATCCGCAATGGCCCGGGGGTTTGACCAGGTTCTACAGTGATTACCTGGCCGTGGAAGAGGGGGATGCCGCAGCGCTGCAGTCCTTCGCCCTGCCCCGGGAGGCGGCTGCCGGCTTTTATGCTTTCATGGAAGCAATGGGCCGGGATTTAGGCCGGGCCAGGTATGTGAAAGGACATCTGGCCGGCCCGCTGACGGTGGCCTTTCAGTTGAAAAACAGGCAGGGACGCATAGCCTACTACGAGGAGCAACTGCGGGATCTGGTGGTGAAAACCCTGGCCGCCCACGCCGCCTGGCAGGCCCGTACCCTGGGAGATCTGGGGCGACCGGCCATCATCTTTGTGGATGAACCGGCGGTGAGTGTTTACGGCCAGTCCACATATATTACCGTGACCCGGGAGATGATCAAAGAGGACCTGGAAACCATCTTCCAGTTCATCCACCGGGAGGGCGCACTGGCCGGGGTGCATTCCTGCGACGCCATCGACTGGTCCATTCTTTGTGAAACCTCCCTGGACATCATCAATCTGGATGCTTATAATTTTGGTTCTTCCCTGTGGATCTATTCCCGGGAGTTAAGGGTCTTTTTGGAGCGGGGGGGCGTGATTGCCTGGGGTATGGTGCCCACCTCTGAAAAGGCCTTTGCGGAAAATGAAGATACCCTCCTGGCCCGCTGGCGGGAACTGCTGGCCGGGCTGGTGGACCGGGGCGTTCCGGAGGATCTGCTATACCGCCAGTGCCTGCTTACCCCGGCCTGCGGCACCGGATTGCTGGAACCGGCACTGGCGGAGCACATCTACCGCCTGACCCGGCGAATGTCGGAAAGGGTGCAGGGGCTGGGTTAAATCTTCCTCCGTGCGCCCTGGACCGGCAAAAGGGTCAGACCCCTTTGGGGGTGACCCTTTTGTCATAAATAAAGAAACCGATACATCAACGACTATTTTGAGGGAGAGGACTGTTCAAGGTGTTGCCCGATCTGCATATCCACACCGCCCGGTGTGGTCACGCCCACGGTGAGATGGCCGCCTATGTAGAAGCCGCTCGCCGGCGGGGGGTGACGCACCTGGGCTTTGCGGACCATATCCCCATGTACTGGCTGCCCTCCTCCCGCCGGGATCCGGAACTGGCCATGGGCGAAGATGATCTACCCGTTTATGTGGAAAATGTGCTGGCGTTGCGGCGGGAAAATCCGGACCTGACCATTTTCCTGGGTATAGAGGCCGATTATATACCCGGCTACGAGGACCGGTTAAGAGCCATCCTGGCGGACTACCCCTTTGATTATGTGTTGGGCTCCGTCCATTACCTGGACGGGTGGGGTTTTGACCACCCGGATCAGGTGGAGGAATACGCCCGCCGGGATATTGACGAAATCTACCGTCAGTATTTCCTGGCCATGCAGGAGGCGGCCCGGTCGGGCCTTTTCGACGTTATGGCCCACCCGGATTTGATTAAAAAATTCGGCTACCGCCCCCGGATGGAACTGGAAGACCTTTATGATCAAACGGCCAGGGTGCTGGCCGGGGCCGGCGTCTGCGTGGAGGTGAATACCGCCGGCCTGCGGAAGCCGGCGCAGGAAATCTATCCGGCCCTGGAGTTTTTGAAGCACTGTTATCACTACGGCGTGCCGGCCACCCCGGGGTCCGATGCCCACCACCCGGATCATGTGGCCTTTGGCTGGGCCGAGGCAAAAAAATGGCTGGCGGCGGCCGGTTACCGGCAGGTGGCCCTGTTTGCCAAAAGAAGCCGGCAGTTTGTTCCTATTAAATAACTTGCCCCGGCCAGTCTATGGGGGTGTTTTTTCCCCGCCGGCTTGCTAATCCTGAAAGGGTTTATTATGCCGGGGATTTTTCCGGCAGTTTAAGCCAGGTACCGAACGAATGGCAAAGCGTGTTGGAGAAGGAGGCCGGGTATACAATCCCTGCGTCACGGAGCAGCCAGCACCGATATTTAGAGCGCAGATTTAAGTGCAAATTGACCAGCCAGATGCTGGCTATTTTTTTTGTTTTTTTCCGTGGGGGCAGCAGGAGATTATCCTTCTCCGGCGAATATAAAGTGGTGTAAAGTGGAGGAAAGTGGTGGCATCGGGGAAGGCGGTGGGTTGACCGTCATGTTCATGGGTGAGTACCAGCATACCATCGATGCCAAGGGTCGATTGATCATACCAGCCCGCTTCCGCGAAGGCCTGGGTGAAAAATTTATCTTAACCAAGGGTCTGGACGGGTGCCTGTTCGCTTATCCCCCTCAGGAGTGGGCGGCACTGGAGAAAAAAATGCGTTCCCTGCCCTTTACCAAAGCTGATGCCCGGGCCTTTGTGCGTTTTTTCTTTGCCGGCGCCTGCGAATGCGAAGTGGATAAACAGGGTAGAATACTTATTCCAGGCAACCTGCGGGAGTACGCCGGTCTGGAAAAGGATGTGGTGGTCATTGGCGTATCTTCCCGGGTGGAAATCTGGTCCGCCGGGCGCTGGCAGTCATACAACAACCAGGCGGCAGCATCAGTGGAAGAAGTGGCCGAAAAGATCGTGGATTTTGATCCGGGCATTTAAGCGAAAAGCGCCAGGGGGCGGGGAACGACCCGCCCCCTGTGGACCAGGGGCGAACCAGCAACCGCTGGCAAAACCAGCGGGGGGTATTTTCCCGTTCAACTCATTTTTATATCAACGTGTACTCCTCTCACAAAAGGTTTGGCCCCCGGGGAAAAGTGGCTGGCTGCCGGATGCGGGTGGGAATTTTCTTTTTAAGTTCCCAACCGGGCCTGTTTAATCGATTTCTTTCCCCCTGGTGGGAGGGGCCCTTAACGGTGCGCCTGTCTTACGAAGCGACAGGGGAGTTGCATACACCGGGTGGCTATTTGTGGCAGGGTGGAGGTCAGGGTTAATGAATCCGGAGGAAGTCTCCTATGCGCACAGGCCGGTGCTGCTGGAGGAAGTGCTCGCCAGCCTTAACCCGAAAAGGGGCGGCGTCTATGTGGACTGCACCGTGGGGGGCGGCGGGCACAGCCTGGAAATCCTGCGGCGCAGTTCTCCCGATGGCCGCCTGGTGGGGCTGGATCAGGATCCCCGTGCCCTGGAAGCGGCTGCCCGCCGGCTGGCCCCTTTTGCCCACCGGGTGACGCTGGTGCGGGAAAATTTCGTTCGCCTTTCCCATGTTCTGGAGGATCTGGGCATTGCCGCTGTGGACGGCGTGCTTTTTGATCTGGGGGTCAGTTCCCCCCAGCTGGACCGGCCGGAGCGGGGGTTCAGCTATTTTGCCGACGGCCCTCTGGACATGCGCATGGATCCGGCGGGGCCGGTAACAGCACGGGATCTGGTAAACAATCTTTCCAAAGATGAACTGGCCGGCATCATCGCCCACTTTGGCGAAGAACGCTGGGCCGGCCGCATTGCTTCTTTTATCGTAAAAGCCAGGGAGAAGGAACCCATTGAGACCACATCCCGGCTGGTGGAGATCATCAAGGCGGCTATTCCGGCCCGCAGCCGGCGTACCGGTCCACATCCGGCCCGGCGCACCTTCCAGGCCCTGCGCATGGCGGTGAACCGGGAGCTGGAGGTCCTGCCCGCGGCCTTAGAGAAGGCGGTGGAACTGCTCCGGCCCGGCGGCCGTTTATGCGTCATTACTTTTCACTCGCTGGAGGACCGCCTGGTGAAAAAACTGTTCCGCGGGCTGGCCAATCCCTGTAGCTGCCCGCCGGATTTTCCCCGGTGTGTATGCGGCCGCCGGCCCCTGGTAAGGGATGTTGCTCCCGGAGGAATTGAACCCTCCGCGCAGGAAGTAAATGACAATCCCCGCTCCCGGAGCGCCCGGCTGCGGGTGGTGGAAAAACTGGGACCTGTTCTAAATGGTACGGGGGGTGAATAAGCTGTGATTGTAGCCAGGGAAAAACCCCAATACCAGAACCCACCCAGACAAACCGTAAGCCGTGTGCGGCGGCGCCCTTTGCCGGGGACGCTGAGCAGAAGCAGTCGCGTGGCCCTGACCGCTTCCATTGTTCTCCTTTTCGGTCTGGGGATCATGATTTTACTGTTTTATGTCCAGATGCTGGCCACCGGCTTTCAAATTGTCCGGATGCAGAAACAGGTGGCCGAGCTGGAAGTGGAGTCCCGGGGGCTTGCCGAGGAAGTGTCCAGGCTTTCATCCCTGGAGCGGGTGGAAGCCGTAGCCACTACCCGGCTGAATATGGTGAAACCCGACGACCGGCAGGTGGTGCTGGTGCGGGCGGAAACCGTTCCCGGCAGTGAGGCGCCGGCTCCGCAGGCCCCAACGGCCGAACATCCCGCTCCGGTGGAACGCCACTGGATGCTGCAGGCTCTGGTGGACCTGGTCAATCACCGGGGTCAGAGCCACCACGGTTAAGGGGGTTTGTCGTGCGGGTGGGTGCAGTGGGAGGAGGAGCCCATGCGCACCACCAACATCCTCATCCGCCGCCGGCTGACCATTCTTTTTTTTCTGGCCGCCCTGTCCCTGCTGGTTCTGACGGTACGGCTGGCTTGGATTCAGTTTGCCCGGGCGGACCGGCTGCAGAACAGGGCCATGGAGTTGCGTATGCGTGACATTCCGGTGGAGGCCAGGCGGGGAAATATCTACGACCGCAACGGCAAAGAGCTGGTGACCAGCATCAGCGCCGAATCCCTTTATGCCATTCCCTATCTGGTGAAAAATCCCCGGCAGGCGGCCGAACAGCTGGCCCCTCTTCTGGACATGAATGTGGATCGCCTCGAACAAATTCTCACCCGTAAATCCTGTTATGAATGGATTGCCCGCAAACTGGATCCGGCCAGGGTGGAGAAGATCAAGAAACTCCAGCTGCCGGGCATTTCTTTTGTGGAAGAAAGCGTCAGGCACTATATATTTCCGTCCCTGGCCCCCCACGTCCTGGGCTTTACCGGCGTGGATAACCAGGGACTTACAGGTATTGAAAAAACCTTCGACCGGGAGTTGCAGGGAACCCCCGGGCGGATTGTCATTGAGCAGGATGCCAGCGGCCGGGAGGTGCCCGGGGCGCTGCACAGGTATATCGCCCCCAAACCGGGAAACAGCCTGGTGCTGACCCTGGATGAAACCATCCAGCAATTTGTGGAACGGGAACTGGACCGGGTGGTGGCCAAATACCAGCCTAAACTGGCGGTCATCATCGTCATGGATCCCCGCTCGGGAGAGATCCTGGCCATGGGCAACCGCCCCGGTTTCAATTCCACCGATTGGATGACCGCCCCCCGGCAGGTGTGGGACCGCAATCCGGCCATCTGGTACAACTACGAGCCCGGTTCCACATTCAAAATCATCACCACCGCCGCGGCCATCAGCGAAGGGGCGGTAAAACCGGAGGATCAGTTTTTCGATCCCGGGTATATAAAGGTGGCCGACCGCTATATCCGCTGCTGGGCCGACGGGGGACACGGCAGCCAGACCTTTGAGCAGGTGGTGATGAATTCCTGCAACCCCGGTTTTGTGGATGTGGGCCTGCGCCTGGGCAAGGAAAGGTTTTATAAATACGTGCGCTCCTTTGGTTTCGGTGAACCCACGGGTATTGACCTGCCGGGCGAGGCCTCGGGCATTATGATCGGCGAGAAGAAGGCCACCAATTTGAACCTGGCCACCATGGCCATCGGCCAGTCCATTGCCGTTACGCCCATCCAGCTGATCACGGCGGCCTGTGCGGTGGCCAACGGCGGCACCTTCATGCGCCCCCGTCTGGTGAAGGAAATACGCGACCCATCGGGCCGGGTGGTAAAGAAATTCGATCCCGAACCGGTGCGGCAGGTGCTATCTCCGGATAAGGCCCGGCAGGTGGCCGGTCTGTTGCAGGCCGTGGTAATGAAGGGTACCGGTCGAAACGCCTTTATCGACGGCTACCGGGTGGCCGGTAAAACCGGTACGGCCCAGGTGGTGGGGGAGGGGGGCGGTTATGTGAGCGGGCGGTATGTGGCCTCCTTTGTGGGTTTTGCCCCGGCCGACAATCCCCGGGTGGCCGCCCTGGTAATGGTGGCCGAACCCCGGGGAGGGGTTTATTACGGCAGCCAGGTGGCGGCCCCGGTTTTCCGGGAAGTGGTGGGCGACACCCTGCACTACCTGCAGGTTCCCGAGACACCCGGTCTCGAAAAACCGAAGGATCCCTTCGTATACTATGATCAGCCCCGGGAAAAGGTCCGGGTGCCCGCGGTGGTCAACTTCCCGCTGGATAAAGCCCAGCAAATCCTCCGGGAGGCGGGATTGTCTTTTGTGGTGCTGGGGGAAGGTGCAGTGGTGCAGGGGCAGACCCCCGTGGCCGGGGTGGATATTTTAAGCGGCTCCACCGTAGTGCTGGATACCCGCCCACCGGAAGGGAGGGGGCGGGAGGATATGGTGACGGTGCCCGACCTGACCGGTTTAACCATACCCGAGGCAGCCGCCTTGCTGGGTGATATGGATCTGGGGCTGGATGCCGTAGGGGTTGGCCAGGCCGCATCCCAGCAGCCCGGTCCGGGACAGCGGGTTCCCCGGGGAACGGTGGTCCGGGTGGAGTTCAAACCGGCGGCGGACGCCGGCACCACCACCATTACCGGCAGACCCCCGGAAGGGTTTGTGGAGAGACCGTAACCAGGGGCTGTTATACCGTTTGATAAGTATGTAAATGGTAATAATACCATAACGAGGATGACTGCTGGCAAAATTTGCAACCTTATTGCAATGATCCGGTCGGGGTGGTAGTATAACCTGGGAATAAACATAAAATTATACGATTGCAACGTATTCTGACTTCCGACCTCCGACGACCGACATCCGAAACGAGGGGGATTTCACTTGCTGTTCAGTGAGCTGATCAAAGGGCAGGCCCACCTGGCCACCGGAGGAAACCTGAATATACCGGTGAAGGGCATCGCCTACGATTCGCGACGGGTGGAACCGGGGTTTGTCTTTGTAGCCGTACCGGGTTTTAAAACCGACGGGCACCTTTTTGTGGAGCAGGCCCTGGCCCGGGGGGCGGTGGCGGTGGTCATCCAGAAGGACATGGTTCTGCCGGAGGGCCTGGCCTTTATGCGGGTGACCGACAGCCGCCTGGCTTTAGCCCTGCTGTCCGCCCGTTTTTACGGGGAGCCCTCCCGAAAATTGCAGCTCATGGGCGTTACCGGCACCAATGGCAAAACCACCACCACCCACCTGCTGGCGGCCATTTACCGGGCCGCCGGGGAAAAGACCGGTCTTATCGGCACCATTGCCAGCTGGATTGGCGGGCGGAGGCTGCCCGTGGAACACACCACCCCCGAATCCCTGGATCTGCAGCAGTTGCTGGCCCGCATGGTGGCGGAAGGGGTGGGGGTGGCGGCCATGGAGGTCAGTTCCCACGCCCTGGCCTTAAAACGGGTGGCCGGCTGCCGGTTTACCGCCGGGGTGTTCACCAACATTACCCGGGATCACCTGGATTTTCACCGGGATATGGATGATTACCTGCGGGCCAAGGCCCTGCTATTCCAGGGCCTGGAAGAAGGGGCCGTAGCCGTGATTAACGGGGACGATCCCCGGTCCGGGCAGGTCATGGCTGTTACCCGGGTGCCCTGTTATACATACGGTCTGGGAGAAGGGGTGCAGGTCAGAGCCCGGGAAATCAACGTAACTTCCCGGGGGGTGTCCTTTGCTCTGAACGGCCCCTGGGGAGAAGCCCGGGTAAATCTGAAACTAACCGGTTATTTCAATGTCTACAACTCCCTGGCCGCCCTGACCACGGCGGCCGCCCGGGGGGTTCCCCTGTCCCTGGCGGTACAGGCGCTGGAGACGGTGACCGGTGTGCCGGGGCGTTGTGAACTGGTGGACCGGGGGCAGGACTTCACCGTGGTGGTGGATTATGCCCATACCCCCGACGGCCTGGACAACATACTGAAAACGGCCCGCCAGTTTACCGCCGGCCGCCTGATTACCGTTTTCGGCTGCGGCGGCGACCGGGACCGGACCAAGCGGCCGTTGATGGGGGAAATTGCGGCCCGGTTGAGCGATCTGGCCGTGGTAACCTCCGACAACCCCCGCACGGAGGATCCTTTAAGGATCATTGCCGATGTGGAAGAAGGGGTGCGCCGGGTGCGCGCCGACTATGTGGTGATTCCCGACCGGAGGGAGGCCATTCGCCGTGCCGTGGCCGGGGCCGCAGCCGGGGATACGGTGGTCATTGCCGGCAAGGGGCATGAGGATTACCAGATTATCGGAACCGCCAGATATCCCTTTGACGACCGGAAGGAAGCGGCCCGGGCCATTGAAGAAGTTTTGAGCCGAAGGAAGGTTCACCATGAAAAACATGACCGTGGCTGAAATAGCCGGCATACTCAAGGGCCGGCTCTGCCAGGGCGACCCGGAAGTCCGGGTGGGGGCCGTATCCATTGATAGCCGGCGCCTGGTTTCCGGGCAGCTTTTCTTTGCCCTGCGGGGGGAGAGGCATGACGGCCATGATTTTATACCGGCGGCGGTGGCCGCCGGGGCGGGCGGGGTGGTGGTGGACCGGCTGGTGACGGGAATAGACCCGGCCATACCGGTGATCCAGGTGGCCAACACCCTGGTGGCCCTGCAGGAACTGGCCCGGTACAACCGCCGGGCTCACCGGGTGCCGGTGATTGGGGTGACCGGTAGCTCCGGAAAGACCAGCACCAAGGACCTGGTGGCCGCCGCCCTTTCCAGCCGCATGCAGGTGCTGAAGACCACGGGCAACCAGAACAATGAAATCGGGTTGCCCCTCACCCTCCTGGAAATGGATGACGGGCACCAGGCCGCGGTGGTGGAAATGGCCATGCGCGGTCCGGGGGAGATCGCCTTCCTGTGTGACCTGGCCCGGCCCACGGCGGGGATAATTACCAACATCGGCGTGGCGCACGTGGAACGCCTGGGTTCGGTGGAGTCGATCGCCCGGGCCAAGGGCGAGCTTTTGGAAGCCATACCCCCGGAGGGATTTGCCCTGCTGCACCGGGAAAGCCCCTTTATGGAGCGGGAGGCGGCCCGCTGCCGGGGGCGGGTTTATTTCTTCGGCTTTGATGAGCGGGCCCATGTTCGGGCGCTGGACATCCACCCCGGGGGATGGGGGAACCGCTTTAAGGTACGGCTGCCCGACGGCAGCGAAGGGGAGATTTACCTGCCCCTGCCCGGAAGACATAATGTGCTCAATGCCCTGGCGGCGGTGGGGGTGGCCTGGGCGCTGGGGGTATCCCCGGAGGATGCGGCCCGGGGGCTGGCCGCTGCTTCTTTAAGCCCCATGAGGCTGGAAAGGGTTGAAAAGGATGGCATAACCATTATCAACGACGCCTATAACGCCAACCCCGCCTCCACCGGCGCCGCTCTCCAGGTCCTGGCCGAAATGGGCGCCAGGCGGCGCATTGCCGTTCTGGGGGATATGCTGGAAC
>NZ_WHYR01000207.1 GCF_009428905.1 Desulfofundulus thermobenzoicus | reverse complement strand
GCCTAATATGACGTCATCCGGCGTCCTCATCTGAGACAAATACCGAATAAGGGGTGCGGCTAATTGCTCTGGGCGATAATTTTTCAGCATCCCATTTTTGTCACCGAAGGGTGTTCGTTTTGCTTCTACGATCACTGCTTGCATGACAATTGCTCCTCCGCCCACTTTTTCATGCTCGCACGGGCTATTTTTCCGCCGGATGTTGCAATCATTTGATCAATCACAAGCCATTTTTTTGGTACCTTGTAGGCCGCCAGCTTTTCTTTAACAGCTTGTCGAACCGCCTTTATTTGCGGCACTTGCTCCAATATGGCAACAGGGATTTCACCCCAATATGGGTCAGGAACGCCAACCACAATCGACCGTTTGACCTCTGGCTGTTCATTTAGCACACGCTCAATTTCTTCTGGGAAAATATTTAGTCCTCCATAGACAAT
>NZ_WHYR01000206.1 GCF_009428905.1 Desulfofundulus thermobenzoicus | reverse complement strand
GGATTGGGTCCGTTAAAAGGGCGTGTCGTTCTTTTAAAGGATCGTGATCAGGACGGGCAAAGGCTAAAGGTACCTCATATGGGGTGGAATGAGCTCACGTTTCATCAGCCCGCCCCATTGTTTGACGGTGTGCCAGAAGGATTTGCGTACTTTGTTCACTCTTATTATGTGAGTGATATGAATCCAGATGAGCAATTAGCAAGCGCGGACTATGGTGTTCAAGTACCAGCTGTTGTTGGCAAGGGAAATGTGCTTGGAGCACAGTTTCACCCTGAAAAAAGCAGTACAACGGGAATGGCGCTGCTCAAACAATTTATTCAATTAGCAAACGAACAGAGGGTGAACAAATGAGTGAGTTTACATTATATCCAGCGATTGATATGAGAAATGGCAAATGTGTACGTCTTGTGCAAGGAGATTATGATCAAGAAACCATT
>NZ_WHYR01000205.1 GCF_009428905.1 Desulfofundulus thermobenzoicus | reverse complement strand
CGATGGCTTTGAGGTCATCTTCTGTTGCTATGCGGTTGAAAGTTTTCACAATTAAGTCCCCCATCTTTTTTTCATTTATCATACATATTATTGATGCGATTGCGCAAAATAAAAAGAAAAATGATTTCGTGTGTATATATTTTTTGAAAAGTGTTCAGAATGTTGCTGAGGTGATGAAAAATGAGAGAGGAAGAAAAGAAACGTACTTCCAAAATCACAAAAGTTCAGCAATTTTTCCGTAAGCGCTGGGTATTCCCTGCTATTTACTTGGTCAGCGCAGCGGTCGTGTTAACAGCCGTTCTTTGGTATCAAGCTGTATCAAAAGATGTGAAAGACCAACTATCTGATGGAAATCAAACAGGGCAAGAACAGCGCGATGATGCCGTTGAAGTTGGAAAGCCAATTGAAAATGTCGCAATGCCGGTCCAGAATTCTGAT
>NZ_WHYR01000204.1 GCF_009428905.1 Desulfofundulus thermobenzoicus | reverse complement strand
CTTTACGAGTGATCATTTTCATGAAGCCATCAGTTGCATCAAGAGAAAGTGCACGTCCGTTCGCTGCGAATGGGAATTTCGCTGCAACGATTTCGATACCTTCTGCTTTTGCTTCTGCTTCAGTGTATCCAACAGTTGCAAGTTCTGGCTCAGAGAATACAACAGCAGGAATACCAAGGTAATCAATTTCAGCTGGCTCTCCAGCGATTGCTTCAGCTGCAATTTTACCTTCGTAAGAAGCTTTGTGAGCAAGTGGTGGTCCATCAACGATGTCACCAATTGCATAGATGTTAGATACGCTTGTACGGCATTGTTTGTCTGTTTTGACAACTCCGCGGTCAGTCAATTCAACACCAACTTGCTCAAGACCAAGCTCATCAGTGTTTGGACGACGACCAACAGTCACAAGTACGTAATCAGCATCAACTGTTTTTTCTT
>NZ_WHYR01000203.1 GCF_009428905.1 Desulfofundulus thermobenzoicus | reverse complement strand
GCTGATGCTGTCCCACGCGTTCGAGGCCTGGCAGTGCATCGCGGTGGAGTTCCGCACGCACTGGCACAACCACCAGTCCCGCGCCGCGATCGCCGGTCTGGGCGCGAAGCAGGACGGCGTGCTGCGGAACCACTCGATCGGTCGCGACGGCACGCTCCGCGACACCGTGGTGTTCTCGATCATCGCCTCGGAGTGGCCGGCGGTCCGGCTGTCCCTGGCCGAGCGGCTCCGGCGGCACGACCGCGCGGAGGGGTCGCGCCGCCGGTCCGCCCGGCACGCCTGACCGTCAGAGCGTGTGACGGACCGTCCGGTCGCCGAGCGGCTGGACCGGACGTGCGTTCTCGACGTGCGCTGCCTCGAGGTCGGCGAGCTGGTCGGCGCCGAGCTCGATCGGGTCCTCGAGCACGATCCACCGCACACCCTCGGTGCACGGCGGCGTGG
>NZ_WHYR01000202.1 GCF_009428905.1 Desulfofundulus thermobenzoicus | reverse complement strand
GAACAGATGAACCCTTTATTGCTTGAATATTCGCCCGAGCTTTGGCACGCCCCGGTTGGTGCCTATTTGGTCAAAAAAGAAGCTGGAATTGATGATCAAAATGTGTTAACAGCTATTGAATTTCATACTTCCGGCAGACCAGACATGACCTTACTTGAAAAAGTCATTTATGTCGCAGATTATATTGAACCAGGACGTCATTTCCCTGGTGTCGAAGAAGTAAGGGAATTAGCAGAACATGATCTAGATCGTGCACTGATCCAATCATTAAAAAACACCATCAGTTTTCTAATGAAAAAGAATCAGCCAGTCTTTCCAGATACGCTTGCTACTTACAACTCGCTTGTGCATAAGAACAACTAAGGAGGAATTTGGATGGATTCATCATCAATTTTAAACGTCGCAGCAGGAGCATGCGATGATAAACGGGCTGAGGATATT
>NZ_WHYR01000201.1 GCF_009428905.1 Desulfofundulus thermobenzoicus | reverse complement strand
GAAAAACTGTTTAACAGTTTCTTAATTGAGAAAAAGGGCAAAGACATTTTCATCACATCGAAAGGGAAGCAGCTGCTCTCCTTAGTGCCTGAAGACTTAAAGTCTCCTGCGTTAACAGCGGAATGGGAACAAAAGCTTTCTAAAATCGCAAAAGGACAGCTGAAGGCTTCTCAATTCATGAGTGAAATGAAGTCCTATGCAAAACAAGCCGTATCTGAAATCAAACAAACGAACCAAACCTTTAAGCATGACAATGTCACTGGCACCCATTGTCCGGACTGCGGAAAACTGATGCTGAAAGTAAACGGAAAACATGGCACAATGCTCGTGTGCCAAGACCGAGAATGCGGCCACCGTAAAAATGTGGCGAAGAAAACAAACGCACGCTGCCCGAACTGTCATAAAAAGCTCGAGCTGCGCGGAGAAGGCGATGGCAAAATC
>NZ_WHYR01000200.1 GCF_009428905.1 Desulfofundulus thermobenzoicus | reverse complement strand
GTGTTCTTCGTACCGGATGGGCCAAATTATGAAGAAGCGAGGGCGTCTCTCGACCGGCTCGAATCCGACATTGAAGTCGTACCGGTCAAGACGGTCGAAGAGGCGATTCGTTATTTAGAGTCGATGAATTGAGGCGTCTGCCTATGCTCAGGGGCTGACAGACCGAGCGGGAGGCGATACGCTTCCGTTACGCGCGCCTCAAAGGCGAGGTCAGGATGGTACTTGCTGAGAAGGGGTACCGTCTTTTTTATTTCGTGCATCACGCGACGACCAACCGTGTTGAAGGCGAGCGGGCGAACATAAGGGACGTCATCAAAGCGTGTCGGCAACTCTGTCCGTTCGAAGTGAACGAGCACAGAGACGAGCGCCCGTTGAATGGCCGTCCGGGTGTACCGACGCGTCAGCATCTTAGAGAGGGCCTGTTCAAACGTCGGTTCCATAC
>NZ_WHYR01000199.1 GCF_009428905.1 Desulfofundulus thermobenzoicus | reverse complement strand
GAACAAACCAATACCTGCACCAACTGCCAGCTTCAGCTCAGCCGGAATGGCATTGATGATTTTTTCACGGAAACCTGTTAAAGAAAGAGCAACGAAAATCAATCCTGAAACAAACACACCTGAAAGTGCTGCTTCCCATTTGATGCCCATACCAAGCACAACCGAAAAGGCGAAGAACGCATTCAGACCCATACCGGGTGCTATCGCAATCGGATACCTGGCGATCAATCCCATCAGAATACACCCTGCGGCAGAAGCTAACGCTGTCGCTGTAAAGACTGCTCCCTGATCAATACGTAATTTATCTGGAAAATCCGGTACCGACACTAATGCAAGTGTGATTGGATTGACAAACAGAATATAAGCCATCGACAAAAATGTGGTTAAACCACCGATGATTTCTCTGCGGTAATTCGTACCTAACTCATCAAACTGAAAAAAC
>NZ_WHYR01000198.1 GCF_009428905.1 Desulfofundulus thermobenzoicus | reverse complement strand
GTCCGGCATCCCGGGCTACATCCTGCCCCTGGTGGTGCTGATCGAGATCATCTCGTTCTTCTCCCGCCCGATCAGCCTCAGCGTTCGTCTGTTCGCCAACATGCTGGCCGGACACATCACGCTGAAGGTGTTCGCGGGCTTCGTCACGATGCTGAGCGGCGCGCTCGGCGCCGCCGGCCTTCTGGTCGGCGTGCTGCCGCTGCTGCTCGCGGTCGCAATCACCGGACTCGAATTCCTGGTGGCTTTCCTCCAGGCCTACGTGTTCACGATCCTGACCTGCATCTACCTCAACGACGCGATCCATCCCGGCCACTAACCGGCGCGGACAAGCCGGCGGCCAAGGGTCAAGACCCTCAGATCCGCCTCAACCTTTTACGAACGAACGCCTCAAGGAGCATTTTCCATGGAAGAGATGGGCAAGTACATCGGCGCTGGTCTCGCG
>NZ_WHYR01000001.1 GCF_009428905.1 Desulfofundulus thermobenzoicus | reverse complement strand
GGAGGGGTACCGCCCGCCGGGAGAGTCTCTCCTCCCGTCAGTTTTTATGCCAAAATGCCTCTCAGTCAGTTATTTCCCGGTCCAAAAAAATTCCCGCAAAAGCGGGTACCAAAGGACGGGTTCATATATAACTTTACCACATCGCTGGAAAAGAAACCATCAGTTTCTTGATTTGCCCGGGGATACTTCCTGGAAATGTCCCCGCCAGGGCCTTTCTCCCCTGGGGTCCGATATTCTAATTGTTAGTTACATTACTTAGATTTCTGATTCTTTGTCTCATAATGGGCCGATTCTAATTATTAGCAACGTAAACTTAGAATTCTAACACTTGGTTATAGTATTTTGATGTATGTTTCCACCAGCAGTACCATGGCTTGCCGTCAGCAAGGACATGGGGAGACATGGCAGAAACCTCAAGGGCCGGGGGTGGGGTATCACTCGCCCGTTGGGGTGGGCCGCCAGGTGGCCGTAGCCGGGCAGGTAATAACCTTACCCGGCTTTTTCTCGTTTCCAGGGGCCTTCTCGTGTGTCAGGGGCCTATTTCTGGCCACTCTTTAAAAATCATTACTCTAACTTGCGAATGCCCCTCCCGGCTGGTCCCACGCAAGGCTTCGACCTCCAACCGCCAGAGTTGGTCCAGACGGCATTTGGCGTCAGCAATTTCTCGTTTCAATGCCCTGATTCTCTCGATAGTCGCCGTAGCTTCCTGTTGAAGTTCTTCGATAGCCTTCATGGTATCCGCATCCGGTTCAGGTTTCGGCTTTAAATGTTCAATGTTGTAGGCTACTGCTAATTTGTCCACCTGCCGTTGCAGGTATTCTTCCGAAAATTCCCTGCGTATCCTTTCGAGAAAATGAGTGACGGCTTTCAGTTTATAATCCTCGATTTCCTTTAGATTCTCTTCTCCCAGTTGCACATCTGGGCCGTGTAGGTAGGCAAAATCGGCCTTGTACGCATTTTCAACATCCTGCTTTATGACTTCCACCAGTTCGCTCAAATTGAATTTTGGTTCTCTGATGTCCTCAAGTAACTTGCGTATTCTGTTTTTACCACGCGTTTTCTCTTCGTAGAGCAGGATTTGCGTAGCCATTTGACTGACAATTTCATCGAAAATTTCACTTGTGTCCACCAGCACCCGCCGCCGGGGTTGTCCTACCATAGAAAGGTATTGGTCGTGTTCCCGCTGGCGTGCTTTGTTGTCGATTTTGCTCATACCTTATTCCTCCTTTTTTCTTCCTGCAATTATTTGCTGGCATTGATGCTCAATCTCCCTCCACGGCCAGGGGCCGGGTTTGCCTGTCAATCCGCCGTTTTTCAGCTTACCCCGGCGGGCCAGTTCCTTCCGCCGGGAACGTTCGGCAAATTCATGACAGGTTGCACATAGTCCACCGAACACCGCTCCAGCCGCGTTGCACCTTCGACACATTCGCATGTTGTCCTTTAACCGCCGGACCTTTAAATTAGTTTTTACGAAGGACGCCATTTTTACCTCCTCCTTACCGCCATCAGCATGGTTGCTATTACATTGTCCCGCTCACGTTTGATTTTCTCATACTGTTGCATCAGGCTTGCGTGTTTCTCCACGTAAGGAGACAGTTCCGTGATTCTGTTTTCGATGTCGTTCAGTATGCTCGTTAGTGCTTCAAGTTTCGTGTTTAACTCTTTCCAGGCCGCCTTATCTCCTTTTTGCAATTCGATTATACTTCCCACATTTTACCCCTCTTTTCTCCTTTTGGGATTCAATTTATAACTGCCACCCTGCCGCCAGGCCAAAAACTGCCATTGGCGAATATATGCTTCAATCGCTGCCCTAACTAAATCGCTGGTGGTTGCCTTTAAACGTTTATTGTCACGGTTTAAGCATTTCTTCAGGGCCTCCAATTGGGCCAGTTGCTCCGGGGGCAGACGGACTGTTACCCTGGGCATCGGCTTTCCCCCTTCAGCTAAAAATCTTCCATACCGCTAGGCCAATGCAGGTGAGCAGGAAAGCTATGTAAAGGCGTAGCCACATGGTTAAGCACCCCCTTCCCCAAAATGGGCCAGCAGCTCAACAACCTTTTTGGCTTTACCGCCGTCAATGGCCGTGTTACGCCATAGATACACCAGAAAGGCGGGCAAGGGCAGCCAGTCCCAGTCCGGGCCGTGGGCCTTCTTGAAAGTCGTATTACAGCGTTTATGGGTAAATCTCAATTCACCGGGTTTTTTGTGCCGCCAAAGGACGTTTCCGTCCTGCTGAATCTGCTCGCCGCACACGTCACAAAGGAAAACCGGGCAGTTTTTGCTTCCTGCGTATTGAATCGTAATCATTTTACTCCCCCCTCCTTGTCCGCCTGTCGGGGCCGTCCAGAACAATGCGTTCGCACATCTCGGTGATCCGGCTAACAACTCTTTCACCAACAAGTTCTGTGAGATCCGCTTTGCTTAAATTCGTGCTCAAGATTACCGGAAGCATTTCGTTGTAACGTTCGTTGATGAAACTGCCGAATGCCGCCTGGTCGTATTCGGAGAACCTATTTGCCCCTATATCGTCGATTATCGCCAGTTCGCATTTGTAAGCATCTTCTTCAAGCTTCATCTTTGCAAACCCGTCTTTCATGGCCGCTTTGTGGAGATCAAGGAATTGCTGACAGGTAAAAAACTTCACCTGCGTCAAATAGCGGTTAATCAACTCAATGGCTAACGAAACAATTTTTTGTGTTTTCCCGACACCCACTTTACCGGCCAGCAGTAAGCCTTTACCCTCCCGTTTCAGGGCCTCAAAACCGTTCACATAGTCAAAAAGTTTCCTTACCTCTTCCCCGTCCAAATCGGACAGTTTCAGCCTCAGAAACCGCTTTGGCAGATTGGCCTCGGCTATAGCCTCCTTTACCCCCGTTTCCCAGGCTTTAGGACACTGAACTACCTCAAACTCACCGGGCCGTTCTGTTGGGGCCTTGTATGTATGTCGCGGATCTAAAGGATGAATATTACAACAATATCCTCTCATATGTTCAGCTGCCTCCTTGAAATACCTGATGTTTTCAACAATCGCCTCATCCGGCCAGGTTGCGGTAACAGGAAAAAGTTCTTTCACCCTATCGATTAGGCGTTCATCATAGCCAGTCGTTGAGTGTTGCTGATGGTTTTGCAACGGGTTTAATTCTGCCGCCATTTTGTTTACCTCCCTCTTGTTTTTTGGAAGCTATCTCTAACCAGTTCCTTAGTTGACTACGGGGGTTAGATTTCTTCGTTAGCGGTTTATCCTGTTTGTAGATTGCCCATTTCTTTGTTTCCGTTAGAATGTCTACGGTAGGGAATAGTTCTTTTAAGTTTCGTAAGAAAACTGCGTCTCTCTTTTTATTGAAAGGGTATCCTTCTACGGAGCTTATTAAAGAGAGAAATTCTTGTTCTTCGCTGGTAAGCGTAGTAGTAATATTATCTTCTTCTTCTTTTATTTCTTCTTCTTTACATGTCGGATTTTGAGGACATGGGTATGTCGGATTTTGCGGACATGGGCATGTCGGAATATCCGTCATGGGTATGTCGGATTTTCCAACATGGGTATCCTCTCCGTCATCAGCGATAGGATTAGTAATATCAAGGCTTTTAGCTTTCATGATTTCTTCAATCCTGCAAAAAAGCTGCGTAAAATCGTAAAAGCTCCTGTCTTTGCCGCCGTCAGTTCTCCTTCGATTAATCACCACCAGCAAGCCTTTTTTCTTTAGCCGGTTAACAATCCTATGCAAGCGGTCACGCCTAACGCCGCTTATCCTGGAGAGTTTACTTAGGGAGGGATAGGGCAAGGCATCACCCCACCGGAAAGAAAGGACGTAGGATATGAACCAAACCTCTTCCGGGCCTAACCCTAACTCCTTCTGGCAGTTGAATAAGCTGAAGGGAATTGCCGCAATGCCATTTTTTAGGATTGTCTGGCCGTATCGTTCCAGGAACGAATACTTGTTGCTGCTCATGGATTACACCGCTTTCAATCAAGATCGAACAATCGGGGTTGCAGTTTTTCTTGTGTAACGTTCTTCCAATACCTATATGGTAGATATTGCCTTTTTGGGTGTTTAGGGCCAATGCTGGCAACATCGGTTTTTGGATGAGATTGCAAAATGTGCAATGGAATTTCGTATGTCGTTTCATTGCCGGATTCGTCTTTGACTATGTGTCGGATTGTGCAGTCACCCGAAAGCGGGGGTTCATATTTCAAATCAACACCCGCCGCACCCCGGATTTGCAGAATGTCTTGCTTTTTGATTCGCTGAATGAAAACTTTCTTGCCATCTTCTTCAATCAGCTTGCCAACTTTTCTAAGCTGGCCGTTGCACCAGGCCGAAACGGGGACTCCGCCGTTAGTTTTCTTCCGGGAAGATTTCATTTTCCGCCACCTCCAGGGCTTCCGCAATCCTCTTCCGCCAGCCGGGAAAAGGTTTAATGATACCGTGTTCGATTTTGTGTAGATTCGCAACGTGAATCCCCGTCCGGCGGGCAAGCTCGAATTGCGTTATGTTTTTTTGTTGACGAATTTCACGCACCCGGTTCATTTTTAAAACCTCCCTCTTGAAAAGTTTCTATGCTCATAGTACAATATTGTTAACGGACAATAACGGACAGGAGAGGGAACAGAACATGGAAATTACCGCCACCGTCACCTTGAAAACACCGGGCAAATGCCGGGCCTGGATTGAACAAAAGTTTCCCTGGGAGATTACCCTGCCGGACAGAAAAGCAGAGGAGTTTTGGGAAAGCCACAGGCTGGCCGTGGAAACAGGGGAGGATTTACCGGGAAAATACCTGCGGCCATGCCTGGTATGGGAGAATCCGAAGAAAGCCGAAGATCTGCCGGCAGACATTGACAAGGAAGTTTTTGCACTGGCCACAAGGGTATTGGACGGCAACCATACCGCCTTGATTGATTTCTGGCAGGAATACGGGCCGCTTATTAACAGAAAGGGTAACGCCGTCCTGGTAAGCGAATTGGAAAATACCCTGGGCTTTTTCTACATGGTGGTGGACATTTGGGGGGCCGTTGTCCAGGGGGAGGAATCAAGGCTAAGGGGGTATTTCCTCCGGCCATTTGAGGAAGGATTTTATTCCGAAAGAGAGGAAATGCTTGTTCAGTTTCTTCAGGAGTTAGGGGAAGGGCCAAAGGCTTACCGCCTGTATATGCGGGGCAAAACACCCGTCCTCTTCTCCGAATACAGCAGTTTTGTCCATGACTTAGGGATTTACTACCTCCAGTTGAAAAAGCCGCCGGAAAACGGGCTTGTGGACTATACCCAAAAGATACTGGATCAGAACGTCAAAAGGTATCTCAGGCATCTTAGAAATTTCACCGAATTGGACGTTATCAAAGGCCGGGCCGTTATCTCGCCGCCGAACGTGTTCACCGCCGCACTATACGCATTCTTTAACCGGGAAATGGGGAAGGAACACGAAACACCGGCGAAAAGAATGAGTAGACGAAGGGCACAAGGGCTAGACTTGAAGGCACAAGTTTTGGACAAGTACAGGAAATGGAAAGAGAGGGGGAAAATAACGCCGGAACAGTATGAAAAGATGAAGTCCTACCGGGACAGGTTGTTTGAGAAAGGACTTTGGGAGAGGGAAGAATTGGAAATGAAGATGGAAAGATATTTCAAAAGGATGGTAAGGAAGAGTTCCCGGCCACGAAACTAAAATTTCTAAAATGTAGAAACATCTCGTTTCTAAAAAGTAGAAACCTCTTGCAGTAGCCAGACCACCCGCTCACCCGGCCACCATCTTACCCGGCCATCAGCTCATCTTAATACCTGATGGTCAGGCCACAGGGCCGGGGTATAATGGAATATTTATCGTGTCTACCGGTAAATTTTATGAGAGAGGGGGAAGGAAGCGGAAAACTTCCAGCGAAAACCTGACATCACCGGACTAACTCATCAGGGGAATTGTGTAACAACTTAAGTCCGGTGGTGTTGACGATACCGAAGAGGGAAAAAGTGCAGTGTTTATGCGGGTTAGCGGGTTCAGGCAAACATTACCGGACTCAAAATCCGGTGAGGCTCACCCCTCGTGTGGGTTCGACTCCCACCTTCGGCACCAGAGCAGACGTACCAAGGACTACGGGATTTTCACCACCGCAACGGACAGGGCAATCCGGGACAGCCGCAAATATGCCGAATCCGTTAGATCCCGGTGAAACCCCTGCCACCCCAGCGGATACCCCTTTCGCTGTCTCCACAAAAAACAAGCGAAGGGGGTTATTTGTTTATGGCCGGAAAGGCAAAGGATGGGACCCCAAAATCAGTATGGAAAGCCCGCAACCTGCTGGCACCTGTTTGCCTGTCTCTAAAAAAGCAAAACCAGCGTTGTTTTCCCGGGGACTTCGCGGTAATATCTTCCCTGGAGGAGCCGCATCATAAAACGTTGACTTTCCACGAAGAAAGAAATATAATCAAAATAAATTTTGGTTTTTTGGGGTCCCTGACCACCATCCCGGCAGCAGGAGTGATTTTAAAATGACCCTTACCCAACGACGCAAGCAATTCCTGCAAAAAATTGCCATCCTGTTCCATCAAACAGGTCTTCCCGTTCATTATGCCACCGTGGCCCAGGCACTGGGTGTAAGCAAGTGGACGGCCTACGATATCATGAAGGAGCTGGAAAGGGAGGATTTCCTGTACAGCGAATACACCCTGGACCGTAACGAAAAGGCTCCCGGGCGTTCCATGGTAGTTTTCCGGCCGACGGAAAAGGCATTGCAGCTTTTATACCCCCGCACAGAAAATGCCGCAGAGGAACTAAAAGCTGACAAAATGGAAGACTGGTCCTTAATCCGGGAAAGGCTGTTATCGGTATTTGACAACCTGAAGAACTTAAACCCCCAGAAGATCAGGGAAGAACTTCTGGAGGAAATGGCCCGGGTGGAATTGCCGGTGGTTTTCAGTGCCTATACCATTGCCCTCTTACTCACCCACATCCACGAAATCAATTCCCGGGGCATGGCCACCCTGCAGCACATTCTCCAGCTGGCCCCCAAGCCTGAGCTGGTTTTAAGTCTTTTCGCCGGTTCTGCCGTGGGAACGATGCTCCGGAATATGAAGGATACCCTGAACAGTAAACTGTTATCCTCCATCCGCCGTTTTGAGGAACACATTTCCCAATGCGATACCCTGGAGCACAAGCTGCTGGCGGGCTTTTTAAACGAAGCCATTCAGCGATCACAATAATTTTTTGGCATATATTTTGGTCTTTTGGGGATATTAGGTCTATTGGGTGACATGTTGCACCCGCTGCCCATCACCGGCCGGCGGGGCATTGGCCGGATTACGCAGTGTTTAAATAACATTCACCGGGAGGAGGGATTCCAGTGGAAGATATTTAGAACGCAGTCCCGCCATTAAAAGGTCCGATACGTTAACCGTTGCTGGCACCGGTATCTCCAAATGAAAACGCTGTCCATCAACTATAGTATCCTGGGGAGGAATTGCCGATGCGTTTACCTGCTCCAAACCTGAATGGAACAAAAAATTTCCTTTCCGCACACCTGGCTCAAAACATCCTGACTTATGTGAGTAAAAGCCCGGAAACAAATTTTCCCCGTTTGCTGACCCTGGTTAAACTGCTGGCCATTCAAGAACGACATAAACGCATGGTGGAAACAGTAGCCGCTGTCTACCGGGAAAACCCGGCCATCCAGGAGTATATCAACAGGCTGGCCCGAAAACTTCACCCCAATGTACGTAACCGTTTGGCCTACAACTGGTTTATGAACGCCATGGTTTTCGGCATACCGAAACAGCGAAGCATGTCCCAAAAACTGGGGGTAAACGTCCCCAACTTCATCCTGGTGGATCCCACCAGCGCGTGCAACCTGGCCTGCGAGGGCTGCTGGGCCGGTAAATACTCGGCTAAAAATTCATTAACCCCGGAACGGCTGGACCGCCTCTTCAGCGAAGCCAAAGAGCTGGGCATTTACTGGATGGTCTTTTCCGGCGGCGAACCTCTGGTTTACCCGCACCTTTTCGACCTGATGGCCAGGCACCAGGACATGGCCTTTATGGCCTACACCAACGGTACGCTGATCAACGAAAAAATGGCCGATAAAATTGTGGAGGTGGGCAACTTCACCCCGGCCATCAGCCTGGAAGGATGGCGGGAACGCACGGACGCCCGGCGGGGTCCGGGAACCTTTGACAGGGCCATGCGGGCCATGGATCTCCTGCGGGAAAGGGGTGCGGCCTTTGGCGTTTCCATCACCATCACCCGGGAAAACGTCATGGAAGTCACCAGTGACGAATTTATCGACTTCCTTGTTGACAAAGGGGTTATTTACGGCTGGACATTCCACTATATCCCCATCGGCCGCAATCCCAATGTTAACCTGATGGTCACACCGGAACAGAGGGCCTACCTGGCCGAGCGCATCCCCTATATCCGTACCCATAAACCCATACAAATCGCCGATTTCTGGAATGACGGCGAACTGGTGGAAGGGTGTATCGCCGGCGGGCGGCGCTACTTCCACATCAACGCCGCGGGGGAAGTGGAGCCCTGTGCCTTCGTCCACTTTGCCCTGGACAACATCAATGAAAAGAGCCTGCTGGAGGTACTGCGTTCCCCTTTATTTGCCGCCTACCAGAAACGCCAGCCGTTTCATAACAACCTGCTGCGGCCCTGCCCGATCATTGATGTGCCTCAGGCGTTAAGGGACATTGTAAAGGAATCGGGAGCCCGCCCCACCCACGAAGGGGCAGATACCGTCCTGAAAGGAATTATTGCCGCCCACCTGGATGACCGTTCCCGGGAGTGGGGCCGGGTGGCCGACGACATCTGGGCGGAACGGCACAGACAGAAAAAGGCCGGGGGATTCTAGCCAGGAAATGAAACATTTTGAAAGAATCATTTGATATGTATGGCCCACCCGGGGGGTGGGCCATACGAATATGATTTTGTAAAACCCTTTTCTAAGCCGCCCGGTTTTCTTTCTTTATCAACCGGCCGTTGTCAAAGGACAGGGCACGGCGGGGACAGGCGGCCACACAGGTACCGCATTTGATACAATCGTTGTCCCCCATGATACCCTGGAGCCGGTACTCATGGGGTTCTAACTGCATGGGACATACCCGGGCGCAGGCCAGGCAGTTCACGCAGGCATCACCCACGGAAAGGGGCTTTTTACCCGTAGAAAGCCAGTGGCCCAGGGTACCCATGGGGCAGATGTGGCACCAAACCCGGGGGTGGATCATCAACCCCAGGATAATGCCCACCACCGTGGTAACGGTCAGGATGCGGACCAGGGCCAGCCCCATGGCCGCCACATTTCCCCAGGCCAGGTACCACTGCAGGCCGATCATGGTAAAGATCAAACCAATCATAAACACCCTGACGTAACTGCTGCGGAAAAGGACAGGGATTTTGACCTTCCGGGACAGGGGCCGCACGAAAAGATCGAAAAAGGCACCCCGGGGACACATCCAATCACACCACGCCCGTCCCCGGAAGGCAGCCACTCCCAGTGAACCAACCATACACCCCAGCATCAAAAAGCCCAGCCAGGGATAGAACCATCCCAGCACAGCCACCAGGGGTAAACCCACCCAGGTAACGGCCTGCCGCATTTTACGTCCCTTTTCCTTTTCCTTGAGCATTTCCTTAATCATTTCTCAGCCCTCCTAAAATAGTTTAGAATTTATTTGCTATGTTATTAGGTAGCGAAATAGGATCCTTTTAAAAACCAGTTTCAGGAAAAACATACTCCTCCCAAAACCGGATATATTGTGTATGAAAACCTTTGGCGGAAAGCTACCCCCTGGGGTAATGCTCGACATTAAATTAGCACGATTATGCCATCCTGTCAATACCTATTTTAAAGTAATTTTTTGTTGACAAAATGGCCTTGTCAGGGTTACAATTAACATACCATATGGGGTATTATAGGAGGCGATGCCAATGGTTCAGGTACATGTTTCTGATGAAGCCAGGGACTACGTGCGGGAACAGACCGATACCATCACCCTGGTCATGGAAAACTGCGGTGGCTGAGGGAGTACAACCTTTATGCCTGCCGTGTATGCAGGCAAACCCACCGACGCGGAAAACTTCCAGCAGACCGAAGCCAACGGCCTGACAGTTTTTGTGCCCAGAAATGCCTGGATAGCCCCGGAGGGAATAAAAATAACCCTTAGCGGGAAAGGTATCTGGCGCCGGTTGGATGTCCAGGGATTGCTTGGTTGATGGGACACCTGATCCCCGGTAGCTTGCCGGCGGCCAAAGATTGTATGGAGAACCGGGCGGAGGGCATCCATATGGCTGGAAGCTAGAGTTGCTCCTCTGATCCGGCAATCCCGGTGGTGGAGTTATTTTTCTGTGGTACCGCGTCCAGGTAGAGTATCGTTTTTTCCGCCACCACCACCAGGTTGACCTTCAACACATACCTGCGGCCATCCACATCAACCTGGCGCCGGTCCACCACCCGGGGAATCAACAGGTGGTCCAGACGGCTTACCTCTTGCCCCAGCAAGGGACGTAGCCATTCCCGTACCCTGTTCTCCACCACCAGGCGCGCTTTGGCCTGGTCCAGCTCGGGGATGTCCTTCCCCGGCAATGTCACATGCACCTCTATAGCTGTAATGGTCCGTACCTGGCGGGAGGCCAGGTTTTCCTTTACCTTTTCCAGCTCCTTTTCCGTACTGGCCAGCTTATCCTGCAAACCCTGGTTCACCAGTGTCAGCCGGTCCACCTGTTCGCCCAGCAAAACATTCACCAGGGCGCCTCCCATCAACATTCCTACCAGTAAAGCGGCCAGCAGGCGTTTCATTCTTTACCTCCACAAAGGGCCAGGATCAGGTAATGGGCCGTCTGGGTGCCGGCCAGGGCGCTGACAATATAAAAAAGCTGTTTGACCACGGCCCGCACTTCACCTTGAAAAAGCCCGCTTTCAAAAATTTCAAAGGTGGAAAAGGTCCCGCCGATGGCGGCGGCAATGGCCCAGATTTTCACGTCCCGGGCCAGCTTGAGCATGGTGACCACCGGCGGTTCCTGAACCAGCACGGCGGCCAGCGACCCCACCAGGGACGCCCCCAGCAAAATCCCCAGGGCCGTAAAATAGATCAACACCAGCTTGTTGAAAAAAGTTTCCACACCGGCTCACTCCAGGACAAGTTTATACAAAGTTATTTAGCCGGGAGAAAATATATGACCGGGCGATGGCAAACAGTTCCCGCCCGGGGCACTGGAGTGAGCGTGGACAACGGTACCAGAGCGGATCCATTGAACATACTTTTCTACGCTTATCATCACATCGCAAAAGGAGTGGCCGAACCACTCCTTTTTGTGTCCCTTTGGTCTCCTGTATCCGGATAACTAAACAGCCCGTGAAACAGCCCGGGCGGAAGTTGCTTCACTGGAGAAAACCCGTGTCTCGGCGGCCGACATGGGCCCCCATAAAACCTTACCCAGGAAACCCCTGGTGCGCTCTTTGCGCGGGCGCTCTTTCCTGTTTTGGTGACGGGATTGTCGTTAATTATCATCCCCCGGAAATCAAGTCTACTCGTTAACATCTTAATAAAAATAAAATTATATACCTGGTGGCAACCTATATTTATTTAATAAGTTGTCTGGGAAGGCATTATAACACCCCGCAGGAAAACATTCTTTCCTCTTTCGCCGGCTTAACCCATATATTCATGTTTTCAAACCGGCCACCAATATGGCAGTTGTTAATGAGAGTGCCCCGGAAGACATAGCCCAGCCGGTGCAAAACCAGATTCATGCCGTATGACGAGGCCCGGGCCAGGCTGTACAGGCATAGTATACCGCGTGCCAGACATATTTTCTCGATCTCGGCCAGCAGCAGGGTGTTCAATCCCATGCCCCGGTATTCCGGGAGGGTAGCGCAATTGGTCAGTTCCGCCCGCCCGTCCCGGGGCTGGATCTCGGCGGCGGCCACACCGGCCAGCCTATTCCGGCTTTGATAAACCACCATAAAAAGATCGCCCCTTTCCATGGAATGGAACAGGTAGTGGGGATCATAAACCGGTGTGGGATAACTGCGGAAAACCTGCCGGAACAAGCTGGCCATCGGCAAAATATCTTTATTGGCCGCCAGGCGCATATTAAAGCCGGACGGCAACTGACAACGGCGGTTGCGGGGTTTTTCGATGATTTCCCGCAACATTTTCCGTTCCCGGGCCACGGACAGGGAAACGCCCCGTTTTAACCGGGGAAAAGCAGCCAGGAAATGGGCGTCGGCACCACCAAAATAACCGTTAATTACCCCTTCTTCAATAAAACCGTCACCCTGTATTCTGACGGAATCCTCTTTCCTGACCGGTAAAACAATCTTGCCCATCCCCTTTAACCTGGCCAGATCCCACAGAAAACCACGGAACAAAGCCGGGTCGGAAGCCTGGTAATCAGTGACCCATATGCGCTGGCTGGTTTCCTCCAGCCGGGCGCTGAGGGAGAAACCAGGTACATGGCAATTAATCAACTCAAACACGATACTATTGTCCCCCCTTTATCCGGGCCGCCCTGATCCCGCCATGGTTGGGCAGGGTAACCCCGCTCCCCCGCATCATTCCGGCTATACCCAAACCGGGCCTGACGTACTTTTCTTCCCGCGGGCCGGGCTCGGTATAAAGGTAGACGTTCCCCTCGAAATTGCGCAGGACAACCTTCCCCGGTGCCTGGGACAGGAGGTAATTGGGCCCCACCGGAATCTTGCCCCCGCCCCCTGGAGCATCGATGACATAAGTGGGAACGGCCAGTCCGGTGGTATGTCCACGGAGGTTTTCCAGAATTTCTATCCCGGTGCTTACCGGTGTCCGGAAATGGCCAATGCCCTCTGAAAGGTCACACTGGTAAAGGTAATAAGGACGCACCCTGATCTGTAACAGCCTGTGCACCAGTTCCCTCATCACATCCGGGCTGTCGTTGATTTCCCGTAAAAGTACGGACTGGTTGCCCAGGGGGATACCGGCCCCGGCCAGCCGGGCGCAGGCTTCTGCCGCCTCCGGCGTAATTTCCCGGGGGTGATTGAAATGGGTATTGATCCACAGGGGATGATATTTTTCCAGCATGGAGCAGAGCTCCGGAGTGATGCGCTGGGGCAATACCACCGGCGTGCGTGTCCCAATACGAATGATCTCCACATGACGGATGGCCCGCAGCTTGCCCAGGACATATTCCAGCTGTTCGTCAGTTAGAGTCAGCGGGTCCCCTCCAGAAATGAGCACATCCCTTACGGCCGGGTCGTTCCGGATATAGGCAATGGCCCTGTCCACCTGGGCTCTGGGCATTGAACGGTCCCGCTGACCGGCCAGGCGGCGGCGGGTGCAGTGCCGGCAGTACATGGCACAACAGTCGGTGACCAGAAACAATACCCGGTCGGGATAGCGGTGGGTGAGGCCGGGCACCGGGGAATCAATGTCCTCATGCAGGGGATCCCGCATATCACCCCTGGTGCAGGCCAGTTCTTCCCGCCGCGGCACCGCCTGCAGGCGTACCGGACAGCGGCAGTCCGTGGGATGCATCAAACTGGCATAATAAGGGGTAATGGCCATGCGGAATTTTCGCAGGCAGGCGGCAATTTCCCCCTTCTCTTCTGCCGTTAGCTCAATGAACGGGGATAACTGTTCCACATCGGTGATCCGGTGGCTGATCTGCCAGCGCCAGTCGTTCCACTCTTCATCCGTTACCTTCCATTTCCCTTCACTTATCCATGGATTATTCACGCAATCCCCCCATCCATACATTATTTACCTGTCAACTTATAATACGACTCAGAGTTGTCTGTATGGCAACTTATTATAGCATTAAAAGTTGACTGATTCAATTGGTGCTATCCTACTGTTTTCGCGGAAATCGGTTCTATAGGTTCAAAAACATGGATAAACACTGCTATGCAGGTTATTTCCCAAATTTAATAAATACCCTTTCTCTTTTCACCGAAACTTAAGCCCGGCAAAATTAAGGACGGAATAAAAAATACCTCCGGAGGATCATATCCTCCGGAGGTACATAATTTGTTACAGGCCTGGTGCGGGCGGGGAGACTTGAACTCCCACGGGTTGCCCCACCGGATCCTAAGTCCGGCGCGTCTGCCATTCCGCCACGCCCGCTGGAACTGGTGAGCCATGGAGGACTCGAACCTCCGACACCCTGATTAAAAGTCAGGTGCTCTACCAGCTGAGCTAATGGCCCATAAACTAAAAACGTAGAAAATCTTTAAGTTATGCTGCAGTACTAACACAGATATGAGAAATGGGAAGTTAGCGGTGGGAATTGCCGGAAACCGGGCAACCGGCTTTCCCTTATTCACACTCCTAACCTCCCACTGCTCACAAATAAAAATTGGCTGGGGCGGCTGGATTCGAACCAACGCATGGCGGGTCCAAAGCCCGCTGCCTTACCGCTTGGCTACGCCCCAGCACTGGGGTGGAAGATGGGACTCGAACCCACGACCCCCAGAGCCACAATCTGGTGCTCTAACCAACTGAGCTACATCCACCACATTCACCAAACAGGTGCCGCCTTTATCCACCACCTGTGGGCAGGCAGTCACCTCTTGTCAGCATAAATCATTGTAGCAAATGCCCGGTCAAAAGTCAAGGGGAGTCCTGGAATCTTCCCCACGTCTTTAACTGCCTCACACGCAGGCCAGGGCAGGTACGTTGACCGGGGTTACCGGTTTGATGATGCGATTATGATTGTTTAATACCTTGAATAAGTCCACATCCCGGGCAAAACCACAGCTGGTGAAAAATTTGCGGCCTACACAGGTGACATCCCTGACATACAAGATACAGCCCCGGGTACAGGCCTGCTCCAGATAACCCAGCAGCAACCGGCCCAGTCCCCTTTTGCGCAGTTCCCTGTGGATCAGAATAATATCGATCTGGATTAAGCCCGCTTTCTCCGGGATAAATACACAGAATCCACAGGAACGTCCCTTTCTATCGGCCATGAGCAGCACAAAGTTTTCGGCCATTTTTTGAAAGCCCTGGTAGTCCGGGTTGATTTCTCCCAGTTCATCAAAAGAACTGATAAAAGCCTGGCAAAAAAACCAGGGTACGTTGGCCACACCCGGCAGACCCTGTACAAACCGGCGCCCCTCCCGGGCAGCCTCCTCCGGGTAGTACAAATAAAAGTTATACTGCTCCCACGGCAACATGAAAACCCACCACCCTGTCAAGAGCAATTAAAAACCCCTTACAGCGCTCCCCCAAATACCTCCTTTCCCCTGAAGGGAAAGCTGCACCCGGATGAAAAGGTTCCACCAACCCTGCATCCTGTAATTCCGGGTCCCCGCTTCCCCCATGCAAAAAGTTAATCGATAATTAATCAATTCTTAACTTAATTATAACATTTTTGAACCCTCTTAGAAAAAGTTCCTGCAGCCGGATTTCGAGAGCCCAGGGTCTAAATTTTGTCCTTTTATAAAATTTTACTCAGGAATCCCTTTAAACGTTCATTTTGCGGACGGTTGAAAACCTGTTCCGGAGTTCCCTCTTCCAAAATACGTCCTTCATCCATAAACAATACCCGGTCCCCCACTTCCCGGGCGAATCCCATCTCGTGAGTAACCACCACCATGGTCATGCCTTCCCGGGCCAGGTTCTTCATTACGGCCAGGACCTCCCCCACCATTTCCGGGTCCAGGGCCGAAGTGGGCTCGTCAAAGAGCATTACTTTGGGCCGCATGGCCAGCGCCCGGGCAATGGCCACCCTCTGCTGCTGCCCCCCGGACAGCTGATCGGGGTAGACGTCGGCCTTGTCGCTTAAACCCACCTTGGCCAGCAGGTTGTAAGCCACTTCCTGGGCCTGCTGCCGGGTCAGCCGGCGCACCTTCATGGGCGCCAGCGTGATATTTTCCAGGGCCGTCTTATGGGGGAAAAGATTGAAACGTTGAAAGACCATGCCCACTTCCTGCCTGATTTCGTTGATATTGGTTTTGGGATCCGTCAGGTTGACCCCATCCACCCATACTTCCCCGTCCGTGGGCTGCTCCAGGAGGTTCAAACAGCGCAAAAAGGTGCTTTTCCCCGAGCCGCTGGGACCGATGACCACCACCACTTCCCGGGGGGCGATATGGCAGTCGATTCCCCTCAGGACTTCCAGGCGGCCGAAGCGCTTGTGCAGGTTGATCACTTTAATCACCGGTCTTCAACCTCCTTTCCAGATAGTCCACCAGCCGGGAAAAGGATATCACCATTATCAGGTAAATAAAGGCCACTGTAAGATAAATCTGAAAGGCTTTATAAGTGGCCCCCACAATGAGCTGGCCCCGCCGGAAAAGCTCTTCAAAGCCGATAACTGAAAGAAGCGAGGTATCCTTGAGCATGGCGATGAACTCGTTGCCCAGGGGGGGAATCACCCGCTTGAAGGCCTGGGGCAATATGACGTAACGCATGGCCTGGCCGTGGGTCATGCCCAGGGAACGGGCCGCTTCCATCTGCCCCTTCTCAATGGACTGCACCCCGGCGCGGAAAATTTCGGCGATATAGGCTCCGCTGTTTAAACTGCAGGCAATGACCGCCGCCACAAAGATGGGTATGTTTTCAAACACCGGGGTTATCCCATAAGCCTGAACCAGTTGATTTTGGATATCCTTTAAGATTTGCGGAATACCAAAATAGACTATGACAATCTGCACCAGCAGAGGTGTGCCACGGAAAAAATCCACATAACAGGTGGCCAGGAAACGTAAGATGCGTTTTCTCGAAAGGCGCGCCAGCCCGGCCGCCAGACCCAGAATACATCCGATAAAAACAGCAATGGCCGTAATCTCCAGTGTTTTTACAGCACCCAGTAACAAAACCGGCAGGGAACTGATTGCCGTTTCCAAAACATTCACACTCCCATAAATCCGCTAACAGGAAATATGCGTAACACAAAAGTGTTACGCATATTTCCTGTTCACTTATTGTTTTGCCGGAGGTTCCCCGGGCAGGAATGTCGGCGGTTCTTTACCGAACCACTTTTTATATATCTCGG
This sequence comes from Desulfofundulus thermobenzoicus, assembly GCF_009428905.1. Lineage (GTDB taxonomy): Bacteria > Bacillota > Desulfotomaculia > Desulfotomaculales > Desulfovirgulaceae > Desulfofundulus_A > Desulfofundulus_A thermobenzoicus. The sequence continues at coordinate 154,710 of NZ_WHYR01000001.1, read as the reverse complement.
CATACTTGCCATTTTCCTTCAAAGTTTTTAAAGCACTATTGACCTTCTCCAGAATTTCCGGCTTGTTTTTGGGTACGGCAATACCGTAAAACTCACTGGTGCGCAGATCGCCAACGATTTTTACATCGCTGTTACCCTGCTGAATAAAGTAGTAAGTAACCGGATAATCGTTTACCACGGCATCCACATTACCATTCTTTAAAGCCATGAATGCTTCATTGATGGTGTTGTAGTCCGTTACTTTGGCCCCGGGCACCTTTCGTGCCTCGTCGGCACCGGTGGTGGCGATCTGTACGCCCAGCTTCTTGCCGTTCAGGTCGTCAAAGCCCTTGATGGTATTATTTGTGGCCTTAACCGCCACACATTGGCCGGACTGGTAATAGGGTAAAGAGAAGTTAACCTGTTCTTTGCGCTTATCGGTAATGGTCATGGCCGAAATGGCCATGTCCACACTGGCGCTTTGCAGGGCGGGCACGATACCGTCAAAGTTCATGCTGCGGATCTCATAATCCCAGTTGTTAACCTGGGCAATGGCCTGGATCAGGTCCATATCGAAGCCAACATATTTACCGGTGCTTTGATCCTGAAACTCGAAGGGCGCATAGGCCGTATCCGAGGCTATTAAAATTTTCTGCTTGGCGGCAGGCTGCTGCCCGCTGCCCGACGAAGCACTTTCCTGGCCCTTTTCTTTCGTCTGCTGCCCCCCGCAACCGGCCACCGCCAGGGCCAGGGCTGCCATTACCAGCAGAACCAGGAGAGATTTGGCCATTCTACGCAAATTTTCCTACCTCCCTCAATAATAGTCGCCGGATGATCATCAATTCGCATAGACCATCCAGGCATGCAAATTTTTCCTCCCTTACACCGTCATTATTTGTACAGTATACACAGGTGTTTGAACTCTTGGACAGCACCTCCCCGTTTCCATTCATAAGCACTAAGTTTTCGCTTATCAACTGCAAAATCCTGCCGGCGGAAGTGCAACAGTCGATCTTTTTCCCTGGTATTTGATTCCAGCAAGCTGCCCCCTGCACTTTTGCACTTTTCCCCGCCATTATTCATAGGCTGTTATAGAACCGGCAACCAGATCGAAAGGAGGTAAAAGAGCATGGCTCCCGGTCCTGGCTATTACTACCATCCCTATTTCTCCTTCATTTTGTTCCTGGTGCTGATCCTGCTGTTCTTCGGTATCTGGCCCTACCCCTGTAATCAAGCCTGACCAGGAATGATTTACCGGCCGGGCGCCCGGTGGCGCGCCCGGCTTTTATTTTTTGCCGTTGACAGCCCCGGTCAGCCGTGAGAGAATGAAAAGGATCGGGCTTATATGAGGTGATTGAATTTGCCAGGCGGTGGGAATAAATCCTTACAGTTAAAAGCAGATCTGGCTTTATTGGGAGTAACCTTCATTTGGGGTATAACCTTTGTGGTGGTACAGAACGCCCTGGATTCCATTGGACCTTATTATTTTCTGGGTGTGCGTTTTTTGCTGGCCTTTCTATTTCTGGGCGCCATTTATTACCGCCAGCTGCTGAAGCTGGATCGCACCACCCTGCAGGCCGGCTTGATCATCGGCATGTTTTTATTTGGCGGTTATGCCTTTCAAACGGTGGGGCTGCAATATACCACCGCAGCCAATGCCGGTTTTATCACCGGCCTGTCGGTGGTTTTGGTACCGGTGTTCAGCACTTTTTTCACCAGACAGTTGCCTGGTGTTTTCGCCGCAGGGGGAGTGATTCTTTCCACCACCGGTCTGGCCTTTTTATCCCTTGGCCAGGGGCTGCGGATTAACCGCGGCGATCTGCTGGTCTTCTTCTGCGCCATTTGTTTTGCCTTACATATTATCATGGTGGGCCGTTATGCCCGCCACCTGAACCCGCCGCTCCTGGCCACCATTCAGATTGGTGCGGTTTCCCTGGCCGCCTTCGCCATGGGGCTGAGCATGGAAACCTGGCCGGGGCAGTTCACCCGCCCCGTATGGATTGCTCTGCTCCTGACGGCCATACCGGCCACTTCCCTGGCCTTCCTGATTCAAAACAGCGTGCAGCGCTTTACTTCCGCCACCCACACGGCCATTATCTTCACCATGGAGCCGGTTTTTGCCGCCCTGGGCGCTTACCTGCTGGCCGGGGAAATACTCACGGCCCGGCAGCTAACCGGCTGTCTTTTGATCCTGGGCGGCATGCTGCTGGCCGAACTGAAGGGGGAGCCGGCACAAACCGAAATACAACGGACCAGGAGAGCGGAAGCCGGAGGCCATTAAAACCCGTACGGGGACAGCTATGGCCACCGGTAAATTAAATGTTTTCCGGAAACCTGACTGGATAACCACCGGGGGGAACAAAGAGTGGTCGTAGGGGTACTGGTACTGGAGCTGCGCATGGGCGAAGCCAATTCACTGAAAAGCAAGCGGCGGGTACTGAAAAGTTTACTGGATAAGGTGAAGTCCCGTTATAACGTGTCGGTGGCCGAAGTGGGAAAGCAGGATACCTGGCAGTTCTCCACCGTGGGTGTGTCCTTTATCAGCAACGACAGCGCCCACGTCCACCAGACCCTGTCCGCGGTGGTCCGTTTTGTGGAGGGTATGGGCACGGTGGAACTGCTGGATGTACGCACGGAACTGCTATAAAAAATTGTCAAAAACCAAACAAAGATACAAGCGGCTGTTTTACCTGTTAATGTTTGGTTAAACCGCTACCATGACAACGCGGTGCCAAAGCGGGTTCACTGATCATTTACGAACACCGTGCCTCTGTAGCCAACAGGGCGGTTCTACTGAACATTTAAGTTGCGACAGCAATGATTTATACCAAAAAAGCACAAGCGTTAATTTCGCCTGTGCTTTTTACGTCTATAAACCGTTTGTCCTTTACTTTCCGGCTGCTGTTTTTTTAAGCTGTTTCCTCTTTCTTTTTCTTGCGGTCCACGGCCACCAGCAGGGGCTTTTCCTTCTTTAAGATGGTTTCCCTGGTAATAATCACCTTGGTGATGTCGTCCCGGGAAGGAATGTCATACATTACCTCCAGCATAACATCCTCCAGGATGGCCCGCAGCCCCCGGGCGCCCGTATTGCGCTTTAATGCTTCCTGGGCCACGGTCTTTAAAGCGTCGGGATGGAATTCCAGAGTTACCCCGTCCAGCTCAAAAAGCTTTTCGTACTGCTTGACCAGGGCGTTCCTGGGCTCGGTGAGGATACGTATAAGCGCGTCCTCATCCAGCGCATCCAGGGTGACAATAATGGGCAGGCGGCCGACAAACTCGGGAATCAGGCCGTATTTCAACAGGTCTTCGGGCAGAATATGAGACAGGATCTCGCCAATCTTCCGCTCCCGCCTGGCCTGGATATCGGCGCCGAAGCCCATGGCTTTTCTGCCAATTCGGTTCATGATGATCTTTTCAATGCCGTCAAAGGCACCACCACAGATAAACAGGATATTGGTGGTGTCCAGCTGGATGAATTCCTGGTGGGGGTGCTTGCGCCCGCCCTGGGGCGGCACGCTGGCCACCGTACCTTCCAGGATTTTCAGCAGAGCCTGCTGCACACCCTCCCCGGAAACGTCCCGGGTAATGGAGGGGTTCTCGGACTTGCGGGCTATTTTATCTATTTCGTCAATATAAACTATCCCTTTTTCGGCCTTCTCCACATCGTAATCGGCGGCCTGAATGAGTTTTAGCAGGATGTTTTCCACATCCTCACCCACATAACCGGCCTCCGTCAGCGAAGTGGCATCGGCAATGGCAAAGGGAACGTTCAGCAACCTGGCCAGGGTCTGGGCCAGCAGGGTTTTACCGCAACCGGTGGGCCCCAGCATGACGATGTTGCTCTTTTGAAGCTCCACATCATCGATCTTGCCCCCCAGGTTAATGCGCTTGTAGTGGTTGTATACCGCCACGGCCAGGGATTTTTTGGCGCTCTCCTGGCCTATGACATACTGATCCAGGATATCCTTAATCTCCCTGGGCTTCGGTATATCACTCAGGTCCAGCCCCAGGTCTTCATTTAATTCTTCCTCAATAATCTCGTTACACAGCTCAATGCACTCGTCGCAAATATACACACCGGGTCCGGCCACCAGTTTTTTCACCTGGTCCTGCAGCTTCCCGCAAAAGGAGCACTTGAGCTGACCCTTGTCGTTAAACATGCATTTCCACCTCTCTTACTTGGACTTGCGCCCGGTGAACACCTCGTCTATGATCCCGTATTCCTTTGCCTCCTGGGCGGACATGAAGAAATCCCGTTCGGTGTCCCGGGCAATTTTTTCCTTGGGCTGGCCGGTATGCTTGGCCAGCAATTCATTGAGCACATCCTTCATGCGTAGAATTTCCCGGGCATGAATCTCTATTTCCGTCGCCTGGCCCTGCACTCCACCCAGGGGCTGGTGCAGCATAATCCGGGCGTAGGGAAGGGCGTAACGCTTGCCTTTGGCGCCGGCAGCCAGCAGGAAGGAGCCCATGCTGGCGGCCTGCCCCAGACAAATGGTGGAAACATCCGGCCGGATATATTGCATGGTATCGTAGATGGCCATACCCGCTGTGACCACCCCGCCCGGAGAGTTAATGTAAAAATGGATGTCCTTTTCCGGGTCCTCGGCTTCCAGGAAAAGCATCTGGGCAATGACCAGATTGGCCACGTAATCGTCAATGGGACCGCCGATGAAGATGATGCGGTCCTTCAACAGCCGCGAATAAATATCATATGCCCGCTCACCGCGGTTGGTTTGTTCCACAACAATGGGGACCAACGTAGACATTTACAGGTTACCTCCCGGTTCAAAGTAAATGGATTTTCTGGTGTTATCGTCAACCCGGCTTATTGTTCAGCTGCCGGCTCATCTACCGGTTTGGCCTCCGGCTCTTCATCATGCTCAATGATATTGGCCCGGTCCAGCAGCAACTGCATTACCTTTTCCCGAACCAGGCCCTGGGTCACCGCTTCCAGCTGGCCCTGACTTTCCACTACCTTACGCACCACGGCGGGATCCTGATGCATCTCCGCGGCCATCTTTTCAATCTCGGCCTGTATTTCTTCCTCGCTGACCTTGATGTTTTCCACCCTGGCTATGGCGTCCAGCACCAGCATGGTCTTTAAACTGTCATGGGCATCGGGACGGAACTTTTCCCGCATTTGTTCCAGGGTGGTGTCCTGGTATTTCAGATACATATCCAGGTTAATCCCCTCGGCCAGCAAACGCCGTTCCACGCTTTGGAGCATTTCCTCCACCCGGCTGTCAATCATTTCCTGTGGGATATCCACCCGGGCGTTATCCACGGCCTTTTGCAACACTTCCCGGCGCATTTCGGCCCTGGCTTTGGCCCCGGCGGCCTCCTTTAATTTATTCTCCAGATCGGACCGTAATTCCTCCAGGGTATCAAATTCACTGACATCCTTGGCAAACTCGTCGTCCAGGGAAGCCAGTTCCTTACGCTTGACGGCCTTTATCGTAACGGTGAATTCGGCCTCCTTCCCCGCCAGTTCCTTGTTGGGATAATCACCGGGGAAACGGACCTGGATATCGCGGCTTTCATTAATGGCCATACCCACCAGCTGGTCCTCGAAGCCGGGGACAAAGCGGCCGGAACCCACTTCCAGGGTATAATCCGTCGCCTGTCCCCCTTCAAAGGGCTCTCCATTTACCCGGCCGGTAAAATCCAGGGTAACCAGGTCCCCCTTTTCCACAGTGCCCTCATCCAGGGTAACCAGCTGTGCGTAGCGTTGCTGCAACCGCTCCAGTTCCCTTTGCACATCATCGGCAGTCACTTCCCCGTGGCGCCGGGTTACTTCCAATCCGCTGTACTGCCCCAGTTCCACTTCCGGCTTTACCACCACCCGGGCTTTAAAGACCACGGGTTTACCCTCTTCCACCTGAACCAGTTCCAGCTGCGGCTGGGCCACCGGCTCGATGCCCGTGTCCTCCACCGCCTGAAAATATGCCTCGGGGATTACCATCTCCACCGCTTCATTTATCAGCGCCTGTTTGCCGATATGCCGCTCCAGGATAATCCGGGGAGCTTTGCCGGGCCTGAAACCAGGCACGTTTACCTTTTTAACCAGTTTACGGTAGGCCCGCTCCATGGCCCTGGAAAATTGTTCATTGTCTACCTCTACTTCCAGTAGAACGGTATTTTTTTCTATCCTTTCCGCGTTTGCTTTCATTTATGCTCCCCCTTTAAACCGATTTACTTGAAACCCCTGTCCGCTCCAAAATTAGCCCCTTTTGCCATTATAGCCCGGACAGTACTATAGTGTAACCACTTCGGAGCTAAATACTTAGGTAATTCTACGGGTGACGGTTTTTTCCTCTTTAAAAAACTCCCCTTCCCCAAACCTTTTTTTTATTCCGGGTCAATATAAAAATTTTTACACCAAAAAATGGCTATCCCACCTGGAACACTGGCCCGGTTCATGCTAATATGTAATTGTACCGGATATCAGCCAAACCTTCAATAAGAATTTATGTCAGAAAATGCGGCATTCACCGGGATGACACAAAGGGCAAAAAGCAGCCCCCCACTGAAAGAATACCCTTGAATTAAACAGTAAAAAATAAATTTTCCGAATCTCGGAAGGAAAGCCGGTCCTTATAATATTTAGAAAGTTGTATTAGCTTTTAGAATGAGGGGGTGGTTTCTTCTAAAATCTGTATACAGCATACTGTTCAGTGAATACATGGAACAGTATGAATGCCGGCAGCAAGAAAATACCAGAGGAGGTGTGATGCAAAATGGTGGATTGGTATCAGGCATTGACAGTGGCCATTACCGGCATTGTTTCAGTATTTCTGGCTCTGGGCATACTAAGCGCGGTGGTGGGATTGGCAGGACGTCTGTTTGCTCAGGCAGACTTAAGGCAAAAGCAAAAACAAGCGGTTCAAAAGGATGCCACGCAGAAAGGTTCCGCCAAAGTGGGATCGGTGGCCTGAAAACCGGGATAATTGTTCTTTAAAAACCGCTATTGCTGGCATTACCGGGGAAATCACCGGACATCTGCAGGCCGAAAGGGTACAGGCAGCAAAACTAAATTCTTAATAAAATTAAGGAGGTTTCAATATGAGCGTTCCAGTAAATGCACCCATGGTGGGAAAACTGATTTCGGTGGATGTAAACGTGGGCGATCAGGTCAAGGAAAACGACCCGGTGGCCACCATTGAAGCCATGAAAATGTATGTAAAAATCTATGCCCCTGCCAGCGGGGTGGTCAAAGAAATCAATGCCAATCCCGGGGATGTGGTTAATCCGGATACGGTGATCTTAACTCTGGGCTGAAGGGAAAGGGGGAACCGCCATGCTGGAGCAATTGACGGAAGCCATCAACAGCACCGGGCTCCTCAATTTAACCCCTGGCAATATCGTCATGTGGGCCATAGCCTTTGTGCTGATGTACCTGGCCATTAAAAAGGGCATCGAGCCCCTGCTGCTGGTGCCCATCAGTTTTGGTATCTTTGCCGCCAATTTCCCCCTCACCGGGCTGATGGATGAGGGCGGTTTGTTCTATATGTTTTTCCATAATGGGATCCAGAACGAGTTGATCCCGCCCCTGATCTTTCTGGGCCTGGGGGCCATGACCGATTTCGGCCCGTGCATAGCCAACCCCAAAACCATACTGCTGGGGGCGGCCGCCCAGCTGGGGGTCTATGGGGCTTTCTTTACCGCACTGCTATTTGGTTTTAGCGTCCCTGAGGCGGCCACCATCGGGATCATCGGCGGCGCCGACGGACCCACCACCATCTACCTGTCGGCCAACCTGGCACCCCACCTGATGGGAGCGGTTTCCGTGGCCGCCTACTCCTATATGGCCCTGGTTCCCCTGATCATCCCGCCGGTGGCCAGGCTCCTGACCACCCCTAAAGAAAGGGCCATGGTGATGAAACAAATGCGCCCGGTGAGCAAGGGAGAAAAGGTTATTTTCCCCATCCTGGCCACCATCGTCATTGTCATACTGGTGCCCAAGTCGGCCCCCCTGATGGCCATGTTCATGCTGGGCAACCTGTTCATGGAATCGGGTGTGGTGCAGCGCCTGACCGATGTTTCCCGCAATGAATTGATGAATATAGTGACCATCTTCCTGGGAGTGGGCGTGGGCGCCACCATGTCGGCGGAAAACTTCCTCAGACCGCAAACCATATACATTTTCATCCTGGGTGTGCTGGCTTTTGCCTTTGCCGTAGCCGGCGGCATACTGATTGCCAAGCTGATGAACCTGTTCAGCAAAAACAAAGTGAACCCGCTCATCGGTGCGGCCGGCGTTTCCGCCGTTCCCATGTCCGCCCGGGTGGTGCATACGCTGGGATCCCAGGCCAACCCGCAGAACTACCTGCTCATGCACGCCATGGGACCAAACGTGGCCGGCGTTATCGGCACCGCCGTGGCTGCCGGGGCCTTTATCTCGGCCATCCACTAAATGGGTCGCCCGGCGGAAAGGGCGTACCGAAAAGGGCAGGGGAACGCCTCCCCTGCCATTTTTTTGTTTCCTGCAGATCCGGTGTAAAGTCTTTATTCATTGCCATTCTCGCGGGCCTTTTCCCCTTTTCCCGGATGATGTTTTATTCACGGCTTTATTGACATTCTGCCGCTTCCTCTGATATGATATTATGGAAATTGAATGCGGACAACCCGGGACTCTTTTGCCGGCACAACGGCAAATAAAGGCGGAAAGACCCATGCAAAAACAGCCTCTTTGTCACTGCCTGAAGGCAAAGGGGCGTTTTCGTGTTCGTACCAGGAGGAAACACCGGTGGTCAAAATAGAAAACCTGAGCAAGGTATATAAAACCCGGGACGGCAATGACATCAGGGCACTGGAAAAGGTGGACCTGACCATCCCCGAAGGGGAAATTTTCGGCATCATCGGCTTAAGCGGCGCAGGTAAAAGCACCCTGATCCGGTGCATAAACATGCTGGAGAAACCCACCAGCGGGCGGGTGATCATTGACGGGCGGGATCTGACCGCCCTCCCGGAACGGCAGTTGCGCGCCGCCCGCCGCCAGATCGGCATGATCTTCCAGCATTTCAACCTGCTGTCTTCCCGTACGGTGGCCGGCAATGTAGCCTTTCCCCTGGAAATCGCCGGCCTGCCCCGCCAGGCCATCCGGGAGAAGGTGAAACAGCTGCTGGAGATGGTGGGCCTGGCCGACAAGGCCGGGGTCTATCCATCGGAGCTGTCCGGGGGGCAGAAACAGCGGGTGGGCATTGCCCGGGCACTGGCCAATGATCCCAGACTGCTGCTCTGCGACGAACCCACTTCCGCCCTGGATCCCCAGACCACCCATTCCATTTTGCGGCTGCTGCAGGACATCAACAGGCAGCTGAAGCTGACCATTATCATTATTACCCATGAAATGCCGGTGATCAAAGAAATCTGCGACCGGGTGGCCGTGATCGATCAGGCGCGCATTGTGGAAACGGGACCGGTGCTGGACGTATTCACCGCGCCCCGCACCCCCACGGCCCGGGAGTTTGTCAAAAGCGTCTGGAACACCGCCATCCCGGAAGAACTACTGTACAGGCACCGCCCGGCCCGGGAGGGCGAAAGCCGGCTGGTGCGTCTTTCCTTCATCGGTCAATCGGCCGGTGAGCCGGTTATTTCCACCATGATTCAGAAATACGGCATCCACGCCAACATTCTTTTCGGGAAAATAGACCAGATCAAAAACACTCCCTTCGGCACCCTCACCCTGGAATTACTCGGGTCGCCGGAAGATATCAGCAAAGCCATTGATTTTTTACAAAACCAGCATTTAACCATTGAGGTGTTGGACAACCATGAATGAGTGGACCGGCCAGTTAATTCAGATGGTGGCTCAGGGCACGCTGGAAACCGTTTATATGGTGCTTGTTTCGGTCATCATCGCCTATATTTTCGGCCTTCCCCTGGGGGTGATCCTGGTTATCACCGGTGAAGGACATATCAAACCCGGTCCACGGATAAACCAGGTTCTGGGCACCCTGGTGAACATCGGGCGATCATTCCCCTTTATCATCCTGCTCATCGCCATCATACCCTTTACCCGCCTGGTGGTGGGCACCTTCATCGGCACCACCGCCTCCATTGTCCCCCTTTCCGTGGGGGCCATTCCCTTTGTGGCCCGGCTGGTGGAAACTTCCCTGCGGGAAGTGCCCTGGGGAGTAATCGAAGCCGCCCAGGCCATGGGCGCCTCCCCCTGGCAGATCATCACCCGGGTGCTCATACCGGAATCCATGCCTTCCCTGGTGGCCGGCTTCGTCCTGACCACCATCACCCTGGTGGGTTACTCCGCCATGGCCGGCGTGGTGGGAGGAGGTGGTCTGGGTACACTGGCCTACCAGTACGGTTTTCAGCGCTACCAAAATGACGTGATGGTCGTGACCGTAATCCTGCTCATTATTCTGGTGCAGCTCATTCAAACCGTGGGCGACCGGATCACGGCCAGGGTAAACAAACGTTGAGAAGGAGGTAGGTAAATACCATGAAAAAAATTCTGGCCATCGTCCTTTCCCTGGCTTTTGCCGGTGTCCTTCTGGCCGGCTGCGGGCAGCAGGAAAAGTCAGCCGAGAAACAGCCGGACAAAAAGGAGATCACTGTAGGGGCAACGGCCCGTCCCCATGCGGAAATTCTGGAAAAGGTGAAACCCGTCCTGGAAAAGGAAGGGATCACCCTGAATATCAAAACGTTCAACGACTATGCCCAGCTGAACCCGGCCCTGGCCGACAAGCAAATTGACGCCAACTTCTTCCAGCACATTCCCTACCTGGAGGACTACAATCAAAAAACCGGCAAAAATCTGGTTTACATTGCCAAAGTACATGTGGAACCCATGGGCATTTATTCCAATAAAATTAAAAACGCCGCCGATCTGAAAAACGCCAGAACCATCGCCATCCCCAACGACGCTACCAACGGCGGTCGTGCCCTGATGCTTTTGGAAAAGGCCGGGGTCATTAAACTCAAGGAAGGCAAGGGCATCATGGCCACCAAAATGGATATCTTGGAAAAACCGGCCGGCCTGACCATCCGGGAACTGGATGCGGCCATGCTGCCCCGGGCGCTGACTGACGTGGATGCGGCCGTTATCAACGGCAACTACGCCCTGGAAGCCAAGCTGAATCCGGTGAAGGACGCCGTTTTCCTCGAGGATAAAAGTTCTCCCTTTGCCAACGTACTGGTAGTACGCCCCGAAGATAAAGACAACCCCGCTTTGCAAAAGCTGGCCGAAGCGCTGAACACCCCGGAGATCAAGAAGTTCCTGGAAGAACAGTACCAGGGTGCGGTGATTCCGGCTTTCTAAACAGTTTTGCGGACTGTGCAGGCAAACGGGGCGGTAATGGAGACAAGTGATTCCAGCTTTTTAAACTATTTTAAGGGGCTCCTCCTCTGCCGGGGGGAGCCCCGGCAGTTTTTTCCAAAAGCCGGCTTCCCCTTGCCGGCCGGCCGCGGCCTCGCTCAACCGGGAAATTAAAAAAATTTTTGACCTCCTATCAAAAATTAATTAATAATCAGCCGGCAGTGGGAACATTTTGCCAGGGAGATACGTCAATATGGAATAAACGGCCGGTTGCCGGAACCGGACAAAATCCCCGTGAAAGGAGCAAGGGTATGAACAGGCGGATTAAACTATCCTGTGCGCTGGCTGCCCTTCTGCTGACCGCTGCCCTTCTGCTGGGCACCACTTTACCAACGCACCGGGCATCGGCGGCGGCAATGAAAAGCTTCTCTACATACGAAGAGCTGGTGGCTTACGTCCAGAAAAACACGGCCCTGGCCCGGCAGGTGGGAGGAATGCTTTTTGATGGTGCGGAAAAGGGTTCAGGTACTGGAAGCGTTCCGGCAGCAACTGAACAGGCTCCCCAGGGAATAAAAGGGATGGCCGAAAACGGTGTGGTGCGACAACCTGCTGAGGCCCCGGCGGATTTTTCCACCACCAATGTGCAGGTGGAAGGGGTGGATGAAGCGGACATGGTCAAAAGCGACGGCCGGCACCTGTACGCAGTATCGGGGACCAGGGTGGCCATAGTCATGGCCCAACCGGCCCGGGAGGCAAAAGTGGTCTCCACCATCCAGTGTGACGGCTGGCCGGAGGAGATCATGATCAACAAAGATACCCTGGTCATATTCGGCCGGCAGGCTCCATCCCACCCCGGGCCGCAGCAGTCCGGCAACGGGGATACTAATGGCGGTATTGTGCCAGTTTACCCCGACCGTGTATTTGTTCAGGTTTACAACCTGCAAAACCGGGAGAAACCGGTACGGCAAAGGAACATCACTTTTCAGGGACATTACCTTACATCCCGTATGATTGGCGATTATGTCTATTCCATCTTTAACATGCCCCTGGCGCAGGATCAAATAGAGCTGCCCGAGTTAAATACAAATGGACAGGCCCACCAGATTCAACCCGCAGATATCTTTTATTTTGATTACCCGGATCGTTCTTACCGGTACACCCTGGTCCTCGCCATCAATACCCAAAGCGGCGACAGCAGCACCAGAACCTTTCTCACCGGAACCGGGCAGAGCATTTACGCCTCTACGGGCCACCTCTATTTAACGGGACCCAAAACGCCGGACTTCACGGCTTATACCGGTAAAGTACTGGAGGAAATGTCCACCCTGGTGCCGGCCAAAATAAAAGCAGACATAGATCGCATCAAGAACTCGAATAAGGATCCCGGCCAGAAGTTACAGGAACTGGACCTTTTGCTGGATGGTTTTCTAAGCAGCCTGGACGAAAGGGTGGCCGTTGCCCTGGAAGAACAGTATATAGACATACGCAACAAGTGGAAACAGGAGATGGCCCGGGAAAGGGACAAGACCCTCATCCACAAGCTGGCCCTGAACAAAGACAACGTGGAATACCGCTGCAGCGGAGAGGTGCCGGGGCAGGTGCTCAATCAGTTTTCCATGGATGAATACCAGGGTATGTTTAGAATAGCCACCACCTCCACCGGCAATTTGATCTTCAACGAGCGGCCCGTTACCAGGAATAATATTTATATTCTGAACGAAAACCTGCAAACCGTGGGCAAATTGCAGGGCCTGGCCCCCGCCGAAAGGATCTACGCCGCCCGGTTTATGGGCAGCCGGGCTTATCTGGTCACCTTCCGGAATGTGGATCCCCTGTTCGTGGTAGACTTAAAAGACCCGCGCCAGCCGAAAGTGCTGGGTGAATTAAAGATTCCCGGTTACTCGGGTTACCTGCATCCTTACGATGAGAATCACCTGATCGGCATCGGCCGGGAAATCATAGAGCAGCCGGTACCGCTGGCCCAATCCCGGCCCGAAATAGCCATTTTCCAGCCGCCGGTGCCCCGGGACGAAGGGATCAAAGTTGCCTTCTTCGATGTCAGCGACCCGTCCAATCCAAAAGAAACGGCCAAATATGTAATCCAGGGAGATGCCGATTCGCCGGCCCTGCAGGACCACAGGGCGGTACTGTTCAGCCGGTCGAAAAACCTGCTGGCCATACCGGTTTCCTTTTCGCCCCGTTTCATTATCATGGAGCAACCGGAGACCAAACCAGGGAAAAAACCCGTTGATCCGGGTTTCTGGACCGGAGTCTATGTCTTTACCCTTTCACCGGAACAGGACATTAACCTGAAAGGGAAAGTGATCCACGGTGAAAACCTTTCCGCACCGCCGGAAGCGCCCGCACTGGTAAAAAGATCCCTTTACATCGACAACGTTTTGTACACCGTCTCGGAACAAACGATCAAATTAAGTGATCTGGAAAACCTTAAAGAAATTAAACAAATCCGGCTGCAATAAGTTATAATTTACGGCCCGCCGGCCCCCATACCCCACAAAGGGCCGGCGGCAACCATATGGCCCGCAAACTTACAGGCCGGCCGTGGAATCAAGGCATTCCTGCCAGCAGGCTCTGAACCCTTGAAAGCAGCCCAATGGGCCCCCCCTCCCCCCGAAACACCCTGAGCAGTGGACTTTCACCACCAAGTTAACGCCCATGCCGGGCGCACAAAAATTCACGGGCCCCGGCAAGCCGGGGCCTTCTCAATCCCTGTCACCTACCGCACCACCAGCACCGGGCACTTGCAACGGCGCACCACCCGCTGGCTGATGCTGCCCAGCAGCCACTCATCCACATCGTCCCAGCCCCGGCTGCCCATTACCACCAGGTCATACCGGCCTTCGGCCGCTTCCTGGATAATCTCCCTGGCCGGTTCTCCCCATACCGCCTTTTCTTTAAAAATAACTTTAAAACCCTCACAATCTTTCAGTGCATCTTCCAGCACCCGGCTGCCGAATCTGGCTATGCGGTCCTTCACCTGGTAATATATTTCCCCCAGTTTGCCGCTGAAGGTCTCGAACATTTCCGTGGGCGAGGGCAGCTGCATCACATGAAAGAGCATCACTTCCGCCCCGAATTTTTCGGCCATGCGAGCGGCCGTTTTTACAGCCAGCCGGGAAGCCTCGGACCCGTCCACGGGCACCAGGATTTTTTTAAACATTAACCTCTACCCCCTTGGTTAAAACTTGCCCCGGGCCGTATAACGGGTGTGCAGCAGGTGGTGGGATTTTTCACCCAGGGGCTGGCCCAGGAATTCTGCATAGAGCCTTTTGATGGACGGGTTTTCATGGGACTTGCGGAGCTTTAAATCCCTGTCCTCCTGGTACAGCGCCCGGGCGCGCAGTTCTCTGATTTCGTTGTTTACCGGCAGGGGCTGCCCGCCGCCGCTGACACATCCCCCGGGACAGGCCATGATTTCAATAAAATGATAGCCGGCGCTGCCGTTCTTTATCTTTTCCAGTATCTTCCGGGCATTGCCCAGCCCGTGGGCCACAGCCACCTTTAACTCACCAAGACCGTCCAGGGGCACCACCGCCTCCTTGATGCCTTCCAGGCCCCTGACGGCGGTAAACTCCAGATTCTCCAGGGTTTTCCCGGTAGCCACCTCACAGGCGGTGCGCAGCGCCGCTTCCATCACCCCGCCGGTGGCGCCGAAAATGGTGCCCGCGCCGCTGTACTCGCCCAGGGGATCGTCGTAGTAGCCGTCCTCCAGGCCGGCAAAATCTATGCCCGCCTGCTTGATCATCCGGGCCAGTTCCCGGGTGGTGAGCACATAATCCACATCTTTGTAACCGCTGCCGTTCATTTCGGGGCGGCTGCACTCAAACTTTTTGGCCGTGCAGGGCATCACCGAGACCACCACCATGTCCTGCGGGTCTATACCCGTCTTCCGGGCATAATAGGTCTTCACCAAAGCGCCCATCATCTGATGGGGGGACTTGCAGGTGGACAGGTGGGGCAGCAGTTCCGGGTAGAAGTGCTCGATGAATTTGATCCAGCCCGGGCTGCAGCTGGTGATCATGGGCAGCACGCCGCCCTCTTTGATCCTCTTTAACAGTTCGTGGCCCTCTTCCATAATGGTCAGGTCGGCGGCAAAGTTGGTGTCAAAGACCCGGTTGAAGCCCAGCCGCCGCACCGCCGAGAGCATTTTCCCGGTCACCAGCGTACCGGGTGGATAGCCAAATTCCTCCCCCAGGGCCGCCCGCACCGCCGGGGCGTCCTGCACCACCACAAATTTGGTGGGGTCGAAAATGGCCTGCCATACTTCCTCTATGTTCTCCTTCTCCTGCAGGGCGCCCACCGGACAGGCCAGTATGCACTGGCCGCACAGGGCGCAGGCCACGTCATGCAGGCTCTGGCCGAAGGCCGGTTCCACCCGGGTCTTGAAGCCCCGGCCCTGGACCGAGATGGCCGCCACCCCCTGCACCTCCCTGCAGACGGTGACACAGCGGCGGCAGAGGATGCATTTGCTCTGGTCCCGGACAATGGAAGGGGAAAGGTCGTCCAGGCGCCCTTCGCTTTTCTCGCCGGTAAACCGCACCTCCCGGATCCCCAGTTCATCGGCCAGCCGCTGCAATTCGCACCGCTGGTTGCGGGGACAGGTCAGGCAGTCATCCATGGGGTGGTTGGAGACAATCATTTCCACCGTAAACTTTCTGGCCCGGCGCACCCGGGGGGTATTGGTATGCACCACCATGCCCTCGCTCACCGGGAACACGCAGGCCGGCTGCAGGTTGCGGTTGCCCTCCACCTCCACCAGGCATACCCGGCAGGCCCCGATGGCCTGTACTTCGGGCAGGTAGCAGAGGGTGGGAATGCGAATGCTGGCCCCTTTAGCCGCTTCCAGAATGGTGCTGCCCGGTGGGGCCTGCACCCTGTGGCCGTCTATGGTTAACGTTACCATGCCCTTCACCCTCCCGTTCTTAAGAAATCTTTACTGCCGGCTGTTTCTTCAGGCGCCTGCACACCCCGGCCCGGCAATGCTTATCCCGGATGTGCTCCAGGTACTCGTCCCGGAAGTACCTGATGGTGGTCAGCACCGGGTTGGGCGCGGTCTGCCCCAGGCCGCACAGGGCGGCGTCCTTGATGCTCAGACACAGCTCTTCCAGCCGGTCCAGATCGTCCTCCCGGCCCCGGCCCTGGGTGATGCGGACGAGGATTTCCAGAATCCTTTTGGTGCCGATGCGGCAGGGGGGACATTTGCCGCAGGACTCGTTCTGGGTAAAGTCCATGAAGAAGCGGGCGAAGTCCACAATGCAGGTGTCCTCGTCGGTGATGATCAAACCGCCCGATCCCACAATGGCGCCAATTTTACTCAACGACTCGTAGTCAATGGGTATATCCAGATACGCCGCCGGGATGCAGCCCCCCGAGGGCCCGCCGGTCTGGGCGGCCTTGAAATTCTTACCGTCCCTGATGCCGCCGCCGATTTTATACACCAGGTCCCTCAAGGTGGTGCCCAGGGGCACTTCCACCAGGCCGGTGTTCACCACACTGCCGGCCAGGGCAAAGACCTTGGTCCCCTTGCTTTTTTCCGTGCCGAAACCGGCAAACCAGTCGGCCCCCTTCAAGATGATCACGGGGATATTGGCAAGTGTTTCCACATTGTTGATCACCGTGGGACAGCCAAAGAGGCCCTTTTCGGCGGGGAAGGGAGGCCTGGGCCGGGGCTCGCCCCTTTTACCTTCAATGGAGGTCAACAGGGCCGTCTCCTCGCCGCAGACAAAGGCGCCGGCGCCGATTCTTATTTCCACATCAAAGTGAAAACCGGTGCCGAAAATGTCCTCCCCCAGGTAGCGGTGTTCCCTGGCCTGCTCAATGGCCCGGGTCAATCGCTCGATGGCCAGGGGATATTCCGCCCGGATATACACGTAGCCCTGGCTGGCCCCGATGGTGTAGCCGGCAATGGCCATGGCTTCAATGACACTGTGGGGATCCCCCTCCAGTACGCTGCGATCCATGAAGGCGCCCGGGTCACCCTCATCGGCGTTGCACACCACATATTTGGTTGTGCCCGCGGCCTGGCGGGCAAACTGCCACTTCAACCCGGTGGGGAATCCGGCTCCCCCCCGCCCCCGCAGCCCGGACCGGGTGACCACATCAATCACTTCCCCGGGGGTCATGGCCGTCAGCGCCCGGTGCAGCGCCCGGTAGCCGTCCCGGGCCACATATTCCTCTATGTTCATGGGGTCGATCAGGCCGCAGTTACGCAGGACGATCTTCTCCTGATATTTAAAGAAATCAATATCCCGCATGCGGGGGATGCTTTTGCCCGTGACCGGATCCTTGTAAAGCAACCTTTCCACGGGCCGACCCTTGATCAGGTGCTCCACCACAATTTCTTCCGCATCCGGCGGAACGAGCTTCTGGTAAAGGATCCCCTCCGGGTTGATCAGCACCAGCGGACCCAGGTTGCAGGAGCCTATGCAGCCGGTCTCAATCACCTTGACCTCCTGCTGCAGGCCGTGATTTTCAATTTTCTCCACCAGGGCATCCCTGATCTTGCGGCATCCGGAGGATACACAACCGGCGCCGGCACAGACCAGGACCTGCGCACGCCATGATTTCACCCCGACCCCCTCCTTCTTACTCATATTTGTCCAGGATTTCACTAATCCGGGCAGGCTCCACCCGGGCATAGACATCCTCATCGATCAAAACCGCCGGCGCCAGGCTGCAGGCGCCCACACAGCGCACTTCGTTTAAAGAGAAGCGTCTATCTTTAGTGGTATCCCCCACCCGGACCCCCAGGTCCTTTTCCAGATATTCCACTATTTTTTGTCCGCCGCGCACATAGCAGGCCGTGCCCAGGCACACCCGGATCTCGTGCCTGCCCCGGGGCACCAGGGAAAAGAAGGCGTAAAAGGTAGCCACACCGTATACCTCGCTCAAGGGGACAGAAAGCCCTTCGGCCACCATCTCCTGCACTTTCCGGGGCAGGTAGCCGAAAAGACTCTGGGCCCTGTGCAGCACCGTGATCAGGGCGTTGGGGTTGCCGCGGTGCTGATCGATATACCGCGCCATTTCGGGATAGAGTTCCTCCTCATTGATCGGAGCGCAGGTGCAGCCTTGCTCTTTCATAATCCAGACCTCCCTGTATTGGTCGTCGGTTGTTGGTCGTTGGAAATTAATGTACCTGGTTGTCAACTTACCGGACGGAGGCATTCTTTTGCGCCACATCCCGGGTCAAGCACTTCCGGACAAAGGCGGTTACTCCTTTCATACCACCACCCACATGTTGCCCGCAGCGATATTCATCCGGTGTGGGAATTTTTGTTTATTACCACCTCCCCGGATTAGGATAGTGATTGTGTTCTCTATCACATTTACTGATATAAAAGAGGCCTGAGAAGATCTCTTCCCGGGCTGCAATAACAAGGGCAGTCATTTGTAATACTTATTGCTCTTAAATTATATCATACGGAAAAATTTATGACAATCGCTTGCGGCGGACACAAAAAAGTTGTTATTTAATAAATGTTTGCACTTTTGCAAAATACGTCATCCCCAGCTTTTCCTGAACCCGGTTAAAAACTCATTAAGCTTATTAGACTTTTTACCGGGCGTACTTTCCCGGTCAGGAAATGCTTGCTCCAATGATCAGGCTGGCCGCCAGGGAAAAGACCATGGACAGCGCACCCACCGCCACATTGCCCCCGGCTATCTCTTCGTTTACCTTCAACCGGGGAGTCAACCATTCAAAGGCCAGATAAACCAGGAGCAGCAGAACCATTCCCGCCATACCCCAGGCTACAATTTCCACGGCGCCCATATTGCTCATGATGGCAAAGCGCATGACGTTGGCCAGGCCCAGAACCTTGCCGCCCAGGGCCAGGGCGGCGGCCACGTTGCCCCGCTGGATTTCCTCCCAATCGTTATACCTGGTTAACCGGCAGAAAAGAAAAACCATCAGCAGGACAAGAAAAATAGACACCGCAAAACAAATCAGGCTGGATGCCAGCTGGTGCCAGTACAACCTTTCATCCCCCTTATACCGGTTTATTTTTTTTTACATGGTATATGTTTTCGTTATTTGATTTGCGCCCGCTTAAGGGATTTTTTCCAACGTACCGGCGGTTGTGCATCACCCCCTGGTCAAAATATTTGAAATGGGGATGGTGCATGATTGCGGTCCATCTCCGGTAGTAGGACCCGGACGGCAGTTTTCTCCGTTCAAACATTTTCCCGACCATTATATCATAGCAGGCGCCATCCTAAAACCGGGAAAGCGGTTTTTACCCGTGAGGAGATTCTGGATGATATCCACTCCTGAGTGTGATATTATATCACCAGGTAATTTATAGAGGTGCAAGATGAAAACTATTATAGCAATCAACAATCTAGGCAAACGCTATGCAAGGTCACCAGGCTGGGCACTAAAGGACATTTCCTTGACCATTCACTCAGGCGAAGTTTTTGGACTGGTGGGCGAAAACGGAGCGGGAAAGACCACTTTCATCCGTCTTCTTTTGGGTTTAATCCGCCCCACAACCGGTCAGGTTAAGTTCTCACACTCTCCAGGGATTGGCTATGTCCCCGACCGGCCCGTTTTCTATACAACATTCACAGTGACGGAATACCTCAATTTGCTGGGACAGTTAACCGGGCTAAAAGGCAAAAGGCTTAAGGATAGAGTGGATCATGCTCTTCACCTGGCTAACCTCGCGGATAGGGCCGGATACAGGATAGGAACTCTTTCGCGGGGCATGCTGCAGCGACTGGGGATTGCCCAGGCCATTCTTGGTGATCCGGAAATCATTATTATGGACGAGCCGGCAGCGGGCCTTGATCCCTTCGGGCAAAAAGGAATCAGAGATATCATTCTCCGGCTTCATCAGCAGGGCAAAACCATATTATTCAGCTCCCATTACCTTGCGGAGATTGAACGCGTATGCAGTCGTGTGGGGGTTCTTCACAAGGGGCGACTCGTCCTTAACCGCGGCATTGGTGAACTGATGCGGGAGCGGCGACAGATGGTGGCAATTGAAATTGACGCAGAGGCCATTGTACTGGAAGAAGCGCTTTCGCGTCTGGAATTGGATTGCGAACTTGAAGGGCATAGAATTATTTTTCACCATTTAGATGACGACCGCTACTTTGCCGTCATGCAATTGCTCGGTGAACGCCGCATCCGGGTGTTGTCACTCAGCCACCCCGGATTATTCCTGGAGGACGTTTTCCTGACGGCAACCAATCATTTAGAGAGAGGGAGAAGCCGGTGAAAGTATTTGCCCTGGCCTGGTTTTTTTTGCGGGATCACTTTAGAACTTATGCCGTTTGGGCTGAGGTGATTATAATTGCTCTGTTTCTGGCCATCTTTTTTGGTCCCACCCCTAAACAAGAACCACATACCTGGGCCTCTCTTGCAGTTGGCCTGGGTTTTTTTACCATAGTCCTGTCCGCCGTATGTACGACCTCTCTTATCTGGCGTAATGCTGATAGCAAGATGACCGTTTTTATGTTAAAAGCAGGAAAAACTGCATACTATACTGGTTTATTGCTTGCTTCCCTATCCCTTAGCGCCTTCTGGATAGCTATTGTTACCGCCTGTACGATCCTGGTTTTGCCGTTATCCGGACATATTTTGCCATTAACTTTGCTGGCTGCCGTTACCGGCAACCTGTTCGTCGTCACGGGACTTTTTATTTTGTTTTCATCCCTGACTGGAAGGGCCATTGATCCTGTTTACGCTGTTATCCTGGTACTCCTCGGTTTAGGCAGCTATTTTTTTAATGAACTGGGAGGCCCCTGGATATGGCTGAACGTCTTCCTGCCGCCTCTATTGTCGAACATCAACGCAACAACTGGCGCCTCAAGCGTACCGATCATCCGGTCTTTAACATACTTTACGGTAACTGTCGCCCTGGGTCTGATCCGTTTTACCCGGCGTGAATTTATCTGGTCTTAATATTAGCTTCTTGCCTGAAACTTTAAAACGGTGTGATTGAACTCGTCCGGCTTGTCCCGCGGCGCCAGTGTCCACACGCTGGGATAATGTGGAGCTCGGAGTTTTTAATCAACCTGTGTGCGTCTATGCCGGACTTACCGGAGGTGAAAAGGCGTAAAAGCCAGCCAGGTACAGGAGGTCAGGGCCATCCTTGGTGAACTTAAGTTAACCACCATCCGGGACAACCTGGAGGAATTCCTCAGACGGCGATTTTGGATAACCTTTCCTGTCTGGATTTTGTGCACCGGTTATTTTGGGCGGTATTCCAGTCGCCCTACGGGCTCCTTCCATACCGCCCAAAACTATATTATGTTCATTAACTGAAAAATCGTCTAAAATTATTGACCGTTCACAATAGTATAGTGTAGTATAATATTCAAAATGACTTCTCCGTTCCGGGCGGCCTTAACCACAAAGGTGTGATTATCAGGCCGTGGAACCGGGTCAAGGCTTTTTAACAGCTGAACATCGAGCTCTCCGAGCCAAAATACCTAAGGCACTGCGGAGCTATGGTTTTTGGCCGTCAGGGTGCGCTGGGAAACCAGCGTGCCTTCCATTGCGAAAAGGAGGGCTGAGCCGGGCAACGATGTCGGGCTGGCTTTGCTTTTTGCAATGCCGCCCGGCATTTCACTTTACCGGAGGAAACAGCAATGAATGAGAACACCGGCACGTCTCTTTCCCTTTATACGAAACGCAACATCACCATATTCGACCGGAGCGGGATGCAATCCGGCAGCGCCCTGATTGTGAGTGAAATGCCGCTGACAATATTTTTGAACGATGTGGAACTGGTCACCCTGACCTGTTCACCAGGCGCAGGCGAAGAATTGGCCGCCGGTTTTTTGCTCAGCGAGGGGCTGGTGCAAAGCCCTGCGGACATCAGGGAAATTACCTGCTGTGAAGAAGAAGGGTTGCTGCGGGTCCGAACCAATTCCCCCGTGTCCCCAGGGGAGAACTTCCTGCGTCGCCATATCGCCGTCTGCTGCGGCAAGGTGCGGGCAGCCCCGTACATTGCCAGCGATGCTCTCCGGCTGCAACCAGTGCAGTCTTCAAACGTGTTCGCCGCCCCCCATCTTTTACAGCTGATGGTCCTGCTGGATGAGAAATCCGCTACCTTCCGCCTGACGGGCGGGGTGCACTGCGCAGCCCTGGCCGACGGCAGGGACTTGCTGGTAATGTACGAGGATATAGGCCGCCATAATGCCGTGGACAAGGTTCTGGGCCACGCCTTTTTAAGACGCATCGCACCTGCGGACAAATGCCTGTTGCTCAGCGGGCGCATTTCCTCGGAAATTATCATCAAAGCGGTTCGCAGCGGCATCCCGCTGGTGGTGTCGCGATCGGCACCCACGCTGCTGGCCGTGGATCTGGCCGAACAGCTGGGCATAGCCCTGGTTGGCTTTGCCCGCGGGCAGCGTTTGAACGTATACAGCCATAAAGAGAAGGTGGTGACGTAAGCACCCGTTCAAAGGCGGCCGCAGAGCAGGCATCGAGTGGCCGTTCCGGACCCCGGGTTCGCAATCCATATCTTCAACCCAAGGTATGCAACCGTGAAAATAGTTAAAGCCGTATATGCTCCGAGCCTTTCTGCCTAAAGCTGGTCTGCCATGGCGAAAGGCCGCCGGGTAAACCTGGAAACGGGTTTGCCTCCCGTGGTTGGAAAGGAGCTTCGATTTGTCGCAAGGGACGGGGCCGGGCCCCGGTCCGTTGCAAACCCGGTCTTGACCCGTTCTATTATGCGGGCGGAACCGAAGTTCCGAAGGAAGCACGTATTGCACCTCCAGCCAGGGGCGGAGGTTTTTTTGTTGGTGAACCGGCCGATGGCCATCTGTGGCCCCTAAATTATAAAAAAACCGGAAGGAGTGGTTCGTTTGGATCTGGTCAAACTACAAATTGACGGCAAAGAGGTTGAAGTTCCGGCCGGGAGGACGGTGCTCGAAGCTGCGGAACAAGCCGGCATCCACATCCCCCGGCTCTGCCACGACCCGGAGCTTTCCCCCTGGGGCGGCTGCCGGCTTTGTGTGGTGGAAATCGAAGGGATGCGCAACCTGCCGGCCTCGTGCGTGACCAGGGTGGCGCCGGGCATGGTGGTGCGGACCAGGTCGCCGGTGGTGGTCGAGGCAAGACGGGCCATCCTCGAGTTGCTGCTCGCCAACCACCCCCTGGACTGCCTCACCTGCGAAAAGACCGGCGACTGCAAGCTGGCTGAGTATTGCTATGAATACGGTGTAAAAGAAAGCCCCTTCACAGGGGAAAAACATCACTACGCCGTTGAAGACAACAACCCCTTTATCGTCCGCGACCCGAACAAGTGCATTTTATGCGGCAAGTGCGTAAGAGCCTGCGCGGAAATTACCGGAAAAGACAACCTGGACTTCGCATACCGGGGCTTCAACACCAGGGTGAGCACCTTCGGCGACATGTCCTACCTGGAATCGGACTGTGTCTTCTGCGGCAACTGTGTTGCCGTGTGCCCGACGGGCGCCCTGACGGAAAAACAAATGCAGGGCAGGGCCCGCCGGTGGGAGTTGAAACGGGTGAAAACCACCTGTCCCTTCTGCGGCACCGGCTGCAACTTCGATCTTTGCGTTAAGGACGGAAAAATCGTCGGCGTGCTCTCCAACCCGGACAGCATTGTCAACGGCCGGGTGCTCTGCATCAAGGGCCGGTTCGGCTGGGACTTCGTTTACAGCGACAAACGATTGAAAACGCCGTTGATCAAGCGGAACGGGGAATTTGTGCCCGCTTCCTGGGACGAGGCCCTGGACCTGGTTGCCGCCCGGCTGAAAGAAATCAAGGAAAAGTACGGGCCCGGCTCCTTCGCCGCGCTGAGCTCCGCCCGGTGCACCAACGAAGAAAACTACCTTCTGCAAAAGTTTGTAAGGGCGGTGATGGGCACAAATAACATAGACCATTGCGCCCGTACCTGACACGCGCCCACGGTGGCCGGTCTGGCCACTTCTTTCGGCAGCGGCGCGATGACCAATTCCATTTCCGAGATAGCAGGGGCCGAATTGTTATTCCTGATCGGGACCAACACCACGGAAGCCCACCCGGTGATCGGCTACAAGATCAGGCAGGCGGCCCGCCGGGGCGCCAGGCTCATCGTGGCGGACCCCAGGCGTATCGAACTGGCGGAGGAAGCCGACTACTGGCTCAGGCTCCGGCCAGGCACCGACATTCCCCTGCTCAACGGCCTGATGCACATCATTATCAAAGAAAACCTTTACGACAAGGCGTTTGTTGCGGAACGGACGGAAAACTTCGCAGCTCTCAAGGAAACAGTGGAAAAATACACCCCCGGCTACGTGTCCCGGTTGACCGGTGTGCCCGAGGAGGATCTGCATGCCGTGGCGCGGCTGTACGCCACCACGGACAAAGCGATGATTTTCTATACCCTGGGTATTACGGAGCACGTCTGCGGCACCGGCAACGTCATGAGCATCGCCAACCTGGCCATGCTGACCGGCCATGTCGGGCGTCCCAGCACCGGGGTCAACCCCCTGCGGGGCCAGAACAACGTGCAGGGAGCCTGCGACATGGGAGCACTGCCCAACGTCTATCCCGGCTACCAGCGGGTGACCGACCCGGCCGTAAGGGGCAGGTTCCAGGAGGCCTGGGGCGTGTCCCTGCCGGCCGAAGTGGGGCTGATGATACCCGAAATGTTCGACGGGGCCAACACCGGGGAGATCAAAGGGATGTACATCCTCGGCGAAAACCCGGTCCTCACCGATCCCAACAGCAACCATATCCGGTCCGGCCTGGAAAAGCTGGAATTCCTGGTGGTGCACGAGCTTTTCCTGACCGAAACGGCGCAATACGCCGACGTGGTGCTTCCAGCCGCCAGTTTCGCCGAAACGGACGGTACTTTCACCAATACCGAACGCCGCGTCCAGCGGGTGCGCAGGGCCATAGCACCAGTGCCGGGGATGACGAACTGGCAGGCCATCGCGGCCCTCTGCTCAAAAATGGGCTACCCCATGCACTACCGCAACCCGGAGGAGATTTTTGCCGAAATGGCCTCCCTCACCCCCTCTTATGCCGGCATCAACTACAGCCGGATTGAAAAGGAGGGGATCCAGTGGCCCTGCCCCGCCCCCGACCACCCGGGCACACCGTATCTGCACGCCCGGAGTTTCGCCCGCGGCAAGGGGCTCTTCCAGGCCATCGACCACATTCCCCCGGCGGAACTGCCGGACAGGGACTATCCCTTCCTGCTCTCCACCGGCCGGATCCTGTACCATTACAATGTGACCACCCCCTATTCCGCGGGTATTCGCAGTCTCTGGTCCGAGGAGTACGCCGAAGTCAACCCCGACGACGCGGTACGGCTGGGCGTGGAGACCGGGAGCAAGGTGAAAGTTGTTTCCCGGCGCGGCGAAGTGATCACCAGGGTACAGGTCACGGACCGGGTACCGCCGGGGATCATCTGGATGTCCTTCCACTACCGGGAAACCCCGACCAACGTGCTGACCAGCCACGCTCTGGACCCCGTCAGCAAGACCGGTGAATACAAGGTCTGCGCCGTAAGGATTGAAAAAATGCAAGTGCTCACTGAAACCGGCGGTTAATCCAAAGGCACGGCAGCCCCCCTGCTGTGGCGTCGGGCCGCAGCGGCCTGTGCGAAGAGTGCGCGGTTTGCCGCCACCCGGTCTGTTCCTTCGGCAAAGCAACTTTGAGGCGCTGGAGGTATCGGCAAATGCTGGTCAACGCAACCTGGGAGGAGGCCCTGGAATTCCTCCTGGACCGCATCACCCCCTTACCCGGCGAATCCGTCTCCTTGCTGCAGGCCCTGGGTAGGGTTGTCGCCCGGGACATACCTGTCACCCGGGATATACCCCCCCATCCCCAGGCGGCTGTGGACGGCTTCGCCGTCCATGTCGAGGATCTGGGCCGCCGCACCAGTTTCGTCGTCAAAAAATATCTCAGGAACGGGGATCTTCCCGTCTTTCCGCTGAAACCCGGGGAGACGGTCGGTGTTGTGACGGGAGGCCCCCTGCCCGGCGGTACGGGGGCGGTTATCCGACGGGAGTCAATCGTGATTGACGGAAACCGCATGGTCTTCACGGGCGAATTCTCCCAGGGCAGCAACATCAGGCAGGCCGGGGAGGATTTTCGGGCCGGGGAACTGCTTGTCAGGCGCGGTACCCGTCTGGATCCGGGCACGATCGGCGTGCTGGCGGCCCTCGGTGAGAGTGAAGTGCCGGTGTACCGCCGTCCCCGGGTGACGATCCTCAGCCTGGGACGTGAAATCGTTCCCTGCCATGTCAAACCCGCTCCCGGCCAGGTTCGGGACAGCAACGGACCCTTTTTGGCCTCCCTCGTGCTCCGGGACGGGGGAGAGGTTACCGGTGTGGAGGTCGTTGGCAGGGAAAGCCCGGCCGGGATCAAAAAACACCTGGAAAAAATGCTTAAACAGTCCGACCTCGTGATTACCGTGGGGGGGACCGCATCCGGAGCATGCGACCAGGCCCTCCAGATATTGCGGGAAATAGGGGCCGGCGTGTTATTCTGGGGGGTCAGAATAAAACCGGGCGGTCACAGCGGCGCCGCAGCCCTGGACGCCAAGCCGGTCCTCTGTCTCCCCGGAAACCCGGCGGCCTGCGCGGTGAGCTACCAGTTGTTTGCCGCACCCGTTTTACGCGCCTTTCAGGCGCTCAACCCGTACCCTCCCCGTCTTCCGGCCCTGTGTACCGGCTCTTTTCCTAAGAAGGGGGGGCCGCGGCGCTTCCTGCGGGGTTGTGCGGTATGCCGTCAGGGCGGCTGGGAGGTAAGTTTGCTGCCGGGCCAGAAATCCAGCATGCTGCGCTCCCTCATCAACTGGAACGCGTTGATCGACCTCCCGGCGGGACACCCTCCCCTGGAGCCGGGCTCACGGGTACCCACGCTCCTCCTGACCCCCTTGCCGCTCAGGGAAGGAGAACCAAACAGTGAAAGATACCTCATGCAACCTTGAAATAATAGAACTGTTCCTGAAGTCCAGCCTGCCGGGCGACAGGCATCGCCAGAAGGTTATCGGCAGGGTGACCGCCAAACTGTTAACGGCAGGATACGGTTTGGGAGAAGCCCTGTCCCTGTTTTTCTGGGAGCTGGCCGACCTGGAGCCGCCGGTATCCCACGAGGAACAACTGTTTTTTCGCGCCCTTTACCGTACGTTCCACACCATTTGCGGTGTCCAGATTGATAACGGGGAGACCGCTTTGGAAATCCTTAAAATACCGGGGGAAAAGCTGGACTTAGCGCAGAAAGATTTGTTGAAAGAAGTCAAACTGGCCTACTGGAAGCAATTCAACGAACTAACCCGCGAGTCCCCAAATTTACTGGTAAACACCCGTAAAATGATCATTGCGAAAAAAGCGTTCGATTTCCTGCGAACGCACCTGCAAGCGGGCCGGTTTTAAATAGCTGCAAAATAAAATCAAACGGGGTCGGTCAAAATCACACCTTTTTGTGTGCTTGAGCTTCCCCAAAATTGTTCAGAAAGTGATAGGCAACCCGTTGGTTTTAAACGGTTTTCACTTCTGCAAATCGTACAATAGACCACAATTTTCGATGGTAGAAATGAGAGGTTTAGAACCAGATACCTGTTCGCAAGCAATTTTTAATGGAACCCTTCTGCCAGTTGCTGGTGGAGAAGGCGGAAAAACTGGTGGTGGGCGATCCCACCGACCTGAAAACGGACGTGGGGCCGATGATCAGCGAGGATGCGGCTCGCCGGGCGGAACAATGGGTAAGGGAGGCCGTAGAAAGGGGCGCCACCCTGCTCACCGGCGGCAGGCGGGAGGGCAACCTCTTTTACCCCACCGTGTTAACCGGGGTACAGCCGGACATGAAGGTGGTTTGTGAAGAAATTTTCGCCCCGGTGGTATCGGTGATGCCCTACGAGACCTTCGAGCAGGCGCTGGAAATGGCCAACGATTCCCCGTACGGCTTGCAGGCGGGGGTATTTACCGGTTCCCTTGATCTGGCCATGCTGGCGGCGCGGAAACTGGAGGTGGGGGGAGTGATCATCAATGATACCTCGGTTTACCGGGCCGATGAGATGCCTTACGGCGGAGTAAAAGGCAGCGGTGTGGGCAGGGAAGGCCCCAAATACGCCATTAGCGAAATGACCGAGACACGAATAGTGGTGGTTACTTTATAGATTTTTCGGCGAAGTCCCGGGAACCGATGTGGTTCCCGGGACTTCGCCAAAAATACGCCGGTCTGGAACAAAGGCTGGCCCCCCACCGGACGGCAGGTATAAATATTCACCGGTCGAAGGAAACGCCGCCAGCCCGGTCAAGGAGCGAGACGCGATACTGTCAGCGCGGAAGCCGAGGAGTGAGCGTGGACCCGGCATTCACTGATTTACCAGTTCGTTCTGTAACCTGATGTGTTAATAAAACCTGGAATACCGGGATCAGGGTTATGTTCTGGTGAGTGCGGGGCGGCATTCTATAATGTTGACATTAACCAAAAAGTCCAAAAACATGGTTCACCGTGACCACCCTGAAACCGCCGGCATCCAGCGCGATAATATTCAGGCACCCGTAATCCTGGGTGATTCTGAACAGGTTTTGCAAAGGCAGTCCCAGTGCCCGGCAAATAATAATCCGGTTGACACCGGCATGTCCCACGATGAGCACGTCCCCTTCAGTACTATTAATTATATCATTCAGTGCGGTCAGGACCCTGCCGGCGCACCGGGCGTAGCTTTCGCCCCCGGGCGGCCGGTAATGGACTATGTCCTCGCCCCGCCTTTTGAAATCCACGGGGTACTTCCGGCAGACCTCGTCAAAGGTCAGGCCTTCCCACGCTCCGAGGTTGATTTCCCGTAAATCCTTTCTGGCCACGGGCTCCAGGTGGTGTTTTTCGCCAATAATACGGGCGGTGGAAAAAGAGCGGCCCAGGTCACTGCAGAAAATGCCGCTTATTTTTAGTCCGGACAGCTCCTCGCGCAGGCGGGCGGCCTGTTTTCTGCCGGCATCGCTCAGGGGCAAATCGATCTGGCCGATGAAACGCCGCCGGCCATCCGCAGCGATCTCCCCGTGCCGCACCAGGTAGATTTTTCTGGGCACCGTATTTTTGCTTCGCCGATTTATAAATTCATTCTCCGTCAATTGTTTCACCGGGTACAAAAGCAATCAAGACCTCCACGCCGCCTGCGGCGGCACCAACAGAGAAACGAAAATGTATTTATAGAGCAGCACATGAAGTTTTCCGTCGCCTATACCTTCCCGAAGGAACAGGCCGGGAACCGGCACGTCGGACATCCCCGGCAAAGCCCGCCATGCCCCAGAGCCACAATATCCCGGCGGTCGATAACCTCTCCGGCCATAATGCGGGGCAAAACCAGGTCGAACACGGTGCTTTTGGCAAACATCACGCAGCCGGGCAGGCCCAGTACCGGCGTTTCCCCGATGTAAGCCACCATAAACATGGCCCCTGGCAACACGGGGGCACCGTAAGACACGATTTTCCCGCCGGCGGCTACAACTCCCGCCGGGGTCAGATCGTCGGGATCCACCGACATTCCGCCGGTAATCACAATCAAGTCGGCTTTTTCCACCATAAGGGACTGAATGGCCCCGGCAATCATCCGGGTATCGTCCGTTACATTGATTTTCCGAAACACATGGCTGCCCAGGTTTTCGATCTTCTCCTTTACCACCGGACTGAATCTGTCTTCAATACGCCCCTTGTAAACCTCGCTGCCCGTTACCACCATCCCCACCCGGAGGCTGGCCAGGGGTTTGACTTCCACGACAGGACCATACCCGGCACATTGCTCTTCCACCTGTTCAATAATTTTTTCGTCAATATACAGGGGAATCACCCTGGTACCGGCAACCACCGTGTTTATTTCCACCACCTGGTTGGTGTGCAGTGACGCCAGCATTACCTGTTCAATATTATTGATTGCTTGAAGGGCGCCGACGTTGATTTTCAACAACCCCCGGAGAGTGGAGAGCAAATTGATTCTTCCCTCCGTGGGCTCGGTCAGCGCAACACCGCTCCCGGCCACCGCCCGGGCCATCCTGCAGGCGGCCTCGTCTTCGTGCAAAACCCCTTCCTTCTTCTCCCAAACGTACAGGTTTTCTTTCCCGAGCCGCAAAAGTTTCGGTATATCTTCCTCCCTCACGATATGGCCTTTTTTAAAAGCACAACCTTTAAACTTCCCGGGCACGATCTCGGTGATGTCATGGCAGAGAATCATTCCCACCGCCTTCTCCACCGGAACTTTAAGCATTTACTTCAACCTCCGTACTGTTAGTTTCTCTCGAAAGCCAGTTCTCCGGCTGTACTGCTTCCACCGGCCGGCCCAGAATTTTTTCCACTTTCTTTTTGATCAATTCAGCTTTTTTTAGCCTTTGCCGGGCAGCCCGGCAGGCCTGCCGGTCATAACAATACGTTTCCAGCATCCCGGCGAGACGGTCTGAAATGGAAACGATGCCCCGTCCCTTAACCATCTTATCCGCCAGAAATACCACCTCTGCTTCCGCAAGCGGCTTCGCCTCGTCCACATCAATATCCATATGGGCGGCCACGACCGCCGCCACCCGGGGATACCCCCTGGCTTGAAGGAGTTCCGCTCCGGCCCGGGCGTGTTGCGGTTGCGCACGGGCCACATCGTGCAGTAAGGCTCCGGCCAGAACCAGATCTTCGTCCAGCTCGACGCCGGCCCTGTTCAGATGCTTGACCAGCGAAAAGGCAAGAGCGGCCACCGTATGGCAGTGCTCCCAAACCGCTTCGCTCACCCGGGCTTCCCGCAGGATCCGGCGGCATTCCTCCACGGTGGGAACTGCCCGGCTTTCCAGGTAATATAGAAGGTTCCGGTAATCTTCCGGAGTATCCATGTCAAGCACCACCCCCTCGTCCTCCACCGCCACGTCCAGGGCGTCGTGCTCATACTTGTTTAACAGTTCCTGCAACCCGTCTGGATATGTCCCGTTCCGTATTTCATACACATACCTGGCGGAAATCAGGGGCGGGTGTCCCCGCCGGCCACCGTAAGCGGGGTAAATAATCCCTTTTTTCCCGGTCCGGTAATAGTGAAGCATTTTTTCTATTGTGGAGACCCGGATCAGCGGGTGATCCGCTGGCAAAAGGAAAAACGCCTCCACTTCCGCCCCCAGGGTTTCGACCCCCGCCTGCACGGAGGAATACATGCCCTGGTCGAAACGGGGATTGAAAATCACCCCGGCCCCCAGGGGCCTTACTGCTGCCGCCACCGCCTCCGCCCGGTGACCGGTCACCACCCGCACATCCCGGATACCGGCCCGGAAAAAGCACCGGACGGCGTGCTCGACGGCGCTGTACGGCCCCAGCCTCAGCAACGGCTTGCAATCCCCCATGCGGGAGGAGTACCCGGCCGCCAGGACAATGGCGGCAATGCCTTCCGGCTCACCCATTCATCAATTCTCCCCTCACCTTGATCAGTTCGGCCACGATGCTGACGGCGATTTCCTCGGGCGTCTCCGCCCCGATGGGCAGGCCGATGGGAGAGTGAACCCTGGCCAGCTGCTCCCCGGTCACCCCGGCTTCGCGCAGGGCACGGTAAATGGCATCCCGTTTCCCGGTGCTGCCGATCATGCCGATATAGCCGGCGCCGGTCTGCAGGGCCTGGGCCAGCACGGTCAGATCATACCGGTGCCCCCGGGTGACGATGACCAGGTAACTGTCCCTGCCTATGGGCAGGTCCTTCATGGCGTGCTCAAAATCGTCCAGGACAATAATTTTTTCGGCCCGGGGAAACCGCTGCCGGTTGGCGAATTCTTCCCGGTCGTCCAGTACCACCGTGCGAAAACCCACGAAAGAAGCCAACCAGGCTACTTTCTGCGCAACGTGACCCGCTCCGAAGAGATAAACCGTATGAGGTGAACTGACGGGTTCTACCAGAAAAGTGTCCCCGTCCACCTGCAACAGTTGGGGATACCTGCTGCCGCCGGCCTGCAGCAAGGGCTCCAGCCGGCCGGCCGGCAGGCTGCACCCAACCGGCCGGCCTTCCTGGAGCAGGAGGCACCTGCCGGACCGGTCACGGCATCCGTCCCGGTCCGGCAGCCGGGTTACCAGGAGCGCCCTTTGCCCGGAAGGCAGCAAACCGGCGATGGTCCGGTAGATCTGCACATTTTCGGGCACGCCGGCGGACAGATAATCGACAAAAACCTCCAGCCGGCCGCCGCAAATCATATCCATGCCCGCCGCGTCGTCGCCGGTCAGGTGAAACTCCCGGAGCGACGGCCGGCCGCTCTGGAACACTTCCCCGGCCTCCTGCAGCACCTTCGCTTCTAGCAGGCCGCCACCGATGGTACCCACAAAGGAGCCGTCCCGGCGTACCAGCATCCTGGTTCCTGCCGTGCGGGGGGCAGAACCGCTCCGGCTGATGATGGTGGCCATCACCAGGTCTTCTCCCTCCGCCAGCAGGCGGGCGCAAGTTTCATACAACTCTTTCATGAGCCGTCCCTCCTTTTTCGCGCAAGTCCTGGATCATTCGCTTGACCGGCCTCCAGAGTTCCCCGGCATCGTCCGCTGCGACGGAACCCAGGGTTAAGGTACCTTTACAGAGGTTTTCAGCAATTACGGGAAGGGAAAGGAGCGCCCTTTCGACCAGTTTCGGCATTTCGTCACCGGCCCACGGGGCTGTCTGGATCCGTACTTCCAGGCAATCAGTGCCGCCTTTGGAATAAATAACCGCCTGAAAGTTCACCAGGCCGTTTATTTTAAACAGCGTTTCATCCAGCATGGACATGCTGAGAAAGCCGCCACCGCTTAAAAGAATCCTGCCCTCAACCCGGTCCTTCACCGGGGCCATGCGCTTCAACACGCTGCCGCAGGGACACGGTCCGGGAAGGAACCGGGCGAGATCCCCGGTGCGATACCGGATCAACGGCATCCCCCGGCGGGTGAGGGTGGTGAAAACCACCTCCCCCTCTTCCCCTTCCGGAACAATTTCCCCGGTAACAGGGTCGACAATTTCAAAAAACAAGTCCGCCTCCCGCAAGTGGTAACCCGCCCGGGCCTCGCACTCCACGCCACCTCCCAGGCCCATTTCCGTCATCCCGTAATGATTGAAGACCCGGCAGTCCCACGTCCTTTCCAGGTCGTCGACAATAACCCGGGGCACGTGGTCGGTGGTAAGCAGCACATTCTTCACCCGCACCGGGGGTTCTTTTTGCCCCGGAAACCGCCAGCGGGCCAGGGCCAGCACCTGGGTGGGGATGCCCACCAGCGCGTCGACCTTCTCCCGGACCATGATTTCCAGCGTCTCCCGGGGGTCCCGCACAAAGCCGTGGGGAATACCCCGCACCTGCATTCGCCCCAGCGCCTCCACCAGCAAATTCCCCACACTCCCGGGCAACTGGCCGGGCAGCAAAATCAGCACCGTGTCGCCCGGCTGCACCAGGGTGGACATGCCGTGGTGAAAAAAGTCCCGGATCAGCTCCTGGTCGCCGGGGGTGAAGAAAACTCGCTTCGGTAAACCGGTGGTACCGGAACTGTTCAGGGTGACCACCCGGCTGATCCGGTCCTGGGAAACGCAGAGAAACAGCAGCGGGTTCTGGCTGAGATCACGAGCAGTGGTAAGAGGAAGTTCCTGCAGGTCCCTTAACGACTTAACCCGCTCCACCGGGTAATCGTTCAACAGGCGGCGGTAAAAGGGACTTCTGTCCCTGGCCAGAGCCAGGGTTTCCCTCAGTTTTTGCAGCTGGTAGGATTCGATCAGGGCGCGGGTCAGAGACCCGGCCTTCCCGGGGTTGCCCCCCATTTTTTGCAAAGCCCAGGCCTCCAGCGGTGTTTTTCTGAACATACATCCCTACCTTCCCCTGTAAAGCGATCTGCCCGTTCTGTCCGTAAGGTTGTAGGCACAAAAGGGTATGATCCTCCCGTCGGGGGCCACGGTGTGAATGCAACAGTCCTTCAACCGCTCCAGGTCGATGTTCCAGACGTCCTGAAAAGCCATGGCGGAAAGGCAAAGGGTATGAGTTTTAGCCCTCTCTAAAAACATGTCCATACTATTTTTAGAAGTCATCTGCTCCTCACGGCTGCATTGGCAACTGCATTTTTGCTGCTTCAGGATTGGCGGAGGAGCGGACCAGCGGCTCGACACAAAATTCCTCGCTTTCCGCGCCCCCTCTTCCGCCCGCTCCGGCGTGCCGCAACAGTTTCTTTCTTGCCGTACCGGGTCATGCCTGGTGGTGGCCACCAATTCCCCGTCCGGCATTAAAACAAAGTTGCCGTGAAAGGAACACAGGGCGTTTTCACAGCCCGGCGGCCGGAAGCTTTCCGCTTTGATCCGTCCGGCCGTTTGACGTTCAATCCGGCCGATGATCTCCGGCAGGGTTATGCGCATCGCATCCGACGGGGGTTGGGGATAGCGCCCGAAATAGCTCACGGGCTGGAAGTGAACCCCCCGCACCACCGGCAGGAGATCCAGCGCCAGGTCGATGATCTGCCCCAGATTATGGTCGTTAATGCCGGGGACCACCGTGGGCACCAGGATCACCCCGATCCCCAGCTCCCCGCACAGACGTACCGCCTCCAGCTTTTCTTCCAGAAAATCGCCGCCTCTCAGCTGGCGGTGAATTTCCCGCTCAGTCCCGTCGAACTGCAGGAATACAGAAGCCAGCCCTGCATCCTTCAAGGATTCAAGGAATTCGGGCTCCCGGGCCAGCCTCAGGCCGTTGGTATTCAACTGGATGAAGTTAAAGCCCATGGACCGGCCCAGCGCCACCAGTGCGGGCAGGTCGTCCCGCAGGGTGGGTTCCCCGCCGGAAAGCTGGATGTTGTACGGCCCGCCGGCGTCCAGCAGGCGCTGGTACCATCCCCTGACTGTTTTCTGATCCGGATCCGGGCCACTACCTCCGGCATCAGCAAAGCAAAAGGTGCATTTTAAATGGCAGCGACCGGTGACCTCCAGCAGCGCCGTACAAGTATGCTGGCGGTGGGCGGGGCAAAGACCGCAGTCAAAGGGACAGCCCCGGTCGACCTCTGTAAAGGGAACGTTAATCGCTGCCGGTATTTTAGGCCTGACCCAGGATTGAAAAGACGGTTGCCCTTCCCAGATCTTCGTCCGGAAGCTGCCGTGTTCCGGACAGGTTTTTTCCAGAAACACACAATCTCCCCGGGCCACCCTTTTTGCCGGTATCTTCCCGAGGCATTCGGGACACAGGCTTTCTGTTTCCGACAGAATATTGCCCCGTTCACCCATTGCGCCCACCCGCAGGCTCGATCCCGCTGGCAATCAGTATTTCCTTGACTCTGGCATAGGTGCTCCCGACAATATTGCCGCACTGGCTGCCCACCGTTTTGCTGGCCAGCTTTTCTCCCATAATCTCTGCGCAATTGATTCCGCCGTAAGAACGGCCGATCTCCTGCTCAAACCACTGCACCAGTTCCTCAACCATTAAAAGAAAACGGTCGTGCTCCCTTTCCCCCCGTACCCCCCTGCCGGCATACAGGCCCAGCAAGCAAACCCCGCCGGTCAGCGCGCCGCAGGTTTTCCCGGAAAAACCCAGCCCGCCGCCCAGGCCGGTCATGGCCCGGATCAGGTCCGGGTTGCTTTTCCCCAGGGTTTCCAGCCCCAGCAAAAGCAGGATCTGGCTGCAGTTAAAGCCCTGCCGGTACAGTTCCAGCATGCGTAACAGTTCGTCGTTCATCCCAACCGTGCGCTCCTTTCCGGCAAATGGGAACCCACCCCCTGCTTCCGGGCAATCAACAGGAAGTATCCCGGCCGGGACTTTTTGATCGCCTCCCGGATGTCCCGGCCTTGCGCCGCCCCGCAGGCGGAATGGCCATAAAATATTTCCAGTGAACCGCCGGCCAAAATGATCCGGCCGGCCAGTTCCGCCAGCAACCGGGAATGATCCTCCCACAATACAATAGCGAAGCCGCCCCGTTCTATTTTCTTTTTTAACTCCCGTCCGCCCATGGCCCCGGTCAGGCAACTGGCCGCGGGAAGCTTCCGCAGGTCGGCAACTCCTTCCGGGTTGCGGGCGTAGACATCGGTCACCACCAGCCAGCCGCCGTCCTTCAACACCCGGTAACATTCCGCCAGAGCCCCGTCCGGGTCTTCCATCACGGTCAGAGCGCACTCCATAAAGACACCGTCCATTTCCCCGTCCCCGAAAGGAAGGCTTTCCCCCGCCGCCTCCAGCAGCGGCAGCCCGGGACACCTCCGCCGTCCCTGCTCCAGCAGAACCGGGGAAGGGTCCACCCCCACGGCATCCAGTTTATACCTGGTTATCAGGTGTTCCACTGTGGCGCCGGTGCCGCAGCCCACGTCCAGCACCCTGGCCCCCGGGGTGAAAGAACAAAAGACCAGGGCCCGGCCGGTTAAAGTAAAACCGCCCGGCCTGACGGTATCACCGGTAATCCTGCGCAAATCACCGTTTTCATAAACCCGGTAACGTCCGGCGAAAGGCATTACCAGCACCCCTATTTGTCCTCCAGAACCTTTTCCACTTCCAGCATCCTGCCCAGTGCCAGCTCCTCCGTGACCAGGACCTGCCCGCATTTTTTGCATTTTAACAGTTCAACCGGAAAGCTGCTGCCCATATAGGAAACCGTAACTTTGCCCGGTTCCAGCGGAACGCCGCATTTAAGACACTCATAAACATTTTCTGCGTTCAAATCCTTGCCGGCCAACTTTTTCACATCCTTAACTATTGCCCTCCACCACCATCCGGTGCGAGTAAACATTGTGGACGGCAAAACCGTCCTCCAGCGGGGTGTACTCCACCCAGTAAGTGACGCTTACCGGCCTGTGGCAGGCCAGAATGTGGCCGCTACTCCGGTTAAGTATCTTATTGCCCGTCCGCTCGGCATACTCAATCACTTTCTGGATGTCTTCCAGCAGGATCATGCGTTCTTCCATAATTTCGCCCACTGCGGCGGGAACAATCAATTTAATAGTTTCATACGACCTCTTCACTTCCGCCACTTCATCCCCCCATACCTCTTTGAGCATTTTATTTTTAAGCCTGACCCTGTTTTCACGCCTCCGGGAGTAACCCGGCCCCTTTTTCACCGGTGAAGCGTCATCTATCCTGCCGTAAATCAGGTCCAGCAGATGGTAGGTTCGCTTGCCCCGGGCCGCAAAATTGTCGCGGCACATGGCGCAGTAAGCGACATAGTCGGCGGGGCTTTCGCCGGTACGCCGCCTGATCACGTCATCCGCCAGTCTCCGATTGGCATACAGCATCAACCCCCCGTACCCGCAGCACTTCGTTTTTTCGCGACTGTCCGGCAGTTCTTCGATCCTGTAACCGAGCTTCTGCAATATCCTCCGGACGCTTGCGTGGATATGTTTCTCATGCCTGGTGGTACAGGCGTCATGTACAGCCACCACACCGGGATTTGGGGACCCGCCGGCCTCCGGCAGCCCGAACCGGTCGTACAGTTCCCAGAGAGAGACAATTTCAACCCCGGGAAGGTATTTCTTAAATATCTGGTAACATGTCGAGCAGGCCAGGATCAGGCGCGGCCCGCCCATTTCCCGCCACTGGTTCTCAATTTCCTGCAGCCCCGCCTGAAAAAGGCCGGTCCGTCCGGACCACTCCGCCGGAGCGCCGCAACACCGCAGCATCAGGCCGACCCCTCCGGCCACCTTTTCCATTAAGTAAGAATAAGCCCTCTCCACGTGGTCCGGCGCGGAAGCGCTCAACTGGCAGCCCGGGAAGAAGAGGTGGCTGCTTGACCCGTACCCCGGCTGGTGACGGGTCAGAACACACAGCTCACTATTGCTGAATTCCATGTCCCGGAGGGGAAAATCGTGGGCGGAAGGCGGCATTTTCCCCTTATTGAACATTTCTATCCGGGCCTCCCGGCACAACTCCCCCATGTGGAAACCTTCCGGGCAAACCTCCCGGCAGAGGCCGCACAGGCTGCAGGAATTAATCAAGATGTTGGCCTCGTGCCGCCCCATGACCATTTTCAGGTTGTGGCTGATCTGGCGGACATATTTTTTGGGATAACCTTGAAAATGGGCAAGGTATGCGCAGGCCTTCACGCACTCCAGGCACTGGCACTGGAGACAGCGTCCGGCTTCCCGGACGGCTTCCTCCGGCGTGTAACCCCGTGCGGGATCAGCCGGCACAACGGCAGGAAGGGGTTGGACCCCCTCAATACTGGTAAAAAGCCGTGTCCGGTAAGACTCCTCGTTCTCCCGGCCGGCGGTAAGGGAAACGCCCTGCAGATAGCGGTCTATGGATACGGCCGCCCGCCTGCCGTCGGAAAGGGAACCGACGGGGGAATAGCCCGGCCCGGCACGCCGCACGCCGCCCCCGGCAAAAACCCCGTCCGCACCGGTGGCAAAAGTAACCGGGTCGATCCGGATGCGGCCCTGCCGGTCCGTTTCCAGACCGAATGCATCCCCGGGATTATATCCGGGGCTGAGATAGATGGCGTCGAATTCGCGGCGCAGGTCCGGAAGGGGAAGGGACCGCCCTACAGGGGTGTTGAACCGGACCAGCACACCCAGGGTATCGAGCACAGCCGTTTCTTCCCTGATCACCTGCCGCGGTAAAACCTCCTCCGGTATTTCCCACAGCCTGCCCCCCAGGCGGCCCGAGGCTTCGAAGACAGCAACACTGTAACCCTTCCGGGCCAGCTCAAAGGCTGCCGCCAGGCCGCTCAGCCCTCCCCCGACCACGGCCACCCGCCTGTTTTTGGGGGGTGAAACGGTAGTTTTTACCGGCCGGGCGGAACTCATCCGCACACAGGCCCTCTCCAGGGAGGCTATGGAGAGCGCCTCGCCCACCTCCCCCAGCCTGCAGGCGGCCTGGCAGGGATGATCGCAGATGCGGCCGACGATGCCGGGAAAGGGAACTGTTCCGGCAAAAATATCGAATGCCTGGTCGATGTTCCCCTTTTTCATTTCCGCCACGAAACTCCTGACATCCACGTGCAGGGGACAGGCCGCCGTGCAGGCCGGGGGATACTCCTGGGTGCATTTTTCTTCAAACTCGACTATTCGCCTTTGATCCATTTTACCCCCACCGTTTCGCACCGGACTTGCCGGTCCGGAAATACAGCCGTCAGATCAATGTTAATTAAAATACAACAACCTGGAGCGAGCCGGGTGCATTCTGGGGGCGGGTCGCCGGTTAAATAACTGCCGGAATGTTTGTTCGGCATTCGCCTTTGCGAACTCTTCCCCTCCGCTTACCGGCCACCAGCGACCCACCACCAAATGCCGTTCAATTCGCTCAAGGCAAACTATCCGCGTAAGATGTCATCTCATCAGAATTTCAACCCGCTCAGCGCATCCCTGTGCGCACTAGTAAGCCGGATTTTTGATCGGCCGCCTTACGACCGGTATTTCCCTCCCCTGCAGGCCGGCCAGAACCTTTTCCGGCGTGGCCGGGAGCTGGGTGATGCGCACGCCGCAGGCGTTGTAAATGGCATTGCAGATGGCGGCATGCGGCGAAGTCAGCGGCAGTTCGCCCACGCCGGCGGCACCGAAGGGGCCGTGCTTGCGCTTGTTGTTCACGTAGATGATCTCCAGGTCGTCCGGGATATCCTTGATGTAAGGAATACCGCAGGCGGCCATGCTGGTGTGTTTCTTCAGGTCCTCGAAATCCTCGGAAAGCGCCAGCCCGATGCCCTGGGCCAGGCCCCCGTAGATCTGCCCGTCGAGGACTGTCCTGTTGACCACTTCGCCGACGTCGGCGGCCAGCGTCATCTTTACCACCCGGACCTTGCCGGTCGTGGTATCCACTTCCACTTCCGCCAGGAAAACACCGTACATGTATACGGCAAAGGGGCTGCCCTGGCCTTTCTCGTCACAGGCGGTGCAGTTGGCCACCGCAGTGCTCCACTTGCCGGTATACTTGAGCGGGATACCTTTGGCCAAAGCCTCGTCATAAGTCATGTAGGTCCCGTCGGCCTTTCTCAGGGCGTTCAGCAATTGCTCGCATGCGTTCACCACGGCGTTGCCGACGACCACCTGGGAGCGGCTCCCGCCGGCCGGCCCGCCCGCCGGGGCCAGGTTCATATCGTTCATGACCAGCTTGATCTGCTCCGGCCTGATGCCCATTTTCCGCAAGACCTCATGGGAGGTGGCCAGCAGGCCCATATCCGCGCCCTGGCCGTGATCCTGCCAGTTGGTGCTCACCTGCACCCTGCCGTCGGGCAGCAGTTCCGCCCATACTTCGGCGCCGTCCACACCGTCAAGCCCGCAGCCGTAAATTCCAATGGAAACGCCGACACCGCGCTTTTTCTCAGGTGTGGAGAGTTTCCTGGCCTTTTCCAGGGCGGCCCTGTACCTGGGGCGGATGGCGTCGATCAGCTGGGGCAGCGAGTACACCTCGGGTTCCTGGCCGGTGGGGGTGGTATCGCCGGGGCGATAGACGTTGATGTAACGCAGCTCCAGCGGGTCGATGCCCAATTTCTCGGCCAGGACGTCCATCAGCGTCTCACTGGCAAAGAAGCTCTGGGGCGAACCGTAAGCCCGGAAGGCGGAACCCCAGGCGTGGTTGGTGCAAACCGTATAGCCGGCGCCGCGGATGTTCGGAATGCCGTAGCCCGCGCCGATGAACTGGGCTCCCCGCAGGGTGAGGAGGTCGCCGAACTCGGAGTAGGGGCCGTGGTCCACAGCCCAGTTGGATTCCATGGCGATGATCTTGCCGTCCTTCCTGGCCCCGAACTTCAGGTCGATAAAGAACGGAGACCGCTTGCCGGTGTAGATGATCTGCTGGTAGTAGTCGAATTTCAGGAAAACGGGCCTGCCGGTGGCCATGCAGGCGGCGCCCACCAGGGCCTCAATGGTGGGGCTGAACTTGTAGCCGAAGGTGCCGCCCACCCCCGGGAACTGGGACAGGAAAAGGTTTTTGCCGGCCTCGAGGCCGAGGCCTTCGGCGATCATGAGGGCGTGCAGATCCAGACCGATACTCTTGGACAAAATCTGCAGGTTGCCGTTTTCGTCATAATAAGCCGCGGCAACGTCCGGTTCCACGGGCAGGTGGGGCTGACGGCCGACGTACAGGTCCTCCATGGATACCACAACGTCCGCCTTTTCCATCAACGGCCCGGTATCCTCGCCTTTTTCCAACAACTGCCTGTAGTACACATTGGGGGTGCCGGGGTGGATTTCCATGGCGTCGGGCTCCATGGCGGCGGGAGCGCTCATGTACGCCGGAAGCACTTCCAGTTCGACCTTCACTTTTTCCACCGCAGCCTGGGCGTGTGCCTCCGTGTCGGCACAGACGATGGCAATGGCGTCGCCGAACTGGAAGACCTTTTCGTCACACAGGATCGGCCGGTCGTAGCTGTCCCCCTTGTTGCTCGGGAAATTCAGGCCGTTGATGCGGTTTCTGCCTTTGATATCCTTATGGGTCACGACTTTGTAGACACCGGGCATTTTCTCCGCCTCGGATGTGTCGATGGAAAGGATCCTGGCGTGGGAAACCTGCGCCTGGACCAGCTTGAGCTGCAAGGTGCCGGGCGGCATCTTGAGGCCCAGGTCGGCGCCGTAGTCAATGGTGCCGGTGACTTTGCCTATAGCCGAAGGACGCGGGTAGTCGGTGCCCAGTATTTTCCCGTCACCCGGCATCTCGAAGCCCAGGT
This sequence comes from Desulfofundulus thermobenzoicus, assembly GCF_009428905.1. Lineage (GTDB taxonomy): Bacteria > Bacillota > Desulfotomaculia > Desulfotomaculales > Desulfovirgulaceae > Desulfofundulus_A > Desulfofundulus_A thermobenzoicus. Next base: position 112,945 of record NZ_WHYR01000001.1, on the reverse strand, counting down.
CCCGCACGGATATTTCGCCGCGCATCAGGCGGGCGGCGTCCATCACGGCATCCACGATGGGTTTGTATCCCGTACAGCGGCAAACATTTTTGTGCTTTTGGAACCAGTCGCGAACCTCTTCCCTGGTGGGGTTGGGATTCTCATCCAGGAGGACCCTGGCGGAAACGATAAAACCAGGCGCGCAAAAACCGCACTGGGCGGCACCGTGTTTGACCCAGGCCAGTTGCAGGGCGTGCAGGTTGTTGGGTGTGCCAATCCCTTCAATGGTGGTAATGAGTGCCTCATCGGGAACTCTCTTCATTTTGGTGGCACAGGAAAAGATAACCTTGCCGTTCATGATCACCGAGCAGGCGCCGCACTGGGCCTTGCCGCAACCAATCTTGGTTCCGGTTAGATGCAGCTGCCCGCGAATGACCTCTGCCAGAGTGGCTTCCGGATCGACAAGCAAAGTCATACTGGCCCCGTTAATGTTGACCTTTTTCTTGATCAAGCCGTTTCACCCCTTAATTATTCAATATGTTCCGCAAGTTTTTGCTCTTCAACCTGGTCCAATCAACTGGAAAAACTATGAGCCGGTCTTTTTCATCTTTTTTTGATAATTCCGGTTAATGACCCGTTTTTGTTTAATCCTTTTGTCGATCCCTCCTTTTCGAATAACTTCCCGCGGGCGAACGCCCTGCCGCATAAATACTTTGAACACAGCATGCAGGGGCAAATATTAACGCAGCATTTAAAAGAGCGGGCTATTTTCAACCGATAGACCGAAGTGCCGACATCCTTTTCCTGTTGCAACACAATAACCAATCAGGAAATGACACCAGCCGGCTTTGTCGTCAAATCAAATAACACGCAAATTTTATGCCACTAACAAAGACAAGTCAAAATCTCTCTCTAATTGCCGGGTTTTTAACAAACCATACAAGGAACAGGACGTATTTCTGTTTTGGCACAAAACAGTGAAGCACCAATATAGTGCAGGATTGTTCCAATAATGAACAGACACACCCCCCCTCCCGGTACCGGGAGTAAACGATAAACGGGATTGCTCCAATAATGAACAGGGACACCCTGGTTTAAAAACATTCCTTCTAAAGGCATAAAAAGCGAACAAGTTGTTTAGCCTTTTAAGTTAAAACATACAGGCCCGGTTCTGAAATCAGTCTAAACCTTCTACCTTGATGTTATATTTCTTTATTTTACGAGCGAGAGTATTCCGGCCAATCCCTAAAGACCGTGCGGCTTTGATGATAACACCCTGATGATAATCAAGCGCTTCGGTAATTGCGTGGATTTCGGCTTCTTCCAGGGATAACAGCGGAGCAAGGTCTGAACCTCTGGCCCTCATTACATGCAGGATTTTTTTCTCCTGCCGCCGCACGTGTATCAGAAGATCTGCCAGTTTTTCGCAGCTCATTCCCTCCAGAGCGATCTGATTGGGAAAATCAAGAAATGCATGAAAAACCTTTCCTGGAGGTGCGGTACCGGGACAGCCATCCCCCGTGCCGCCTGTACAACCGGTATCTTCCGCGGTTTTCCCGCTGCACGATCTGCCCCAGGTTTTCCTGCCAGCAGGATCTCCGCTCACAATCCTGGCACCTAAATGCTCGGGCAGGATAATGTTACCTTCGCAAAGGGCCACAGCATTCTGGATGATGTTTGACAGCTCACGAATATTTCCGGGCCAGGAGTAATTACATAAAAGCCTCATGGCTTCCGGGGAAATCAGCAAGGCGGGGTTGATCTTGCGGGCGAAAAACTCCGCCAGGACAGGGATGTCCTCTACCCTTTCACGCAAAGGAGGTATTTCCAGGCGGACCCCTTCCAGGCGGTAAAAGAGGTCCTCCCGAAAGGTCCCGTTGCGCAAAGCCAGTCTCAGGTCCACGTTGGTGGCGGCGATTACCCGTACATCGATTTTAACGGGCTTTTCACCGCCCACACGTAAAAATTCACCGGTTTCCAGAACACGTAAAAGCTTGACCTGAATCGCCGGGCTGGCTTCCCCTATTTCATCCAAAAAGATGGTTCCGCGATGGGCCATTTCGAACAGGCCCCGGCGCATCTTCACAGCACCGGTAAACGCACCTCTTTCATGGCCGAACAGTTCGGTTTCCATGACGCCTTTGGGCAGAGCACCGCAGTTTAGCGGAACAAAAACCTGCCGGGAGCGATGGGAAGCCGCGTGGATAAACCTTGCCAGGATTTCCTTGCCGGTGCCCGTTTCGCCCTGGATCAGCACATTGATATTTTTTTTGGCGATTTTGTAGGCCGTTTCCACCAGGCGGCGCATCGCCGGGGACTTCCCCACTTGAAAGCCCATTTTCTTTGCAAGGGGCTCCCACCCGGCACCTGCCGGTGGCTCCAGTAACGCTTTTTTGCCCGAAGTGGCAGTTTTCTGGGGACGCCCATCAATTTCCTCGATGACCCCAATCGGCTTTTCCATTACATGCGGCAAAGCTTATCACCACCGCTGGACAAGTGAACAGGTAACTTTATCCCTGAATGGCACCGGTGACACCCTGACAGGCAACACCGCATTCAAAAAGTATTGCAGTAGAAGCTTTAGCGGCATGACCGGGGTTTATTGAAAGTGAAAAAAATTTTCCCCGTACAGCCGGCCGAAAACAGTACCAAAAAAAGGCCAGGCATGCACGGAAAGGCACGCCCGGCCACTGAGATCACATCATGGCAACCATCTCCTTTCCGCACCGGGAGGCGCACGGGTTTCCCCGTACACCCTGTCGGCCCTGGCCCCATGGCTTTTTCGCTTTAGGTAACCGGGCTCGGAGACTGCACCTATTCGATTCGTTGTACAGTTCGACTTCAGGCCGGTTAATTCCTCCTTGTTCAACCAGTTTTTTAGAATTATGCAAACTGTTAAAAGCCCGCAATTATTATTTCCCGGCCGCCGGTGATGCTGTTGTTGTTCCAGGGCATTTTGCCTTTGTTCTCCGGTCACGGAGAAAGGTTAACATTCTCCTTGAGCCGAATAAACAGGCGAACAAGGCGGATTTGTCCTTCCCGTCTTCCCGGCGGGAAGGCCCGTCCACAATCATCCTGTGGTCAAATCGTGCGGTATGTTTTCCGCGATGATCAGCAACCCGGCCAGGGTCGCCCATTTTTTTCAGGATACGTTGCAGGAAAAACCGTCCGGACAGAGAACTGTAACTGACATAAGATTATAAGTTAAATACATCTCCGAGCCCGGTTCCCTAAAGCGAAAAAGCCATGGGGCCAGGGCCGACAGGGTGTACGGGGAAACCCGTGCGCCTCCCGGTGCGGAAAGGAGATGGTTACAATGACGTGACCTCAGTCAGGGGCCAGGTGTGCCTTTCCGTGCGCATGCCTGGCTTTTTTGGTCCGGCAGCGCGGACGGAGCGGGTAGGGGGCCGCCGGACATGGAAGAGGGAAAGTTTCCACGGCTTTCCCCCTATTTTAAGCAGGCCTTATTCATGCCAAAAGGGGAAAAGATGGTCTGCTCCCGCCGGGGTATAGCCGAATGTGAAAAGGGTGACTGGTAAATGCCAGCAAACAACCATCTGGAAAGGAGCCGGTAACGATGAAAAAGTGGTTGCTGGGAGTGCTGTTCATATTCATGGTGGGGGTGGTTGCCGGCGGCTGCGGCAAGCAGGTTGAGCAGGCCGGCCAGAATACCGGGTCGCAAAAGGAAATTACCGTTTCGGCAGCCATCAGTTTGAAGGACGCCCTGGCAAAAATCAAGGAGGACTATGCGAAAGAACACCCGGAGGTAAAGATTACATACAACCTGGGGGCCTCCGGTTCGCTGCAGAAGCAGATCGAACAGGGAGCCCCGGTGGACCTGTTCATTTCCGCCGGGGTCGGCCAGATGGATCAGCTGGAAGAAAAAGGCCTGCTCGAACCGGACAGCCGGACCAATCTCTTGAGCAATGAACTGGTTGTGGTGGTGCCCAAGAACGCCGCCCCCTTGAAGGATTTCAACGACCTGGCCGGATCCGGGGTAAAAAGAATCGCCCTGGGGATGCCGGACACCGTGCCGGCCGGGCAGTACACCCGGGAAAGCCTGACCAACCTGAAGCTGTGGGATAAGCTGCAGCCCAGGCTGGTCATGGCCAACGACGTGCGCCAGGTGCTCACCTACGTGGAAACGGGCAATGCCGACGCCGGCTTTGTTTACCGATCCGATGCCCTGATGGGCAAGAATGTGCGGGTGGACCTGACGGTGCCCGATAACCTGCACAAGCCCATTGTCTATCCGGCGGCGGTGTTGAAAAACGCCCCGCAAAAGGAGGCCGCCCGGGAATTTTTGCGCTACCTGGCTTCCCCCGCCGGGATGAAGGTGTTTGCGGAGTTCGGCCTGAAACCCGGACAGAAACAGGGGGTGTAGGCAATGCCAAATATGATTGTCTTTAGCCGGGGGGAAAGGCACGTTTTTGCGATCGTCCTGACCTTGATCATCACCATGGCCCTGGCCGGCTGCGCCGGCAAAAACCAGGAGCAAACACAGGGGCAGGCGGGACAGCAATCGCCCGCCCGGGAAGGTACGCAGCAGGAGACCCTGCTGGTTTACAGCGGCGCCGGCCTGCGCAAGGCCATGGATGAAATCGGCCGCGTTTTCCAGGAGCAGACGGGTATTCACGTTTCCTTCTCTTACGCCGGATCGGCCCAGAACAACAACCAGATTCTCCTTTCCCGGAAGGGAGATGTTTGCATTCCCGGTGACGTTACGGAACTGGAACCCCTGCGCAAAGAAAAGCTGGTCACCTGGGAAAAGAAGGTGGTCTATCATATTCCGGCCCTGGCCGTGCCCAAGGGCAACCCGGCGGGCATAAAACAGCTGGCCGACCTGGCCAAACCCGGCGTCAAAGTGGTCCTGGGGGATCCAAAGGCCAACCCCATGGGCAAAGTATCCGACGCCGTACTGCAAAAGGCCGGTCTTCTGGAAAAGGTGAACAAAAATGTTGTGGCCCGCACCCCTACGATTAACGAACTACTGGTCTATGTGAGCATGAAGCAGGCCGATGCGGCCATCATCGGAGTGGAAAACTACCCCGAATTCAAGGACAGGGTGGACATCGTCCCGCTGCCGGAACTGCAGGAAGTAAACATGGTGGTGCCGGTGTCCGTGCTGGCCTGTTCGGCACAGCCCGACAGGGCCAGGCTGTTTGCCAAATTTGTGGCTTCGGATCAGGCGCGGGCCATCTGGGAGAAAAACGGGTTCAAACCCTACCGGGAGTAAGTCGTCTTGTGAAAGGGCCATGGATGGACACTTTTCGAAAAACCATTTTTTAAGACCCTCCAGCCCGTCACCACCGGTTGAGTTGGCGGGTGTTTGAAAATTATTATTCCGGGAACTGGTGTATTTTTATGAAGGAATTGACTGGCAAGCCGATGGCCAATTCACTGTTTCAAGGTTTCAACATAGTGATCACCGTGCTCATCCTGGTTTTCCTGGGCCTGACGCTGGTCCTGGTTCCAATACGGGGGGTGCCTCACCTCTGGTCGGCCCTGGATACGGCGGAAATTCGCTTCGCCCTGGCCCTGAGCCTGAAAACGTCCCTGATTTCCACTGTTCTGTGCACTCTGGTGGCTGTACCGGTGGCCTACTGTCTCTCCCGCTATCCACTGCCCGGCCGACCCATACTCAATGTGCTGGTTAATATACCCCTGGCCCTGCCGCCCATTGTATCGGGTGTCTGCCTTCTCATGGTTTTCGGGACCACACCCGTGGGTCACTTCCTGACCGGACTGGGCCTGGAGCTGATCTTTACCGTGCAGGGAATCATCGCCGCCCAGTTTTTTGTCAACCTTCCCTATATGATTACGGTGATGAAAGCAACCATGGAAGGGGTGGACCGACGGCTGGAGTTTGTGGCCCGCACCCTGGGCTGCAACCAGTGGCAGGCTTTCTTCCGGGTGACCCTGCCCATGATCCGCAACGGCCTTGTGGCAGCCCTGGTTATCACCTGGGCCAGGGCCCTGGGGGAATTCGGCGCCGTGTTGATGCTGGCCGGTGCCACCAGGATGCGCACGGAAACTCTGCCCATTTCCCTTTATCTTAATTTGACCATTGGTGATCTGGATGCGGTCATGGCCGTGGCCACCGTTCTCATGATCATTACGACGGTGTCGCTTCTGGTTTTTGAAAGGCTGGGGGGTAGAAGGGTTGGACGCTATACCGGTTTATGATGTGTTGCGGGAAAAAATGGCCGGCCTGGCCCGCCAGCATGGGCTGCAGGAGGAAGAGGTGCTGGTATATACGGAGGTGCTGACACCGGAGCAGGCCATTGGCCGACCGGAACGCAGGGATTTTCCCCTGCTCAAAGGCAAGGAGAAGATGGTAGAAGCCCGCCTGCGGAAGGCCAGGGGGCAGGCCTATACTGGCTGTCCCGGTTTTTTCCGGGGCAGCCTGGCCAGGGTGCTGGAGCTGGACTTGCAGGATGACTTTGAGCGGGCGGTATTTATCGCCACCCTCAATGCCCTGGCCCGCCATGCCGGCCTGGTGCATAATACACTGCACTGTCGCGACCTTGGACCCGGGGACTGCGGGAGGCAGGTGGCGGGTTTTCTGTCCAGCCACTACGGCCGGCCCCGCCTGGGAATCGTGGGGCTCCAGCCGGCGCTGGTGGCGGCCTGTGCTCCGGTTTTCCCTTTGCGGGTGATTGACCTGGACCCTGATAACATCGGCCGGGAACGGGAGGGGGTGCTTATTGAAGATGGTGAGCAGGCGGCGGCGGATCTGGTGGAGTGGGCCCAGGTGCTCCTGGTTACCGGCAGCACGCTGATCAACGGTACCATCCAGTTCTGGCTGGCAGCACAAAAACCGGTGATTTTCTACGGCAATTCCATAGCAGGTGCCGCGGTCCTGCTCGGCCTGCAAAGATACTGTCCCTGCTCCACCTGACCGCAGAACTGCGACGCCCGGGCCGGCGGCGGATTACCCGATACGCCCCCGGCGGAAAGTAGGGAGTGGAAACGTTGTTGAAACTGGTGGGGGTAAACAAAAGGCTGGGGGAGTTTCATCTGCGGGACATCGATCTGGCAGTCCTTCCGGGGGAATATTTTGTCATTCTTGGTCCTACAGGGAGCGGCAAAACCGTTTTGCTGGAAACCATCGCCGGCATGTACCCCCCGGACGCAGGCCGCATATTCTTCGCCGGAAAGGAGATTACCTGCCTGCCGCCGGAGGAAAGGCGTATTGGTTTTGTTTACCAGGACTATGCCCTCTTCCCCCATTTGGATGTACGGCAAAACATCCTGTTCGGTCTTAAGAGCAGGAAAATCCCGGCAGCAGCCAGGGAGGGAAAACTGGGGGAGGTAGTTCAACTTCTGGGAATCGGTCATCTGCTGGCCCGTAACCCCTCCACACTGAGCGGAGGTGAACAACAGCGGGTGGCCCTGGCCCGGGCACTGGTCACGGAACCGCAGATTTTCCTCCTGGACGAACCTTTAAGCGCCCTGGACCCGCGTACCAGGGAAGGGTTTCAGCGGGAACTGCAGCGCATTCACCGGGCCACCGGCACCCTGACCGTTCATGTAACCCACGACTTTGCAGAGGCGGCCTTTTTGGCCGACCGCATTGCCGTCATGCAACGGGGGCGACTGGTACAGGTAGGTTCTCCGGAAGAGATTTTCTACCGGCCCTCTTCCCTGTTTACCGCCCGTTTTGTGGGGTTGCGGAATGTATTTGCCGGGGAAGTGCTGGAGGCGAAAGGGCACCGGCTTTTCCGGGCGGGGCGCCTGGAGTTGGCGGTGGAAACGGGCTTTACCGGCCCGGTGGGCTGCGTTCTCCACCCGGAACACCTGCAACTTTCCCCCACCCCCACTGGTGGGACCACCTGCCTGCCGGGCCGGGTGACAGCCGTATACCGCCGGCGCTTTTACCTGGAGGTGATGGTGGATGCGGGGGAAGAGCTGGTGCTCTGGATCCCCCCGGCTGGCCATGAACACGGCTTTCACCGGCCACCGCAGGTGGGCGAGAAGGTCTGGTGTGTCATTCCCCCCGCCGCCGTTCATCTTTTCCCGCGGTCGGAGGATTAAGGGAATAATCCCCGGAGGGATGACTGTGAGGTTGGAACTGAAAAATTTCGCTTTCGGCTACGATCCCTTCCCGACCGGGAGCTGGAAGAATTGCTGGCTTATTCCAGGAACAGGTAACTTTCCTGGCGGGCGAATGGAAGGATTGGTTCAGGCCATAATCAAAGAGGGGGAACTTTATGTGGCAGATTTATAACCGGCTGATTGAATTCATCCCATCCCGCCTGAAGGTGGAAGATTGCCTGGTGGGATTGCACTGGTGTTTAGTCCGCTCCCAGGGTACAGGCGTGGCCATGACACCGCGGGAGGGCAGGCGGCATGTGGAACTGGCCGGGAAGATCCGGGGGATGCCCGTGCGGGAGCTGGCGGAATACATCAAAAGCTGGAACAATTTCGAGGCAGCCCTGGGCCTGGCGGCGATCAATTCGGTGTTCAACGCTCCGGAACGGGTAGAAAAATTAGATGCAGAGTCCCTTTGCGGACCGCCCGTAAACGCCTTTGAAGCCCTGCTGGAAAAGGTGCGGGGTAAAAAAGTGGCCGTTGTCGGTCACTTCCCCGGCCTGGAAACCCTGGCCGCCAACTGCCGTCTGTCCGTACTGGAACGCCAGCCCCAGCCGGGTGATTTTCCCGACCCGGCTTGCGAATATCTTTTACCGGTGCAGGATTTCGTATTTATAACGGCCACCGCCCTGATCAACAAGACCCTTCCCCGCCTCCTGGAGTTGAGCCGGCAGGCGGTGGTGATCCTGGTCGGTCCCAGCACCCCCCTCACACCCGTGTTGTTTGGATTGGGGGTGGATGTACTGGCCGGTATGGTAGTGCTGGAACCTGGGACGGTTTGGCGGCTGGTGCAGGAGGGAGGTGCCCGGGTAATCTTCCAGAAGGGTACCCGCATGGTACAGATATACCGGGAAAGGGCGGGGCAAACGGATGAGACGTGCCTCTCACCCGAGCCGTAGGGTTTCTGCTATCTCATGCCTGTTGGGGTGGAGAAATATCGTCATTGCCGTAGGAAAGTCTCCGGCTTGAAAAATACTCAACCGTACAACGGGTGCCATAACTGGCTTGACCGGGCGGCACGGGAGGGGCGGGTTTCAAATAAGTATTTATCCCACGAAACGGGCTTTGTCTCCGACAAAACAGGTTGATAAGAGATGGGGATAGTTATGTGTATGCACTTTGCGAATCTACAGGAAGTGGTTATCCGGCGGGGTGAGCGGCATTGCTCGATCCGGAAGTGATGATACCGGTGCTGCTATCCCTGCGCGTGGCCGGGCTGGCCGTAATGTTCGTTTTTCTCACCGGCGTGCCGGTGGCCCGACTCATGGCCGGACGGGACTTCCCGGGCAAGGATGCGGTGGAGGCACTCCTCACCCTGCCCCTGGTCCTGCCACCCACGGTGGTTGGCTTCGGCCTCCTGTTACTTTTCGGAAAGCACGGGCCACTGGGCCGGCTGCTGGAAAACGTGTGGGGCATTTCGGTAATCTTCAACTGGTGGGGGGCGGTCATCGCTTCCACGGTAGTGGCCTTCCCCCTGCTCTACCAGACGGTGCGGGCCTCCTTTCAGGCGGTGGACAGAAACATCGAGAATGCCGCCCGCACCCTGGGGGCCGGCGAATGGCGGGTTTTCCGGACGATCAGCCTGCCCCTGGCCTGGCCCGGCCTGGTGGCCGGCATCGTCATGTCCTTCGCCCGGGCCCTGGGAGAATTCGGCGCCACCCTGATGGTGGCCGGCAACATTCCCGGCCGCACCCAAACGGCACCCCTGGCCATCTACGCCGCCACCGAATCCGGGAACAACAGGGCCGCCCTGGTGCTGGTTGCCCTGATGACCCTGTTGAGCTTTATGGTAATCTTCTGGGTAAACCGCTGGAGCAAGCACCGGCTGAAAAGGTGGGCAGTGGACGATGAGATGTTCAATCGGTGGTGACATCCACTTACAATGAAATCATGATGAACATTTGCGGTATTCACCGGATGAGAAGTGCGAAAGGAATGCGCCATGCCATTTGCACATTCACAAGGACACAGGCAAGTCAGGAGCCACCAGCCGGCCCCGGATATTGGCGATCGGTGCTCAAATAACCAAAAAGAGAAAGGCGGGGATCGACCAGATGAACTGTTCCGACCATAATAAAGACAAATCAACGCCGGACAACGGTCTGTTAACCGTGAACATTATAAAGGAACTGCCGGCCTTTTCCCTGCAAATTGAAATTTCCGTAAAAAACGAGGTGCTGGTAGTGCTGGGACCTTCCGGAGCCGGGAAAACCACCCTGTTGCAGTGCCTGTCCGGCCTGCAAAAACCCCGCAGGGGTGAGATTGTTTTAAACGGGCGGGTGCTTTTTTCCAGCACCGCCCGGGTGAACCTGCCTCCCCGGTACAGGAGGGTGGGTTATGTGTTCCAGGACTATGCCCTCTTTCCCCATATGACCGTGGAGCAAAATGCCGCTTACGGCATGAAGGGAAACCGGCAGGAGGGCCTTAAGCTCCAGGAAGTGCTGGAAATGCTGCAGATAGCCCACCTGGCCCGTCGTTATCCGGGGCAAATTTCCGGTGGCGAGCGACAACGCACCGCCCTGGCCCGGGCGCTGCTGGCAGACCCGGAACTGTTGCTTTTGGATGAACCCCTTTCCGCCCTGGATTACGAAACCCGGCATAAAGTGCGGGGAGAGCTGAAGTCCCTGCAACGGCACTGGAGGATCCCCTTTATTCTGGTCACCCACGACCTGGAAGAGGCGGCCTTTCTGGGGGACCGGGTGGTACGCCTGGAAAAGGGGCGGGTGGCCGGGTGGGGCGTACCGGAAAAGCGTGAAGTATCCGCAGGATAGAAGTCCGGAAGATAAGACCGGGACTTTGAACGGTCAAAAATTCAACACGACAATTATAATGGACTCTCAAGCCTATAGAGTTTTTCCGCTTTATTTAAAAAATCTTCAAAAAGGGCGGGGGCCCTGTTGACAAGACCGGGCTCCAGCATGATCAACCCGGCAGCTTCAGCGCTGTAAATTGTCTTTAACTTCTCCCACCTGTGCTTTATGGCGGCCACCCTCAGGGTAATGAAGGATAAGCATTCCAGCAGGCGCCCTTTCCTTCTCTCGTAGGCCGCGGCTACATCCACCACATCCCTCGTCTTTAGTGTTTCAGCCCGGTAAAAAAGTTTTTTCAGTATAATCTCCTCGGGGCTTTCCACCCTTACCTCCCGGCCCGCCACCCGCTTCAATTCATAGTATTTTTCCGTCAGATGGGGAGCGATAATAAAATCCACTTCCCCTTCTGCAAATTTTAGTTTTAAAAAATGGGACCCCTCCACGTAATCACCGGTCAGGTTACCTACCGCGTTGTTCAGTCGGGGAGTAAGATAAGTCAGGTATTGGGCATCCCGCAAAAATATATCCACATCTTTGCTTTCCCGGTGTTGAAAATAAACGGTTAGGGCCGTGCCGCCGCCAAAGGTCCATTCGTCACCCGGCACCCTGGAGGCATCAAGGGCTTTCAGTGCTTTGATAAAAAGATCCTGCCACATCGACCAGCATCTCCTCAAGCTCGCGATGAGCATAAAATTCCCTGACGTACGTTTCGTAGTATGCCTTCAACGTAACCTCCGGTATCTCGTATTGCACTATAAACCTGGCCAGATCCTGCAGGGGTACGTCCGTAAAAAAGTTAAAGATCTGAAGGGTGTAGCGGGTATCAAACTGCATATCTTTTAACATCCGGGCCAGTTTTTTTTCATCGAGGTAACTGGCGGCCTGGGCATTTATGGTGGTTTCAATCATTTATCCACCCCCCTCAGAAATTTTACCGGGAAATTGATGCGACGCTCTTACTTTTTTATTATAAATAATGGAGTTCGGGCAGTACAGGGCCTTGCCCAGAAAAATTTAACGGATAACCATAATAAGGAAAACACCTTCATGCATACCGGATATCCGTTTTTCCGGCCGGCAGAGGAAATGGGGCATAATCTTTTCTATGCGAAGTTTGCCTACCCATGGGAGGATTTTTGTATTATCCCTCGAATAAAACCATAAGCCAAAACAAACTAAAATGTTCTCCGAGCCCGATTACCTGTGGTCGGTTGCTATGGTTTTCGGGCCGATAGGGTATACCGGGAAACCGGTATGCCTCCCGGTGCGGAAAGGAGAACACTGCCATACTTGTAGTGGCCTGTGTTCTGTTGTCCGCAGAACACAGTTTTTTTTGCCAGTAAAGTAACTAACTTTGCCGGCAATGGCTGTGTTTTGTCTTCCGTCAGGACAGGGCCTTTTTGCTGGCGGTGATTTCTTTAAAAGCAGGCAGAGGAGGTGGTAATGAACCGACGTCAAAAGGGCCATCATGCAGCCTGATAAAGCAACCGTCCCGTCACAGGCCGCCGCCCGTTTTACCGTACTTAACCGGCCGGCAGGAAAGTAACCCCTTACTGATTGTCTGTGTGTTTTCAAAAGAAAGACGTGTGATAAAAAATGCTCAAGAGGTGAAAACAATGTTTAAGCGCATTCTTGTTCCCATCATCTCCCTTCTTTTTGTGCTTGCCCTTCTGGCAGGCTGCGGTTCTCCAAAAGGGCAGGATCAGGCCCAACAAACACCGCCGGCAGGGGAGCAGCCGAAAAATAAGGACGTAATCCTGGCCACCACCACCAGCACCCAGGACAGCGGCCTCCTGGATGTACTTATTCCCGCATTTGAAAAGAAAACCGGCTATAAGGTAAAACCCATCGCCGTAGGTACGGGACAGGCCCTGGCTATGGGTGAAAAGGGTGAAGCAGATGTGCTGCTGGTCCACGCCCCCGAATCGGAAAAGAAACTGGTGGACAGCGGCGTGGGCATCAACTACCAGCTGGTAATGCACAACGACTTTATTGTGGTCGGCCCGGAAAATGACCCGGCCGGAATCAAGTCGGCCAAAAACACTGTGGAAGCCTTTAAGAAAATCGCCCAAACCCAGAGCACCTTTGTTTCCAGGGGTGATGATTCCGGCACCCACAAGAAAGAAAAAGACATCTGGAAGGAGGCCGGCATTACCCCCGGCGGTAAGTGGTATCAGGAGGCAGGCACGGGCATGGGCAATACTTTAAACATTGCCAATGAAAAGGCCGGCTACACCTTGAGCGACAGGGCCACCTACCTGGCCAACCAGAAAAACCTGAAGTTGAAGATCCTTTATGAAGGGGACAGAACCCTGCTCAATATCTACCACGTCATGCAGGTGAACCCGCAAAAATTCAGCAAGGTTAATGCCGACGGGGCCAAAGCCTTTGTGGACTTCATGGTCTCCCCGGAAACCCAGCAGATCATCGGCAAGTTCGGTGTGGACAAGTACGGCCAGCCGTTGTTCTTTCCGGATGCCGGCAAGAAAATGGAGGACCTGGGCAAAAAGTAAATTAAGCAAACCGACCCGTCCTGTTATAAAACTTTTGCTACAGGACGGGTCAATCATCATAATATGGGTGATAGCATAATGCACAACATTATTCTGGAAGTAAGCAATTTGCAATTCATGCGTGGAAAACAACAAGTCCTGGACATCAAAAATTTCGGTCTGCACGAACGGGAAATCATTGCCTTAATAGGCCCTAACGGGGCGGGCAAAAGTACCCTCCTGCAGATAATGGCCCTGCTTTTAAAGCCCACCAGGGGAATTTTAACGTATAGAGGAATAGCAGTTGATTCCCGCAATGCCCTGGCCATTCGCCGGCGCATGGCCGTGGTGTTCCAGGAACCGCTTCTTTTAAATGCCACGGTCTATGAGAATGTAGCCACAGGACTGAAGCTGCGGGGGGTTCCCCGGGAGGAAATGAAAAAGAGGGTGGACCGCTGGCTTGAAATGCTGGGCATCGCCCACCTGGCCGGACGCCGTTCCCACCAGCTCTCGGGGGGAGAAGCCCAGAGGGTCAGCCTGGCCAGAGCCTTTGTCCTGGAACCGGATGTTTTGTTCCTGGACGAACCCTTTTCCGCCCTGGACTTCCCCACCCGCCTGTCGTTGCTGAAAGAGCTGGACAAGCTTTTAAAAGACACGGGGATTGCTGCTATTTTTGTAACCCATGATTTTTCGGAGGTACCCTATCTCACCGACCGGGTGGCCGTACTCAAAAACGGCCGCGTGATCAAAACAGGCTCCTTCGAGGAAATATTTAAAGTCAAGCCCCGGCGGGAAAACTACCTTACCTCCCTTTACCGGGTTTTTGAAAGCGACGCAGCGGGGTAAAGCAAAACACAAGCCGGCCCGGACCATTCACCGGCAACTTTGGCCCCCGGGCGGCGGCCAAACACATTAAACAGTTGTTAAACAGACATACGTCTAAGAAATTCTCTTAACTGCCCGAAGGTATCACTGGACAAAGAGAAGTATCCTGCCAGGGCCGCTTCACCCAAACGTTTCCCAACCTCGGGACGGGAAGCTAAAAAAACCTGCAGCATTGCTTTCGAAATCTGCCGTGGCAAAGAAAGGCTCATATTCTGCAGACATTCAAAATATTGTTTTACGCAAAGCAAAGCAGGCTCATCTTGAACGGCAGCCAGGCATACATCTTCCAGCATCCCGGGCCTGTTATCTCCAGGCAAAACGACGGCTGTAACAGAAGGATTACTTCCGGCGGAAACCAGGGGGGCAGGGGGAACGGGCAGACCCGCGGACCCTAAAGCACTGCAAATACTTTGAAAAGCCGCCCGGGCGTCTTCATCCGCATCCCTGACAATCCCCAGGGAAATTACTTTCGTAAAACCGGGAGAGTTCACAAGCGCCTTTAAATTCCCGGGCAGCCGGGATTTTCCCCCGATAGGCAAAATCTGAATATCAGGCAGGTTTAATTCGTTTTTGCAGTTATCAATGAGCGCGGCAAAGAAAAGCTCTTCATCCTTACCCTCCACCACCAGCACATGGGATTTCTCTATCCTGACGCTCACTATCGCACCTCCAGGTCCGTCTCCATGGCCGCTTCCAGCGTTTCCTGGTCGTAGGCAATTACCCGGGTACTTTTTCCCAGGGTTTCCAGCCGGTACAGACAAAAATCATAGTGCCCGCTATCCCTAAACGCCCTGTGGGCAGCCCTAATACACTCAAGACTATGGGTGGTGGCAAAAATTTGGGTATTAAACGTCCGTATTGCTTCCCCAATGACCCGCCATACTTTATATAAAACGGAGTGGTGAAGCCCGTTCTCGATTTCATCTACAAGCACCACACCTTTTCCAGTATTGGCAATCGCCAGCACCAGACTGGCCAAACGTACCATTCCTTCCCCCATAATTGGTAGGGGGATGAGACGGCCATGGCCGAGATCACCGTAGATCATTGGTACCCCTCCGGCAACTACCACGCTCAGGCGGCGCAGCCGTGGTTCAACAGTTTTTAAGACTTTTAAGAGTACATCTTGTTTGCCAGCGATCTCCAGCCTTCCAAAACGCTCGGCATCTTCAGCAGGTGAAATCAGGCCGCGTGCAGCCAGGAAGACAGCCGGAACAGGCGGCGGAGGGGGGGGAGGAAAAGGTTGGATCTGAATTCCTTTCGGCCCCACAATTAGATAATGCTTCCCTTTTCGCTTTGGCTCATCGTATTCCAGCTCAAGCACAAGATCAGTCCCGGTGGACAACAATGGTTCACCGGGTCTCTCCTGATTAGAGTGTATAAATAAGCTAACTCCCGAACTATCCCAGGGTTCACGGAGTATCCTTATCCTGAGAGTGCGGTAACCCATAGCTTTGATTTTTCCTGTCAGTTCTATCTCCTTTGACGGGTCAAAGCTGGTAAAAAGGGAATCCCACGGCGTTTCTGCGGTTCTTCCTGATTCGATCTTAAAGAACGGCTCGATACCTCGAAACGTACTGATGCGCAGGACCAGCTCGGGATTATATGCTCCGCTGTGCAGGAATAAAGCCTCCAGAAGGGCTGTTTTGCCGACGTTATTCATCCCTGCGATCAGGTTGACGGGAGCAAAATTTTCTATAACCAGCTCATGGAAACACCGAAAGTTAAAGACTTTAAATGAAAGATACATCATAAGATCCTCCCATAGTCTTGTTTTCCTTTACTGTTGCCGTCCTGCGCCCCCGCATTCCTGGTAGTTCTGTTTGTAACAGATATGTTTCTTTTCAGAAAAGATGCTCAATCGTAAAAAAAAACCTGCTGAATGTACGATATTTTCATCATTCCGGCCCCGCAATCAGGCGGGTGATGGCGCTGGCCAGGGCGGCGGCACCAAAACCGTTATCGATATTGACCACGCCAATACCGGAAGCGCAGCTGTTCAGCATGGTGAGAAGGGCGGCCAGGCCGTGAAAACTGGCCCCGTAACCGACGCTGGTGGGCACGGCGATCACCGGCTGCTCCGCCAGCCCCGCCACCACGCTGGCCAGGGCCCCCTCCATTCCCGCGACTACAATAATCACATGCGCCCACTGAATCAGGTCCAGCTTGTCCAGTAAACGATGGATGCCGGCCACTCCCACATCGTAACACCGGCGCACGTGGCTGCCCATCACTTCGGCGGTTACGGCTGCTTCCTCGGCCACCGGGAGATCGGCGGTCCCCGCCGACATCACCAGCACATTGCCTTTTGGCTGGGGGCGCTCCCCGCGGTACACCACAATAGTGCGCACAGGTCATCTTTGGTCATCATGCCTTCCCCCCTGAAGCATATCCTCGCACAAATAAGGTACCGGCTGGTTTTCTATCTGTTGCATATGATGGTATTTGTGACCCGGCCATTTATTCCTGTTCCCACATAACCTTGCCGCAGTCCCGCAGGTCGTATCCGCCCAGGGCATGCACTTCTTTTTGAAACTCCGGACTGTTCATCACCGTCATCAGCCGCTGGATGTAGGGGGTATCCCAGTGTTCCCGGGGGATGCACAGGTCGTAACGCTCCTCGGCCAGGGGGATGAAGTCGAGCCCCAGGGCCACCGCGGCGGCACGGATGCCCAGCCCCGCGTCCACCCCCCCGGCCACGGCGGCGGCCACGGCCATGTGGGTGTACTCTTCCCGCTCGTAGCCGCTTATCCGGGATGGTTCAATACCCAGCCTTTTCAAATAATAATCCAGGAGCACCCGGGTGCCCGCCCCCCGCTGCCGGTTCACAAAGGTGACATCGGGCCGGGCCAGATCCTCCAGACCCCTGATCCCTTTGGGATTGCCTCTGGCCACAATCAGCCCCTGCTCCCGGTAGACCAGGTTGACCAGCACTACGCCCCTGTCCGGCAGCAGCCGCTGGATGTAGGAAACGTTGTACTCTCCCGTTTCCTCATCTAAAAGATGCGTGCCGGCACAGTGGGCCTCTCCCCTTTTCAGGGCGTTCAAACCGGCCAGGCTGCCCACATGGGCGCTGGACAGGCTGGCCTGGGGGTAAAGGCGGCGCAGGTAATTGGCCAGGACGTCCAGGGCAATGTCGTGGCTGCCGATGATCACGGTGGTTTCCCTGATCTCCTCCAGGGGACGCAGGAGCTCCACCGGCACCGCCCGGCCCGCACCGTAACCCTCGGAAAGCCGGGGCACCCGCACAATCCCGTCGGCCCGGATCAGGGACATAATAATGCCCGCTCCCCGGGATATGGGTGTGGCAATGATCTTGTCCCCCACCTGTCCCAGTTTGACCCGGACAAACTCCTCTACTCCCAGGGAGGAGACCAGCTTGCGGGAAACGGTGGCTTCAATTTTCCGGCGGGCCGGCGGGACGGAACCAAGTTTTCTGTATATGATCGGTTTCACAAACAGATCAGCGCACAGGTAGGCCGATACGGGGTAACCGGGCACCCCGATCACCGGCCGACCGTCCACTTCCCCCAGGATCACCGGTTTCCCCGGCCTGGTGGCCACACCGTGCACCAGCACCCGGCCCAGGCTCCTGATTACTTCCGCCGTATAATCCTCGCTGCCGGCCGATGAACCGGCATTGATCAGGACCATATCGGATTCCTGCAGGGCTTCCAGCAGGGACTGGCGCAGGGACTCAAAATCATCGGCGGTGATTTTTTTGCGGACCGGATCGCCCCCCCACTCGCTCACCAGGCCGGAGAGCATCCGGCTGTTATAGTCGATAATATCCCCGGGCCTCAGCTCCCGGCCCGGCTCCACCAGCTCAGTACCGGTAGGCAAAATGGCCACCCGCGGCCGGGGGTGGACGGAAATTTCCGTTATCCCGCCGGCCAGGAGCCCCCCGATGTCCATGGGGCGCACCCGGTGATTGGCGGGAACGATCATTTCTGTAGCGACGATATCTTCCCCTATGGGCCGCACGTGCTGCCAGGGATAAACCGGCTGGGTGATCTCCAGGACTCCGGAGGACACAAAATGCACGTCCTCCACCATGATCACCGCATCGCACCCTTCGGGAAGGGGATCACCCGTATCGACCATGATGGCCTCGCTGCCCACAGCCAGCCGTTTGGGAGCAGTTTCGGAAGCACCAAAGGTAAGGGCAGCCTTGACCGCATAGCCGTCCATGGCCGCCGCGTGGTAGTGGGGCGAAGACACCCGTGCATAAACGGGGGCCGCCGTCACCCGGCCCCGGGCTTCCTCCACCGCCACCACCTCGGGCGGGCCGGGATTGAGTGCCCCCTTTTGCTCAAGGTAAGCCATGTATTCTTCCAGGGCTTCTTCCCAGGGCCGGTCGTCCAGATAAACGTCCCGTTTGCCCGTAACTTTAGACAACGCCATCACTCCTCAAAAAAGTTTAACCTCCACCCATTCGCCCGTTTCTACCCCTTCTTTGCCCGCCGGAATGCGGGCCAGCCCGTCGGCAAGAACCATAGCAGTAATCAGGCCCGATTTGCCCAGCACGGGCTCCGCGTGCAGCTCCCCGTCCTGCAAACGCAGTTTCACCGGCACGAAATCCTCCCGCCCGGCGGCGGAACGCAAATTGCGGGTTATCCGCGCCCTCAAGGGGAATTCCCGGAAGCTTTCCCGGGGGTAACCGTAAGATCTAATCAAAGGGGCCACCAGCAGCTCAAAGACCACCAGGGCCGAAACGGGATGCCCGGGCAGCCCGAAGACCGGTTTGCCGTTCACCACCGCCCCCACGGAGGGCTTGCCGGGTTTCAGGGAAACTCCGTGAAATAAAACCCCCGGCCGCCCCAGGGAATCAATCACCCGGGCCGCCACGTCCCGGGTGCCCACCGAGCTACCCCCGGAGAGCAGCACCATATCGTTTTCCGAAAGGGCCCGGGCCAGCCGTTCCTGCAGCCGGTGAAAGTCGTCCCGGACAACGCCGAACAGGCGGGGCTCGCCGCCCCGGGCGGCCACCGCGCCGTAAAGGGTATAGGAGTTGATGTCCCGCACCTGGCCCGGGGCCGGCTTTTCTTCCGGGGAGACCACTTCATCGCCGGTGGAGATGATACCCACCCTTAAGGGGCGTCTTACTTCCACCGCCACAACCCCGGCCGCGGCCAGCATCCCCAGGTCCTGCGGCCGCAGACGGTGCCCCGCCGGCAACACCACGCTCCCGGCCCGGACATCCTCACCCCGGCGGACGACGTTTTCCCCGGGCGCCACCGGCCTGGTAACGCCAATGGTCTTTTCATCCAGCTCCTCGGTATGCTCCACCATCACCACCGCGTCGGCGCCCGCGGGCAGCATGCCGCCGGTGGCAATGCGCCAGGCCTGGCCCGGCTTTAACTCCCCTTCCGGCGCCGCCCCCATCAGGACTTCCCCAGCCACCTCCAGGTAGGCGGGCAGGCCCTCGGAGGCGCCAAAAGTATCCTTTGCCCGCACGGCAAAACCGTCCATGGTGGAACGGTCAAAGCCGGGCACATCGTCAACGGCCACCACCTCGTGCAAAAGACAACGGTCGAGGGCGGACAACAATGAAACTTTCTCCCCATCCAGGGGAAAGGATACATGCTTTAAAACTATTTCCCGCGCCTCTTTAATGGTAACTGCCTGAAATAATTCCTGCATCCACTTTTCTCTCCTTATAATACCGACAAATATTTCAGTGGGCATGGCTGCCGCGCTGCTGGGCCACGGTTAAAAAGGCGGTAATGCCGTAGGCCAGCACCAGCAGGATGATGCTCAATGCAGTAGCCAGTTCGTACTTCCCCTGCCCCACCGCCAGCACCGTGGCCGTGGTCAACACCCGGGTACTGCCGGCAATATTACCGCCCACCATCATGGACGCACCCACCTCGGAAATTACCCCGCCAAAGCCGGCCATTACCGCCGCCAGCAGGCCCAGCCGGGCCTCCCGCACCAGGAGCCGGAGCAACTGCCACCGGGAGGCCCCCAGGGCCAGGATCTGGAGGGGAATCTTCGGGTTTAAAGACTGCATGGCGGCCACGGTAAAGCCGGCCACAATGGGTGAAGCAATAACGGCCTGGGCCACCACCATGGCCACCGGTGTATAAAGCATATCCAGAAAGCCCAGAGGGCCGTACCGGGTAAAGGTAAGCCAGACGGCCAGCCCCACCACCACCGGCGGCAGACCCATACCGAAGTTGACCACACTGACCAGAAAGCGCCGCCCGGGAAAACGGGCCAGTGCTAACAGGGTACCCAGTGGAACACCAATTAAAACGCTGATCAAAGTGGCCAGACCGGAGATTTTCAAGGTACGCAAAGTGATGTCCAGAACCTGGGGGTCCCCCGTTTTAATCAGCCGGAGAGCCTCCACCAGTCCCTGCCAGAAGATTTCCATATTATACCTCCCAATTTTTACATCAAGCCCCGAATCATACGACCGGTGAACCATTGGATCGGTCCCCGGTGATCCATACAACTGAGTCAAAAGTCGAAACTTGCCTTAGAAATATTTCTCTACCAGCCGCCCGATTACCTTCTCTGAACAAACAAAAAACACCTGAAATGGTGTTTTTCATAACTAAAGTAAAGAGGATATGGTAAGAATGGTCAAGCTATTAAATACTATTTCTGATGCGGGGATTGACCTATTTCTTTTTACTGTAAAACCCCAGCATCACCCTGTGAATGGATGGTATCCCCGGCGGGACCAGAGCCACCCGGTCGCCGTCCTGCAACGGGTGGTTCAGTGGTACCACCCGCCCGTTGACAAAAACCACCTCCACCTGTTCCGCCGGTATGTCCAGCCGCTGCACCAGGCCGGCGGGCGTGTCGCCGGGAACAATTGCCACCAAATAGGGTAACGGCCATCCCCGTTGTGCAAAAAGCATCATCAGGGGTCCGAAGGCCCGCAGTTCTACTCCGGCCATCCTCCACCTCCCGCAACCACAGCTCTGGCAGGCCATTCCCGGCAGTACCGGGAAAGCTGTTCACCTACGTCCCGTAATTGTGTACCCGGTAACGGCCACAGGCCGGGCAATCGGGGTTCTGCTGAACGGATACTTCATAAAAAGTCATGGAAAGGGCATCAAAGGTGAGCAAACGACCGGTCAGCAGTTCCCCCAGTCCCAGCAGATATTTGATGGCCTCTGTGGCCTGGAGAGTACCGATGATCCCCGGCACGGCTCCCAGGACGCCCAGTTCGGCACAACCGGGAACCCCCTGCTCCGGCTCTACGGGGAAGATACAACGCAGGCACGGACCTGCACCGGGAATTATCGTCATTAGATTTCCGGCAAAGGCCAGCACACCGCCGTAGATAAAGGGTTTCCCCAGGGCAAGGCAGGTTTCGTTGAGCAGGAAGCGGGTGGCAAAATTATCGGTGCAGTCAACAACAAGGTCATACCTCTCGATCAAGGACACGGCACTGGCGGCACTCAAACGCTCAGGAAAAACCTCCACCTGCACGTCCGGGTTTAGAGCCACCAGCTTATCCCTGGCCGATTCCACCTTGGGCCGGCCGATATCGCCGGTGCGGTGCAGGATTTGCCGCTGCAGGTTGGACAAATCCACCACGTCGGCATCCACCAGACCCAAACGCCCCACTCCGGCCGCGGCCAGGTAAAAGGCGGCCGGTGAACCCAGCCCGCCGGCCCCCACCAGCAATACCCCGGACTGCAGCAATTTAACCTGACCTTCCACCCCCACACCCGGGAGCAGGATATTTCTCTGATAGCGCTTCTCCTGCTCTTGAGTTAAGCCTTTCATAACACCCATACCTCCAGCCCTTTTATCCCCCGCCCACTGCCGGAAACAGGGATACCCGGTCTCCGGGATGCAGCACGGCATCCATCCCTGCATGGCGGCCGTTGACCAGTATGGTAAAAACCAGGCTCCCGGGAATGCCCAGGGTATCCACCAGCTGACCGGCCGTACTTCCCCCGGGGCACTCCACCGGTATGCTCTGACCGAAGCGTGCCCCCGGGATGAATTTTTCCAGCCCGCCAAAAACCCGCACTTCCACCTGCAAGCCGGCATACCCCCTGTTCAGAAAAGGCGGCAAGACACCCTTTGCGGGATGTCCCACCTGGGAATGATAGCGTTACTGTTGGAGCAGGGACAGGGAGTTACCATTCTCCGCCTGTCCACGATTAAAAGTTAAAAACCTGGTCCAGTTCTTCTCCCTTTACATCAAAGACGGTGTTATGGGGCGGCAGTTCTTCCAGGCTGAAGAACTCGGGCAGCCGGTCGTCGGCACCGGTGAATCCGGCCCGGCGGTTGAATTCCCTTTCCACCTGCAGTACCTGCCTGCCCAGGTTGAGCGCGTCGCCATTTGTTAAATTCAGGTTATAGTATCAACCCACATTTGTCAAGGTCCGAACTGGAAACTTTCCTTCCGGCAAGTGGATGATTATCCAGTATAGGGTAATTATTCCACCGCTACCACAGTCTTTTTTCAAGCTAGTTTGAAAGCCCCAGCTTTTTTAAAGTGGATTCCGTCGGCACACCGGTTTCCGGATCCCAGCCGCGGATCTGGTAATACTCGTCAAGCATGGTGTCAAGCTCCTCACGACTGACGTACATCCCTGCGCTGGGACCTCCGGGGATCCCTTCCTTCAGGAAGCGTTCGGGCAGGGTGTCGTCCTTGCGGCGGACTCCTTCCCGCACGTTAAACATCCTTTCCAGAGTGTATATCCGCTCGGCCGCCAGGGTCAGCTCCTCAAGGCCGAATTCCATCCCGGTGGCCAGACTGGCCAGCTCAACATATCTTTCATTGAGGAACGCCCCGTGGAAACCCTCGGAGTGGCGGCGGCACACGATCAGGCAGTCGCCGATGGTGGTCATGTCCTGGTTTTTCTTGACCAGGGCGGCCTTGCCCTCGATGGTGGCCCGGTCAAACTTGCCGGACCTTTCGGGCCCCGGCCGGAAATCCTGGTGACTGCCCCCCCTGGAAGAAGTGGCGTACCCCAGCCCCATGCCCTTCAGGCCCCGGGCGGTGTGGCCGGGCAACTCCAGACCCTTCACGTGAATGGCAAAGTACTCGGAGCCCTTGCCTATGCGCCGGCTTATTTCACGCACGCCTTCTGCCAGCAGGTCACCGGCTCCCTCCCTGGCGGCTATTTTGGGCAGCAGGTCAAGCATAGCCCGGTAGTTGCCAAATCTCACATCCATGCCGTCCAGTTCCTGCGCACTCAAAATTCCCTTTTCCACGCACTCCATCACAAAGGCTATGACCGCACCGGTGCTAATGGTGTCCAGCCCCAATTCGTCGCTCAGCCTGTCGGCCAGGATAATCGACTCCACATTGCCGTTGCCGATCAAGGAGCCGTATGAATACAGGGTTTCATACTCGGGTCCGCGGCTTGTAGCTCCCTTGAAGGGGCCCTCGCAGGCCCGCCAGATTATGGCGGAACGGGCGATGCAGCTGGCGCAGGCCTTGTGCCCCACCCTCAGCCCCCGGTTGACCATGTCATTGCCGCTGATCTTTTCGGCGTCGGCGAATACCTCCTGCTGCCAGTTGTAAGATCCCAGTATACCCAGGGCGTTGTTCCCGGCCACCGACACAGTACTGCCAAATGTTGGTATATTCTTGGCAAAGGCTGGCTGGCGCAACATTTCGTCGTAGGTGCGCCGGGCGTACTCCAGTATTTTTTCTGTATAGGGGTGGGGAACCCCCCCGGTTCCCCGCACGGCAATTGCCTTTACCTTTTTGGATCCCAGAACCGCCCCCAGGCCGCCCCGGCCGAAGGCCCTGGTGGAATGGATAATAGTGGCGAATTTAACCAGGTTCTCCCCGGCAGGGCCGATGGCCGCCACCTGCACGCGCGGGTCGCCAAGCTCTTCCTTGATAGCCCTTTCGGTTTCCGAGGTCTTCTTCCCCCACAGGTGGGCCGCCGGGCGTATTTCCACCCGGCCGTCGTCCACGAACAAGTAGATCGGTTCTGCCGCCGCCCCCTGGAGGACCAGCGCCTCGCAGCCCGCCTCCTTCAGTTCCGTACCCCACTGCCCCCCCATATAACTGTCAATGAAAATTCCCGTCAAGGGGGACTTGGTGGCGGCGGCGGTCATAGCGGCGCCCGGAATAACCGTCCCGGTGGCCGGACCTACTGCGAAAACTACGGCGTTTTCCGGCCCCAGGGGATCCACCCCCGCCCGCAAAAGGTCATATAATATCTTAACGGCGAAGCCGTTGCCCCCGATGAATTTCCGGCGCATTTCGGGGCTGACGTCTTCCTGCCTGGTTTTCCCGGTACCCAGGTCAACGAACAGGATCATCTGCTGCGAGTTGTCTCTGGCCATTCCCTGTCCCTCCTATTCAATCCCTACGTTGCTTTCATGGACCAGGCGAAGGGCCCCGGCAACGCAGTACTTCACGCAGAGGGGATCGCCCTCGCAGAGGTCGCACTTGCTTGGAAAATCAAGGTCGGGGTGAAGTATCACGGCCCCGAAGGGGCAGGCTTCAGCGCAGTTGCCACAGCCTATGCAGCTATTCCTGCTGATCCGCACAATCCCGTCCCCGCCCCGGGAAATACTCTCCGTGGGGCAGTTTTCGGCGCAAAGGGGCCGCCTGCACTGCCTGCACAAAACCGGCCTGATATCCTCCTCCAGCTCGCCCCTGAAGAGCACCCTGATGGCCGCCATTTTACGGTTAAAGCCTTTATTATCCAAAATCCGGGTGGAACAAACGGCCTCGCATACGCGGCATCCCGTGCACTTATCGGCGTCAACCAGTATCCTATACATAAAACTTGCACCCCCAAGAAGATTAGCCCCCCAGGGCGGGGGGTAAAAATAGCACCTCGTCCCCTGTCTTTAAGATTAGTGAAAACTTTTCAACGCTGTTGAGAATTTTACCGTTTACGGCCAGGGCCATCAGGCTCCACACCTTCCCCGTGCCGGGATCAATCAACTGGTCCCGTAGATCGCCGCCATAGCGGTCGGCCAAATAGGCAATAAGGTCATTGACACTGGATCCCTGGGGAAGTTGTATTTCCACCCTGCCCTGCCCGGTAAGCAGGCGGTAATTGCCCTGGAACACCACCGATATGGTTACCATACTGTCTTTTCCTTCATTAAGCCCCATCATCCCGAGCCACCCCCCGCGCGGCATTTTACAGACCCAGCTCCTTGAGTTTCTCATCCGTGGGGGCGCCGGTCCGCGGGTCCCAGCCACGGGCTGTGTAGTACTCGTCCAGCATCTGGTCCAGGTCTTCCCTGAGTACGACCCGCCCCGCCGCGGCCCCCCCCGGAATGGGTTCCTCCAAGAAGCGTTCCGGTAGCCGGTCGTCCTTGCGGCTTAACCCTTCGCGGACGTTGAAGAGCCTCTCCAGGGTGTAAACCCTTTCCCCTACCTTTCTTAAATCCTCCAGCGAGTAGCCGGCACCGGTGACCAGGTTGGCCATTCTGACGTGATCCTCGCCCAGGAAGAAGCCGTAAATCCCCTCGGTGTAGCGGCAAATAATCAGTGAATCGCATACAGCGGTCATGTCCTGGTTGTCCTTGTTCATCTTCCCCTTGCCCTGCACCGCCTGGGGGTCGAACTGTCCCGAACGCTCCACGGTGGGCCGGGTGTCCTGGTGAGTGCCGCCCCGGGTGGAAACGGCATACCCCAGGGCCATCCCTTTTAGTCCCCGGGCCGAGTGGCCGGGCAGTTCCATGCCCTTGACATGCATGGCGTACTTTTCGCTGCCGCGCCCGATTATTTCCGCAGCCCGCTTCACACCTTCGGCCAGAGTGTCCCCCAGCCCCCTGCGGTAGGCTATATCCAGCAGGAGATTAATGGCGGCCCGGTGGTTGCCGAAATACAGGTCAATCCCCCCGGTGTCCCCGGGGGACAAAATTTCCCTTTCAAAGGCCTCCATGGCAAAGGCGATGGTCACCCCCGCGGAAATGGTGTCGATTCCCAATTCATCGCACATCCGGTCCGCGTATATGATTGAATCCAGGTCGCTGTTGCCCAGCATCGACCCAAAGGAATACAGGGTCTCGTATTCCGGCCCTTCTGTAATTACCGGTCCCCCGTCAACCCCGCAGGTGCTGGCAACCTTGCCGCAGCCGATGGGACATCCGGGACACGCCTTGCTGCGGATAAAGTATCCTTGATCCCTCAATCTTTCACCACTGATGTCCTCTGCGCCGACAAAAACCTCTTCCTGCCAGTTTCTGGCGGGGAGCATGCCAAGCCTGTTAAAGGCATTTACTCCCGCCCCCGTCCCTACCTCGGGCAATAACTTCCCGGTCCCGGGATGCTCCCGCAGCCGTCGTAAGCTGTCGCGGAAAAACCGCCACATGCCCTCCTGATCGGGCACAAAAACTGGTTTTTGCCCCCGTACGGCTATGGCCTTTAATTTTTTGGCCCCCATCACTGCCCCCATGCCGCCCCTGCCGGCGGCCCGGGTGCCGGCGATAATGGAGGCGTACCGGACCAGGTTTTCTCCCGCCGGGCCGATGGCGGCCACCGACAAACCGGGTATTTTACACTCGCCGGCAATGCGCCTCTGGGCACCGAAGACCATGCGCCCCCACAGGTGACCGGCGTCCCTGAACTCCACGCGGTCCCCGTCTATCAGCAGGTAAACCGGTGTCGGCGAGACCCCGGTCACAACCAGAGCGTCATAGCCGGCGCATTTTAACTCCTCCCCCCAGCTTCCGCCCGCGTAGCTGTCCACAAAAAGGCCCGTCAGAGGCGACTTTGACCCCACCACAAATCGTGAACTGCAGGGAATCAGAGTCCCCGCCGCCGGGCCCACGGCGAAGACCAGCGCGTTTTCCGGGTCCAGAGGATCCGCACCCGGTCTTATCAAGTCATAGGCCAGCTTCACGGCAAAACCGTTCCCGCCCAGGAACTTCCTTTTCAGATCCTCCGGCGTGTTCTCCCGCCTCACCGTGCGGGAGGGCAGATCAACGAAGAGAATGCTGCCGGCATAAGCGTCCTTGCCTGACAACGGAAAATATCCCTCCCCCCGGCCAAAAATTCAACGGCCGCTTTGATATCAACCTCAGATCATTCGGGATAGCACTTTTTGTCAAATATCCTGGGATCGTGGCCGGGCAGCACGAAATCGGCCAGGCGTCGAATCTTTTCGAATGAGCGGTAGACCTGGCGCAGGTCCACGTATATCTGGCCAGGCACCGGCGGGTCGGCCTCCCAGTTTTCCCACAACCCAACGGCGTCACTGGCTATAAAGCAGGTGCCGGAAACTGTTTCCACGGCCACGCCCTGCATGCCCGGGGTGTGTCCCGGGATATGAACGGCCCAGACTCCGGGGATGATCTCCACATCACCCTCAATTTCCTTTATATTATCCGGGGCTTTCAAATAAAGCGGCGCACCCAGATCGGTTTCGTAGTAGCGCCTATCCCTGGGCAACGGGTCGGCGGCATATGCCAGTTCCTTCCTCTGGACGTAAATCACGGCGTTCTCGAAGAGGTGGTTGTTGAAGCAGTGATCCCAGTGCAAATGGGTGTTAATAATAATTCTGATCTCCCCCGGACTGATTCCCAATAACTCCAGGGCCCTGTCAATCCTCTGTTCCTCGGTACGCACCATGGGATTGTGATATTTCCTGCTCCAATCCGGATCCCCGGCCCCGGTATCCACCAGGACTCTTTCTTTTCCACCCTCGATAAGCCAGGCCACCACCGGGATGTCAATCTTTATCCCGGCGTCCCTGACCGAAGTAAGCCCCGACTTGTCCACGGTCATCGACCCCAGATGCAGCGGTATAACCTTCAAGACAATACCTCCTTTTCGTTAAACTACATCCCCAAAGCACGCGGCAAAAACAGGGTAATCTCGGGAATATAAGTGACCAGTAATAGTATGGCAATTTCCACCAGAACAAAGGGCCAGATGGCCCGGCTTATCTTCTCCAGGGAAATTCCGGCCACGGGCGCCGCCACAAACAGGTTGATACCCACCGGAGGGGTTGCCAGCCCAACGCAGAGGTTGATTACCATAAGCACGGCAAAGTGGAGCGGGTCAACGCCCGCCTTGATAGCAATGGGTGCCAGGATGGGAGCCAGCAGCAATATAATGGCGTTGGTTTCCATCAGCATGCCCATGATCAGCAATAATACGTTGATTAAGAACAGAATTACGTATTTGTTTTGCGTTATGCCCAGCATTAACCCGGCCACCTGCTGGGGCACCTGGTTTAAGGACAACAGCCAGCCAAAAGGGCTGGCCGCCGCCACAATGAGCATAATCACGGCCGCCATCACGCCGCTGCTCAACAGCGACTCTATCAAATCCTTCGGCCGCAGTGAACGATAAACGAAAATACCGATCAGCAGCGCATATACCACAGCAACAGCACCGCCTTCGGTGGGGGTGAAAATGCCCCCCCTGATTCCGAAAAGAATAATGAACGGCATTAACAGCGCCAGGGAAGCATCCTTCAGCCCGGAGAAAAATTGAGCCCAGGAAAACGGCTCCTCACTTCTGGGATATTTATTTTTTTTGCTTATAAAGTAGGCGGTAACCATCAGTGCCAGGCCGATGACGAGACCGGGAACAATTCCGGCCATAAACATGGCGCCGATGGAAACATTCATCATAGCTCCATATACAATCATTACAATGCTGGGCGGGATAATGGGCCCCAATACCCCGGTGGCCGCGGCCAGGGCGGCGCTGTAACTGACGTCGTACCCTTCCCGTTTCATACCGGGAACCAGAACCTTGGCCAGGGCCGCCGTATCGGCCGCCCCGGATCCGCTGAGCCCGGCAAAAATGGTTCC
Source organism: Desulfofundulus thermobenzoicus (assembly GCF_009428905.1). GTDB lineage: Bacteria > Bacillota > Desulfotomaculia > Desulfotomaculales > Desulfovirgulaceae > Desulfofundulus_A > Desulfofundulus_A thermobenzoicus. The sequence continues at coordinate 83,961 of NZ_WHYR01000001.1, read as the reverse complement.
CGAGAGAATCATTACCTGGGACAGGCCGCCGGTAACGCGACCCACAATAATTTTTATAAAGTTGATCAGTCTGGTGGTAATTCCGGTCCTATCCATCAGATCACCGGCCAGGAGGAATAGGGGGATGGCCATCAGAGGAAAGGAAGCCGACGCCTGGTACATCTGTTGCGCAAGCACATCGATGCTCACCTTATTGGTCGCCAGCAGAAAGAGCACCGTCCCCAGAGACAGACTAAATGCTATGGGCACGCCGCCGATTAAGGCAATCATAAAGGGAATTACCAGCCAGGCAATCATGCTGTTTCCTCCTTTGTTAAAATCGCCCTCAGATCCCTCATTAACAGGAAAAGAGCCTGCACAAACATCATCAATCCGCCCATCACCAGGCTAAACCGTGGCCAGAACATGGAAATTCCCAGGGCTGAAGAAGAAACGTTTAGGTTCATCTTGGCTACATTAAAGCTGTAATTTATCAGAAGGATAACGAAAAACAATATGACTATTTTGGTAAATATGCTTACAAGGCGGGATAAAAACCTGGGCAGCAGGTTGACAAATAGCTCAACGCCTATGTGGGCAGTATTCCGCAGGGCGATGCTGGATCCGATGAAGGTGATCCAAGCCATTAAGAAAACATTGAGTTCTTCCGGCCAGATAAGGGCCGCATTCAAAATATAGCGAAAAAATATCTGGGCCGCCGTGGTCAGGGTCATGGTGGCCAGAAAGGCAATGACCATGAATTTAGCCAGGGCGTTTACCGCCAGGCTGATTTTTTCCATGGCTGAATAGCAACGGTTAAACCAAACCAAAGCATCCCCCTCCCCATTAATGCTGTGGAGGAGGACCCCGAAAGGGTCCCCTCCAGCAAAGCCGACAATAAACCTGGGATACACAATGCCTGGCTATTTCTGAGCGGCAATCACCCGGTCGATAAAATCCTTGGGAACCTTGTCGTAAAACTGGGGCCAGATGGCTACACCCGCGTCCTTCCACTGTTTCGCTTCCTCGGAGGTGGGCTTGTACAGCTTGAGACCCGCCTCCTGCAGCTTCTTCAGGGCCTCCTGGCCCTTCTCGGCGTCTACCTTGGCGCAAAATTCCTGCGTTTCCTTGCCGGCATCCATGATTATCTTCTGCTCATCGGGGGTCAGGCTGTCCCAGGCCTTTTTGCTCATCAGGGCTACGTGCACGTTGGACATGGCGTCAACCACGGTCATGTACTTAAGGGCCTCATAGTGCTTGGCCTGGTAAATCCACACCGGGTGCAGGTGTTCGCCTTCAACCACTTTCTGCTCGAGGGCGGTGTAAACCTCGGGCCAGGGTATGGGAGTGGGGTTTGCCCCCCAGGCCTTCAGCAGCGCCACCTCAATGGGGGAGGCGGTGGCCCGGAGCTTCAGCCCCTTCAGGTCGGCCGGGGTTTTAACTTCCTTTTTATTGTTGGTGATTACCCTGAAGCCGCCGCCGGTATCCAGATAAAACAGCACCTTGGCGTTGATGTCTTTCTCCACTTTTTGTTTCAGCTCTTCGCCTATCGGTCCCCACCATACTTTATGGGAGCTCTCAATGCTGTCGAATATATATGGGAGGTCGGCAAACAAAAAGGCGTTGGTGAAGGGGGCCATATTGTTGCTGGCTGACGATCCGATGTCGATGGTACCCATCTTTACCCCTTCCACCGCCGTCTGGTCGCCGGCCAGGCTGCCGCCACCGTGGACTTCAATGATCAGCTTGCCGTTGGACTTGGCTTTGACCAATTCGGCAAATTTATCGTAGGCCATGGCCAGTGAGTTGTCCGGTGTGGCGGAGTGGGCAAGCACCAGTTTTTTAACAGCGCCATTCTGGTCGGCCTGCTTGGCGGTATCCTTGCCGCCGCAGCCCACCGCCGAAAAGACAACCAATGCCAGAACCAATCCGAGGCCGGTTAATTTTTTCCAATTCATGGTTTGCCCTCCCTTTGATTTTTTAAATGGCCTCATTAAACAACGCAACCAAGTCCTCATAAGTCGTACGCCTGGGGTTGGGTCCCGTGTTGGCGAGGGATAATTGAGCCAGGGTGGGGATAGCGTCACTGGTTACGCCAACGGCGGACAGGTTTTTCGGAATGCCGAGATCGGCCACCAGTTTTTCCACCGCATCCACCGCCCTGGCGGCGGCCACCAGCACCGGTTGCCCCTCAACCTTTTCACCCAGGGCCCCGGCCACTTTGGCCATTTTTTCCGGGCTGCTGATCAGGTTAAAGCGCATCACCGGCGCGAACATAATGGCACAGGCCACACCGTGGGGAACGTCAAACTGCCCGCCTACCGGCCTGGCCATACCATGCACGTTGCCGGTGCCGGTGTTGGTAATCACCATGCCGGCCAGGGCGCTGGCCAGGAGCATATTGGCGGCCGCTTCCTCGTTTTCCGGATTGGCCACGAACTTCCGTATGTTGCTTCCGATCATGCGGATGGCTTCCAAGGCCAGTACATCGCTCATCGGCGATGCCTTTTTGGACAGGTAACCTTCCACCGCGTGGATCAAAGCGTCCATACCGGTGGCCGCCGCGATGGAAGCTGGAAGCGAGGCCAACAGGGTATGATCCAGAATGGCCACCCTGGGGAAATTCAGGGGGCTGCGGCAGGACATCTTGTCCTTCTTGGTGAGGTCGGTGAAGGCTATGTTCCCGGTGACCTCGCTACCGGTACCGGCAGTGGTGGGAACGGCGATGACCGGAGCCGGTCGGTTCTGCACCTTGTTTTGCCCCGCGTATTGAGCCATGGATCCACCGTTGGTGGCCAGGACGGCAATCCCCTTGGCCGTGTCCATAGAGCTTCCTCCGCCGAAACCCACAATCACGTCAGCCCCGACCCGGCGGTAAAACTCATGGCCGCGGTCGATGGTTTCCACCCGCGGGTTCGCTTCCACCCGGTCATAAACCTCGAAGGCGAGGCCTTCTTTTTTCAGAGCCGCAGTCACCCTTTCCAGCAGGCCTGCCTTCACTATGCCCTGGTCGGTCACCACCAGCACCTTCTTGCCGCCCAGGGCCAGGGCTTCCTTCCCCAGCCCGTCCACCAGATTGGCTCCGCATTTCACCCGGGTGGTTACCTGGAACTCGAATGCTTTAAACACTGTATGTACCCTCCCTTGCTTCCCTTTTTCCTGATGTCAAATCCCCGCGGCACTTATTCCACCGCGTACCTTTTGACCACATCTTCGTTGATTTCGATGCCCAGACCCGGCTTGTCTTCGATTTCAATGTAGCCGTCCTTGAAGGACTTGATGGGCAGCCGAACCAGGTCCCAGCGCAGGGGGTTTTTCTGATCCTTGTTCCAGTCGCTTTGCATGTATTCGTAAATGAGGAAATTGGGCAGCGCAGCAGCAAGGTGCAGGGTGGCGGCCATGCAAACTGCCGACGAACTCCCGGTGTGGGGAGCGTACGGGATGTGGAAGGTGCCGCTCAACGCGGCTATCTTGCGGCACTCGGTAAACCCGCCGGTGCGGCAGACGTTGGGCTGAATGATGTCAATGGCCTGGCGGGTGAAAAACTGGCGGTAGCCAAACCTGGTGAAGTCAGCCTCACCCAGGGCGATGCGCATATCCAGAGCTTTGCATATCTGCTCGTAACCCTCGATGTTGTCCGGCGAAATGGGCTCTTCAAACCAGAAGATGTCCAGCTCTTCCAGAGCCCGGCCTACCTGGATGGCCGTCTTGACGTCATAGGCGCAGTTGGCGTCGACCATCAGAGTGATCTTGTCGCCTACGGCCCTGCGGACCTCCCGCACCACCTCGATATCCTTTTTGTAATTCCGGGGATCCTGCCCGATTTTTATCTTCATGGCGTTAAATCCCATGTCGATAAACCTCTGGGCGTCGGCAAGGATGGTTTCCATGTCCCTGAAGCGCAGGGATGAGGCGTAGGACCACATTTTCTTGTTGGTGTGACCCCCGAAAAGCTTGTAAACCGGCATGTTAAGCGCCTTGCCCATAATGTCCCACAGGGCTACGTCAATCCCGCTGATAGCCTCGATATAAAAGCCCTTGTAATGGCCCCGGTTCATCATGGCACCGTAAAGCTTGTCCCAGATCAGTTCAATGTCGAAGGGATCCGCCCCGATCAGAATGGGCTTCACATACTCTACAATTTTCTTGGTGGCCACGGGAGCAAGCCTGACCATGCACTCCCCAACGCCGGTTATGCCTTCGTCGGTGTATACCCTGACCAGTGTGGTCCTGTACTCACTGAAGACGACTTTGGCCAAATCGTCTGCATACGGGAGGCTGATGGGTGCTTTAATGGCTTTTTCCATGGGTACAACCAGCGAAACGGCTTCAACATTGGTTATTTTCAAGTTTCAGACCCCCATCTTCATCTGCTATTTTTTGGTAATACCTGAAAATTGGATCCGATTCGTTTAGTTCCCTGGCATGAAGCCTCATCAGTAAACGCCTTCCGGCCATGGTCACATGATGCCGGACCAGTTGCTCGGCCCTGGGGCTATCACCATCCACCAGGCATTTGATAATCTCGTCATGTTCCTGGAGAGATACATGAACACTGGCCTGGTTGCGCATAGAAGACAGGCGGCAGATAAAAGCCCTGTTCCTTATGGGCTCCAGCAAGGATACCAGGCTATCGCACCCACTGGCCGCAATCAGAAGATCATGAAACTCGGTGTTTTTTCTCGCCACCATGCCGGCGTCCTGATTTTGAGCGTATTGCTTGGCCTCCTCGCTTATTTGGGCCATTTTTTCGGTAAAGGACGACCGGTCCGGGCGAAGCGCCGCAAGCCCTGCGGCCAGTCCCTCCAGGCACGACCTGATCGCGTAAACTTCCGCAATATCCCTGGCATTAGGGGAAAACACGGTTACGCTGCGGTTAGGGGCACCCACCAGGAGGCCTTCTTTGACCAACTGCCTGACCGCCTCCCTTACCGGAGTGCGGCTAATGCCCAGCAATTCAGCCAATCCCTGGTCGGTAAGCTTTTCACCGGCTTGCAGCCTGCCGCTCATGATATCTTCCTTCAGGGCCACGTAAGCCTGTTCATATAAGGGAGACTTGTTCAACCTTTTTTGAACTACCATTCTTAACCCTCCCTTCCTTAAAATCAGTCCCCCAAAATCCCAGGCCAAATGTGGGAGCGAATCAGAAGACCTTATAGCATGCTACATGTTGCATATTGTCTGACTACTTAAATCTATTCTATGAATAAAGAAAATATCCTGCTAAATAATAACCCTCACAAAAAAAAATTTTTGCCCGAATGTCTTTCGGGCAAATCTGATTCGTGTTTGCCATAAGAATTGGCCATCCTCATAGCAGTAAGGACGATGTCCGCCATGAATGGGGGGAGTAAGTCATGCTCCCGGGAATGCCCAGGGTATCCACCAGCTGACCGGCCGTACTTCCCCCGGGGCACTCCACCGGTATGCTCTGACCGAAGCGGGCCCCCGGGATGAATTTTTCCAGCCCGCCAAAAACCCGCACTTCCACCTGCAAGCCGGCATACCCCCTGTTCAGAAAAGGCGGCAAGACACCCCTTTGCGGGGTGTCCCACCTGGGAATGATAGCGTTACTGTTGGAGCAGGGACAGGGAGTTACCATTCTCCGCCTGTCCACGATTAAAAGTTAAAAACCTGGTCCAGTTCTTCTCCCTCTACATCAAAGACGGTGTTATGGGGCGGCAGTTCTTCCAGGCTGAAGAACTCGGGCAGCCGGTCGTCGGCACCGGTGAATCCGGCCCGGCGGTTGAATTCCCTTTCCACCTGCAGTACCTGCCTGCCCAGGTTCAAGGCATCATCTGTAGTTAAGTTCAAGCCATACTGGGCATTGAGCATTTCCACAATGGTGGGCAATCCTTCCGGGTTGTCTAAAACGGCAAAGGCCACAAAGAGACACAGGCCGGTGCTGTCCACGGCTGCGGTGGCAATCTGCAGGTTCCGGGAAAGCTCCACCTGGCCTTCCGGTTTCAGCGGATCCACATATCCGCCCACCTTGAGAATATTGGCGGTAACGGCATACCCGGCGGTATGGTCGGCACCCATGGGTGTGGTGGCGTAGGTAACGCCGTTGCCCTTGCAGGCCCGGGGATCGTAGGCGGGAATGCCCTGCCCCTTCACCGCCGGTACCCGGGTGACACCGTAGACCCGGCCGGCGCTGGCGGAACCGCTGCCGATAACCCTGCCGAGGGGCGTACCCAGGGCCACCTCTTCCAGGGCTTTGATGGCAGCCTCGCCGTCGCCAAAGGGTATGACCCCGGCCTCCATGAGGACACCCAGGGTGCATCCTGCTTCTATGGTGTCCAGGCCGACGTCGTTGCAGATGTAGTTCAGTCTGGCAATTACATCCAGGTCGCCGATTTCCAGGTTGGGGCCGAAACACCAGGCCGTTTCATACTCGATGGGCGCACAGACCCGGCCGTCCGGCATGGGATAGACATTGGAGCAGCGCATCACACAACCGGGATGGCAGGCGTGGGTGGCCTTTCCCCCCCGGGCCACGGCCACTTCGGCCAGTTTTTCCCCGCTGACCTCGCTGGCCTTATCGAACCGGCCGGAACGGAAGTTTCTGGTGGGCAGGGTACCCGCTTCGTTGATCACGTTCATCAGTACATTGGTGCCGTAGTTGGGCAGTCCCTGTCCGGTTACGGGGTGGTTTTTTAAGATGTCGGCAAATTTTTTAGCCGCCGCCTTGAAGCGCTGGGGATCTTTGACCGGCGCATCAAAGGTGGTGGGACTGTCCACCACTATGGCCTTAATCTTCCTGGAGCCCATTACCGCCCCCAGTCCGCCCCGGCCGGCATAACGGCTGCTGTTGCCGTCACTGTCATTGTTGGTCACCCCTGCGGCCGGCATGAGCATTTCGCCGGCCGGACCAATGGTAATCACGGCAACCTTATTACCGTACCTCTCCCGGCAGATGGCCGTGACCTCGTAGGTACCCTTGCCGGCCAGATCGTTGGCGGGCAGCAACTCCGTACCATTAGGAGTTACCTTGAGCAGGTACCAATCGCCACCTGCGGGTTTACCCTCAAGAATGATGGCCTTGATGCCCAGGTTGGCCAGCTTTTGCGAGGCAATACCGCCGGCATTGGCTTCCTTAATACCGCCGGTAAGAGGGCTCTTTCCTCCTATCGACAGCCGCCCTGACGACGGTGCATTGGTGCCGGAAAGCAGCCCCGGCGCAATGACCAGCTTATTAAAGGGGCCGAGGGGATCACAGGTGGGCGGCACCTCATCAAAAACAAGCTGGGATGTCAGCGCCCTGCCCCCAAGCGCCAGGTATTTTTCCGGCACTTCTTCCAATTTAACTTCCCTGGTGGTCATGTTCACCCGCAGGAACCTGGACACTGCTTTTAACCTCCTTCAGTCTCTTTACTTTACACCTTCCGGGTCCTGCTTATTACTCGCACGTTTCATGCCACTGTTGCGAACAATAGTAATTGTGGCCTTTTACCGGGTCACATAACAGGCCTGCTCCTTTTTGGTACACATCTAACGTTCCATTCTGGAGCACCTGATTCAAAAAGAAACGTTTCCTGCCTTAATCAAATGATAGGAGAGGTTGCCTCTCCTATCATGGCCAGCACGGCATTAAGTTGCACCCTTATACTACATGGCCTGACGGTAAATGTCAATGACATCCTCCAGGGTGGCCAGCCGCGGGTTGGTGAAACTGCAGGCGTCCTTCTTGGCATTTTCCGCCATAATGGCCAGGTCTTCTTCTTTCACACCCAGGCCACGCAGGCCGGAAGGAATGGCCACATCCTGCGACAGTTTCTGAATGGCCTGGATAGCTTTTTCCGCAGCCTCCCGCACGGAAAGCCCCTCAATATTTTCGCCCAGAGCCACAGCAATGTCCGCAAACCTCTGCGGGCAGGCAATCAGATTGAAACGGCAGACATGGGGGAGCAGAATGGCATTGCAAACTCCGTGGGGAAGATTGTAAAAACCGCCCAGCTGGTGGGCCATGGCGTGCACATATCCCAGGCTGGCATTATTAAAGGCCATACCGGCCAGGAACTCGGCATAGGCCATTTTGTCCCTGGCTTCCATGTTCTGACCATTGGCCACCGCCTGGCGCAGGTTCCCCGCAATTAACTTCATGGCCATCAAAGCCGCCGAATCGGTAACAGGGGTGGCTATGGTAGAAACATACGCCTCCACGGCGTGGGTTAAAGCATCCATCCCGGTGGCAGCCGTCAGTGCCGGCGGCATGCCCACCATGAGAAGAGGATCATTGATGGCCACATTGGGAGTAACCCGCCAGTCCACGATGGCCATTTTCACCTTGCGGTCGGTATCGGTAATGATGCAGAAACGGGTCATTTCACTGGCCGTTCCGGCGGTGGTGTTCACGGCAATAAAGGGAGGCATGGGTTTGCTGGACTTGTCCACCCCTTCGTAATCCCGAATGTTGCCGCCGTTGGTGGCCACAATGCCGATACCCTTGGCACAGTCGTGGGAGCTGCCGCCGCCGAGGGAGATAATCATGTCGCAACCGCTCTCCTGGAACACTTTTAAGCCATCATGGACATTTTTATCGGTAGGGTTTGGTTCAGCCCCGGCGAAAACAAAAACTTTGGCGCCCACTCCTTCCACTTGCTCTTTAATTTGATCCGCCATGCCGCTCTTGCCCAGATAAGCATCGGTGACAATGAGCACTCTTTTGCCGCCAAGAATCTTCACCTGTTCCCCCACATGCTTTGAAGCGCCTATGCCCATCAGGCTTACCGTGGGGATGTAGTAACCAAAAACCTGCTCACCCAATGCCATACAAGCATACCTCCCATAAAATTTTTCTTCTCCATAAGAGCAAAATATAGACCAGTGCAAAAAGTCATTTATTTCTGCCAATAAGCAAAAAGCAAAATTTTCTGGTGTCCCACGATGGTACAAACAGCTGATTATTTTGGAACAAATGGTTCATTATATGGCAGGACTCGAAAAATTTGACCGCCTTTTCATGATAAAAGGCGGTCAAATCCGTAGTTTATTCCTTTTTCTTTCAACTTGCGGTAAAGGGTGTTGCGACCGATCCCCAGCGTCCGGGCGGCCAGGGCTATATTACCCCGGGAGTAAATTAGAGCATGGTTTATGGCTTCCCTTTCCAATTCCTCCAGAGGTACAGGGGGAGGACAGGAAAGGCCGCGGCCTGACAGTACCTCCAGCACCTTCTTCTCCAGCAGTTTCAAAAGGTGGAAAACACGAGGCAGTTCCTCGTCGGCCAGGCCGGGCAGAATATCCTTTGATTGAACCAGGTTATAAAGATAGGCCGAAACTGAAGAATCGCCAAATTTCAGATCAGCTATCCCCGGTTTATAATTAAATGGACCGGTGATTCGATTCGAGAGGTGCCCCGGCATAATCACCGAACCGTCACACAGGGCAGCCGCCTGGTGGATGGCATTGACCAGCTCCCGCACATTGCCGGGCCACGGATAGTCCACCATATTTTTCATTGCTTCGGGTGAAATGCGAATATTCCGGCGGTTCCCCTGGTCGCCAAGCTGGTCCAAGAAATGATTGACCAGAAACGGGATATCTTCCCTGCGGTTCCGCAAAGGGGGAACCACCAGCCTGACCACATCCAGGCGGTAAAACAGGTCCTCCCGGAAAAGCTTATCCCTCACCGCCTGTTCCAGATCCACATTGGTGGCCGCAATCACCCGCACATTGGTTTTGATGGGCTTTTCGCCCCCCACCCGCATAAACTCCCCGGTCTCCAGGACCCGCAATAGCTTTACTTGAATGGACAGGCTGGCTTCTCCTATTTCATCCAGAAACAGCGTACCCTGGTTGGCCAGTTCAAAAATGCCCCTGCGCTGACCTGTCGCACCGGTAAAGGCTCCCTTTTCGTGACCAAACAGCTCGCTTTCCAGGAGATTCTCCGGCAGTGCCCCGCAGTTAACGGGAATAAAGGGCTGTTCCTTCCGGTTGCTGGCCGCGTGAATGAAACGGGCCAGCACCTCCTTGCCCGTACCTGTCTCCCCATGAATAAGAACATTCACGTCCTTGGGGGCAATTTTATAGGCCACGGAAAGTAGATTGCGCATTACCTGACTTTTGCCCATCACCAAACCGAGACGGGAAGCGATCTCACTCCATTCGGCGGAGGAAATACTGCTTTTTCTTTCCGCCGCACCACTGGCAAAATCAAAAGCCCTGTCAATGAGGTTTTCCACCTGGGAAATATCCTCAAAGGGTTTTTCAATATAATCATAGGCTCCCAGTTGAATGGCCCTCACGGCCGTTCTGGTGGTACTGTAACCGGTCATGATGATCACTTCGCAGTCCGGCTGCACCCTTTTTATATCCTGCAGCAGAGAAAGACCGTCATAATCCGGGAGTTTCAAATCCACCACCGAAACGTGAAATTTATCATGATGGACGGCCTTCTGTGCATCCCGGACACTGTTGGCCACAGTAACCCTGTATCCTTTTCTTTCCAGCAGGCAGCGGAAAAAGGTGCCCACTTCCACTTCATCATCCACAACCAGAACGTGTGCCTGTCCAATCAAAAGCAACCCCTCCCAGCGCCATTCGTGCTGCCGGTCCGTTTGTCCCGGCTACGCTGCATTTTGTATCCGGCACCGGCAAAATGTCGTTCCTTCAGAGACGACTGCCGGCGTGCCATCACTGGCTCGCTCCAGTCCCTGTAAAGAACTTATGGCTGCTCCCTATTTAACGGCAGGACCAGCGTAAAGGTGCTCCCCCGGCCCCACTGGCTCTGTACTTCAATGGTCCCCCCGTGGGCCCGGGCAATGCCCAGGCTGACGCTCAGGCCCAGCCCGGTACCCCGGGAGGCCTCCTTGGTGGTGAAAAAGGGTTCAAATAGCCGGCCGATGTTTTCCGGCTGGATGCCCCGGCCATTATCCTCCACAGCAACCGTCACAAATCGTCGTCCATCTTCATCTTCGCGCACCGCCGTATTGATGCGAATATTCTTCTCCCCGTCCACGTCCTCCAGGGCGTCCCGGGCATTCAACAACAGGTTAATCAGCACCTGATCCAGTTGCTGTTCACAGGCGGCCACCACGGGCAGATCCGGGGTAAGGTCCGTATGAACAGTAATCCCCTTACGGTCGATCTGATACTTAATCAGGCTAAGCACCCTTTCCACCGCGGCATTCAGGTCGGTGGGCACAAAGGCCACTTGCTCCTGACGGGCAAAGGTAAGTAAATCCTGTATAATTTTTTTGCAGCGCAGCCCGCAGGTTACAATGTCTTTTAGCAATTGAGCAGATATGGGGGAAGACTCCAGTTCTCGCTGTAACATCTGGGCGTTTCCTATGATCACCGTCAGGGGACTGTTCAGTTCATGAGCCACTCCGGCCGCCATTTCCCCTATGGCGGCCATCTTGGCAGATTGGATCAGCTGAGCCTGCATTTGTACCCGAGCCGTAACATCCTTAATGTGCTGAATCATACTGGAGAGCCTGCCCTGCTCGTTAAACACGGGATAATAAAAGACATCCAGCACTTTCCCCGAAGTGGAGTGCACTCGACGATAAGACGGCTTGCCGGTCTTACGCACCTCATCCAGAAGACATGAGTCGCATTTCTTCTTTTGACCCCAGAAATAGGCAAAACATTTTTTGCTTTCCAGGTTGCTCTCCGGGCCAGCCAGCTCTGAATACCGGCCGTTATCCAGCAAGATATTAAAATCCAGATCGGTCAGGGTAAGGGGATCCCCCAGTGCCCGAAATGTTTCCTCCCACTCCCGCTTTGCCTGCGCCATTTCCTCATAAAGCCGACGGTTTTGAATGCAAATACCCAGCTGATCCGCCAGATGGTAGGCAAAATGCAGTTCGTTTTTGCTATAGTTACCGGCTTCCCGGCTGCCGATAATCAACACGCCGATAACGTTGTTTTTCACCCGCAGGGGGTTGATGATCAGGCAGCGCAGCCCCAGTTCCCGCACGGGCAGGTAGTCAAACAGTTCTCCTTCACCCGTAACGCATAAATAAATCTGCTCCTGCATGTTTTCTATATTTTCCTGCATGAGGCAGGTATGGGGTATAACCCTGTTTTCAGAGTTTAGAGGTGGTTGCGTGGTCACCAGGCGCAATTCGTTTCCTTCCACCAGCAAAAGACCCAGAAAATCACAGGAAATAACCACCGGCAGGTTCTCAAAAACCCTTTCCACAATCATTTCCAGGGACATATCAATGTTAATATCACGTACCAACTGATGAATAATTTCCAGGCGGCGGTTCTGGATAACAATTTCCCGGTTGCGTTTTTTTAACTCCACGTAATAGTTTAATTTGGAGGACCGGACTCCCGTCAAATTCTCGATCACGCTGGTTTTATCATTGATCATTTTGGATTCCTCGCTTTAAAACCCGGGAAAAAAGGTCATATAAATCTTTTTCGGTAACATCCCGCGGGTTGGTAATGACACAGGCATCTTTCAGGGCGTTCCGGGACAGCCGGTTCAGGTCTTCCCCGGACAGATCGGTCACGGAAATGCTTTCCGGAATGCCCAGATCCCTGACCAGCCTGCGTACGGCCCTGATGGCCCTGTCAGCGGCCTCCCAGGAGCTCAAACCGGTTATGTTTTCTCCCAGGGCGCCGGCTATGCGGGCAAACTTTTCCACACAGGCGATCTGGTTAAATTCCATGACATAGGGCAGAAGGACGGCGTTGGTTTCTCCGTGATGCTGATCCAGCAACGCATCCAGCTGGTGAGCCATGGCGTGGGTGGCTCCCAAAATGGCGTTGGAGAAGGCCAGGCCGGCCTGCAAGGCGGCCATGGCCATGGCCCCTTTGGCCTCCAGATCGGTCTGACAGGCTACCGATGGTCGCAAAAATCTGGCAATAAGCCGGATGGCATTGAGCGCATGCACATCGGTCAAGGGGGTGGCAGCCAGCGAAACAAAGGACTCAATGGCATGGCTCAAAGCGTCCAACCCGGTGGCAGCCGTCAGCCGGGCATCCTTTGTCTGCAGTACTGCAGGGTCAATGATAGCAATGTCGGGCACCAGGGATTTGGAAATAATGCTCATCTTCACTTTACGCCGGGTATCCACTATAATGGCAAACTGGGTCACTTCAGACCCCGAACCGGCCGTGGTGGGCACCACCAGCAACGGGGGCAGGGGACGGGTGATCTTATTTACCCCTTCATAGTCCTGGATTACTCCCCCGTTGGTGGCCAGGATGGCCACGGCCTTGGCCACGTCAATGGGACTGCCCCCTCCCACGGCCAGAATGGCATCACAGCCCATATCCAGGTAACATTTGACGGCCTCATGCACCTCATAATCCTTCGGGTTACTTGAGACGTCAAACCAGACTTCAAAAGCCAGTCCTACCTGCCGCAGCCGGTCCAGGGCCTGCTCCACCCACTTGTGGGCCACCACTCCCGGATCGCTGACCACAAATATTTTACTGGCCCCCAGGCGCAGGGCGCTTTCCCCCACCTGGCTCAAGGCACCCAGGCCATAGATGATTTCCGGCGTTACGAATTTACTGATCCTCATGGCTTCCCCCCGAACAGTATACTCCAGCCCCCATTTCCAGCAGATTCAGCTCCGCCAGCTTTTCCGCACCGGGCACACCCGTGTCCTTGTCCCAGCCCCGGGCCAGGTAATATTCCCGCCGAACTTCCCGCACCCTTGCCCGGTCCAGCCGGCGCCCGGCGGCCGGCCCGGCAGCCACGGGCTGATCGTAAAAGCGGGCAGGATAGTCGGAATCGGCCGGCCCTTCCCCGTGACGCAGGTTAAAAAGCTTCTGGACATTCCAGATGCGCTCGCCAGCCCGGATGATCTCTTCCGGGGTGACGTCGATTCCGGTTAGAGAGGAATAAAGGCGGGCAAAAAGGGTGGGGCCCACCGTATGCAGCACGGGCGGCCGGATACACATGCCCAGGGCGTTGTAAACGCTAATCAAATCTTCCGCCCATTTAGACATTCTGGGAATGTTTACATCTTTTGTCGCCGGGTCAAAAATCTCCCTTTTTAACTGTTCCGGCATATCCAGGCGGTCGTACATTTCATCGGGAAAACCAAACTTTTCGGTAAAATAAGGTGCCGGGTTATCGTTGTAACGGAGGTTTTCCACCGGATTGCGCGTGCGCAGGTGATCCCCACCCCGCACATTAGTAATATAACCCAGCGTCCAGGTGGACCAGCGGGCCCGGGGATCCAGCAGGAAGCACTCCAGCCCCTTGACCTCCGCCGTATATTGCCGGGCTCCGGGGAAGTGCCCGGCCGCCCTTTTTACCCCTTCGGCCAGGATGTCCCCCACCCCCCGGCGGCGGGCAATCATTTCCAGCAAAGAAATGATCGCTCCTTCATCGCCCCATGGCAGGGGAAAGCCCATATCCCTTTCCGCAAGAAGCCCGTTTTCATACAGTTCCATGGCAAAGGCCACCACGGCCGCCGCCGAAACCATATCCATACCCAGCCGCTGGCAGGTCTCGGTAAGCAGGGCGATGGCCGGCAGGTTGTTCACATCGCACCCGGCGCCAAAACCAATCACCGGGGTGACTTCCATGTCCTTCAATTTCAGCCCGGCGTAGGGGCCATCCTGCACATCAACCCAGTGGGCGCAGGCAATGGGGCAGGCAATGCAGGCCACCCCCCGGCTGGTATATTTATGCATGACCTTGCGGCTGCGGGTCTGTTCCCAGCCTTCAATGGCCCCGTACCGGTAATTACGCCCGGGCAGGGCGCCGAACTCCTGGTAGGGCAGGGTGGCCAGCATGGTGCCGAAACGGGAAAAGGAACCATAAAAGGGAGAAGAAAGGATGGCCTGCCGGGTGTCTTCCACTGCCGCCAGGAATTCCTTCTTCCGGGCCACCCGCACGGGACCCCGGCCGCGCACCGCCACGGCCTTTAAATTTTTGCTGCCCATGACCGCCCCCAACCCCGTCCGGGCCCAGGCATCAAAGGGGCCGTTTTCTATGCTGGCAAAGCGGACCAGGTTTTCACCGGCGGGGCCGACGGCCGCCACCTGAATCCCCCGGTCCCCCAGTTCCCGGCGGATCTGGCGGATGGTCTCCCAGGCATCCCGGCCCCACAGGTGGCTGGCCGGCAAAATGCTGACCTTTTCATCGCAAATCCAGACATACACCGGCGCCGGAGCCTTTCCCCGGACGACCAGGCCGTCAAAGCCGGCAAATTTGAGCTCGCTTCCCCAGAAGTTGCCGGAATTGGCGGTGCCGAATAAGCCGGTGGCCGGCGAAAGGGCGGAAGCTTCCGTCCGGGAGGCGGTGGGCACATTTGTCCCCACCAGCACCCCCACACCGAACGTCAGGACGTTCTCCGGACCCAGGGGGTCGGCGCCCGGGCCGATTTCCTGGAAAAGAAAACGGGCGTTGAATCCCAGACCGCTTAAATACTCCCCGGCCCACTGCCGCTCCACGGGCCATTCCTTCGTCCGGCCGGTGGTCAGGTCGATCTCCAGTATTTTACCACTGTAACCGTACACGGGCTTACCCCCCCTCCTTTTCCCCTTCGGGTATTTCCACCGCCCGCAGTGCCCCCGACGGGCAGGCCAGGGCGCATTGCTTGCAGTTCCGGCAGGTGGATGAAAAAGTAATATCAAAGGTGCCCTCAAACTCATGCCTGGTGATCCGAATACAGGCCCTGGTGAGGTCAAACTCCCCCAAATATGTAACGGCACAGGTCAGCGCGCAGGTACAGCAGCCGGTACACCTGTCCGGACGGATTACCATTTCTCTGGCCATGGTCATGCCCCCTGCAGTCGTAACGGTTAAGAAACAAATTCTCCAATTGACCCCTTATAACCTTCAATAATATAAAAAAACACCATTATGGTGTTTGGTGAATTAATCATTTGCGGTCGGATATGATTATGTTAACCAGACCAAAAATTTTTCTCGCAAAAAAATAATTGGACGGCGGAATTGCTTAATCACAGACCGCCGCCCACCCTTTCGTGCTGCCAATGCCCTACAAATCGTCCTGTTTGCCGCCAGCCATATCACCGGCACCCTGCCGGTGCCGGCCGCAAAGTCTTACCCACCGGCCACCAGGGGAAAAATGGTCACCACGTCACCCTGTTGCAGCCGGTCGGCCTTTTTCCCTTTCTGACCGTTAATTAAAAGCAGGCCGGTGTACTGCTCAGCTAAACTGATTTGTTTGAGTACATCCTTCACGGTAGTCCCGCTCTTTATCACCAAACCGAACCGGCCGTCCCGGGCGCCCGGCGGAGCATAACGGGCCAGATAACCTTTTAATTCCACTGTTATTTCCATACCGGGCACCCCCAGGGTACATATTCACTGCCGGCATCTGTTTCAGGCAGAGTGACCGTATCAGCCAGGGCCGTGTAGTCACGTTCATCATCCGGTCATAGAGAAGAAATTTCTCTTTCGGTTCAGGATATCCTGCCATCTCAGGCGAATTCACCAGAAAAGGATTTTTCGAAAAACGTCACTACCTTACGCATAGCGCACCTCCCGCACCTGCTCCGGCATCCCAGCAGGCATCTGCTGGGTGATACAGTGGACATTTCCCCCACCCCTGGCAATGGGGAGACCGTTGATTTCGACAATCTTTCTCTTCGGAAAAACACTCCGCAATATCCGGGCAGCATGGTCATCGGCGGCGGCGCAGGCACCACCAAAACGGGGCATAACAATACCACCATTTACGAAATAAAAATTGATATAGCTTAAGGGTAAGCGAACACCCCGGTAATAGGTGGCAGGAGGCTGTTCCACCGGGATAACCCTCAGCTTTCGCCCTTTGGCGTCCGTAGCCCCTCTCAGAATGGCCATGTTTTCCTGTAATATCTCGCAATTGGGATCACCGGAGTCAGAACAGGACTGCACCAGCACAATACCCGGCCTAGCGAAACAGGCCACATTATCCACATGACCGTCCGTCTCGTCCCCTTCCAGCCCCCGCCGCAGCCAGATGACCTTATCCACACCCAGGTACTGCTTCAGTATTTTCTCGATTTCTGTCTTATTTAAATGAGGGTTCCTGTTCTGGTTGAGAAGGCATTCTTCGGTGGTCAGCAGGGTGCCCTCCCCGTCCGTGTGGATGGAACCACCCTCCAGGACCAGGGGAGCGTTAAAACAGGGTACTTTTAAATAATCCAGCAGCCTTGGAGCCACCAGGTTATCCTGCTCCCAGCGCTCATGCTTTCCTCCCCAGGCATTGAACCTCCAGTTGATGCCCGCCACCTCACCACCGGCATTCACAACGAAGGTTGGCCCGTTGTCACGCATCCAGGAATCATCGTGTTCCATCTCATGTATGTGCACCGCTGGACCGCAAAGTCTGGCCGCAGCAGCAGATAGTTCCGGCCTCACTATCATGATCACCGGCTCGAACCTGGCGATCGCCCTGGCCACCTCCGAGTATGCCTGGCGTGCCTCATCCAGACCTCCCGGCCAAAGGTCTTCGGTTGTGGGCCATTCCATGAATGTACAGGCATGTCTTGTCCATTCCGGCGGCATTTTGTAACCAAGGTCCTTCGGTGTCATCGCCACACTCACACTCCGTCAGTTAGCTTTTTACCTCCGTCCAGATGCGCTCAATCTCCGGTGTGGCCTCACCCACATCTTTTAAAAATTCGCCTTTTTTCAGTTCGGCCTCCGGGGCATAACTAGCCGGGTTGTCCCGCGTTTCTGCAGGAAGCATCTTTATGGTTTCTGCATTGGGTGAAGCATAGGGATAGGCCTCGGCTATTTCTTTACCGATATCACCCCGCAGGATAAAATTCATGAACTTCATGGCGTTTTCCGGATGTTTGGCCCCCTTTGGTATGGCCATGTTATCCTGCCAGCGAATGGCCCCTTCTTTAGGATAGATATACTTGATGGCAGGGTTTTCCTTCTGAGCCAGAGCAGTTTCACCGTTCCACATCAATCCGATTACCGCCTCGCCGTTAAGCAAAAGAGTCTTGGGGCTGTCACTATCAAAGGCTTTTACTTTGGGAATCAGTTCCTGCAATTTGTTTTTGGCTTTTGCCAATGCTTCCGGACTGGTTTCATTGCAAGAATAACCAAGGGATTTCAGGGTGGCACCAATACAATAGCGGGCATCGTTAAGCATCACAATTTTACCGGCAAAAGCGGGGTCCCACAGATCCTGCCAACTGGTCACTGGACGCTTTACCCTGTCGGTATTTATTGCTATACCCACCGTACCCCACATATAAGGAACGGTGTACTTGTTCTCCGGATCATAAGGCGGGTTCCGGTATAACGGATCCACGTTGTTAAAATTGGGGATCTTGTCCAGTTTAAGGGGTTCAAGTAACCCCTGCTTGGTCATGACCTCCACCATGTAGTCGGAAGCCACACAGAGGTCATAAGACCCCGGGGCGGCCTGCAGCTTGGCCAGCATCTCTTCCTGGGAAGAGTAAGTGGAGTAGTTAACCTTGATACCCGTTTCAGCGGTAAATTTATCGATTACGGATTGGGGCATGTACTCGGACCAGTTAAAAACATTCAATACCTTTTCTTCCTCTGCCGGCTTTTCAGTGCCAGCGATCTGCTGACCACCGCACCCGGCCAGGAGTGCCGCCACCAGGACCAGCGCCAGGACCTGAAAGATCATTGTTCTCGTTCTTCTTTTCATTTGACAATCTCCTTTCGATTAATCAATTATCAACCGGCCTTCTTCAGCCGGAGCCTCTCGGCAATCAGCACCAGGAGCAGGGTCAGCACCATCATGATGGTGCACAGGGCATTGATTTCCGGCGTAACAGCAAACTTGACCATGGAGTAAATTTTTAAGGGCAAGGTCATACTTCCCGGACCGGATACAAAAAAGCTGATAATCACATCATCCAAAGAGAGAGTAAAAGAAAGGAGCACCCCGGCCAGAATGCCCGGCATAATCACTGGCATGGTTACATACCGCAGGGTCTGCAGGTTACTGGCTCCCAGGTCCATGGCTGCCTCCTCCAAATGACGGTCAAATCCCTCCATCCGCGCTCGTACCGTCAAAACGACAAAGGGGATGCAAAAAGTAACGTGGGCCAGGATCAAAGACAGAAGGCCCAGGGGTATCTTCACCAGGCTGAAAAATACCAGCAGGGAGATACCCATGACAATCTCCGGAATGATGATCGGTATATAAAGCATTCCATTCAAGGCCGTTTTGCCGCGGAAGTGGTAACGGTGCATGCCCACCGCCGCCAAGGTGCCGATCATGGTGGCAATAAAGGTGGAAAGAACGGCAACCACCAGGCTGTTCCAGGCAGCCTGGATTATGGCAGTGTCCCGGACCAGAACGGCGTACCAGTCCACGGTAAACCCGGTCCAAACAGCATTGAGCTTGGACCGGTTGAAAGAGTAAACCACCAGAATCATGATCGGCAGGTAGAGAAAAGCGTAGACCAGGAACCCGTAACCACCGGCCATCCATCTCGCCCAGCGGGCCTGCATTTAGATCACCTCCAGTCGTTCCGTATTTTTCACCAGCCGCAGGTAAAAGGCGATCAGGATCAGGGTTAGAATCATCAGGATCACTGAAGCTGCCGAACCAAAAGGCCAGTCCCTTGCCGCCAGAAACTGGTTCTGGATTAAGTTGCTGATCAGCATGGTCCGCGACCCACCCATCAGGTCCGGGATAAAAAAGAGACCCAGACTGGGGATAAACACCAGAAGGGATCCGGCGATCACCCCCGGCATGGTTAACGGCAGGGTAACCCGGCAAAAGGTCTGCCATGGCCCGGCCCCCAGGTCTGCAGAGGCCTCCAGCAAACGCCGGTCAAGCTTTTCGATGGAGGCATACAGGGGCAGGACCATGAACGGAAACAGGGTATAAGTGAGACCAAGCACCACCGCCCCCGTGTTATATAGCAGTTTTAAAGGATGGTCGATCAACCCCATACCCAGTAGCACCTGGTTGATTACACCCTCCGTACGCAGCAGTACAATCCAGGCATAGGTGCGGATTAGTGAATTGCTCCAGAAAGGAATAATAATTAACAGGAGAAGAAGATTCCGCCACCGCAAGGATGATCTGGCCACAACGTAGGCAAAAGGGTAACCCAAAACCAGGCAGGCCAGGGTGGTTAGAAAGGCCACCTCCAGCGAGTTCCAGAGTACTTTTACATAGAGGGGATCAATAAAACGCAGGTAGTTTTGCACATTAACCCGGTAAATGAGCCCACCATAAACGCCCCGGGAAAAAAGACTAACGATAAGCACCAGCATCAGCGGTACGGCAACCAGCGCCAACATCCATGCACTGACCGGCCCCAGCATACCCAGCATTGGAAGATGGCGATGGGACATCGCTTGATTGCGCATCACTTAAAATTACCTCCTTTCCAGGATGCCACCCGACGGCGACTGCATCGCCAATCTCACAGCAGGCCGGAAAACCACTTTCGCTTACCGTCACCTGCTTGCCGCTATTTAAAGCAACTACTGATTTAACCGACGAACCGGCAAATATGCGTTCCAATAGCCGGCCGGGCAGGCAGGGGCCATTACCTTCGCAACCGGAAGCCGTCAGGAACATATGCTCAGGCCGAACGGATAGGTATACCTTTTGCCCCGGCACCATACCATTAAGGGAGGAAAGGAAAACCGGGCAATCTTCCACCACGATGCCGGTTCCGGACACCGTCCGGCCGGTTATGGTGCCTTCCAGAATATTGGAATCACCGATGAAGGTGGCCACAAAAACCGAAACCGGTCGTTCGTAAATCTCCCGGGGTGTTCCTATTTGTTCAATGACCCCCGCGTTCATCACCGCAATTCTATCGGACATGGTGAGCGCCTCTTCCTGATCGTGGGTTACGTAAACGAAAGTGATCCCCAGCTGCCGCTGCAGGTGCTTCAACTCCAGCTGCATCTGCTTACGCAGCTTGAGATCCAGGGCACTCAGCGGCTCATCCAGCAACAGAACCCTTGGCTCCATCACTAACGCGCGGGCTAGGGCCACCCTCTGCTGTTGCCCCCCCGACAGTTCCTGCGGGTAGGCTCGTTCCTTGCCCGACAGGTCCACCAGTTCGATCGCCTTGTTTACCCTGGGCACAATTGTTTCCTTCTTTTGGCCTTTCATCTTCAAACCGAAAGCTATATTTTCGAAAACAGTCATGTGGGGGAAAAGAGCGTAGCTCTGAAATACGGTATTGACGTTTCTGGCATAGGGCGGCTTGCCCAGCACAGATTCGCCATCAAGCAGAATATCACCTCCGGTGGGCTGTTCAAATCCGGCGATCATGCGCAGGGTGGTGGTCTTGCCGCAGCCGCTGGGCCCCAACAGGGTTAAAAATTCTCCCGGCCGGATATCCAGCGATACATTGTCCACGGCCAGGCCCTCACCAAAGCTTTTGGTCACATTCACAAGCTGCACCATGTACTCTGACATATTATATCCCTCCCATCTTGATATATTTACATGTTAACGCCTGCCAGCAGGAGATAATCATAAATAGTATCGCTTTTCCTTAAAATATCGATAAACTTCCAACCATTAACTACCACTGTACTAATGATTTCAGGTTAAACCGGGTACTCCAGGGTCCGTAACGGTGGGTCCCTTTACAAGCACAAACACGCATCTTTAATTGATACATGTAACAGGTTAATCTTAATTACAATTATAGCCATATATCTAGCACATCCCTCCTCCATCATTTTTTTACAAACATATCAAGAAAAACATAAGCCCCTGTTTACAGGAACCTCTTCGTTCCTCAAACAGGGGCAACATTGCCTCTTTGACACCACAACCCTGCGGTTTCTTCTTCCATTCATGATTTTATTGGGCAAAAGGATAGGAATACAAAGTCCCCGTTTATTATTACGGGGACTTCATCATCCTGCTCCGGCTTCTTTGCCGAAAATATTAATTTGCCTGATCTAATTATATATAATTTTAATCTTTCATGTCAAGCAACAACTATCTCGTATTCAACAAATAAAAATTTTTTCTTTTAAGTTTTCCGTCGTCCGTCGTCACCGCCAGCCGGGGCCGTGTAGTTACGTCCATCTGCCGGTTATATAAGGAAATTTTCTCTTTCGGTGTAAGACACCCTGGCATCTCCCGGGGGAAAATGGTTACCGTATCTCCCGGATGCAACGGGTCGGAGGTTCGGCCTGTTCTTCCATTGATTAAAATCAATCCGGCGTACCTGGCCGGTACACGGATTTTTACCAGAACGTCTTTTACGGTGGATGCGGGCATAACTTCCAGGTTGAACCGCCCGTCCTTCGCGGCCGGCGGGGCGTAACGGGACAGGGAACCCTTTAACTCCATTTTTATTTTTATCGCCGGTTGACGCCTGAACAGTTCAAACAACCCCCGATTCCTGATTAACGACCCGCCGGCATCGTCCTGATACCGGCGGCCACAGGTCCTAATCCTCCGGTTCTCCAAACACCGTATAATGCCACGGCCGTTTCACCTGGCCGGTCAGATCGGCCATGACATGCTTTACTGAGGTATACTCCTCCAGGGCGTACAGGGACAGATCCTTGCCAAAGCCGCTCTGTTTATACCCGCCGTGGGGCATTTCCGAAGACAGGGGCAGGTGGTCGTTGATCCACACGGCGCCAAAACGCAGCTTCCGGGAAACATTCATGGCTTTATAGACATCCCCGGTCCATACGGAGGAAGCCAGGCCGTACTTCACGTTGTTGGCCCGGGCCACCACTTCTTCTTCGGTGCGGAAGGGCAGGACCACCACCACCGGCCCGAAAATCTCTTCCTGCACCACTTCACTGTCATCGGTTGCATCGGTGATCACCGTGGGCAGGTAATAGGCCCCAGCCGCCAGTTCCGGCCGGTCGGGACGGCCGCCGCCGGTGAGCACCCGGGCGCCGGCGGCCCGGGCCCTGTCCACAAAACCGGCCACCCGTTCCACCTGGGCCGGGGAAATGAGCGGCCCCATATCGGTGTCGGGTCGGAAGGGATCCCCCACCCGGATGGCCTGCACCCGCTCCAGGAATAGCTCCATGAACCGCTCAAAGACTTCCTCCTGAACGTAAATCCGGGTGGCTGCCGTGCAGTCCTGGCCCGTATTGACATAGCCACCTACCACAGCGCCCTGGGCGGCCGCTGCCAGGTCTGCATCGGCAAAGACGATAAAGGGCGCCTTTCCGCCCAGTTCCAGATGTAGGCGTTTTAAGGAGGCGGAGGCCAGGGACATGATGGCCCGGCCGGTGCGGGTATCTCCGGTTAAGGAGACCATGGCCACGTCCGGATGGGTGACCAGAGCTTCCCCCACCACCTGGCCGGGGCCGGTGACCACATTGAGCACACCGTCTGGAAGGCCTGCTTCCCGGGCCAGCCGCGCCATTTCAATGGTGGTCAGGGGTGTTAAACTGGCCGGCTTGATCACCACCGTGTTGCCGGCGGCCAGAGCCGGCCCCAGTTTCCAGGCGGCCATTAAAAAGGGGTAGTTCCAGGGGGAGATGGAGGCCACCACCCCCACCGGTTCCCGGCGGATGATGCTGGTGTGCACCCCCGTGTATTCCGTGGCCGCCCGACCTTCCAGCGTTCTGGCCGCACCGGCGAAAAAGCGCAGGTTGTCAATGGCAAAGGGAATGTCCGAATCCCGGGCCAGCTTTACCGGCTTACCCGTATTGCGGCATTCCAGTTCCACCAGTTTTTCACTGTTGGCCTCCAGCAGATCCGCCCATTTCCATAAAACGGCCGCCCGTTCGCCGGGGGAAAGGCCGCTCCAGCGGCCATCGTCAAAGGCTTCCTTTGCTGCCTGAACGGTCACCTGCACATCCTCTACCCCGCCTTCCGGCACCCGAGCGATCACTTCGCCCGTGGCTGGATTGGACACGTCCATATAACGGCCGCCAGCGGCTTCCACCCACCGGCCGTTGATCAACATTTTTAACTCTAAGGTCACGATATTACGCACCTCCCGGTAAAATTGCCGTGTTAAAGAATATGGCCGGCAGTCCCCTACATGCCGGCGGCCCGGGCCATTTGATCCACTTCCGCCAGCACTTTATCCAGCCGCTCCACCACCTGGTCCATCTGTTCCCTGCTGATGGTCAGGGGCGGCTCAATGCGGATGGACTTGGCGTTGATCAACGTGCCGGCCACCAGCACGCCATATTTGAACAACCCTTTGGCCACCTCGTATCCCAGCTCGTTGGTCTGGAATTCAATGCCGATCATCAGCCCCCGGCCCCGCAGTTCCTGGACCACAGCCGGGTAGCGGCTGACGACCTTCCGCAGTTCCCCCATTAAATATTTCCCGGATTCGGCCGCCCTTTCCGGCAGCTTTTCTTCCAGCAGTACGTTGATGGTGGCAATGGCCGCCGCGCAGCACACCGGATTGCCGCCGAAGGTGGTGGTGTGCAGGAAGGGGTTGTCGATCAGCTTGTCCCAGATCTTTTCCCTGGCCACAATGGCGCCAATGGGCATCACGCCGCCGCCCAGGGCCTTGGCCAGGCACAGGATGTCGGGCACCACATTCACATGCTCGCAGGCAAACATTTTGCCCGTCCGCCCCATACCCGTCTGCACTTCGTCCAGGATTAAAAGGGCGCCATAATGGTCGCACAGCTCACGCACCTGGGGCAGGTAGTCGTCCGGGGGCACAATAACCCCACCTTCACCCTGGATGGGTTCCAGCAGCACGGCGGCCACCGGTTCACCGGTAAGGGCACAGCTTTCCAGCATCATTTCGATGGCCCCCGCATCCCCGTAAGGCACGTGGTGGAACCCCGGCACCAGGGGCAGGAAGGGCTGACGGAACACGCCCTTGGCTGTGCCGGTCAATGAACCCAGGGACTTTCCGTGAAAGGCCCGGGTGGTGGCAATGAAGCTCTTCCGGCCGGTGGCCATGCGGGCGAACTTCAGCGCCCCCTCCACCGATTCAGTACCGCTGTTGGTGAAGAAGACGTATTTTAAATCACCGGGCGTCAGGGCGGCCAGCAGTTTGGCCAGCAGTGCGCGCAGGGGATCCAGCAACTCCTGGCTGTGCAGTGCCTGGCGCTTTAACTGGTTGATTACCGCTTCCAGAACCTTCGGGTGCCGGTGCCCCACGTTATAGATGCCGTAGCCCCCCAGGCAGTCGATAAACTCCTTCCCGTAAACATCCACAAAGGTGGCCCCGCCATCCTTCCACTCCACGGAAGTATAATCGGTGGAAACCGACTTGCGGTATTCCAGGAAACCCGGGTTAACGTGATCCCGGAAACCTTCCACCGTTTCTTTCACCAGGGCGTCCTTTTCGGCCCCGGTCAGTTCCTCCCTGGCGATCATGTCCAGGTAACGTTGCGATAAGGTAATGATTTCACTGTAATCCCGTGACACCATAAAACCTCCCCGAATAGTCGTTAGTCGTGGTTCGATGGATGAATGATTAAAAAGTCATATTGCAAGTTATATACCGGTCTACAGACGGCTTTTTTTTCCCTTTTTACAAAGTGATTGTTTCACGAAAGTAACATGTGTTTTTATTTAAATACATCCAGTGGTTTCCTGAAACCGGAATCCGGATTGCTTATGCCCCCTGTCAGGGGACGGTTCTCTGGCTCACATATCTATTTATTGCCAGCGCCAATATCTCCGGACCGCCCGAACGGGTCGTCCGGGTTTTGCGTGCTCCAGCAACCTTCCGTTTTCTACCACAACCTCCCCGTTTACAAGAACATAATTGATTCCTTCAGGAGGTGCGTCTGGCCGCCCTATGCCCGGGTAATCCGCCCGATCGGTAATCCGGTCAAGATTAAAGATGACAATATCCGCATCTGCACCGATTTTCAGCCGTCCCTTATTTAAAAGGCCCAACCTTTCCGCAGGCAGCAGTGTACACCGACGAACGGCCTCAACTAAGGATAGGGAACCCTGCTCGCGCACCATCTTTTGGAAAAACCGGGGGTAGGTGCCGGAATCCTGGGGATGTCCGGTACCAGGTTGGGGCGACCCCACTGCCCCGTCCGTTGAAACCATTACGTATCCGGGCAGCAGGGCCTGATAAACCTCAGCCTCCCTGCAGGCAAAGGCAACCACAACGTCGTTTTTATAATTGGCTCTTAGTTCCTGGTATATTTCCCTGGTACAACGCTGTCCTGCATATTTGCCGGTGGCCACAAACAGGTCTCCGTAATCGCAGCCCCACTTTTCCAAACAGCCCTCATCGTATACCGGCGACCCGATGAACGTGGCAAAGGCGTGGTACATACCGCTGTCAGCAGCCACATCCAGGCCATCCCGCACGGCCCGGTCCAGGATTTCCAGCGCCTGGATCATCATGCCCATCCCAACCTGATACACCAGATGGGATACCTGCACCGGCGCACCGGTAAACTCAGTGATCCGCACGGCTTCCTTTAAAGCGCCCAGCCCAGGCCAGGAGTCAGTACGTGTATGCACGGCGATAAGTTTGCCATACCTAGCCGCAACCTGACTTAAGGCCAATACTTCATCAAAGGACGTACCGGGGGCGTATTCTAATCCGAAAGACAGACCAATGGCACCCTGGTCGAATGCTTCTTCCAACAAGGACAACATACAATCCACCTGCTCCGGCGTCGCCGGCGCGTACGGATCGACGGCGCCGGCTTTTTCCCGCAAGGTAAAGGAGTGCCCGATTAGCATTGCCTGGTTCAAGGGAAATCCATCCCTTTCCAGTCCATCAAAGAAACTTTGCAAATCCAGAGGACCGAACCCACAGTTACCACCCACCGAAGTGGTTACACCCTGACGAACCATACACTGCGCCGCATAGAGGTAACCGTCGACGTGGGCGTGGATATCAATAAACCCGGGGCAGACAATGGCCAGACCGGCATCGATTTCATGTCGTCCTCTGATATCCTCCCGGGTGATGGCGGCTATTTTGCCGCCACTGATGCCCAGGTGACCCACGGTAATCCGCCGCTTTTCGGGGTCCACCAGGGTACCATTTTTAATGATTAAATCAAACTCGTGCATTATTAATTCACTCCACAATTAGTTTTAAAATCTCATGGTAGGTCTCAGGGCGGCGGTCCCGGTGGAATTGTAGCAGGTTACGAAATTCCTCAATCTGGTTCAGATCCAATTCGGCAGCAACTACCTGGTCTTCACTACCGCCACGGGCCAGGATTTCGCCGAAGGGATTGCTGATGAAGCTACCGCCATAAAAAGTCATGTCGTCTTCAACCCCTACCCGGTTGACCGCAGCCACAAACAACCCGTTGGCAATGCCGTGTGATTTGATTACTGTTTCCCATGCGCCCTGCGAACTGTAGCCCGGACGGTCGGGTTCGCTGCCGATAGCCGAGGGGTAAAAGATAATCTGGGCACCTTTCAGGCTCAGAATCCTGGCCACTTCCGGAAACCACTCGTCCCAGCATATTCCCACGCCAATAGTGGCGTAAGCCGTCTTGAACACGGGATAACCCAGGTTGCCAGGGGTGAAGTAGTATTTCTCCAGGTACTGTGGCCCTTCTGGAATATGCACCTTCCGGAATTTGCCCGCAATGGAACCATCAGCGTCAACCACCACGGCGGTATTGAAATAAATGCCCGGTTTAGCGTATTCGTAGACCGGCACTACCATCACCAGCTTTTTATCCGCGGCCAACCAACGCATCGTTTCCACAGGCTCACCGTCAAGGGGATGGGCCAGTTGGTAGTGTTTGACGTTCACCGTCTGGGGAAAGTATCGACTGGCGTACAGCTCCTGCAGGCAAACAATATTTGCACCCCTAGTGGCGGCCTCTTCTACCATAGCAACCGCTTTGTTGATATTAAGCTTGATATCCATGCTGCAGGACATTTGGATTAAGGCCACATTCACCTTCATTTATCATACCTCCGTACCTTAATCGAATTGGCTAAATTGCCATAAATTCCCTCTCCCCAATTATATTTTAAAATCCATTTCCGGTGGGAGTTTCCTAAATAACCTGGTTGTAATTGCCAGGTAAACCAGGCCCACCATTGTCCAGGATAAGCCCAGTTCTTTTGACTTAATGTCCAGGTTGTACCAGATTATCAGACATATCAAAGCTCCACACACTGGTACGATTAAATAACGAACAAAATCCCATCCACCGCGCTGTTTATTACGGATAAAATAATGAGCAATTACCGAGATGTTAACCATTGTGAATCCAATTAGCGCTCCGAAATTGATCAGTGAAGCCGCGTCAGATAGGCTCAGCACCAGAGCAGTAAGGCTAATGGCAGCAATTAAAAATATATTGCCTGTTGGCGTTTTATATTTTGGGTGCAGGTACGCGAAAAATTTTTTTGGCAAAATTCCGTCCCGTCCCATACCAAACAAAATCCGGGAAGCGGAAGACTGAGAAGCAATTGCCGAGGCTATACAGCCAAGCACATAAGCTGCGGTAAAAAAGTATCCCATAAATGAACCAGCCACTTTTGTGATTAATTCATAGGCTCCGGTATCAACACTTTTAAATTCACTCCAACCAGTTGGCCAGGCAAGTTGGGTAAAGTAGGCAATTACGATAAAAAATAGACCAGCACCGATACACGTAATAATGATAGCCCTTCCGACGTTAACTTCAGGATTATGCGCCTCTTCCGAGATAGTTGACACCGCATCGAATCCTAGGAAAGAAAGCGCAAGAATCGATGCGCCGGCAAAGATAATGTGCCATCCCATATCAGGCTTGCCAAACTCTGAGGCATTGAAAAAGGCACTCCAGTCAAAAAATGTTCCAGCACCTCCGCCATTCGAAATCCATTTGATAACAAAGAATAACAAGGCTACCAAGAAAACAATTTGAACCCAGATGAGGAAGCTATTTACCCAGGATGTAACTTGAATTCCAAAATAATTGACAATAGTGACTATAACAATAAAGATCAGAATCCATGCCCAATTGGGAAGTCCGGGCAGCGCTTCCACGATGAACAGCGATGCAACCAAATAGTTAATCATTGGCAGCAACATATAATCTAGTAAAATGATCCAACCTGACATAAAGCCAACATATGGGCTAATTGATCGGTGGGCATATGAGTATACCGAACCTGCAATAGGGAATGCTTTAACCATGTTACTGTAACTAAAAGCAGTAAAGCCCATGGCGATTGTGGCTACAAGATACGCCAGAGATAACATGCCGTGAGTCATGTTAGAAACCAGACCATATGTGGTAAATATTGTTAGGGGTACCATATAAGCTAGCCCGTAATAGATTAATGAACTTAACGGAAGAATCCTGTTCAAATCCTGACTATAACCAAATTTTTCCAATTGTCCGGGAGCTTTACTGTCTGCACCCATTTCGTATCCTCCTGACTTCTTTAATATCATAAAACAGGGAAAACCTTGTCATTACCGGTTAAATCCTACAACTTCTGGATCAATCGGTGATATATTTGGGGTCGCCTATGTTCAAGATAACGCAAACCTTCGTCCCGCGGCGGCACCAGGCTGAAATCAATTTGGGCGTATAATAACTCCTCCCCGGATCCACCGAAACATAACAAGTGACCCGTAGGGTCCGCCACCCCGCTTTGGCCAAAGAAACGGAATGTTCCGTCGGTACCAACGGTGTTGGCGATGGCGACAAAAACCCCGTTCTCCATAGCCCTGGCCTTGAGATATACTGACTGGTACTTACTATAAGGATCCATGTTAGCGGTGGGTGACAATATTAATCGGGCACCCTGCAATGCCAGTACTCTCGCCACTTCCGGAAATTCAGAATCATAGCAAATCATTACTCCCACCTTTCCGATGGATGTATTGATAACCGGGATATCCCCGCCCGGAGTAAAATATTTTAACTCATTTCCAAATAAGTGTGTTTTGCGATAGGCACCCAGTACTGTACCATCCGCGTCAATAATACAGGCGCTGTTGTAGGGTAAAAATCCCGGATTTACTTCCGGAAACCCGCAAATCGTCATCAAGTTGAAACGGCGGGCGAGAACGGAAAGCTTTTTAATCAATTGGCCATCCAATGATTCGGCCAATTCTGTTACCTTGTCCCAAACCATATATCCGGTTAAAAACATTTCGGGAAAGAGAATAGCCCGTGCCCCTTTAGCCGCCGCTTCGGACATTAGGAATTCTGCCTTTTTTATATTTTGATCCTTATCGTATAACACCGCGCCGGCTTGGGCTAGGGCCAAAATAAACCGGCTCCCCATTTCCTAAACCCCCTTAATTTTAAAAAGCATTCAGGAAAGGAATTGAAATAAACCGGGTAATTTCAACCAGAAAACAAATGGGCAAGCAGAACAACGCTAAATAAACTAGGATACTTTAAGAACTTCACTTCTGATTCCTCCTTTCGTATGGATAAAAGGGGCAAACCCTAATTGAGCAAAATTTATGCCATGATAGAAGATTCCGAATTGGCATAATCTTGCCAACTCAAGCTCTACCCCCCTGTCTTATGAATACAAGTTGCCCCGAGAGCAAAAAAAGCTCTGCATGAGTATAATCTCATGCCAGAGCTCCCTTGCTCCACATCCGAACAGGCACCGCTTGCCCGCCGGAAAACCATATCTCTACACAAAACACCGGCCTGGTACGCCCCATGTAACGGAACGCCTGAAATAAAGGGCCTTATAACCGGTTTTATCAATATCATCTTTCTCTTATGATCCTCAAGCAAATCATATGCCACTAACAAAACCCGGCGGCCGTGGCGAAACTGGTCAACATCATGGGGATGGGTGAATATCTATTGTTACACTGACGAAAAATGGTGTTATTTTATTGAAACATCCGCCGCCGGTGTAGCCGGGCACAAAACCCGGCACAACAGAGGATGGAACCAAACATCAGGCCAGCTTTACTTCCCTGCCAGAAGCCATCATCCGGGCCGCTTTACCCAGCCAGCCCCGCACTTCCATGGCCTCGGCCACCTTCTTTACCGCCACCATGTAGGCGGCCAGACGCATGTCCACATCCCGGCCCAGACGGCGCATGGCCACCACCTCATGGAAACCGCGGACCATAATTTCTTCCAGGCGGCGGTTGACTTCCTCCCCGGTCCAGTAATATCCCATGTTATTCTGCACCCATTCAAAATAGGAAACCGTCACGCCGCCGGCACTGGCCAGGATATCCGGGATAACAAAAACGCCTTTCTGGTTCAATATGCGGTCGCCTTCCGGCGTGGTGGGCCCGTTGGCCGCCTCGGCCACAATTTTGGCCTTCACCTGCCCGGCCACACTGGCGTTAATCTGGTTTTCCAGCGCCGCCGGCACCAGAATATCGCACTCCATGGTCAGCAGTTCAGCGGAAGAAATGGGCCTGCTGCCCGGGAACCCCCGCACGGAACCGGTTCTGGCTTTGTGCTCACGCAATTTCACCGGATTCATACCGGCAGCGTTATAGGCCCCGCCGGTGGAATCCACCACGGCAATAATGCGGCAGCCCATTTCGTGCAGCAGGCGAGCCACGATGCTGCCGGCGTTACCATAGCCCTGCACCGCCACGGTAGCCCCATCCAGGGGGATGCCCAGCATCCTGGCTGCCTCCCGTACCACAATGGCGCATCCCCGGGCAGTGGCTTCATTACGCCCTGCCGAACCGCCAACACTAAGCGGTTTGCCGGTAATAAAACCAAACTCATTGTGTCCTTTATATCGGCTGAATTCATCCATCATCCAGGCCATGATCTGGGGGTTGGTATATACGTCCGGAGCGGGAATATCCTTTTCAGCACCCACGATCTCCGCAATGGCCCGTACATAGCCCCGGCTCAACCGCTCCAGTTCACCGGGCGAAAGTTCCCTGGGATTGCAGACCACGCCGCCCTTACTGCCGCCGTAAGGCAACCCCACCACGGCACATTTAAAAGTCATCCACATGGCCAGGGCCTTCACTTCTTCCAGGGTAACATCGGGGTGAAAACGTATTCCGCCCTTGACCGGGCCCGGGGCGCTGTTATGCTGCACCCGGTAACCGGTAAACACCCGGATGGTACCGTCGTCCATTTCCACCGGAATGACCACCGTCAGGACCTTTAAAGGCTGCTTTAAAATCTCATACACCGCCGGGTGCAGGCCCAGACGGCTGACCGCCCGCTTGATCTCCTGCTGGGCGTTGATAAAGGGGTTTGTTTCACTCATTTTTTCCGCCTCCTCTTTCGCCGGAAAATTTGGGTATACTGTATGCATTGCCAATTTTCTTAATTAACAAGCAACTGTTGTACCAGCCCTGAAGGTTTTTCCCCGGCACTATAAAGGCATAAAAAAAACCGGCCCGGACGGCCTTTTATCCCTGTGAAAAACCCGATCATCCCCCAGCTGTGATGTTACATGAATGAAAATTTATATCGTACATGAAACAAAGAAGGAATGCGACCATTTCTGTCAAATTATCAGGGATAGAACGTTTCAGGGCTGCAACATACTTTCCTTTAATCTTTTCATACAAATATTTCCTAATAAATAGAATTACAAACATTAATCGGGAATTGTTTCGCAAATTCATGACTGAACCGATATCTGACGATCGTCGACTATTTTCAGGGAAGTCAATCCATATGGATGCCGGGGTGATCAAATGCTTTCACTCTGTACCATCGGCAGCACCGCCCAGCAGGTGGCCGAGGCCATTTCGGCCGTACTGGAAGTGGAGACGGAAATTCTGGCCGGTGATTTAACCATTGTGGCCGGCACCGGGAAATACCGGGAACTGATTGGCTCCCGGGATGAAGAGGTGAACTACCCGGACGCCTCCTACCTGTACACCCGGGTGTTGAAAACGGGGCGGGCCTTTGTGGTGGAAGACCCGGGGCGGGATCCCTTTTACGGACCTGTTTACCTGGGGGAAACCGGTGAAATATGCTGCCCCATCCACAGGGACAACCGGATCATCGGCATCATTGCCCTGGTGGCCTTCAATGAGGAGCAGCGCAAAAGGCTTTTACAAAAGCGCGAACAACTGCAGACTTTCCTCCAGCATATGGCTTTTTTGCTGGCCTCCCGGGTGGCGGAAATGGAAAGCTACAGCCAGCTGGAGCTCACCTCCGGCAAGTTAAGCGCCGTGCTGGAGTCCATCCACGAGGGCATCATTGCCGTGGACCGGGACGGAATGATCACCCACTGCAACAGGGCGGCGGAAAAACTGGTGGGTAAACCCAGGGAGGAAATGCTGGGTTCGCGCATTGACGACCTGTGGCCGGACTCACCCCTGACCGACGTACTGCTAACCGGTCAGGGCTACCGGGACAGGGAAGAGCTTTATGGCCGGCCGCCGGAACAGATGCACCTGCTGGTCACCGCCACACCCATCATGCAAAACAGCCGGCCGGCCGGTGTGGTGGCTTCCTTCCGGAACATGGCAGAAGTGCGCAGCCTGGCCTACCAGTTGACCGGCGAACAGCGCCGCCTGGAGTTCGAGCATATAAAAGGGATCAGTAACCAGCTGGCCGAGGTAAAAAAACAGGCCAGCAAAGTGGCCCAGGGTTCGTCCACAGTGCTCATCCGCGGGGAAAGCGGCACGGGCAAGGAACTGTTTGCCCGGGCCATTCACCATGCCAGCCCCCGGCGGGACAGGCCCTTTGTGATCGTCAACTGCGGGGCCATCCCGGAAACACTGCTGGAGAGTGAACTTTTTGGTTATGAAGAGGGGGCCTTCACCGGCGCCCGCCGGGGTGGCCGGGCCGGGAAATTCGAGCTGGCCGAAGGGGGCACCATCTTTCTGGACGAAATCGGCGACCTGCCCCTGCACCTGCAGGTGAAGCTGCTGCACGTATTGCAGAGACGCCAGGTGGAACGGGTTGGTGGCAACAAGGTGATCTCCGTCAATGTGCGGGTTATTGCGGCCACCCACCGCAACCTGGAAGAAATGTGCGCCCGGGGGGAATTCCGGGAGGATCTTTATTACCGGTTGAACGTCATCCCCCTGGAAATACCCCCCTTGAGGGAACGGCGGGAAGACATAGAAATCCTGATGGAGCACTTTTTAAATAAATACTGCAGCCTGCTGGATAAGCGGATCACCGGTTTCGAACAGGATGTTTACCAGGCCTTCATCACCTACCACTGGCCCGGGAATGTACGGGAACTGGAAAATGCGGTGGAATACGCCGTGAACATGGAAGCCGGGCCGGTAATCACCCTGGACAGCGTGCCCGCCCGCATACGCAATTCCTGGCTGCGGGAGGAAGGCGCGGAGGCCACCTTAAAGTCCCAGCTGATAAATACGGAAAAGGAAATCCTGGCTGCCTACCTGCAGAAAATCCAGGACGGCACCATGACCAGGGGGCAGCTGGCCAAACTGCTGGGCATCAGCCGCATTACCCTTTACCGGAAGATAAAAGAATACGGGCTTTAATTAAGGTAAACCATTTTGATCCCAGCCGCGCAGGCGGTAATAGTCGTCCAGCATGATATCCAGTTCCTGCCTGGTAATCGCGTTTTGACCGTCGTTTACGGGCTCGTTGAAAAATCTGGATGGCAACATGTCGTCCGCCCGGGTGGCCCCTTCCCGGACATTGAACAGACGGGTGGCGGTAACAATGCGACCGGCCAGCCGGGCCAGTTCCTCCCGGGTATATTCCCGGCCGGTGGTTCCCCGGACCGCATCCACCAGATCTTCCCATTGAATCAGGTCCCGGAAGAAGACACAGAAAATCATCGTGTTGAACACCGTCAGACGGTTTTCAAACTCGATAAACAGGGCCGCTTTCCCGTCCGTGGTGGAGGGATCAATCATCCCGCTCAGCTCAGGCTTATAAAATGTGGCCCTCAGGTGACAGGCCCCCCTGGGCGAGGTGGCGTAGGCCAGGCCCATCCCCTTGAGCACCCGGGGGTCATAGCCGGGCGGTTCCAGGCCCTTTACATGTATGGCCAGATCTGCCAGGTCCATTTCCCGGGCCACGTGCTTTATACCCCGGGCCAGCGGCTCTCCAGGGCCACGCCCGTAGGCCATATCGGCCAGCAAACGGGCCGCCCCCTCCCCGTCCCCGTACCGGGGGTAACCCTTTACCCGGCCCCTTTCCCCGGCCTCCATCATCAACCCCACCAGGTTCCCGGCGGTAATGGTATCCATCCCCAGCCTGTCGCACAGGTCGTTCAGGTGGAGGATGTACTCCAGATTGTTGATGCCGCACAGACCGCCGAAGGCATAAAGGGTTTCATACTCGGGACCTTCCACCTGCAGGCCGGCAAATTTCCCTTCCCTGACTGTGGTCAGCTTGCCGCAGGACATGAAACAGTTGGGACAGGCCCTGGGCTTCACTTCAAATCTCTGCAGCAGGGTGTCGCCACTTATGTTCTCCCATTGCGGGTCGGAAGCCGCAGTCCAGTAGCGGGCCGGGAATGCCGCGGCCCGGTTCATGGTGCCCACCATCACCGTTGTGCCGTAGGTCTGGTAGGCCTTTACCCCCGGGTTATCTTTGCCTTTGACCCGCAGGCGGCGGGCCACCTCCTGTAAAAGGTCGGTGTCGGCCACCGCACAACTGGACTCCCCGTGAAACACCAGCGCTTTGAGCTTTTTCGACCCCATGACCGCCCCCATGCCGGTCCGCCCGGCCGAACGCCAGTAGTTGTTTTCCAGGCAGGCAAACCGGACCAGGTTCTCCCCGGCGGGGCCGATGACCACGGCCTGGGCTCCCTTCCGCCCCACCTCCGCCAGTACGGCGTCCTCCGTGGCATAAGTGTCCCGGCCCCAGAGGTGCGAGGCATCATGGAAGCGAACGCCCCGGTCGCTGATCTCCACGTACACGGGCACAGCGGACGCACCCTCCACAATCACCGCATCATACCCGGTACGGCGCATGGCCGGGGCCACACGCCCACCGGCATAGGACTCGGCGTACAGGCCGGTGAGGGGTGATTTGCTGAAAACTCCGTAGCGGCTGTTCCCGGGCAGCACCGTGCCGGTGGCGGGGCCGGTGGTGAAAATGAGCCTGTTGTCCGGGGAGAGAGGGTCCGTCCCCGGTTGCACCTCCCGCAGCAACAGGTAGGTGCCCAGTCCTTTTCCGCCCAGGTATTCTTCATAAATATCTGCCGACAGGTTTTCCACTGCAAAGGTCCTGCCGGTCAGATCCACGCGCAAAATCCGACCGTAAAAGCCGTACATAATCTTATCACTTCCGTTTCTCCTGAGCAATTGGCCAAAGCAATGGCTCCCACCGGAGCATTCGTTCGGGTGGCTACCGGGTTGCTTTACAGCAACCCCGGTAGCGCTTCTCAAACGTAATCTGTGCTAACTCACGTAATCGCATATATTTCGCCAGCTTATTGCCTATCCATGATTTCCCGTGGGATAAACGTAAGCACCGGTGGATGCCTGAATTTCTCTCCCAAAATTCGTAGCCAGAGCAATAAATTGTTAACCGGCCACTTCCGCCACCACTTCTTCCAGTATGGCCAGACCCTCGTCCAGTTGCCCGTCGGTAATGGTCAGGGGCATGAGCATGCGGACCACGTTGCCGAATATGCCCGCCCCGATGACCAGCAGGCCGCGCCGGTAACACTCCTGAATAATGCGGCCGGCCTCCTCTTTAGCCGGTTCCTTGGTCTTTCTGTCCTTGACCAGCTCCATGGCCACCATGGCCCCCAGGCCGCGCACATCGCCGATCAGGGGATACTTTTCCTGCATGGCCCGCAGGCGGGACATGGCTGTTTCCCCGATGCGCGCCGCCCTGTCCGGCAACTGCTGCTCCTGGATGTAGTCCAATGTGGCCAGGGCCGCGGCACAGGAAACGGGGTTGCCGCCGTAGGTGCCGCCGATGTGACCCGGATCGGGTGCATCCATTATTTCCGCCCGGCCAATGACGCCGCTCAGCGGCATCCCGGAAGCGATGGATTTGGCTACCGTCATCAGGTCGGGTTTTACCCCCCAGTGCTCCACGGCAAACATCCTGCCGGTGCGACCGAAACCGGTCTGCACCTCGTCCACTATAAAGACAATGCCTTCCTCTGCGCATATTTTCTGCAGTCCGGGCAGGAACTCCGGCGGCGGTACCAGAAAACCACCTTCGCCCTGTACCGGTTCAATGATCATGGCGGCCACGTTTTCCGGCGCCACTTCGGCCACAAAGAAGCGATGGAACTGTTCCAGGCAATGCAGTCCGCACCCCGGATAGGAGGAATTGAAATGGCAGCGGTAACAGTATGCCGACGGCACCTTGTAGACTTCCGGTGCCATGGGTCCGAAGCCGAACTTGTAGGGCTTCACCTTGCTGGTCAGGCTCATGGTCATCAGCGTTCGGCCGTGGAAAGCGCACTCAAAAGAGATGATGCCCGGCCGCTTCGTGTAAAAACGGGCAATCTTCACGGCATTTTCCACTGCCTCCGCCCCGCTGTTGGCAAACATGGCCTTGGCTTCCCCTTTGACGGGACACAACCCGGCCAGTTTTTCAGCCAGATCCACATAGCTTTCATACATGGTGACCATAAAACAGCTGTGCAGGAGCTTTTCGGCCTGGGCTTTGATGGCGGCCACCACCGGCTCGGGACAATGGCCGGCGTTGAGCGTGGCGATGCCACCGTAAAAATCGATATACTCGTTCCCGTCCACATCCTTGATGACGGCCCCTTTTGCTTCATCCACAAAAATGGGGGCGGTGTTGGAGATACCCCTGGCCACATATTTGTTCTTTTTCGCCAGCAGGCCAGCTGATTTGGGGCCCGGTATTTGTGTAACCTTTTGCGACATAAGCCAAACCTCCTCAAGATACAGTTTGCCATTCAAGCATCCGTAACGGGTAACATTCTCCAGGCCGGATTTCCATCAACCTGAAACGGCCTGATTACGCCCGCAATTCCATTGAAGCCACGGCCTAATGCGGACGCACGGTCAATTTTTTACCTGCCAAAGCACTGCAAATACCATACCCGAACAAAGACAAAGTGTGCTTTTCCGGATGGAGTTAAATAGCGATTCGCTACTTTATTTAACCTGCCACCACTCCCGGCAGGCTCCCTGCGGCAATACCGGAGAGAAAGCAGGATATTAATTTTTGGCTTTTTTCCTATTAATTAATCGGGTAGCCGGTTAGATTATGCTTTTGCGCATCGGGCGGGCCGGATATCTAAAAGTTATCAGGGGAAAACCGGGCGAAAAATAATGTTTATGCGCATCATCCAATGCTTCACAGCATCACTTTCCCTGTGCACCTCTTCGTTTATCAGGCGATCCGGCCATTAATCGTGCATGGACGGGCGCCTTTCCTTTTGAAACATTTTTCGCAGGGCATTGAAAGGGAATTTTAGGGCAAATTTAATGTTTATTTGCATCGACCATAAATCGATCGCGCATTTTTAATCCGCAAGATCGATTTGACCGTTATCATCATTTTGTTGACCGCAGCACCTTAAAGCCATTAATTCGGTATCATTATCGATGCATTATTGCATCTTTAAAGTAAATTTTTCGCTTGACTATATGGCACAGATTTTGCTGTGAATTTATTCAGAACCGCCTATTTACAGCCCGGGCAAATTACCAGTGGCAACTTTTTCTTTATTGTTTTCATTAGCCCGCATCCAGGCAAAGGGGGAAAACATATGGAGATGGCCAATTGCGTTTACGACAACAATAACGATCTTTTGCAGTCTACCTTTTTCCAGGTGGAACGGGCGGCCACCCGCATGGGACTCGACCCCGGTCTTTTAAAAGTGCTTAAAGAACCGAAGCGTATTCTGACAGTATCAGTCCCCCTGCGGAAGGACGACGGCTCCCTGGATGTCTACCAGGGTTTCCGGGTCCAGCATAACCTGGCCCGGGGACCGGCCAAGGGAGGCATCAGGTTCCACCAGGACGTTACTTTAGAAGAAGTGATCGCCTTAGCCGCGCTCATGACCTGGAAGTGCGCCGTGGTGGATATCCCCTATGGCGGAGCAAAGGGCGGTATCATCTGCAATCCCAAGGAATTATCCACCGGCGAGCTGGAACGGCTAACCAGGCGCTACGTAACGGAGATCAGCATCATCATCGGTCCGGAAAAAGACATCCCCGCTCCGGACGTAAATACCAACCCGCAGGTAATGGCCTGGATCATGGATACCTTCAGCATGCAGCACGGCTACTCCATTCCGGCGGTGGTTACGGGCAAGCCCCTGGAAATAGGCGGTTCCCAGGGCCGCAACGAAGCCACCGGCCGGGGCTGTGTCTATACCATCGAAGAAGCGGCCTCTGGCTGCGGCCTCAACCTGGCCGAAGCGACTGCCGCCGTGCAGGGTTTCGGCAATGTGGGGGCGGTGGCCGCCGCCTGTTTAAATGATCTGGGATGCCGGGTGGTGGCCGTCAGTGACTCCAAAGGAGGCGTATACTGCGAAGGCGGCCTGGATATTGCCGAGGTCAGGGAGTACAAAGAGCGCACGGGTTCGGTTGTCGGCTACCCCGATGCCACCCCCATCACCCAGCAGGAGTTGCTCGCCCTGGATTGTGACATCCTGGTCCCTGCCGCCCTGGAAAACCAGATTACGGAAGCCAACGCCGCCGACATCAGGGCGAAAATAGTGGCCGAGGCGGCCAACGGTCCCACCACCGCCCGGGCCGACGATATCCTGCAGCAAAGGGGGATTATGGTCATCCCCGACATTCTGGCCAACGCCGGCGGCGTGGTCGTCTCCTATTTCGAATGGGTGCAGGGCATGCAGCACTTTTTCTGGAGCAAAGATGAAGTCAACCGTCAGTTGCGCCGCCGTATTGTAAGCAGTTTCCGGGAGGTCTGGGAGATTGCCCAACGGGAGCGGGTATCCATGCGTACTGCCGCCTATATGATCGCCCTGGAAAGGGTGAAAAAGGCAACTCTCCTGCGCGGACTGTTTCCGTAATAACCATGGTAGGCTTTCATCCTTTCAATATTGCCCTACACCGTCCCAGTAAGTAAAGCATTTCTCCAAGCCGGTTTTCCATCCTCCCCCGTATCCAGAAATGGTTACGGGGATTTTTCCTGGCCCGGGGATTTATTTATCAACGATACTGCGCCGACTATCGATGGGGTATTCCGGTTAAAAACATAAACCCTTTGATAGCATTCTTTTTCCCAGCAAATCAAAACTTAGCCTCCCCCCTCCGCCGCTTCCCCGGGGAAGGGAAAAGCTGATACTTTCGGATCTTACGAACCACCGTGGATTGGTTGATGGCCAGGGCGTCGGCCACCTTGTAGGTGTTTTTATAACGCGTGTAAGCCATATCCAGCAATTGCCTTTCCAGCTCGTCTATGGCTTCCTTTAAGGGGCAGATATCAAGGACATAAATCCGGTTACTGGAGATAACCGGTATAGCCCGTAAGGCTAAATTTTGACCCCTTTCAGCCTTAAATGGGACTTGACAGCTTCCCGGTCGGGGAAATGTTCAGCAATGATGTTCAGGTACTCCGCCACCAGCGTCGGCCCCCGTCTGACCACCCGGGCCATCAATTCCAGCTGGAGGCCGTAAGTGTGCAAAATTAAAACCCGCTCAAAGTCGTCGATGTACCTGTCCACCGGCCTCCGGGCTGTGCCGGGTGATCCGGGCAATGTCATGGCTGAAATACCCTTTCAGGTAGAAGCCGATAATGATCTCTTTGTGGGTCATGGCGCTGCCGGCGTCCAGTATCGTTCCCGGGGTGGGTAAAACCATCTGGTGATCCACCATGAACTGCCGCAAAAGCCGCGAAAAAGTCTGGTATGAGCGTAAGAACAGCTGCTGCAGATCCACCAGGGCCAGCAAACCGCCCTGCAGGTAGGCCTCAGTAAGCACCCGGGCCATCTGGGCCTGTTGAATGGCTTCCAGTTCGCTTAAGGATTTGACCCGGGCCAGGCGCTTTAACTCCTCCTGGGTATGCAGGGTGAGCAGCAGAGGCACCTGCTCCCGGTAGGCCGTCTGGTGCTCCCTTTGCTGGCGGTCGGTGGTGCTGATGCCGATCCAGGCTACCTGTCCCGGTCTTACCCGGCCAAGGGGCGGGCAGTACAGCTCCCGCAGGCAGGCCAGCCGGAAGATCATGGCCAGTGCCCTGGCCCGGCTGATATGCTCTTCCTGCACGAGAAAGGCCAGCATTTTGTCCACCACTGCCCGGGGAACCAGCACATCGTCCCCGGCGGGCCTGTCCACCGTGCGGGCGTTAACCATTTGCGGTGGCGCCAGGGGACCGGCCAGATACCTGGGTAGAGCGACCTTTTGACGATCCCCGTCCCCGGTATGGGGCAGCTGGTCCCTGGGGCTGATAATGGCCCGTAAGTCTTCCATTGTTGCGCCGGGGACCACATGCTTTATGGCCTTTAGCACCAGTTTACGAAATAGCTCATCTCATTTTGCGAAACCCACAATTGACAAGGGTTTCCGGTTCTAAAACGTAGCACCTAAACAACGTACTCAGCCAGTTCAAGCGCTTCAAAAAGCTTTTTACTCTCCCGGTCCATTTCGGTGAGCATGGTCACCACGACCGGTTCTTGAGCGCGCTTGCCCGGATAAATAATCCTGACCTCCTTGATTTTGGAGAGTTTTTCTAACGCTCCGGGTACGGAAATATTAATCTGTTTGTTGGCCAGTTCCCGCAACAAGAGCGAGCTTAACAAAAGGGCCACAAAGCAGTAAAAGGAATGCACTTTGATCTTGTGGTCGGTCCAGTGAAAACAGGGGTCCCAACTCACCCAGGAGGGGTCTTTCATTTGCTTAAAACACTGCTCGATTTCGTACTGGTCCCGGTAGGCAAGGATAATCTCCTCGGCCGGCCAGTCGTCCCGGTCGGTAAACAGGATGGTTTTTCCTAACGACGTTCTTTTTAATTCTTCGAAAGCCTGGTTGTCAAAACCGAATTCGAGCTTAACCCCCTCTTGATCAGTTACCTTGTACCAGAAAAGGGTTTTCATAAACTGGCGGGAGAGGATCTGCTCCACCTGTTTGGTGACCGAAGAAACCTTTGGCTTGCGCCCCTTCGGGGAGGGGTTGTTGAGCTTTTCCTGCAAAGAAAAAAGCTGCTGCCTGGTCTTGGCCAGATTGTGGTGAATCCCCTGAAGCTGCCCCTTTAATAACGCGAGGTTAAAGACAACCAGCACTGTCCGCGGCGCGTCAAATACTTTGCGCGTCGTCCGGTAATATTTCACCCCGGCCAAACGCTCGTTCTGACAATCCTGGTACTGCTCCAGGGGAATCGCCAGAAGGTCTTTAAAATGGGATAAAACCAGGGAGCCAACGAAATGAAAGGGGCTTTCGTCTAAAAGTTTTAAGTTCTTTTTGGAGTTGTTGCCTTTATCGGCAACAATGGTAAGATCCTGGCACCGGGTAAAAATATCGTTGAACCTTTTGATCAGCTCCCGGATGAACCGGTCAAACTCCACGGGATCGGCCTGGTTGCCCTGGTAAGTGTCGTGAAAAAGAGGAATTCCCCCGTCTCTTGCCACCAGCAAAGCGAGGCCGATCTGGCGCAAATCGTTTCTCTTCTGCTTGTTGTGCCCCCACTGGGGCAAAGTGCAGGGGTTGGTGGTGTCGATGTAAGTAAAAAAGTTGGTGGCGTCGTACAAGAGCACCCTCAAGTCGACCTGGTAGAGCAAAACCACCCTTTTGGCCAGCTCAACCTGGATTTCGGTTAATTCTTCCTCGGTGACCAGGTCCATGTTGTCCCAGAAGCGCTGGCTGGTCAGGTACTTGGGCTCAATCTGGAAGAGCCGGGGTAAGATGGTCTGCTCGTACCACTCCCCGATCTTGCTTTTACTGGTGGGGGAAGAGCAGCGGTTAAAGGCGGCGATCATTAAATACTGCCCCACCGAGGCGCCCTGGCTGCGCTTGATTACCACCTCGTCGATCAGTTCGCGCAAAGATAGCTTCTGGGCGATCTTCATTAAGGCGGCAATGGTTCCGAACTCTTTGGCCTGCACCGCTTGCGGCCGGGGAGGGGCGGTAACCTTTTGGATAATTTCCTCCGCCTTGCCCAGGTAGACCTGGGAGACCACCCGGGGCTTGCCGTTGATCCGTTTGGTCTCCAAAGCATAGTAGTACGTCTTCCCGTTGATCTTTTTCTTGGAAAGAAAAGCCATCTTTCCACCCGCCCAAAGGGAAATATGTACCACTATACCGCGAAAACTGTCGGACGGGCAAAGGTTGTTATGGATCATTTTGGATCGGTTGGGATCATTTATGATCATTAGACATGGGGCCGGGTATCTCCCATATGAGCAAAATAGTGGAGCTCTACCTGCAGGGATAACACGCATTAACACGAATTAACACAAAACCGGGACACCGGACACTTCTCTGCACTCTGTCCCTTTTAGATAATGCAACACAGGATTACATATGATGCGCAATAGCATTATTTTGTGTTTTTCATGAGCTTCTTTTGTTTGCTCCCCGTGGGGTACACGCGGTACTTCTGGATCTTTCTGACAATCGTTGACTGGTTGACCTGCAGGGCACTGGCCATTTCGTAGGTGGTTTTGCAACGCTGTGACGCCAGCATAATTAACTGCCTTTCCACCTCGTCGACGGCCTGTTTCAAGGGGCATATCCCCAGCACATATACCTTGCCGGGAAGATCGCCGTTGGAATTGATAATATATATAATCGGGAATATGCACCGTTTCAATGAGGTTGCTGTCGGTAGTAACCATCAACCGCTCCACCAGGTTTTCCACTTCCCTTACATGAAAAACCCCCTCGTGCTTGTCTCGGCATAAGGGGCTCTATTCTCATTATCCACCCGACACGTGAGGGAATACGATCACTTCATCTCCTTCCTGCAACTGGTAATTAAGGCCCGCCTTAATTCCATTAACTGCTATAAAGCCTATTGCAGTCAATGGCACCTCCACTTGGGAG
Source organism: Desulfofundulus thermobenzoicus (assembly GCF_009428905.1). Taxonomy (GTDB): domain Bacteria; phylum Bacillota; class Desulfotomaculia; order Desulfotomaculales; family Desulfovirgulaceae; genus Desulfofundulus_A; species Desulfofundulus_A thermobenzoicus. The sequence continues at coordinate 40,383 of NZ_WHYR01000001.1, read as the reverse complement.
AGCAGGTCAGCCACCCTCACGGTTAATCCAACTTCCACTTGGTGGGCGCCTTCAATCTTACTATATTTCTCTAAAGGGCCAAACAGCTTTAATTGAATATACATAGGCTTTTCTCTCACTCTCCGTGGAGGCTAGACGTTCAAGCTCTTCAATTTGTCTTCTCGCGGTTTTCCCTCTTTGTCCCAGCCCCTAATGGCGTAATATTCCTCCAACATACGTTGAAACTCCTGCTCAGGTATCAGCTTACCGGCGGTAACTCCACTTTTTAGCGCATCATTAAATACCCTGGCAGGCAAGGTATCATCCTTTTTAGTAAACCCTTCCCGCCAATTAAACAGACGGGCTAGATTGACGATCCGCTCACCCGCGGTAACCAGATCACTCTCCGATATCTCTGCTCCGAGAACCACCGAAGCGATTTCGGCAAGTGTGGCTAACGACAAGGCCCAAAAGTCGCATAAGATAGCAGAGAACTTGATAGCATTATAATGCTGGAGATCCACCACCAGTTGGGCTTTCCCTTCAATGGTAAAGGGGTCCCTCTGCCCGTAAGCCTCTTCGGCAATAGGCCATGCCCTCAAGTGGCACGCCCCCCTGTCGGCGGTGGCATATGCCAGTCCCATACCCCAGGAACCCCTGGGATCATACCCGGGAAATTCAAGCCCTTTCACATGCATGGCAAATTCCCGGCCACCATATTTCTCGCTAAGGGCCTTGACTCCTTGGGCAAGTTCCGCCCCTATACCTTTTCTGGTGGCAATGAGTTCGGGTATCTCCAAATACTTTTCTGTATCGCCAAAAGTGATCCCAAAGTCCTTAATTCCTTTTTCCGTCATTTCCATTACGAAAGCAATCGTGTTGCCACAGGAAATAGTATCAAGCCCCAGGTCATCGCACAAGTAGTTGAACTTAACAATCGCTTGCAGGTCATCAATGCCGCAGTTGGAACCCGCCAGGGCAAGGGTCTCGTATTCCGGGCCCTCTACCGCGCTGTTCCCCACCCTTGAGTAATTGCCACACCCCAAAGCGCAGCTAAGGCATCCCTTTTTACCTGCCCTGGCGTTTTTCATGGCTTCCGAGTTGATTTTTTGATGGCCTTCAAAGGTCCCGTCCTGGTAATTTCTCGTTGGTAACACGCCCGTAGAATTGGATAAATCCACTAGCATGGCTGTCCCGTCGGTATAAGCCCAAAGGTTGGTGTCGGTCAAGGTGTCTTCCCTCATAATCCGGTTGACGGTCTCCATCAGAAGCTTCATGTTTTTGACCTTAACGCTACCACTCCCTTTAACAGCCACAGCCTTCAGGTTTTTACTGCCCATCACGGCACCCACACCACCCCTACCAGCTTGCCGGTAGAGTTCCGAGGTAATGCATGCCATCGGCACCAGGTTTTCCCCTGCCGGCCCGATGGATAGAATTTTGGCATCTTCGCCCAATTCCTCTTTCAAAGCATATTCTGTATCATGAGTTCCTTTGCCCCAAAGGGACCCGGCGTGCCTGATTTCCACTCTCCCGTCCTCGATGTAGAGATAGGAAGGTTGTGATGCTTTCCCTTCTATTATCACCGCGTCATACCCCGAGTACTTCAGTTCCCCCGCAAAATGACCACCTATGGAGCAGTCCAGAATAGTCCCTGTCGCCGGGGATTTGGTGATCACGGCCAGTTTTCCTGAGCAAGGGACGATAGTACCGGTAAAAGGACCAGTCATCAGGATTATCTTGTTATCCGGGGAAAGGGGAGCTAATTTAGCGGGCAACTCTTCATAAAGATACTTGATGCCAAGGCCCTTCCCCCCAAGGTATTTCTGAGCCCAACTCCGGTTGAGTTCTTCACAGTCAATCTTACCTGTTGTTAGATTAACACGTAGGATATTTCCGGTGTAACCCGACATGGTTAACCCACCTCCTCCATTAGTTGTACCATGCTTAACGCCTCGTGGGGACACCAGGCAATGCACTGAGGTTCACCGTTACACATGTCGCACAACCCGACGATGCTTTCTTTATTGACGATTACGCCTTCAGGGCAAGAATCCAAACAGCTCATGCACCCAGTGCATTGAGCCTCATCAAGGCTTAATTTACTACCGTCATATTTAATGGCGTCAACAGGGCAGGTATTAACGCATTGTAGGCACAGGGTGCACACTATCCCTTCGACAACAAGCCCTAGCTTGCTATAAAAAGAGTTAATCTTTAGCCGGGCCAGTTTAGGATTAAATACTCCCTCATGACTGGCGGAACAAGCCAACTGGCAAAGCCTGCATCCAATGCATTTTTGACTGTCAAATTTCAACCTCATTAGCCGCACCCCTTATTCTCGCGCCCAAACTTACTCAAAGTTTCGGCGATAATATTTATACAGGTAACGAGTGTCTCCACCTCTTCTTCTTTTAGCTTAACGAGGTACTTGGCGGGTGGGATCAGCATCGAAATAAACGATCCGGGGAAAGGCACCAGTTGAATTTTCCAGCAATCCATGTTGCTGAAGTAAGTAATAGCGCCCTTTTCTAAGTCGATACCGCTAATTCCCTCCTTCAGTTCGTTGTTTTGGTTTAAAAACTCTAATAAATCAGCCGTTAAGTCGTCCACGTCGGAGTCATACTGCGGGATAAAACACGCCTGACTGTTAAACAGGGAGCCGCGAAACGATATATTAATCTTTATATCGTTATCCGCACAACCATGACCGGCCAAGGTTGCCTCCAACACCGGATGATAAACGCTACTCAACAGCTTAAGAGTTGAAAAATAGTACAACTGGAAATCATCAAGTAGTGGAATTGGTCGCCGAAATTTTATCTTCATGTCTTCTACTACAAATCCACCTAATAATGGCAAAAACTTGGATGCTTCTTGTTTAAGAGCTTGAAAAGCGTGCATGTCCGCTTTACGTTCCGGCACCAGGTTATTCTTCAGTTTAACCACCTCTTGATAAGGCAAAGCTTACCCAGAGTTACCCCTGGGTAAGCGTAATCTTTTGTTAGACCAAGAAAGCCTTACGGAAAATCTTCAGGAAATCTTCGAACGTAACCTTTCGGGGGTTGCTCTCTACCGAAACGTTGGCGGCTGCCCGCCGGGCCAACTCCGGCAAATCCCCCTCTTTGACCCCTACCTCTTTCAGCGTAGGCAATTTCAGGTCCTGCGTGAGTTGCATGACCGCTGCAACCGCCTTTCGGGCACTCTCTTCCTGGCCCAACCCGGATGTATCGACACCCATCACCGATGCTATCCGCGCATACTTCTCGCCGCAAGACGACGCGTTATACTCCATCACATGGGGTAACAAGATTGCGTTGGCGATCCCGTGTGGGATATCGTATAGTCCGCCGACGGCCTCTGCCATACAATGGACTGCAGCCACATCAGAATTGCCAAAGGCCATGCCGGCGATCAAGCTTCCCAAGAGCATCCCGGACCTGGCGGTCAGGTCGTATCCATTAAAGGTGGCTTGTCTAATGTGGCTTGAGATTAGTTCAATGGCGTAGAGGGCTAACCCATCAGTCACGGGGTTTGCCAAGGTCGCCGTATACGCCTCGATGGCGTGAGTCAAGGCATCCATTCCCGTGGAAGCAGTCAGCAGCGGCGGGAGAGACTTGGTGACTTCAGGGTCCACCAGCGCCACTTTAGGGGCGATCAACGGGCTTCCTACACTCATTTTAAACCTACGCTCTGTATCGGTGATCACCGCCCAAAAAGTTACCTCACTTCCCGTACCCGCTGTGGTAGGAATGGCGATTAAAGGGGTAATGGGACGCGAAACCTTACCTAACCCCTCGTAGTATTGGATAGCACCTCCGTGAGTGAGCAGAACTCCAATACCTTTAGCGGTATCTATAGCACTGCCACCACCCACCGCTACCAGCAGGTCTGCCCCGGATTTTCTTGCTATTTCGGCCCCCTTTTCTACAGAGGTATCTCTGGGGTTTGGTTCAATATCACTGAATATGGAATAGGAAATATCTGTCTGTTTCAAAGAACTTGTTACCTGGTCAATAATGCCCGCCTTGATTACCCCGGGATCGGTTACGATTAAAGCACATTCCCCCCCCAGGTTTACCGCTTCATCCCCTATCTTTTGCGAAACTCCCAAGCCAAACTCAACTCTGGTAGGGAGTTGAAAGGTAAACGAATTAAGTAGTTCCATCACACGTATCCCCTCTCATTTTTTTGAAACATTTCTTCAAATAACTCCATTTATCAGCATTTTTAAAAATTCATCCTGGTCTACCCACTCATAGTATCATAGTATGAGAGCCACCGGACAACCCTAGATTTTTATTTTAGGAACATATGGATTGCCCGAATGGCTTGGAACCGGTCCCCATATTACGGATACGAGGCCCCACAGATGGTACACATTCTCTTCAAAAAGACTTGAATTTTTACCGCTGCGCTTTTTATTAAGGATTTAAGGATCAAACCCCCATGGAAGAACCACTGGGACCTTCCAGGTTTTGCGCCATGTGGTCCTTCAAAGGCTGCGGTTCGAACAGGCTTTCCTTCATTTTAAGTTTAATCCACAGTACAGCGTAAAGGACAACAGCTAAGGTAAAGGCTCCGGCTAGCAAGTAGATCTTGCGCTTCATATCCGGATCGGGATGAATGGTGACGATCATATAAACCGAGGCAACAATCCCGACAATTTGAGGGATGGGATAGATTGGTGTTTTGAATGGTCTCTTCATGGTGGGGTATTTCTTGCGCAATATAATTACATCCAATTGAGCAATAATATAAGAAAACAGCCAGGTGATACACGCGGCAAGAATGAGCGTCGAGATTACCGTAATGTCAATTTTGAATAGGAGTGGAATGAAGAGACAAACAAAAACCACGAAGATACCCGCCCAGGGGGTACGAAAACGCGGATGCAGCCAAGCAAATACCCTTGGGAGCATCCCATCGCGAGCCAAACCATACAACATGCGGGGAATAGCGGCCAAGTGGGAATCGATAGAACTCGCGCTGGCCAGAATAGTGACAAAACCCATCCAATATAACCCCACTGTGCCTAGCATTGCTTTGGCGCCCACCAACTGGGGAACCTCTGAACTTACCAACTTTTCCAGCCCAACGTACCTGACAATTGCTTCGCCAAACAGCATATCGGCAATAAAAATGGTTATCAGACCTAAGATCATGGCCCTGGGGATATTTTTTTCGGGCTGAATCACTTCTTCTGACATGGGACACACGTATTCGATACCGATGTAAAGCCACATGCCTAAGGCTAAAGCTTGCCCGACTTGAGACCATCCTGCAGGGTTAAAGGCTGGGGCCTGTGGGGCCGCCACAGTACCGATCTGCAATAAGCCCATGATGCCCATCACACTGGTGGTGATCATCATGGCAAGTGTTAAAACAAGCTGGATTCTGCCAAAAACCTCCACGCCTAGTAGATTAACCACCAAGAATAACACTAATAGGAATACCGCAAAAGCGAAGGGCTGAATCCCGGAAAACATTTCTTTGGCAGAGAAGCCAGCAACAATCGACTCCATGGCACCTGCCGCCGAAACGAGGACGATATACCCCCCCAACACAGCAAAGACTGCCATAAACCGCCCCATCGCATGTACAGTATACTCCCCGATCATACCGGCGCCGGGCATCATACTGGCCAGCTCTGCGTAAGAAAAAGAGATGGCAATACTAATTAACAAAGCTATTCCGGCGGAAACGATAAATGCGGGCCCTACCAGTCCCATACTGTATCCTAACGATACCATTGTGGTTCCGGCTACCACCAACCCTACTGCGGTAGCGTAAGCCTGCCAAAAACCCAAAGCTCTCTTCAAGGTTACTTGCTGTTGACTCATTTTAGATCTCTCCTTGATCTTTTAAACTCCTTATCTTTTAAACTGAGTTAGCACAGATTAGGTCTTGTACGGAAAGCACCTCTGGGTCAAAGTGAAAAAGATTCGTCCTCAGACCGGGCACAGTTTCGTACAATCCCCTAACATCTTTTGCCTTCACTGCATTGTTGATGGTGAGCACACGGAATGAATCAAGCAAGTTAAATCGAGGAACGAAACCATAATCAACCTGTAGAAATCCATCACCCGCCTGTCTGAACAGCACTTCCGGTCTTGAACCGACTGCTGGAAGCCTGTCCAAAATAACATTATAATTTTTGTAATCCATTAATTGTCAGCCCCCTCGTTAATTGCGATTGTCAATTAAAAGCGTTCTATCAACCAAAAGCTCATCATTCCTTCTCCGGTTCTTACCGGCGATAACGGAAACGGCCGGGCACTACACCGCACCTCCCTTGGCCTTACCACGTTCACCTATGATCTGATTGAAAAGACACTGCACGCAGGAAATCAGGCGATCGGCAACGTTGGTCGTGGCTACGAACGTGGAGTAAGGATGTTTGGCCTTGCCGATAACGATTCCTTCCATCACAAATACCCAAGAGAAAGGTAAATCACCCCCATACTTAAAATGCATTACCATATCTATTGAGCCCAAAAATGCTACCATCTTTTTATGAGCCTAAACATTAAAACATCGCCAAAATATTCCCGGAGTAATAAATCTATGTACAGTTTTAAATCTTCACAATTGATAAACAGTAGCAAGTTTTGTGCCACCTTTAGCAACCATATTTAAACTCTATATTTAGCAAAAAAGAAAGGCGCATTATTTGAGATATATTATCTTAAATAAGCGCCTTTGCTTGTTTTCCGCCTTTGGGTTGGCTTCTATAAGATTTTGTTCTTCTAGGTGAGTATTATAAATCAGCGAAGATGCATTGTCAATGCTTTTTTAACAGGCTTAATGCAATGCATTTGTGCATACCATACCCTACTAACACACCTCTATCCGTAGAAATTTTACCTTGCAGCTAACGATGCTTTATCGCATCGTGTTATATTTCATCTGCATCAAAGCATAAAGGGTTTTTAATAACGCCACTTTATAAACGTTTGGGGTAGTAGCCATCGGTTATACGGGCAGCATCGCTCTGGGGGCTTTTTCAAAATATAGCGACCACTGGACAGTGGACCTGTCGGAATTTATCCAAATGATTATCGGGCTGGTCGCCACACCCTTTTTCATTTTTACCCTGGTAAATATATATGGCGGTAGGGAATATCTGGCCAAAAGCTGACCCGGCGCGGGTTACTGAATTTCCATCATAAGAGACCAACAGAGACGCATTTCCAGGGGGCTACCTGGCGGCAGTGCCAGACGCACTTTATCCGAAACATCCTGGATGCCTGGCCCAAGAGCCTTCAGGGTGAGTTGCACAGGTGGCTGCGGTTGATCTTCGACGCGCCGAATATAGAGACGGTTAGGCGGCTGAAACGAAACAATAGAGCCCTTTGGCGCCCGGGCGCCAAAGGCAGTGGAGCGGCTTGAGGCTGGTTTTGAGGATGCAATGGCCGTGATGGCACTGCAGGATCGCTACCGGAAACGGTTACGTACCACTAACTGGGTTGAGCGGCTCAACCAAGAGATCCGCCGGCGGGAGCGGGTGATACGGATCTTCCCAAATGAGGAGTCCGCTATCCGCTGATCGGAGCGGTGCTTGTAGAGATTTATGAAGCTTGGTCTTGTGGATCCCGCTATTTCGATACGTCGGAGTACTGGGGGTGGAAGGCTAACTCAGAAAAACAGCGCAATGAGGTGAATAATGCTACTTCCTTTATAAGCGCGGCTTAAAACAAGGTGTTCTTGTCAACCAGAGGGAATTTACATCAGAATTCGGACTCGATCCAATATCTGGGTATGACCGAGGATTACATCTTCCCAAACACCTTTAAGACCATGCGGGAATACTGTCAGTATTTTTCAGTATTTTGATGAGATGACACCAAGCCCGAACTGGAGATATACGACCTGGGTATGATTAACAACGTGGCCTTCATGCTGGAAAGGGGTTATCTGAAGAAACCGTTTTACATCTGGTTCGTGCTGGGTATCCTGGGGGCTGCCCCGGAACCCTGTAAAACCTCATTTTCTTCTACCGGACCGCCAAGGACACTATCGGCGAATTCGTCTGGTCGGTCTGCGCCGTCGGGCATCATCAAATTAACATGTACACCGCCTCCCTGCTTATGGGCGGTAACGTCCGGGTGGGGCTAGAGGATAATCTTTACCTGGAAAAGGATGTAATGGCTAAAAACAACGCCGAACAGGTAGCCAAGGTAGTACGCATCGCCCGGGAACTGGGAAGAGAGCCGGCCGCACAGGATGAGCCCGTAAAATCCTGGGTTTAAAGGGCCTGGACAGAGATAACTATTAAAGTGTGCTAACTCAATTAAAGTAAATCAGCTGGATAACCTCTTAAGAAATAAAATCTCGAGGAGAACATTTCTCCCCGCATATTTTATTTATCCTTACCTTGAAAATGGTTATAATATCATTCGCCAGATATATCTAACCATAATATTTCTTATACTTCCCGGAACAAGCGATTTGATACACTTTGTTCCATGCTGAACAATTAACCATCACATCGATAAGCTCCCTCCGAAAGTTAAGCTGTGCTAACTCAGTTAAGCCTAAAAGCGGAAGGTTAATTTTCTTTCCAAAATGTTTTCGCTAACTGCTTGCCTTTGCACCCCTGTTTTCTTTCTTATTCCTCCCCCCAATAGTGTTCGCCAGGTACTTCTGGATCTTCCTGACAATGGTCGACTGGTTTACCTGCAGGACGCTGGCCATTTCGTAGGTGGTCTTGCAGCGCTGGGATGCCAGGGTGATCAACTGCCTTTCCACCTCGTCCACGGCCTGTTTTAAAGGGCACAGGCCCAGGACGTAAACCCGCCCGGGGAGGTCGGTGCTGGAGCTGATGACGTAATCGGGAATATGCACCTCTTCAATGAGGGTGGTGTCGGTGGTGACCAGCAACCTCTCCACCAGGTTTTCCACCTCCCGCACATTGCCGGGCCATGGATAGGCCTCCAGGATGTCCAGTGCCCGGGGTGAAAAGCGCTTGTTCATGTCATATTTAAGGTTAAACTGATTGGCAAAGTGTTCAATCAAGGGCCGGATGTCTTCCTTGCGGTAGCGCAGGGGAGGGATGGTGATGGGGACCACATTCAGCCGGTAATAAAGGTCCTCCCGGAACGACCCCTCCCGGACCATTTTTTGGATGTCCCGGTTGGTGGCGGCAATAAAGCGTACGTTCACCATGATCTGGTGATTGCCCCCCACCCGCATGAGCTTTTTTTCCTGGATGACCTGCAAAAGCTTGACCTGCAGGTTCAACGGCAGGTCCGCCACCTCATCCAGAAAAACGGTTCCCCCGTCGGCCATTTCCAGCAATCCCTTTTTCCCCTCGCGCCTGGCCCCGGTAAAGGCGCCGGGTTCGTAGCCGAACAGTTCCGATTCCAGCAGGTTCTCCGGAATGGCCCCGCAGTTGATGGTGATGAAGGGTCCCTGGCAGCGCCTGCTCAGCCGGTGGATGCGGGAAGCGATTATTCCCTTGCCCACACCGGATTCGCCGGTGATCAGGATGGTGGAATCCACCTGGGCCACCCGGTACACCAGATCCAGCACCTGTTTCATCTGGGGACTTAAAGCTACCAGCTCCGTGTTTTCCATCTTTTCCTGCCGCAGGTACATCACCAGGCGGCGGTAGTTGTCCACCAGCTGTTCGGTGTCTTCCAGCCGCTGCTGCAGGTTGATCAGTTCGGAAACATCCCGGGAGTTGACCACTATGCGGGTGATCCGGCCCGATTGGTCAAAAACCGGGTTTCCGGTAACAATGAGGGTCTTGCCCGTCCTGGTTTGCTGGATGATAGTCACTCTCCTTTTCCCCTCAAAAACCAGACGGGAAACGGAAGGGTTGTAGTAGCCTTCTTTTTCCAGATCGCTGTAATGTTTGCCAATTATTTTTTCCAGCTCCACCCCGTAATAGCTTTCGCCAATTCTGTTCACCCGGCGGGTGTAGCCCTGGCTGTCCACCACATAAATCTCATCATAAGAAGAGTCGAACATGGCCTGCAGTTCTTCATTGGCTTCCCGCAGGGATTCCCATTCGGTTATGTCCTGGAGAACCAGCAACTTCCCGGCGTCACGCCCTTCCCGGTTGAGCAGGTGAACATGCACCTGAATCCTGCGGCCGTTGATTTCCAGTTTTTTTGCCGGGGATGATCCGCCGGGGGACAAACAATCCGCCACCAGGGAACGGGGTAATATGTCTGTTGCCGGGCCGCCCTGGACCCGGTCCCGGTCCAGACCCAGCAAATCCCCGGCGGCCCGGTTGCAAAATGCTGCCCGGCCATCCCCATCAATGAGCAACAACCCCACGGGAACCATGTCAAGTAAGCCCATCATTTCCAGCAGCGCCTCTCTCAAGTGAAACCCTCCCCGGCAAACAGTAATGCCAACAGCCTCTGATTCGCCTGGCAACCCCAGGGCAACTATCTTTTACCTACCCCTTTCCGTCCCTGCACTCCAAACCCGGGTTCAGTGTGCATAATGAACCAAAAGACCCGGGCCTGCAGGCAGGAACCGGGTCCCTGGAATTACTTAACTTGATTCAGGCTATCCTTTCCACCCGCACGGCACATACCTTCAGCTCCGGTATTTTGGCCACCGGGTCGCGGGCGGAGTTGGTGAGCCTGTTGATGGCCACCTCCGGGAAGTGGAAGGAGGTGAAGACCACGCCCGGCGGGACCGTGTCCACTACCCGGGCCGTGACTTCCACCCGGCCCCGGCGGGAGACGACCCGCACCCGCTCCCCGTCGGCAATACCCAAGGCCTTTGCGTCGGCCGGGTTTACTTCCAGGTACTCCTGGCCGTAATACTCCTCCAGGGCGCCGGTGCGCAGGGTCATGGTGCCGGTATGGTAGTGGAAATGACGGCGGCCCGTATTCAGGATCAGGGGATATTCTTCATCCGGCTCTTCATCGGGCGGGATGTAATCCACCGGGTGGAACTTGCCCAACCCCCGGGCAAACTTGCCCACGTGCAGGATAGGCGTTCCCGGGTGATCCGGGGCGGGGCAGGGCCAGACCAGGCTGCGACTCTCCAGGCGCTGGTACGAAATGCCGCCGTAAGAGGGGGTGAGCCGGGCAATTTCCTCCATGATTTGCGCCGGTGACTCATAATCCATGGGATAGCCCATGGCCCTGGCCACTGCACAGATAATCTGCCAGTCGGGTTTGGCTTCTCCTACGGGCTCAATGGCTTTGCGCACCCGCTGGACCCGGCGCTCGGTGTTGGTAAAGGTGCCGTCCTTTTCGGCAAAGCTGGCCGCCGGCAATACGACATCGGCCAGCCTGGCCGTCTCAGTCAGGAAGATGTCCTGGACCACCAGGAAATCAAGCTTATCCAGGGCATGAATCACATGGTCGGCGTCGGGATCGGACAGCACCGGGTTTTCGCCCATGATATACATGGCCCTGATCTTCCCCTGGCCGGACGCTTCGAGCATTTCCCCCACGGTGAGTCCCGGTTTGGCCGGTATTTCGTCCACTCCCCAGGCGGCGGCAAATTTGGCCCGCACCTCGTCTACCGTCACGCTCTGATAACCGGTGAGTACGTTGGGCAGGGCACCCATGTCGCAGGCCCCCTGAACGTTATTCTGGCCGCGCAGGGGATTCACCCCGCTGCCGGGTTTGCCGATGTGCCCGCAGAGCATGGCCAGGTTGGCCACGGCAAAGACGTTATGGGTGCCGCAGACATGCTGCGTCAGACCCATGGTGTACAGGATGGTGGCCTTTTGGGCACTGGCATAACCCCGGGCCACCTCCCGGATGGTAGCGGGGTCAATGCCGGTAAGTGCAGACACTTCCTCGGGGGTATACCTGGACACCGTTGCCTTCAATGCTTCAAACCCCTCGGTGCGGCTGTCTACAAATTCTTTATTCCACAGGCCCTCGCTGATAATCACATGGGCCAGGCCATTCAATAAAGCAATGTCTGTACCCGACTTCAAACGCAGGTGATAATGGGCCAGCCGGGCCACCTCCGTGGACCGGGGGTCCACCACCACCAGGATGGCGCCATTGCGCACGGCCTTCTTCACCTGCAGGCCGATGATGGGGTGGGACTCGGTGGTATTGGTCCCAATGGCCAGGATAAAGTCGGCACCGGCCACATCGCTGATCGGATTGGTCATCGCTCCGCTGCCAAATGCAGTCGCCAGACCGGCGACCGTAGGCGCGTGTCAGAGACGGGCACAGTGGTCGATGTTGTTGGTCCCCAGCACCGCCCTGGTGAACTTGCCCATCAAGTAGTTTTCTTCGTTGGTGCACCGGGCCGAGCTCAGGACCCCCAGGGCGTCGGAACCGTATTCTTTCTTAATGGCCCCCAGCTTCCCGGCCACCAGGTTGATGGCCTCTTCCCAGGTGGCTTCCTCAAAGACCCCGTTGCGCTTGATCAGGGGTTTGGTGAGGCGGTCGGGGTGGTGGATGAAGCCGTAGCCGAAACGGCCCTTGACACAGAGCGCCCGGCCGTTCACATCGCCGTCGCAGGAAGTAACCCCCACCACCCGGCCGTCCTTGACATTCAGTTCAAAAGTGCAACCGGAGCCGCAGTAGGGGCAGGTGGTGCGTACCTTTTTCACTTCCCAGGTGCGGGCCGCCGTGCGCAGGCCCTTTTCCTGCAGCGCCCCCACGGGGCAGACAGCCACGCAGTTGCCGCAGAAGACACAGTCGGAGCCGGACAGGGCGGTGTCCATGGCCGGAGTGATTTTGGTGTTGAACCCCCGGTAGGCAAAGTCCACTATGCTTTTACCCTGTATTTCAGCACAGGCCCGGACGCACTTCCCGCACAGGATGCATTTATTCAGGTCCCGGATGATAAAGGGATTGTCGTCTTCAATGGGATAGGTGTGGCGCTCACCGGTGAAACCGGGCTCCCGCACGCCGTACCTGTAGGCGTAATCCTGCAAACGGCAGTCGCCGTTGCGGCCGCAGGTGAGGCAGTCCATGGGGTGGTTGGCCAGGAGAAGCTCCAAGATGGTCCTGCGGGCTTCAATGACTGCATCCGAGGCGGTATAAACCACCATTCCCTCGGTGGCCGTGGTAACACAGGAGGCCGGCAGATTGCGCATCCTTTCAATTTCCACCACACACAGCCGGCAGCCGCCCCACGGGGTAAGCTCCGGATCGTGGCACAGGGTGGGGATGAATATCCCCGCCGACCGGGCCGCTTCCAGGACGGTGGTGCCGGCCGGCACGGTGACCTGTTTCCCGTCTATGGTTAAGGTGACTTCCGCCAAATCATGTACCCCCTTTCTACCTGATTACCTTCTTGTTGCCGGGCTGTCCGGAGGACGGTTCCCCTCCGGACAGGAGGGGAAACAGCCCTTTGCCTGCCGCCTGCGCCGCACGTTCCGTTTGCCTTGCAGGCGAAAACGCCCCATCCCGAACTCCGGCGGAATTCCCGGTTCATTCCAGGTGCAAAACGGCAGCCATTTTCATTTTTTATTTCCCTTCCACTTCCTTCATCCTGGCCACCACGCCATCCAGGCCCAGGGCCTCGGCCCAGGATACGGGCACAAACCGGCCGTCCTTCTTGAGCATGGGGGTCATGGGTTCGGCCACATAGAGCAGCTCCAGACCCAGGCGTCCTTTCAGGCACAGGGGACGGCCCGGACCGGGTTCCTTAGCCATAATCCCAATCACTTTACCCTGTTTGCTGATCAGGTCAAAGGTGCAGCCGTTGTCACAGAAGGTGCAGGTGACGGTCTTTTTCTCCATCTCCCAGGTGCGGCCCTTGCCGGCCAGGGGTCTATAGGTCAGCGCCCCCACCGGGCAGACGGCCACACAGCGGGCGCAGTACACGCAGTCCGATTCGCCCAGCGGGAGATCCATGGCCGTGACCACTTTAGTGTTAAAACCCCGGTAGCCGAAGTCAATGACACTGCGCTCGGGCACCGCCTGGCAGGTACGCACGCATTTGCCGCAGAGGATGCATTTATTCTGATCCCGGATGATATAGGGGTTGGAGTCGTCCAGGGGATAGTTCTTCCTTTCCCCCTGGAAACTGCTCTGTTTTACACCGTACATAAAGGCGTAGTCCTGCAAGCGGCAGTCCCCGTTTCTTTCACAGGTCAGGCAGTCCTGGGGATGGTTGGCCAGGAGCAAATCGATAATGGTCCGCCGGGCTTCAATGACCGCCTCCGAGGCGGTATAAACCACCATTCCCCCGGTGGCCGTGGTGACGCAGGAGGCCGGCAGGTTGCGCATCCCCGGGATCTCCACGATACACAGCCGGCACGCCCCCCAGCCGGGGATGGCCGGGTCGTGACAGAGGGTGGGGATGAATATCCCCGCGGATCTGGCCGCTTCCAGCACGGTGGTGCCGGCCGGTACGGTGACCTTCTGGCCGTCTATGGTTAAAGTAACATTGGGCACTTGCATTCCCCCTTATTCCTCACTGAAACGGATACGTCACAACGCCCTTCCGGCAATTCATATCAGCAGACCCGCCGGCGGCCGCTTACGCCTTTTCCACCGCGCCGAACTTGCACTTCTGCAGGCAGTTGCCGCACTTGATGCATTTTTCCGGGTCGATGACGTGGGGCTCTTTCTTCTCGCCGGTGATGGCGCCGGCCGGGCAGGCCCGGGCGCAGGCCCCGCAGCCGGTACATTTTTCGGCGTTGATGGTGTAGACCAGCAGCGCCTGGCAGACGTGGGCCGGGCAGCGCTTGTCCCGGATGTGGGCTTCGTATTCGTTCCGGAAGTAGCGCAGGGTGGACAGGATGGGGTTGGGGCAGGTCTGCCCCAGGCCGCACAGGGCCGTGTTTTTCACCACCCGGGCCAGGCGTTCCAGGGTTTCAATATCTTCCATTTCACCCTTGCCTTCAGTAATGCGGGTGAGGATTTCCAGCATGCGCTTGGTGCCCTCCCGGCAGGGGGTGCACTTGCCGCAGGACTCGGCCTGGGTGAAGTTTAAGAAGAACCGGGCCACATCCACCATGCAGGTGGTTTCGTCCATAACCACCAGGCCGCCGGAACCCATGATGGCGCCGGCCGCCGTCAGGGAGTCGTAATCCACCGGCAGGTCCAGCTGTTCGTCGGGCAGGCAGCCGCCGGAGGGGCCGCCGATCTGCACGGCCTTGAACTTCTTCCCTTCCCGGATGCCGCCGCCCACGCCAAAGATGATCTCCCGCATGGTGATGCCCATGGGCACTTCCACCAGGCCGGTGTTGTTCACCTTGCCGGTGAGGGCAAAGATCTTGGTGCCCTTGCTCTTTTCCGTACCCATGGCCGCGTACCAGGCGCCGCCGTGGCGGATGATCAGGGGTACGTTGGCGTAAGTTTCCACATTGTTCAGGTTGGTGGGCTTGCCCCACAGGCCCTTCTGGGCCGGGAAGGGAGGACGCACCCGGGGCATACCCCGGTTGCCTTCGATGGAGGTCAGCAGGGCCGTCTCCTCGCCGCAGACGAAGGCGCCGGCACCGGCCTTGATCTTGATATGGAAGTTAAAGCCGGAATTGAGAATGTTATCCCCTAAAAGGCCGCACTTCTCGGCCTGGGCGATGGCTATTTTTAACCGGTGAATGGCCAGGGGATACTCGGCCCGCACGTAAATATAACCCTCATCGGCACCCACGGCATAGCCGCAGACCAGCATCCCCTCCAGCACCGCGTGGGGGTCGCCCTCCAGCACGCTGCGGTCCATAAAGGCTCCCGGGTCCCCTTCGTCGGCGTTGCACACCACATATTTCTTGTCCCCCTCGGCGGCCCGGACAAAGCTCCACTTCATGCCCGTGGGGAAGCCGGCACCGCCCCGGCCCCTTAAGCCCGAAGTCTTGACTTCTTCAATAACCTGCTCCGGTGTCATTTCAAAAAGGGCCTTCGTCAGGGCCAGGTAACCTTCGCTGGCCACGTAGTCGGCAATATTTTCCGGGTTGATGTGGCCGCAGTTGTGCAGCACCAAACGTTTTTGCTTGGCGTAGAAGGGAACGGTCTCGTAGGTGAGGGCTTTTTCACCGGTGGTGGGATCCACGTAGAGGAGGCGCTCCACCACCCGGCCGTTGACCAGGTGGCTTTCCACAATCTCGGGAACGTCCTCCACCTGCACCCGGGTGTAGAAAACTTTCTGGGGTTCCACAATCATCAGGGGGCCCTGCTCGCAGAAACCGTGGCAGCCGGTGATTTTGACCGATACTTTGTCCTGCAGGCCATGCTTTTGCAGTTCCTCCGCCAGCGCATCCACCAGTTTGCGGGAACCGGAGGAGGTACAGCCGGTACCGGCACAGATGAGGATCTGCCGTTTGGCACTATCCGCCGGCAGGTGTATGCCTTCCAAAAAGGCTTTATATTTTGCCCGGCAGTTCTCATCCTCGTGGCACAGGGGCCCCTGCAGGCGGCATTTTACATAATCTTTACAGGGGCTGGCCGGGGTATGGAAACACTTTTCGCAACATTGATCCATTAATGATTTCATTTAAGCCACCCCTTTCTATTCATAATCCTTCAAAATATCCGCCGCCCGCTCCGGAGTCAGCCGGCCGTGGGTGTCATCGTTGACCATCATTACCGGGGCCAGACCGCAGGCACCCAGGCAGGCCACCGTTTCCAGGGTATAGCGCAAATCGGGAGTGGTTTCATTCCGGCCCACCCCCAGCTTATCCGATACCGAGGAAAAAACCCGGGCCGCACCCCGCACATGGCAGGCCGTACCCTGGCAGATACGCACGATATTGCGCCCCCTGGGCTTTAAGTGGAACTGGGCGTAAAAGGTGGCCACCCCGAAGACCTTGCTGAAGGGCACCTTCAATTCACCGGCGATGCTTTCCATCACTTCTCCGGGCAGATAGCCGTAAATCTCCTGGGCTTCCTGCAACAGGGGGATCAGCGCCCCCCTCACCCCCCGGTAGTGCTCGAAGGCCTTTTCCAGGGCTTCTCTCTTGGCCGCCTCATCATGATGACTGCACTGACAGCTCAAAAAGTTCCCCTCCTCTCATTGCTTTCCCCTGCGGGCATAAACAACCCGTTCTTCAGTAACTAAAATGTGCACCGGGCAATCGTGGGGACCGTGGTAAACTTCCGGTACCACCTGCACCTCGAAGGCCGGGGCCAGCCACACTGTGTCCGGCCCGGTTTGAGGCAGGAAGCGGTCGTAAAACCCGCCACCATAGCCCAACCGGTTACCCTGCCGGTCAAAGGCCACCCCGGGCACCACCACCAGGTCCAGCTCCTGTGGTTCCAGGGGACGCAGGCATTCCGGCCGGGGCTCCAGAATGCCCCAGGTACCCGGCGCCAGGTCCCCCGGAAAATCCAGTAAGAGGGACGGCACCAGGCGCTTCCCGGCCACATCGGTCAGCGGCACGGCCACCCTCTTCCCCCGGGCCATGGATTCTACAATCAGATCACCGGTCTTAACCTCATTGCGGAAATCCACATAGGCCATGAGGGTTTTTGCCCGGTGAAATTCTTCCAGGGACAGGACACGGGTCAAAATCCGCTTACTTTTTTCGGCCACTTCAACCGGAGAAAGGCTGCCCCGTGCTTTTAAGACATCTTTTCTTAATTCGCCCTTGCCCACCAGAAATCCTCCAACCGTCAGATTTCAATAAAAATTTTTAATTACTTCTTGAAAAAACAATTCGCCGGCACGGCTAAACTTCCTGCCCATGCCGACATTTCTTTTTATTAAAATGATTGCCATCGACCCGCAAACGCCAGCTATATTTTGAAATTTAAGCAAGAGGGGGGTTATCTTTTCACAGCGCTATCGTTAACCCTGAGGGAAATACGACTTTTTAGAACCGTCCAGGAAAGGTTGCCATAGCAAAAAGCGTAAATCACCCCCACAAAAAGCCCGCCGCCCACGATATTGCCAAAGGTAACGGGCAACTGGTTGTTGATCCAGAACTGGATCCAGGTTACCGGCGCGCCGGCCCAGATCCCGGCAGGGATGAAAAACATGTTGGCAATGCTGTGTTCAAACCCCATGGTGACAAAAGCCATGATGGGCACCCAGATACCCAAAACTTTCCCGGCCGCATGATCCGAAGCCATTGCCAGCCAACAGGCCATGCAAACCAGCCAGTTGCAGCCAACACCGCGCCAGAAAGCCTGCTCAAAGGTAAGAGAGGTTTTCGTTACGGCGATTTTCTGGACCCAGCCAAGCCAGGGTTCGGCGGAGAGAAACCCGGAAGCCATGGCCAGGTAAACCACAAATACCGCCCCCAGGAAGTTCCCTGCATAGGCATAAAACCAGTTTCTGAAAAGATCACCGGCGCCCATTTTCCCCTGGACCAGACCAACGGTATTGTACATCACATCCCCGGTAAAAAGGTCCGCACCACCAAGTATAACCATAATCAAACCGATGGGAAAGAGCGCACCGCCAATGAACTTAGTCAGGGTGCCAAAACTTTCCTGGGGAAGGCCCGCCACCACCGTAACCATCAACAAAGCGCCAAAAGCGATGTATGCCCCGGCCAGAAAGGCAAGCAGTAAAGTTTTCGGAACCCCCGTCCCGGCTCGCATGGCTCCCACATTGCCGCAGGATTCCAGAATTTCCGCCGGTTTTAGAACAGCCACTGATCAATACCTCCCTTGAAAATAGATTTTCATGCTTTATGGAGGGAACCAATGTTCCCATGGGCAACTCCTTTAAAAAAACCCTTAATTATAGAAGTATCCGATTGGGCAGCCATAATCCCCTGTCATCGATTGCCTGCTTTCATTTCCACAACACCCTTTCCTTCAATAAATTTTTTGAATTCAGTCAATAGGTATTATATTAAGGCCTTTCAGCCCGGGGCAATTTTTGCAAAATATGTTTAATTTAAAATCAGATTCTGTGAACAAAAACTTAAAAAATACTAGATAAAAGATAAATAAAAAATAAAATAAATAAAAAATATTAACGCACAAAAGACCGCCACAAATAAAAAACCCCTTTATGCAGGGGTTGAATAAGCGCCGAACACAGGTAAAGACCAGGCGGGGCTATGTTTTCAGCCTGTAAATTTTCAAGGGCCTTCCCACTGAACCATACTTCTGATCAATGTCCAGAAGACCGCACCGTTCCAGATAATCAAGATAGCGCCGCACGGTAACCTTGGAAAGATTCACTCCTTCGGCCACCTCATCGGAAGATACACCGCTGTTTTTATTCCGCTCCAGGAACCTGACCACCTGTTCCAACGTAACCCGGTTTAAACCCTTGGGAAGCTCCTCCTGTGATTTTGGTACAATTTCGATTTCTTGCTGATTAACCGGGGAAGCAACAGTCTTAGCAAGGGGCAACTGCCCGTTGTTCTGGGCAAAGCCGGCCACTTTACCCAGCTCGTTGGCCAGGGCCTGCATTCCCTCCACCATCTGGTTAAAGGCCCGGGCCAGTTCACCAATTTCGTTGTTGCTGTGTACGGCCACAGGTTGCCCCGGGCTGCCCAGGGCCACCCGTCTTGTACCTGCAATGATCTCCTGCAGGGGATCGATAATGGTGCGCTGGGTAAAGACCCAGGCCCCCAGGCCTATTACCAGGGTCAATACCACTGCCACCAGACCCATAACTTTAAGTGAACCGTACAGTATGGTATCGTAAAAGGTCCTGGGTGCTCCCACGTAGAGCATACCAATTACCTCTCCGCTTTCGTCCGTGATCGGTTTGTATGCGGTCTGATACTTCCTGCCGACCACGTAGGCTTCACCGACATATTCCTGTTTGGCCCCGAGCACTTTTTGGACTACTTCTCTAGAAGCACGGGTACCAACGGCCCTGTTGCCCTGGTCATCCCGCACGGTGGTGGTCACGCGTACATCATTTAAAAAAATGGTACATGAGTCACCGGTCAACTTTTCCACGTAATCGACAATGGCGAAGTTATCGTTAATTTTAGCTTCACCTTTATACAACACCCCGTCTTTAATCTTCCAGGGGCCGGGATACTGCAGATTGATCAGTGCTTCCACCGTGGCGAGGTCACTCATGGCCTTGGTTTCTGCGGCCATCAGGGCGGTAGCCCGGGTTTGAAAGAAGACCGCCAGCATGAAACCCGCGGTCATGATAATAATTGCCCCAACCACGAGTAAGGTAATTTGCTGTTTCAGGGAGTGCATGTGTGGTACCACCACCCCACCCGTTGTTACAAAGAAGAAATAAAAGAGACGGCCCGTAGCCACCTCCGCCTTAAATTCTACTTCAATTAAAGAAAATCCTTCAAATGCAATTAATTTTCATAATTGGTAACTATTCAGTCAAACCGGTGCAGGCACGGCGTTGTCCCGCCCACTCCAGTGCTCCGCGTAAGATGCGCACCACAGCGAAGCAATGTGGCCGGCTCTGGCTCGTCTTTCAGATTGCCATCGTTACTATTTCGGGTTGGCCGGAATACAGCAGCAATCGTGCTTTCCTGCCGTTTTTCCCCGATGTGATTATGTCACGTTTCTAAAGACGATTTTCATTGGCGTCCTCGGGAGCCGGGCCACCCGGCACTCACTAAAAAAGCTTTGCTGCGAAGACCAAATCTTCTATTGACTGTTCCATTAATTTTGGAATGAGCATTTTTGCCGGTGAGTGCTGGGTCGCTGGGTGCTGTTACCGGCGCTTCGTCCGGCACTCACTGGTACATACTGTACTGGACTTCTATCAGGGCCTGGCCCTGGCCATGGGAGCCAAAAAACAAGAAGGTGCGTCTAAGCCATCTACGCCATCACCAAGGGTTTGCCCCGGCTGGTAAACGATCTGGTCACCACCTGCCTGCTCTGTGCCTACGGCCGAAAGCAAAGGCAGATTAGAGAGAGGTGGTTTACCAGGCCCAGCAGGAACTGGAAACTTGATGGCAGGGGGCGGTAAGTGTGCCTGAAGGAGATAGTCTGCATAGTCTTAATTACTACTTTGCCAACACAGGTTTTTATAATTTGTTGCCTGCAGCAATGAGTTGGCCATAGAGCTGGGTTACAGCCCGGAAGAAATGATTGAGGCAGTCTGCAAGGTGGCCGATAAGGCCAGGCATTACCCGCCGACAAAAAATCGGGCTACCTGGTTTGCCACCGTGTTCCGGGAAAAATTAGGAGAAGCCCGGGCCGAAATGCTGGCCATTAAAAAAAGGCGGCTGCTTTAACCGGAACAATTGGTCGGGGTGCCTGAAAAATGAGGCAGCCCGGCTTTTTGTTCGCCAACGCTATTTGAGAATTGTATTTGGGTTTACCTTTTTAAAGTGATAATTTCTTAGGTTTTGTGGCTGGCTGACCTAATTTAATATGATAATTTTTTCCGGTTTATTTTGAGAATTGACAATTGGCTTTCAGTCCCCTTTTCGTCGGGTCAGTGGGTGCAACTTAATTAGGTCCTCCGGGTTCAGCTTGTTTGTTTCCTTTCAGTCCCCTTTTCGTCGGGTCAGTGGGTGCAACGGTGGCCGTCCGGTCGGAAATGTCCCTCTTATTCACTTTCAGTCCCCTTTTCGTCGGGTCAATGGGTGCAACGCCGGGCTGCCCGTGCGTCCCTACGGTCAGGACCTGTACTTTCAGTCCCCTTTTCGTCGGGTCAATGGGTGCAACTAACGTTTTTGGACCTGATAGAAACCTTTCCGGCTAGCTTTCAGTCCCCTTTTCGTCGGGTCAATGGGTGCAACTTACGATGAATGGAGGGATTAAATAGAATTTATGAGCTTTCAGTCCCCTTTTCGTCGGGTCAGTGGGTGCAACCTAATAGAGGCGGCTCTACGGGCTTTTAAGGATGAATTTCTTTCAGTCCCCTTTTCGTCGGGTCAGTGGGTGCAACCTCTTGCCGACTGTACTGCAGGCTTCGCTGTACTCCTTTCAGTCCCCTTTTCGTCGGGTCAGTGGGTGCAACCGAATAGTCCGGGGGGAGCTGGAGCTGCCCGCTCATTCTTTCAGTCCCCTTTTCGTCGGGTCAGTGGGTGCAACTGCTAAGGAACTGCGGGACGCTGGAGTCCCCTTGCCTTTCAGTCCCCTTTTCGTCGGGTCAGTGGGTGCAACGTGGGCTGGGAACAGCGCATCCGGGACAAGCTGGGCGCTTTCAGTCCCCTTTTCGTCGGGTCAGTGGGTGCAACAATTCAACCTCTGCAGTCGCCCCCTCGATCCCCAGGCTTTCAGTCCCCTTTTCGTCGGGTCAGTGGGTGCAACGCCGCAATGCCGCCAGAGAAATTCGGCGATCTGAAACTCTTTCAGTCCCCTTTTCGTCGGGTCAGTGGGTGCAACTTACGGCGGCTTTAGAAAAGGTTGGCGTTACTGACCTTTCAGTCCCCTTTTCGTCGGGTCAGTGGGTGCAACGCTGATGTGGCCTGGCCTGCTCGTGCAACCACTCGGCTTTCAGTCCCCTTTTCGTCGGGTCAGTGGGTGCAACCTTGATAATGCACGCCTGCCCGTGGGCCTGAAGGTATCCTTTCAGTCCCCTTTTCGTCGGGTCAGTGGGTGCAACTAGCGTAGAAATTAGTGGACCATTACGAATTACTATCTTTCAGTCCCCTTTTCGTCGGGTCAGTGGGTGCAACATCTCCGCGCAGAAGAACATGGCCTTACCCGCAAACCGGCTTTCAGTCCCCTTTTCGTCGGGTCAGTGGGTGCAACACAGCATGCGGTTCATCGTTGACGTGCGGGTGGTTGCCCTTTCAGTCCCCTTTTCGTCGGGTCAGTGGGTGCAACCCGTGGTTCACGGAAGGCTCGGCAGGACCCTGCGGCTTTCAGTCCCCTTTTCGTCGGGTCAGTGGGTGCAACTCCAATCCCCCGGTGCAGCGCGAAGCGGACCTTCCACTTTCAGTCCCCTTTTCGTCGGGTCAGTGGGTGCAACTCCAATCCCCCGGTGCAGCGCGAAGCGGACCTTCCACTTTCAGTCCCCTTTTCGTCGGGTCAGTGGGTGCAACTTGATGGCTACCTTGGACACCGACAGCCTCTGGCCGGTCCTTTCAGTCCCCTTTTCGTCGGGTCAGTGGGTGCAACCCCACTGACCGGGCTTACCCCTGGAACAACCTATACCGCTTTCAGTCCCCTTTTCGTCGGGTCAGTGGGTGCAACTTTACCCTGCCTGCGCGAAACTAGACGATACAAAGCTCCTTTCAGTCCCCTTTTCGTCGGGTCAGTGGGTGCAACGTCGCCGGGGGAGTTATGAGGACTAATCCGCTGAACACTTTCAGTCCCCTTTTCGTCGGGTCAGTGGGTGCAACATGCGGTCAAATTCTGGCGACAACTGGCACGGGAATTAGCTTTCAGTCCCCTTTTCGTCGGGTCAGTGGGTGCAACTTTACCCTGCCTGCGCGAAACTAGACGATACAAAGCTCCTTTCAGTCCCCTTTTCGTCGGGTCAGTGGGTGCAACGTCGCCGGGGGAGTTATGAGGACTAATCCGCTGAACACTTTCAGTCCCCTTTTCGTCGGGTCAGTGGGTGCAACCCTGCTTCGCCCAGGCTTTATATTGGTCCCGATAGCTTTCAGTCCCCTTTTCGTCGGGTCAGTGGGTGCAACAGAGTGGGCTAACACCAAAAAACGCGAGTTGGTTCGCTTTCAGTCCCCTTTTCGTCGGGTCAGTGGGTGCAACGCCCGGGATGCGGAAGAGTCTGGTACAGCGCTGATAGTGGTCTTTCAGTCCCCTTTTCGTCGGGTCAGTGGGTGCAACGCACCAGGCCAAAGGATGCCGTAACCCGGGAAGAGTTGTCTTTCAGTCCCCTTTTCGTCGGGTCAGTGGGTGCAACTGAATACTGGAAGCCCCAGGCCGACGGCCAGAAGTTGCTTTCAGTCCCCTTTTCGTCGGGTCAGTGGGTGCAACCTGGTATTCGGCAAAGTCTGGCCAGGCTGGTCTTATTGTTACTTTCAGTCCCCTTTTCGTCGGGTCAGTGGGTGCAACCGGGTGCCCTGGTTCCAGCCGCCGTTGGTCTGTGACTTTCAGTCCCCTTTTCGTCGGGTCAGTGGGTGCAACCAGCGCCGCTTTAAGCCCTGCCGGTGGTTCCCAACTAACTTTCAGTCCCCTTTTCGTCGGGTCAGTGGGTGCAACTCTGGCTGCCGATGGCCTGGGAAAACCGGCGCTGCCTTTCAGTCCCCTTTTCGTCGGGTCAGTGGGTGCAACCCGCGGGGGCGATTTCCGCCGTTTGCGCCAGGTACACTTTCAGTCCCCTTTTCGTCGGGTCAGTGGGTGCAACATTTGCTTGTTGGTCGGGCTCTGGTGCGCCGCCAGGACTTTCAGTCCCCTTTTCGTCGGGTCAGTGGGTGCAACGGTTTCTACGCTTCTGGTCCAAGGAGTATACATCACTTTCAGTCCCCTTTTCGTCGGGTCAGTGGGTGCAACCGACCGCGATGGCCAGAAAAAATCCAGCTGTTATGCGGGCTGGCGGCTTTCTGATGCGGCTCAGGAAAGCATTTTTTTCGAAAATGGTTTTTCTGCACGAAAGCCGGGGGTATTTGCGAAATGATCACAAAGCCAGTTATCCACCTGACATTCATTTCACCGCCGGGGGAAAAATACCTTCCCCGGCGGATACATTTATTACCGGCAAAAAGGAAAATACGGGCATGAGGCGGGGCAGTTTTCCGGCACTCCCGGATCAATTTCCTCCGCCACCAGCCGGGCTTTTTCATCCCGTACTTCGCAGAACCGCTGGCGCAATTCGTCGCTGATGATGTGCAGGTCTTTCCTTACAAGCAGCCTGTCGTCTTTGAACTCGGCATAAACGAGGCACCCCAGGTTGACCGGAAATTCATACAAAGATTCCATAACCAGGGCGTAACCGGTGGTATTCAACCGGTGAAAAGGCTGCGGGCGCCCGAACTTTAAATCCACGATAACCGGCTCGGGATAAGTAACGGCATCAGTGCTTAAATTCGGGCTTAAACCCAGAAAGGAACCGTCCAGCTTCTGTTCTACCACCACCGGAATGGCCAGGCTGACCAGGGAATCTTCCCCGATGTAAGGCTGTTTGACCAGTATTTCCTGGATCCGGGCGATGAGGCGGGATTTTTCAAAATCCGTGAGAACTTTAACATTCCGGAGCAGGCGGGCATAGTTTTCCGGGTCTTCCCCCGGATCAGCTTCCCCCGGCCAGCACTCCGGCGGGTACAGCGGCAATTCGTTAAGACGGGCAACAATTTTCTGGTAATTCGCCACTCCCTCTTCGTAAATTATTCTTTTAGCGGCTACAATAAGGTGGGCAAGGGCTCCGTGCAGAACGGTGCCTTTTTGCATGGCTAAATTGGGCCTGGTCTTAATTCCTTTCACCCTGCGCAAATACAGGTCGCGGCCCGTCGGGCAATAGGCCCCGGCCACTTCGTAGATGGCGAGCAGGACGTCGTAAATGGGCGCCAGAGGCGGGAAAGGCCAGTTCCACCCCCGCAGTTCGTCGGCCACGCCCATTTCCCTCGCCTTTGGCAAAAGGCCCCGGTAGAGGTTCTTCTTTTCTTCATCTGTAAAAAAATACATTATCCCACATCCCCGCAGAAATTTTTGTACTCACAATCCACGCACCTGCCCCGGCGACGCGGGGCCTCCGGGAAAATCTGCCTTTCGATCAGGCTGCGGATTTTTTTCAATTTATCCTTCACATGAACGCGCATCCCCGGGGTCACTTCTATATAACGGGCCGTTTTGCGGGGGAGGTAATAGATAAAGCCGCCGCGCACGGGTTTGCCATAATGTTCCTCAAGCAAAAGGACGTAGGCGGCCAGCTGGTATTTATGGTTGACGGACAAAGGACTGTTGGTATCCTTGAACTCCACAGGAAAACAGCCGGTGGGAGTGACCAGGTGCATGTCCAAAAGACCCGTGAGGCCAAGCCGCTCGGAAACCAGAGGGGTACGGAAAATACGCTGGCCTTCCTCCAGTTTAAAAGCCTTGAGGCTCCGCCGCCCTTCCAAACGCACGGCCTCCAGGTGAGCTAGGGCACCCTCCTGCATTTTGGCGGTTACTTTTCTTTCCACCGGTAAAACGTAGGTAAAATAGATGATGCGCGGGCAATAGAAAAATTGTTTCAAGTCGGTAACTGTTAAATAAAACACCACCATCACCTGATGATATACCCGGCGGGCTTATCCGCCGGCATGAGAGGCTCTCCTTCCGGAACGCAGATTTCCAGCAGCAATCGCAGATCTTTGTCGCACACCGGAACGATGACTATTTTCCCTTCTTTCTTACCGACCGTCCTTTTAAGCCGCCGGTAGAGCTCTTCCCGCCGGTTGTGGTTGAGTTCACCGAAAAAGGCGGAATACTGGATGTGGGTCAGGCCGTAATCCTTGCAGGTCTGGAACACTTTGTTGCGGAGGCGGTCTTCCGTGATATCGTAAATGACAAAAGTTTTCATCCCTACCACCCCGTCAGAAAGGGCCTGTATTTCCCTTCCCCCCGCAGGTAGGAGGCCAGGCGGCGGGATTGCATCTGGATTATTGTGCGCACCTTGTGCTTTTTCCCGTCGTAGTTTTCTTCACCGTCGAGCCTTTCCAAAACGCGCCGGGCAATTTCCCGGCGGCTTTCCTGGGAGAGCTTTTCGTCCTCCATGGCAATGGTTCCGCCCCTGGTGAAAAAGGAAACGATCGCCCGGTCCACCACGGCGGGCCGGAACTCCTCGGTCAGGTCCAGGACCAAACTCGGCTTTCCCGGGCGGTCGGTATGCAGGAAACCGGCAAAGGGCTCCAGCCCGGCCAGCATCACCGCACCCCAGATCTGGCCGTAAAGGATGCCGTAGCCGTAGTTTAAAGCGGCGTTTACGGGGTCGGCGGCTCCCCGGTGCTCCCGCCCGGTAAACTCCACATGGCCTCGCAAAAGCATAGCCACAGCTCCCCAGTACTGCAGGGCGGCCCTCCCTTCCACGGAAAAGAGCCGGGGCCGGACCTCATCGATATTCTCTCCCTCGATCTCCTCCAGTTCCAGTACGGCGTTTTCCAGTTGGCGGCAAACGGCCTGCAGGTCCTCGTAAAGAACGGTGTCGGTATTTCGCCGGTATTTGGCGAAATATTTGATCAGGTTGGCCTGGTTCTTCAGCTTTCCTTCCACGAAGCATTTGGACAGGTACAGGCCGCGCCCGTCCCGGTAGGCCAAAATCTGCTCCCGGCGCGTGATTACCGTACCCGTTAAACTGGGCGCGGTCAACCGGGCGTACGGCTTCCCCGTAGAAGTCAAAAAATTGATCTGCACGCCGCACTCCACGCACTCCCTGATAACATCGGCGGAAATAGATACCCCCGAGGAAGCAATGGTAATCTGGGTGATGTCCCGGAAGGGAACTTCCTCGACCACCTGGCCTTTTTCTTTAACCACCAGCCGCTCGCTTTTCTTCCCCAGGGAAACGCCGTATTCGGTTATGAACAGTTCGGGCATGTATTTATCACCTACCCGGTATAAATTAAAATCCGGAAGAAATAAACCAGGGGTCCGCTTTCTAACTTAAACCGGGGGAGGCCAACCCTTCCGGAGCCCCGTTCGTTGTTTCCAAAAATTTCAGCATGATAATCTTCCCTTCCGGGGGACCGCTTCTCACCTTTAGGTGAAGCCGCTCGTTGGGATCGTACTCCGCACCCAGAATTGCCGCCACGCAAGCAAAAAATGTTTCCCCGTCCTCGCAGCGGGAACTGATTACGGAAGCCAGAGGAGCGCGCAGGTAGCCCAGGCAGGTCCCCCAGGGGGAAAGGACCGCCACTGCACTGGGGTCAACTTTGTTCTCCGGCTCCCGAACCAGGACTACGGGCATGCCCGGGGCAAGGAGCGCCGCCTCCCGGAACCGCTCCTCGTACCTTAAGCCCACTACCCGCGTGAAAAATTCCCGGGCTTTAAAAAAGTATTCCTGAACATCATCGGCCACCGGTCCCAGGAGGGCTCCCAGGATGAACAGAAGATGGCTTCCCGGAAAAAAGGAGTGGTGGTACAGCTCGGCGGCGGCGTTAACCAGAAGATCTTCGGGAACAAACTCCCGCAACAGCTCAAAAGCCGCCGCGTGCCAGTGCTTGACTTTCTCCAGTTCCCGGATGGCTCCCCAGACGGCGCCCTTCAGCAAAAAATCAGCCCCCCGCACAACCGCCAGGAAATCTTCTCCTTCTTCTTCAGGCCACTCGTCGGCATACCCGTTCCGCACGGCCGCCTTAAGAAGCTCCAGCACGCAAAAACCTCCCTTCTTTTTTACTATGCCTGAAACTCAAGCTTTTCCAGGTTCCAGCCCCATCTCCGGCGAATAGGGGACGTCTACCACGGGCGGCCATTCCCCGGGCCGCGAGCGAACAAGACCGGCTTTTCTTATTTTCTCCCACCATCCCCAGGAAATGGGGACCAGGAGCTGGGAGGCTTCAAGGGGCCTTTGTTCTCTTAAAGCCCTGTATTCTTCCCAAAGAACCGCCGGCAGAACTTCTACCCCGTCAAAAAGCCGCGCAAAGGCTTCTTCCAGGGCATCGTCGCTGTCGAAAGGCCGCAGGGTGTCTAAAAAGGCCCGCCTGAACTCACCGGCCACCTGCTCATAACCGTTCTCCCACCGGTTAAGCACCTCACCGGTATATATTTCGTCCAGCCACGTCTGAACCAGGGATTCGTCCACCGCCCGCCCGTTGGCGTTTTTTTCTAAAATATTAAGGCTTTTTTCCACCAGTT
Organism: Desulfofundulus thermobenzoicus; assembly: GCF_009428905.1. Classification (GTDB taxonomy): domain Bacteria; phylum Bacillota; class Desulfotomaculia; order Desulfotomaculales; family Desulfovirgulaceae; genus Desulfofundulus_A; species Desulfofundulus_A thermobenzoicus. The sequence continues at coordinate 11,938 of NZ_WHYR01000001.1, read as the reverse complement.
CGCTTGAGTAAACTCCTTCTCCCCGGGCGGGTGCGACAAAAACATTTACCGGGGCAAGAGCCACCCTCCTTTTCCGGTTCACCCGCCCGAACCGCTGCACCAGCGCCTCCAGAGGAGCCGGGTCGGTAAAAAGTACGTCCAAATCGATGTTCAGGCTTACTTCCACCACCTGTGTAGCCACCACAACCGCCGGATTTCGCTGCTTTTTGCCTACCGCCACCGCCTCCATAATCCTGCCCTCTTTTTCCAGCCTGTCGCGCCCGTTGAAGCGCCCGTGCAGGAGGACAAGCCGTTCCTCGGGAATTTTTCCCTTTAAGCAGCGGTAGGCCTCCTGAGCTCTTTTCACCGTATTGCACGTAACCAGGACCGCCCCGCCTTTTCTGTAAACGGAGACAATCTGCTCCAGAGAGCCCTTTTCCAGCAACTCCCCTTCCAGCAGGTTAATCTGGTGTCGGGAAAATGCGTGGAAGAGATCCGGCGAAGCAATAATGCTTTGAGCATCCCCCAGCACTTCTTGAACCCGCAGCCGCACCGGGCGGGGTAGCGTCGCCGACATGATAAAAAAACGGCTGCCAAAATTTTTCCGAAGATAGCCAATAGTTTCCAGGATCATGGCCAGGCGACCCGGCTCGTATGCGTGAATTTCGTCAAATATAAAGGCAGCTCCGGCGTAATCGGCAAGGATCGCTTCATAACCTTTAAGCCTGTATACTCCTTTGAGCATCTGGTAAGGGCTAAAGATGCTTACCGGGTAGAAGCGCAACCGGGCTAAATTTCTTTCCCGGCGCGCCTTGCCGGCCGCTTCTGCAGGATTTTCCTCTCTCTCCATAAAGCGCCGGTAAAGGGCGAGCAGGCTGCGGCTGTGTAAAAGCCCCACCTGGCCGGTAAAGATTTCTGTCAGCCGGTCGTACATGGCGTTCATGCTGGCCTGGTAGGGAAGAACGTAAAAAAGGCGGGGTAGCCCGTGTCTGGTTTCGGCCTGCCGGGCAGCCCAAAGGAGAGCCGCCTCCGTTTTACCGCTGCCCGTGGGCGCCACCAAAACAGCGCATTCCGGAGCTTCGGCGGCTTTCTTCTGGTGAAAATAAAGCTTTTCGAGCGATAATCTCGCCCCGGTGAGCACTTTTTGCCGGAAGCCGGCAAGGCCCGCTATAACCCCTGTGAAGGCAGAGGCGGCGTGGTCAGCCTGCAGCATCAGTCCACGCAATAAAATCCCTGCTAATGCCCGGGATGGGTCTGTCCCTTCCCGGAAACCGCGGACAAGGCGGCTGTAGCGGGAAAGCAGCCGGCGTACCGTATCCGGGCCGGATTGTTTCCCAGCAACCGCTTCATTGAAGGAAATGGGCAGGGAATAGCTAACCCCCAGTTTGTCAAACCCCAGTTCTTTAACCCATACGGGGCATATTTCCGCCAGCCACCGGTATAGTTTTTGTAATGTCGCCTCCTCCAGTTCATTTAAGATTTCCGATAGCGGGTCATCCTCCGGAGACAGGCCTGGGGGGTAAAGGCGCTCCAATTCGTCAGCGTCGCGGTGGTGGGAAAGAATGACAGCTGCTACCTCATCTGCTTCCCCGGCGGCCAGGATCCATTCTAAAAACAAAAGAGATAAGACCTCATGGCGGTGGGGCCATTTACCCTTTCGCTTCAGCATGTCTTGAAAACCCCTTGCAGCCTTCCCCCAATCATGGAAAAAAGCGGCCCAGAAAAGCACATTCCAAAGACGCGGAAAACCACAGAGCTCGGGAAGCCATGGGCGCAGGCTTGCCAAATCCCGCAGCCGGGCCAGAACCTCCCACGTGTGCGCGCAAAGGCTCTGTCCTTCCGTCTCGCCAGGAGCAGGGCTTTTGGCCCAAATATCGGAAAGCCATTCAGGACACCGACAGAGAGCTTCCCTCATAGTCTCCAACCCACCGGTGAAAAATCAATCCCAGGCGGTCCCCGTCTATCTCCGGCGAAGCAGGATCCACCCAAAACAGCGGTGCCGGCTCTTTTTCATAGCGCACAAAATCCCGTGCGTGGACGCGCCGGTGTAAAACGACGTACCGGCAAAAGGCAGGGAACCTGTTCTTCTCGTATTCCAGAAACCGGGGCATCAGCACTACGACACCTCGTGCCGTATAGCGGACAAAGTCATAGGGAACCAGGGTGTGCTCCAGGTAGGCGTTTTCAGCCCGCTCCAAAGTAACGATCTCCACACTTCGATAAAAAAACAGATCCTGGGAACGGCCCAGCACTACGGGGTAGCGAGGGCTGCGGAAGGCGCCGGCCCATTGCGGACGGTTGAGATATAAAACTAGACGCGGGCGAAATAGAACCTGGCGCACAAAAGGATTGACCTCACCTTCCAGAACTTTGGGTATCTTTGTTCCCGCCAGTCTTCCCGTAGAGGGCCGCAGGATGTGTGTGTGCTCCACCTCGGAAAAGCGCGCCGCATAGGTGAAGTGAACGGCAAATTCCACCCCCGCCGGATCAAACCACTCGCCAAGGGCGCTGCAGATGTGGCCGTACAGAGTTGCCGGAGGCGGCATCTCGTAGGTCGGCTGTACGCCCTGAATAAAGTGCGGGTAGCGAAAGGAGGTGGTGAGACCCTCGGCCACTACTTTGAGCACCTGCATACGACTCCCTCCCGGCAACCGGATCACGCAAGCAGGCTGGGGTTGGACTCTAACTCACCAACCAATTCTTTGAGAACCTCCCGGGGATGGCCCAGGACAATTTTCTCCCGCCAGCTTTTCAAGCCTTCTTCCGCCTCCAGCGAAGCTTCGAAACGTTTCCTTTCCTCGTCCCGGTAGCCCTTTACCCAACCTATGTAAACCCGGGAAAGGATCTCTTCATTAAATACAGTTAAACTTTCCCGCAGAGCTTCAATTTTTACTACAGGAAGCTGGGCGGAGTCTACCCCGATAACGTGCCCGAAGATATTGTTTCCCCCCCTGGTCACGGCAGCAATAAGTAAATCAGGGGTAATATCTGTATAATGAAGGGCCTGCTTGGCTCCCCCTTCTAACTGGGCCAGCGCTTCCAAAAGGGCAGAGATGCGCTTGAGGCGCTCTTCTACCGGTAGCCGGTAGGCCTTTTCTTCCGGTAATTCTTCGAGTTTTTTCTCTTGAGCTTCCGCCATGCGGACCTTGTCCAGATTTAAATACCCGGTTTTTTGCCTGTAGGTAAAAGTTCCGGCGGCATGCAAATCCAGGGAGAAAAGACTCTGCAGGGTTGCCCGGTAAAACTGGTGCTCGTGAGGAACCGGATCTCCTTCGTGGCGCGCCATTACCCCGAAATCGTTGACAATCCTTACCGGAGCAAGGGAAACGAGAGTGCTCACCCGGAACGGAGAAACCCGGGTAACCGTCTCTTCTACCGGGGTAAAGCTCTCCAGAACAGCATCGGCCTCCCGGGCTGCGGCCGCCGAGGCCCGCTTGGAGGGCGCCCGCATGTAGCCGAAAAGATCGTCGTCCCACCAGCGGATGGGGTTGGCGTCCGTGTAGGCTATCTTTTCTTCCCTGTAGATGGGAGCTTTTCTCCAGCCCCAGGGTCCCTTTTCCAGAGTGCTCCTCAACCAGTAGCGGAAGGCCTGCGCGGATACGTACGGGTAGGCTCCCTCCCGTGTCCAGATACACTTTACTCCCACAGCGTTGTCGGTCATTGTTCCTTCCATTTGGCCCATATTGTTCAGGGCTGAAGCCGGGGCGTCAATCAAAAACAGGCCGGTCACAAAAGCCATCTTAAGGTACCTCCTTTTCAGGCAACGACTTCCTCTTCGGGTTCGGGTATTTCTTGAGCATTTTCTTGAATCCAGCCCAGTTCGTACAGGCGCTCGATCATCCGGATCAGGATCAGGTCGCGAATAAGGCGCCAGTTAACGTCGGGCAGGCCTTCCCCATATTCGAAGATCTCGATATAGGGATCGAAAGTTATAAGGGGCGGCTGCTTCTTTTTTATCCGCGCAAAACTCACGCGGATCAATGCCTCCCGCAAAACATTGTAATTGCGCGCCGTTAAAAAAGTTTGAAAAAACCGGCGGTCGTTTTCGCCATGTACGTACTCTGCCAGGGTGTCGCCCAAGTCTCGTATCTTTTGAATGCGGCTTGCCTCCATAAGAACCACCTTTCTCAAAAAAAGCTCCACCAGCCCCCAGTTGACCATCTCCGCTTCGGTTTTCAAAGAATAAGTAGCCCGCGGATCCCCTTTATCCCTGACTCTAACCGGTGTACGCAAAAAATAGCAACGAATGAAGGAAGCAGCCTTCTCGGGAAGGCGTAAAATGTCTTCGTAAAGAATGTTGTACCTCGGCTCGGGAGTGCTCTCATCCCCCTTTTTCGTTTTCTTTGCCTTAACGATTTCCCAACCCCGCTGGCAAATTTTCCTCCAGGCATCGATATATCGCGGAGTCTGTACTGTGCGTAAAAAGTCAATAATCTCCAGGGGGAGGTGGTAGATATCTAAAGCCACCCCCTGTCCTGAATTGCTTAAATGATAAGCAGTAACCGACGGAAGCCGGGCCGTTTCACCTTCAGCTCCCTGAATGCTTTCCTGAAGGCGCTCTTGTTCGATCTGGAAAAGTTTGTCCAGAAGCAACGTACCTGCTTTGTGCGGCGCTTCCGGCAGCTTACTGCTCCCAATTTGCTGTGCCGTCTGAATCGCCCGGCGGTTTTCCTCTAAGAAAAGCCGGGCAAAACGATAGGTCAGATCGGGATCGTCGGAGTGTACGGCCAGAAGCCGCCCCTGCACCTTAGCGCAGCCCAGGGGAAATGCCTGGATGGCTAACAGGGCCTCGCCGGATACCGGCAGACCGGCCGAACCGTAAGGATGAAAATTAATTACCCCTTCACCGGTGAGCAGGGGAACGTGCTGGCGAAAGGCGTTGAGCACCGCCGGCCGCCGCGTGAAGACACAGCTCGCTGCCCTAGGAAAGGGCTCTTCTGGATAACTCCCCCTTGCGAGATCACCCTCCTCCTTATTCTTATCCTCCTGGCGCCAGGCATTTAAAATCCACTCCGCATAAGCTTTTCTCTTTTCCGGGTGCTTCTCAAAGGCAGGGTTTGTAAAACCGGAGTTGGGAAAGGCAACGGTTAGAAAGGATTTTAGCGGATTAACCACATAATTGGTTTGCATATATTGGATAGCCTTGTCCAAATCTTCCGGGAGGAGCGTCGAAGGATCTTTTTTCCCGGCAAAAGCGGCCAGGGTGGCTATACCCACATCGATCAGCGGATGGCCGGCGTAGGAAAACAAACATCTTCACCCCTTTTTCGGAAAGCATTAAAAAGATAAAAAACAAGCTTACCCGCCATTCCCATCCCCCCACCAATGCCCCAGTAGGAACCCAACCAATAGCCATGACCAGGGGACACAGGCTGTCCTCGACTGCACAATTTTACCCGTGCCTGCTTCGTCACCGCTCCCGGAACAAAGGGAGCCCACCATCCCTATGCCAAACAGAAGCGCCCCAAAGCCGGTGAAAATCATCAACAACCAAAAGGGCAGACCCAGCAGGTGGTGCAGGATGACTGCTGCGATGGCTGCCAGGCCCATTATACAACCAGCAAAGAGCAATGCCGAAACGGCAAGCCCCCCCAGGAGGAACAGCAGGAAAAGAAGTACCGGTGAAGCCACTACCAGCCCTACCGCAGCAAAAAGAACGTAAACCACAATCCGGCAGGCCAGGATAAGCCATTTCTGGGCCTGAGCCCCTGAAAATGCCGCCATAAAAACCTGCACCCCACTCCGCTTTGTAAAAATTAACCATTGCTGTTTTGCGGCAGGTAATCTTTTATTGCTTGATTAAATTGTTGCCCTCCCACGGTTATTAATCCAGGAAGCCGCAAAATCACAATACTATCACACAAGCCGTTTCTTATAAATTTAGCAAAGCGTACTGCAGCCAGTGATCAGTGCCTGAGGCAAGTAAAACATTTTTCAGTTAGGCGGACTATTCGCGTTCACTTTTGGGTAAAGCAGCTTTTTTCGTTCCCGGACAAGTTTGGCGGTAAATGCGATTTTATTTGATATAGCCGCAGCATATCCCTTATTTCCTCCGCCACTTCCCGCCTCAGCTCGGGCGGCGCCAGGACCTCGGCACGGCTGCCGTAGCCCATAACCCAGCGTTTGATCTCTTCTAATCCACCCACCCGCAGGCGCAGGATCAGGCTACCGTCGCCGAGTTCCTCCGTCTCCTGGGTTGGATGCCAGCATCTTTCCCGAATGTAGCGGGCCTGATGAGGATCGAAGCGGATTACAACCTCCACCGGCGCATTTCCCCGTTCCGCCGAGAAAGCCTGAGCCATCCACTCTTCCGCCGAAAATCCCGGGTTGCGGGCGAAATGTTCCCGGAGAACCTCCCACTTTTCAATCCTCCCGGTGTGAAAAACCCGCATCTCCTTGCGGAAGTGGTCGAAGGCAACCAGGTACCAATCTCCCCGCAGGTTGTATAGATGATAGGGTTCCACAATCCTCTCCTGCCTGGCACCCCGGCTGGCCGTGTAGTATAAGATTTTCACCCGGAGACACTCCCTTACCGCCCGGTGCAGGTCCAGGAGTACTTCCCTTTTTACCATCACTGCGGGCGGGGCGGCAATGCTATAGCAGGTGCGCAACTCCTCCAGATTAACTTGCACCTGCCCCTGTAACCCCATCCTGATCTTTTCCACCGCCGAGCGCAAAGGAGCCTCAAAAGCTGTTCCCAAATAACGCTGCGCCACCTCCACGCTCAAGAAAAAAGCCAGCAATTCACCATCAGTGATCATTATCGACGGCAGTGCCCAGGTGGGGTCTTTATAGTACCATCCCCCGCGGCGGCGGTCATAAGCCAGCGGCGCCTTCAGCCGGTCCACCAGGAACTGCCGGTCCTGGTAGATGGTCCGCTCGCTTACTTCCAGCTCCCTGGCCAGGCGGGTAGCGTTGGGGTAGTTCTTCGCCCGGATCTGCCGGTCGATCTCCAGGATACGCTCCAGTTGCTGCCTGCTTCCCATCGCCAGACTCCACCTTAGTTATATGTTCCAACTGCTGATGGCCGGACATTTTTCTTCCTTGCACTCAGACCAATTCCACCCGGTACTTTCCCATCCCGAAAACCGCCCCTTTGCCCACGTGGACCAGTTCGCCCAGCCGCAAAAGGGGAATGAACTCCGCCACCTCTCCCTCGTATAGAGCCCGGCCCACCACGCCGCCCATCTTTATCCTGCTGTCCTGGCGGGCGGAAAACCGCTCCCAGTCCACCCATTGGGTATAGTCTTCCGCCAGCCTTACCCCTGCGGCCCGGGCGATCAGCCCGGTGAAATCCAGCTCTAATTCTTCGCCGTGGTGGAAATAAGCCAGGGAGGAAAGGCGGCGCAGGAGGTTCCGGATGAGCACGTGAAATTCGATCTTACCAGCGTAGGCTTCCGCGTACTTAAGGCGGGTCATGGTCAAAAAATCGATTGCCAGGCGGTGCGGCTCTGTAGCGGTCGGCTGCCGGAGAAAAGGCTCCGGGGACGCCGGAAGCAGATCCTCAGGCGACCCGTAAAGTCCCGCGAGCCCCGGAATGTCGCTCCCCCGCACCGGGAGTTCTATATTTCTAACCATTCTGTCCTGCTCAAGGTATATGGACGCCCGCCGGTTTTTCAGGGGATCCACCGCCACAATTTCTTTCAGGCGGTATTTCTTGCGCCCTTTGCCGATTCCCATCTCACCCAATTCTTTGAAAACCACGATGAAATAGGGCAAGTAAGACACGGCTTTGCCGATGAGGATCAGCCGGAAGGCCAGTGTCTCTCCGGGGCGGTAAAAGGTCTTTTCTTCCAGGGGGGGCTCGAGAACAAACGGGCGTGGCACGTTGTCGTAATTGCGGAGAGCCTCCGAACCGGGGGGAGGACTGGTTTCGAAGATGTAGGCATAGGGGCAGTGCTGGCTTAGAAGGCAGGCCCGGCAATCTTTTTGCCGTGATGTACAGGTAATGCGCTGGAAAACCCGGCCGAATCCCCCGCGCAGGGTCGAACCCTTATAGGGCGGCAGGATCAGCCCTTCCCGGCCGGCCGCCAGGATTATCTCGTAGATGGCAACGCGAAAATTCACCAGCATGGTACTTTCCTTCAGGTAGATAAAAGTTTTTCACCTTAAATTTCATTTCGCCAGAAAGAGGCATAATCCTTCCTGCAGTGGTCGAAAAAACCATTTTTAAAAGAAAAAGTCCCCTTGTCGTCGGGTCAGTGGGTGTAACTTGATACGCAGGTCCTTTTCCTGCAGCTGATCATCCGGAACTACGGCCTCTTCACCGTCGGAGTCTACAAACACTGCCATTATCTTTGCACCATGACACCTGGCTAAAGCTACGGCATATTTAGTTGCTCCAACAGCCGGAGCGGAACCATCCACTGCCAGAATAATCCTGTCAATGAAAATGCTTGCCACTTCCAGTTGATATCCTCTCAAAAGTTGCTCAGCAAGCTCACTAATCATTTTAATACCTCCCAAGCTTAAAAATGAATAATGCGGACAGCAGCAAATCCAGCAATTGAAATGACCAGGGATCCGAGCAAACCGACGAAAAATGATTTTAAGCCCATACGTTTAAACATTACAATATCAACGTTGTTTTCCACCTCTTAACGGTATTCCGCCGTGATTTCCTTCCCCTTTTTCCTGAGCAACCGGATTAATTGTTCGATGGTCCGGTGTTTGCAGGCCAGGGTTTCCATGACTTCCTCGATTTTCCCGAATGCGCGCATGGTGGCCGCAGTTCCGGTGGTCAAAGATGAGAGAATACCGGCCTTCACCCCGGTAGGTGTCTATTCCAAGACAAAGGACGGGGCTCCTGCCCCGTCCCTTGTCTCACCGCCCTATCTCAAACCACCCAGGGCGGGCTGGCTTTAACGGCGATGCGGGTTTTAAACACCTCCGGAGCGTTTTCCAGGGTTACGTTGGTGATGATTTCGTCATTAACCTTGACGCTCACTCCCTGATCGCAGTGCTCCAGGCAGAAGGTACCTTTAAGCTGGATGTAATCGCTGATGCCCATTTGCCTGGCCAGTTCCATAAATTTGTTCAAAACATCATAGGAGCCTTTCAGGTAACAGTTGGTACCCACGCACACGGCCACCTCCACCGGGCGCTCCTCCCGGCGGCCGCTCACCTCCACGGGCCGGCCGCTGATGCGCCGCCGCGGGTAATAGCGGGTGTGCAGGTCCCGGTGGGTATTGGGGTTGGCCGGCCCGCCGAACCAGCGCTCCAGCGCCCTGGTGACAAAAATGTTGTCCTGGGGATTGTGCAGCTGTTCCGCCCGGTCCAGGCCGTACAGGCCCTTCATGCGCCCCAGCCGGGCGGCGGTGTTGTTGGGCACGGGCTGGCCGCCGCCACCCAGGCAGCCGCCGGGGCAGGCCATCACTTCCACGGCGTGGTAAAAGGCCCGGCCGGATTTGATGCGCTGGATCAGCTTTTCGGCGTTGGCCAGGCCGTTGACCACCGCCAGCTGTAAAGTCTGCCCGTTCAATTCCAGCGACGCTTCCTTGATGCCCTGCATTCCCCGGACGGGGTAGAAATCCACCCGCCCCCCATCACCGCCTGAAAGATGAGTCGAGACAAAACGGACCACCGATTCCATCACCCCGCCGGAGGCGCCGTAAATAACCGCCGCACCGGAGCCCATGCCCAGGGGGTTGTCGAACATCTCCGGTTCCAGTTCGTTGAAAACAATGCCGGCTTCTTTGATCATCCGGGCCAGCTCCGTGGTGGAGAGGACAAAATCCACATCGGGCACGCCTTCGGTGGTAAATTCAGGCCGCCGTGCCTCGAATTTCTTGGCCGTACAGGGCATCACCGACACGCAGACCACTTCCGCCGGCTGTTTGCCCACTTCCCGGGCGTAGTGTTTCTTGACCAGGGAACCGAACATCTGCTGGGGAGACCGGCAGGTGGACAGGTTATCCAGCAGGTCGGCATGAAACTGCTCGGCGTACTTGACCCAGGCCGGACAGCAGGAGGTGAACAGGGGAAGCCTGCCGCCCTTTTCCAGCCGGCCCAACAGCTCCAGCCCTTCCTCGATGGTGGTCATATCGGCGGTAAACAGGGTATCAAATACCCGGTCGAAACCCAGCTTTTTCAGGGCCGCCACCATCTGGCCGGTGGCCTTTTCCCCGGGCAGAAGGCCGAATTCCTCACCAATGGCCACCCGCACCGCCGGAGCCACCTGCACCACCACCATTTTGGCGGGGTCCAGGATGGCATCCCAAACCCGGTCCACTTCGGATTTTACCGTCAGCGCCCCGGTGGGGCAGACGGCGGCACACTGGCCGCAGTTGACACAGGCCACCTCGGCCAGGGGTTTGTTAAAGGCGGTGGTCACCATGGTTTTGGCCCCCCGGAAGGCAAAATCCCAGATGCCCAAACCCTGGATTTCCTTGCACATGCGCACGCAGTCGCCGCAGAGGATGCACTTGTTGGGATTCTTCACCAGGGCATATGAGGTGCCGTCCACAGGCACCTTCCTGTCCCGGTGGCCGAAGCGCACCTCCGTCACCCCCAGCTGCCGGGCCAGCTGCTGCAGCTTGCAGCTGCCGCTGCGATCGCAGCTGGTACATTCCCGGTCATGATTGGCCAGGAGCAGTTCGATGACCATGCGCCGCAGCCGGCGGGTACGGGGCGTACTGGTGTGAATGACCATGCCGTCGGCCGGGGGTGTGGAACAGGAAGCCACCAGCCCCCTGCCCTCCACCTCCACCATACACATGCGGCAGGCGCCGTAAACACTCAATTCCGAATGATAACAAAAGGTGGGCAGCTTGATACCGGCCCGGCGCACCACTTCCAGAATGTTCCGGGCATCATTTATTTCCACCACCTGGCCGTCCACGGTTACTTTCCCGGAAGACATTGCCGCGGTCACTTCCTTTCCTGAATAATTTACCAGTGCAGGCGTAAAATCACCCGGGCAGCGGTCCTCCCTCGTCGCACCTGCCGGTAGAAACACCGGCAGGCCCCGGACAAACCCGACAGCGATGTATATACGATGGATGACCGGGCTCTATCGTAACAGAGAAGCGTTGCCCGATTCCGGGATGATCTCCTACGCCGTATATACGGCGTCAAATTTGCAGTTCTCCAGGCATGTGCCGCACTTGATGCATTTCTCCTGGTCGATAACATGAGGCTGCTTCTTTTCCCCGCTGATGGCCTCCGCGGGGCATTTCCTGGCACACAGGCCGCATCCCTTGCATTTATCCGGGTCGATAAAGTAACCGAGCAGTTCCTTGCACACACCGGCGGGGCATTTTTTATCCCGCACGTGGGCTTCATATTCGTGCCGGAAGTAGCGCAGGGTGGTCAGCACCGGGTTGGGCGCCGTTTTACCCAGGCCGCACAGCGCCCCGTCCTTCACCACCAGGGCCAGTTCTTCCAGCAGGGCCAGATCCTCCTCCGTGGCCTTGCCGGTGGTGATTTTGGTCAACATCTCCAGCATGCGCCGGGTACCTTCCCGGCAGGGCACGCATTTGCCGCAGGACTCGTTCTGGACGAAGGTCATGAAAAACCGGGCCACTTCCACCATACAGCTGTCCTGGCCGATGACCACCATACCGCCGGAGCCGATCATGGCCCCCACCTTTTGCAGGGAGTCGAAATCCAGGGGTAGATCCAGATGCTCTTCCGTCAGGCAGCCGCCGGAGGGACCGCCGATCTGCACCGCCTTGAATTTTTTGCCCTGCCGCAGGCCGCCGCCGATGTCGAATACCACTTCCCGCAGGGTGATGCCCATGGGCACTTCCACCAGACCCGTATGGGCCACCTGCCCGGCCAGGGCGAAGGTCTTGGTGCCCGGGCTGGTGGGGGTGCCGTACCGCCGGAACCACTCCGCCCCCCGGGTGATGATGGGCGCCACATTGGCCAGGGTCTCCACATTGTTGATGATGGTGGGGCAGCCCCACAGGCCGCTGTTGGCCGGGAAGGGCGGGCGGCTGTCTCTTATACACAGCTG
>NZ_WHYR01000019.1 GCF_009428905.1 Desulfofundulus thermobenzoicus | reverse complement strand
GGTTTTCAGGGGCGGGTTTTTATTAACCAGGCGGGACCAAACCAATTTCCGGGGCCGCGGCAGGCGGCGCCCGTTGTCTTGAGGTAGAAAATGCTGTTGAGACAGGAAATGAACAAATCCCTTTATACCGGTCTGGGGGCGTCCCATTTTGCCCTGCTGTTCGCCCTCTGGGCGCTCCTGGCTTACGGCCACCTGGTGCCGGCCTCCCTTTTACCTGCTCCCGATCAGGTTTTTCACACGGCCCGGGAAATGGCCGGCGACGGTTCACTGCTCAAGCACGCCCTGGTGAGTACCTTCCGGGTGGGTGCCGGTTTTATCATTTCCTCCGTACTGGCCGTACCCCTGGGCATTTTAATGGGCACCTGGAAATGGGCGGTGGCCTTCTTCGAGCCCATGTTCGGTTTTATCCGTTACATGCCGGCCTCCGCCTTTATCCCCCTGTTCATCCTGTGGCTGGGTCTGGGCGAACCGGAGAAAATCATGGTCATCTTCTGGGGCACCTTTTTTCAGCAGGTGCTGATGGTCATGGACGTCACCAAAAACGTGCCCCATGATTTGATTGAAGTGAGCTATACCCTGGGGGCGAAGGGCTATTCCGTGTTCCGGCGGGTGATTATTCCCGCCTCCCTGCCGGGGATAGTGGACACCCTGCGCATTACCTTCGGCTGGGCCTGGACCTACCTGGTGGTGGCGGAGATTGTGGGCGCCAGTTCCGGTCTGGGTTACGCCATCATGCATGCGGCCCGGTTCGGCCAGACGGGCAGGATATTCGTCTGCATTGCCACCATCGGCCTTCTGGGCATGCTTACCGATTTTCTTTTCAAGTTTATCTACCATGTTTCATTTTCCTACCTGCGGCGGGGGAAGTGATGGTGTTGGACGGAAACGGCTTCAAGCTGAGCATTGAGGAAGTGTGTAAAACCTTTAACGCCCGCGCCGGGGATGTGGAGGCGCTGCAGGCCACCAGTTTCCATGTGCGGGAAGGGGAATTTGTGACCATTCTGGGCCCCTCCGGCTGCGGTAAGTCCACCATCCTGCGCATTGTGGCCGGGCTCACCGAACCCACGGCCGGGCGGGTGCTGCTGGACGGGCGGGAAATCAAGGGGCCGGGGCCGGACCGGGGCATGGTTTTCCAGTCCTATACCCTGTTCCCCTGGTTGACGGTGCGGCGGAACATTGAATTCGGCCTGGAACTGCGCGGCGTGCCGGCACAGGAACGCCTGGCGGTTTCCCGGCATTATGTGGAACTGGTGGGTTTAAAGGGCTTTGAAGAAACCTTCCCGGCCGGCCTTTCCGGAGGGATGAAGCAGCGGGTGGCCATTGCCCGGGCCCTGGCCAACGATCCGGAAATACTGCTCATGGACGAGCCCTTTGGCGCCCTGGACGCCCAGACCAGGCTGATCATGCAGGAAATACTGCTCAAGGTGTGGGAAGAGGCTCGGAAGACCATCCTCTTTGTCACCCACGACGTGGAGGAAGCGGTCTTTTTAAGCGATACGGTGCATGTGATGACCTCTCGCCCGGGGCAGATCAAGGAAACGGTGTGCATCGACCTGCCCCGGCCCCGCACCTATGAAATGAAGGACGAACCCGCCTTTTTGCACCTGAAAAGGCAGCTTTTAGACCTGATTCGCGAGGAGAGTTTAAAGGCGGTGTGAAAAGGGCGTTTACCAGCCTCCGGGGAAAAAGGGGATAAAGACATTCATGCCGCGAGGCGGCACCATTAGAAGACGAAAATTAAATTTTCGGGACAGGCTCTATTTTAAGGCAGCCTGTCCCTTTTATTAAGCAGCAATTTTTCCGCCGCGGCCACGTCCGGATCATTGCCCAGCAGACGGGCAGGTCGGGGGCGATGTTCTCCCCTTCCACCCGGCGACCGTTCATACGCCGGAAGTCGCCGCGGCGGCTCCATTTCCCTGGAAGCGCAGCGGTTGGGCCTGCCGGACCTGAAATTTCAGTCCTTTGGTTTTGAGGAGAGCTGATTTTGATGGTTACAGGAGTACAGATATAATTTTGAAGGCATTTGACGCCCAGGATTATCGGTGAACCGGGTGCCGGATTGGCAGTAAACTTGTTGAAACCCTGCCGGACCCGGTGTAAACTGTAACCAGAAAGAATAAAGGAGCCGGTCCGATGAACGAAAACCAGATCGACCACGACCGCCTGTTTAAAGAACTGCTGGAAACCTTTTTTGCCGAATTCATGGAACTTTTCTTTCCGGAAGCGAGTCGGGCCATTGACCTGACGCAGCTCAAGTTTTTGCAGCAGGAGGTATTTACCGACGTAACGGCCGGGGAAAAACGCAAAGTGGATATTCTGGTGGAGACCCGGCTCAAAGGAGAACCCGGCTTGATCCTGGTTCATGTAGAGCCACAATCGTACGTGCAAGGAAATTTTAACGAGCGGATGTTTGTCTATTTCAGCCGGCTGTACGAAAAATACCGGCGTAAAATATTACCCGTGGCCGTATTCAGCTACGATCGGGTAAGGGACGAACCGGATAGTTTCGAGCTGGTGTTCCCGTTTCTGGATGTTTTAAATTTCCGGTTTTACAAGCTGGAGCTGAAGAAACTGAACTGGCGGGAATACATCCAGGGTGACAACCCGGTGGCCGCCGCCCTTTTAAGCAAAATGGGCTTTCAGCCGGAAGAAAAGGTAAAAGTGAAGGTTGAATTCATGCGCATGCTGGCCCGGATGAAATTGGACCCGGCCCGGATGGAACTGTTGGCCGGTTTTTTCGAGACCTACCTGAAACTGAATCGGGAGGAAGAAGAACAATATAACCGGGAATTGGGAAGACTGGATAGTAAGGAGGTTGACGTGATCATGCAGATAACCACCAGCTGGCATGAGAAAGGTCGTGCGGAAGGTCGTGCGGAAGGCCGGGTGGAAGGCAAAGTCGAAGCCAAGCGGGAAGTTATATGCAAATACCTGGTCCGCAAGTTTGGGGATAAATCGTCAGACATGCAACAAAAGGTCCAGCAGATAACCAATCTGGAAGTGCTGGACTATATCCTGGAGGAGCTTTTTGCCGCCAATACCCTGGAAGAAGCCCGGGCCATCGTCAATAACGGTGCCGGTAAACCATCGTGATTCAAATTGTTCTTTGCGACGGCGACCGAAGTCTATCCCGGAAATTCCGCGGGACAGAACGAAGCGGTCAAACCGGCGGTAAAAGTGCCCGTACTGGTCACCGGCGGCCTGGGGGGTTACTTCATCGAGGTCAAAGGGCGGGTCAGGGGGGCGAAAACGGTGACGGTGACCAGGAAATCATGCATACATGGACGGAAACAAGCGCATCGGCGTGGTGCTGTCCGGTACCATGCCGGCCATGAACGGCTACCAATTGGAAGTAGGGCGCCGGGAAATGGTCTCCTTTACCTTGAGCGCGGCTGAGGTGAGGCGATCCGTAGAAGAGATCGCTGCTTGGCCGGGGGCGCACAGCCGGGCGGTTAGCATGTAGCAGACCTGCTGATCACCAAACCCGGGAGGAATTAATTTAAGCAAATGGGCTTTTAAGCCTATTTAAACCGGAAAATCAATTTTTACCGAAAGGAGTTTTCCCCATGGCCAGTTTGTTCACGCCGTTTGAATCACCCAAGCTGCAGTTAAAAAACCGTGTTGTCATGCCGCCCATGGCCAATTATCTGTGCCCGGAGAGCGGGGAGATAAACGAGGCCCTGATCGCCCACTACAACCGGCGGGCGGAAGCGGAGGTGGCCCTGCTCATTGTGGAACACAGCTATGTGACCCCCTCGGGCCGGGCCGATAAGAAGCAGCTGGGCATTCACGACGACGCCCTGGTGCCCGGTTTAAGGCGCCTGGTGGAAGAAGTGCACCGGCGCGGCGCGAAAATCGGCATTCAGATCACCCACGCCGGCAGCAATACCAGTACCGCGGTGCTGGACCGCACACCCCTGGCCCCTTCGGCCGTGCCCCATCCCAATGGCAGGGGGGAAGTGCCGCAGGAGCTGTCCGCAGCGGAAATGAACGGCATAAAGGAAGCCTTTGCCGCTGCAGCCCGCCGGGCCAGGGACGCCGGTTTCGATATGGTGGAAATACACGGCGCCCACGGCTACCTGTTGAACCAGTTTTTCTCCCCCCTGACCAACCGGCGCACCGACCAGTACGGCGGCTCCTTTGACCGGCGGCTGCGCTTCCCCCTGGAGGTGGTGGAAGCCGTACGCCGGGCGGTGGGAGACGACTACTGCCTCTTTTACCGCCTCGGCGCCGACGACCGGATGCCCGGGGGCATTACTCCCGGGGACGCCCGGCGGGCCGCCCCCGCCCTGGTGGAGGCCGGCGTGGACGTGCTGGATCTTTCCGGCGGCCTGTGCGGCGCCAGGCTCAGCGGCAGCGGCTTTTTCGTCTACCTGGCCGAAGCGGTCAAACCGGCGGTAAAGGTGCCCGTGCTGGTCACCGGCGGCCTGGGGGATCCCGTCCTGGCCAACGCCGTGATCGCCGAAGGCAAGGCCGACCTGGTGGGCATCGGCCGGGCGCTGCTGGCCGACCCGGAATGGGCACGGAAGGCAAAGGCCGCGCTGGGTTAAACAGCCGGGAGATTGCCGGAAGTTTTATCTCTGACGGGAAACGGCCGGGGGCGGGAAGTGGGATCAGGGGTGCGGCGGCTTCCGGCTGTTTTCCTGAGTATTTACCGGGAAATCATTGACAGCACGCTGCCGGTTTGGAGTATTATATTGCTATATGTATTATGGAATTGCTGACTTTATAGGTAAAGAGGTTTTCCATAAATGTTAGATGAAATCGTCCAACTAATCAACCAGGCCGCCGGGTTATATTACCGCCTGATCCTGGTGGTGGCGCCGGCCGGCAAAGGCAAGACCCGTATGCTTCAGGAATTACATAAGCTCACCGGCGCTCCCCTACTCAACGTCAACCTCGAACTCTCCCGCCGCCTGCTCGACCTCACTGAGCGCCGGCGGGCGCTGCGTATAGCCCGGTTGCTCTCCGACATTGTCAATACATTACCAGATGACCTGATCCTTCTTGACAATACGGAAATTCTGTTCGATGTGGCGCTCAGGCAGGATGCACTGCGGCTGCTGCAGGGCCTTTCCCGGAACAGGACCATCGTTGCCGCCTGGAACGGCCGCCTGGAAAGCGGCTATCTGACCTATGCGGTGCCAAATCACCGTGAATACAGGCGCTATCCGGTGCGGGATTATCTGGTTTTAAACCTGGAGCCGCCCGCCGGCGGTTAAGGGGGGGACGGCGCTTCAGGGATCGATACAAAAACGGCAATGGATAGTAAGGAGGCAGATTTTTGATGAAATACCGGGATCTGATCCAATTCGATCCCATCAGATCCATCGTTCAGCTGCGGGATGCCGACCGGGAATCGGAGGCCCGGCAACTGGTGAAGACTTATGTCATTTCCCGGGAAATGGCCGAAAAGATAACCGGGTTGATCATTCCCCAGCTGCAGTTCGACCAGCCGGCGGATAACAAGGGGCTCCTGGTGGTGGGCAATTACGGCACCGGTAAATCCCACCTTATGTCGGTGATCTCCGCCCTGGCCGAGAATGCGGAACTGGTTGCCCTGCTCAATAACAGCCAGGTGGCCGGCGCCGCCGGCCGGATCGGCGGCCGCTTCAAGGTGGTGCGCACCGAGATCGGTGCCACCACCATGTCCCTGCGTGATATTCTCCTGGGCCAGCTGGAGGAACACCTGGCCGCCATGGGAGTGGATTACGGATTCCCCTCCGCGGCGGAAGTGCCCAACAACAAGCGGGCCTTCGAGGAGATGATGGCTGCTTTCCACCGGGTGTATCCCGATCACGGCCTGCTCCTGGTGGTGGACGAGCTCCTGGACTACCTGCAGACGCGCAAGGACCATGAGCTTATCCTGGATCTGAACTTTCTCCGGGAAATTGGTGAGGTCTGCAAAGACCTCCGCTTCCGCTTCATTGCCGGTGTGCAGGAGGCCATCTTCGACAGTCCCCGTTTTTCCTTTGTGGCCGATAGCATCCGCCGGGTGAAGGACCGGTTTGAGCAGATTCTGATTGCCCGTACCGATGTCAAGTTTGTGGTGGCCGAGCGCCTGCTCAAGAAAACGGGCGAACAGCAGGCCAGCATTCGCGAATACCTGACGCCCTTTGCCCGATTTTATGGACGCATGAACGAGCGCCTGGACGAGTTCGTCCGCCTTTTCCCCGTGCACCCCGATTTCATCGATGTTTTTGAACAGATCCGGGTGGCGGAGAAGCGTGAGGTGCTCAGAACCCTGTCCCGGGCCATGGAAGGGCTTCTCGACCGGGATGTCCCGGAAGACCGGCCCGGTTTGATCGCCTACGACAGCTACTGGAATACCCTGCGCGAAAACGCCTCCTTCCGTGCCGTTCCGGAGATCAGGGCGGTAATCGACTGCAGCCAGGTGCTGGAATCCCGCATCCAGCAGGCCTTCACCCGCCCCGTTTACAAACCCATGGCCCTGCGCATCATCTACGCCCTGTCGGTGCACCGGCTGACCACGGGCGACATTTATTCCCCCGTCGGCGCCACGGCGGAAGAACTGCGGGACGGGCTCTGCCTGTACCAGCCTGGAATCGAAGAACTGGGCGGCGACCCGGCCGACGACCTGCTCTCCCAGGTGGAAACGGTGTTGCGGGAAATCCACCGGACGGTGAGCGGGCAGTTCATTTCCCTAAATAAGGATAACCGCCAGTATTACCTGGACCTGAAAAAGACCGACGACTTTGACGCCCTGATCGAAAGGCGTGCCGAAAGCCTGGAAGCCTCCCATTTGGACCGCTATTATTACGAGGCTTTAAAGCGGGTCATGGAGTGTACCGACCGCACCTACGTGACCGGATTCAAGATCTGGCAGCACGAGCTGGAGTGGCTGGAGCGCAAGGCCGCGCGCCAGGGATATCTTTTCTTCGGCGCGCCCAATGAGCGTTCCACTGCGGTGCCGCCGCGGGATTTCTATATTTATTTCATCCAACCCTTTGACCCACCGTATTTTAAAGACGAGAAAAAGGCCGACGAAGTGTTTTTCCGCCTTAAAGACCTGGATGACGGGTTCCGTACCACACTTAAAAACTATGCCGCGGCCCTGGACCTGGCCTCCACAGCCTTGGGTCACGCCAAATCCACCTATGAATCCAAGGCGGGCGATTTCCTCCAGGAGCTGGTGCAGTGGTTGAAACAAAATATTTTCACTGCCTTTGAAGTGACCTGCCAGGGACGGGCCAGGTCACTGACCGGGTGGGTCAAAGGAAAGTCAATCCGGGAAGTCTCCGGCATCGCCCCGGGCGAGCGCCTGAACTTCCGTGACCTGGTGAATACCATCGCCGCCGTCTGCCTGGGCCCGCATTTCCAGAACATTGCTCCCGAATATCCGGCTTTCTCCGTGCTCATTACCGGGGCCAACCGTGCCCAGGCGGCCCAGGACGCCCTGCGGGCCATCGCCGGGCAGCACCGGACCAAACAGGCCACGGCCGTGCTGGACGCGCTGGAATTGCTGGACGGCGACAGGCTGGATCCCTACCGGTCAAGGTATGCCAAAACCGTCCTGGAGATCATGAACAAAAAGGGACACGGCCAGGTGGTCAACCGCCCGGAACTACTCCAGGAAATCTACAGTGAAGAGTATTTCGCCCCGGATAAAGGGTACCGTCTGGAACGGGAATGGCTGCTGGTGCTTCTGGCCGCCCTGGTCTACTCGGGTGATATCGTCTTGGCCATTCCGGGCCGGAAGTTCGATGCCACCGGGCTTCCCCAGCTGGCCGGGATTGCCGTGGACGAATTGATTCAGTTCAAACATATTGAACGGCCAAAGGACTGGAACCTCCCGGCACTCAAGGCACTGTTCGAGCTGCTGGGGCTGACGCCGGGCATGGCGCAGCTGGTTACCCAGGGGAAAGACGAGCCCGTTTATGAACTGCAGAAAGCCCTGGCCCGGCTGATAAGAAGGCTGGTACTGGCGCAGGAGACTTTGAGGGGAGGTTTGTCCTTCTGGGGCCGTAGCCTGCTGACCGGTGAGGAAGCCGAAAAACTGCGCTCCCGCCTGGAGCAAACCAAGACCTTCCTGGAATCGCTCCAGGTCTACACTTCACCGGGCAAGCTCAAGAATTTCCGGTATGACGTGACAGAAGTGAATGCCCACCGGGAAGGCCTGGCGGCCATGGACGAGGTTGGTTTCCTGCATGGACTGGTGGTGGAATTGGGGCCGGAGGCTGCGTACCTGGCCACCGCCGAGGCCGTCCTGCCCGGCGGGCATGGATGGATCGACAGGGTGAAAGCGGCGCGGGATGAGATCCTGGCCCAGATCAGCGATCCGGCCGGGCGCCGCCAGCCGGTCTTCCGCCAGGAGGCCCGGCGCAGGTTAACCGCGCTGAAAAAGGAGTACAAAGAGGCATACCTTTCTCTGCACGCCAGAGCCCGGCTGGGTGTAAACGAGGACAGGCAGAAGACCCGGCTGATGGGCGATCAGCGGCTGAAGGCTTTACAGAAGCTTTCCACCATCGACCTCATGCCCCGCCGGGAGTTGTCCGATTTCCAGCAACGTCTGGCGGGCCTGCAGAGTTGTTTTAAACTTACCGGGAGGGATCTGGGTGCCTCGCCCACCTGCCCGCACTGCGGCTACAGGCCGGCCGCGGAGCCGGCGGCAACCCCGGCAGCGACGGTACTGGCCGATCTGGACGGGAAACTGGACGAAATGGTGGAAAACTGGACCCGCACCCTCCTCAAAAACCTGGCGGATCCGGCGACGCAGGGCAACCTGGAACTGTTAAAACCGGCGGCCAGAAAAATTGTGGATGATTTTCTAGAAGTGCGGAAGTTGCCAGATGAAATAAGCGCAGAATTCATTCAGGCTGTGCAGGAGGCCCTCTCCGGGCTGATCAGGGTGCCGGTAAAGATGGGGGACCTGCGGGCGGCCCTGCTCTCCGGCGGTTCGCCGGCCACGCTTATAGAGCTGAAGAAGCGGTTTGAGGAGTACGTGGAGGGGCTGGCAAGGGGTAAAGAACGGGAAAAGATTCGGGTGGTATTGGAATAGGATGTCCGCTTCGGGGGAAGGAAAATGATGCCTTCGCTCATCCGTTTGGAAGCCGTCCGCGCCAGCTTCAGAAAAGTATGGCAGGAGCGGGATTATCAAACGATTGTTGCTGTGGCCAGGAAATTTATGGGAAATGTTTTGCCGGATGATCCCAAAATCCTCGTGTGGTACGATCAGACTTTATCTGGAATGGGGGTTGCTTGTTGAAAATGGGTGAACAAAGTTATGAAAGAGGAAAACTGGAGATCCGGCTAAAAGCATTGACCCCTATCTGGACCGGTGGGGTGCAGGGGATTAACGATTGCCTGCGCGAGACGGGAATCGCCGGTTCTTTGCGCTGGTGGTATGAGGCCATCGTGCGGGGCCTTGGTGGAACGGCCTGTGATCCATGCAAACATATTCACGAACTTTACGGAAAAAGCCTGCAGCAATACAAAGAAGCACTCCGGCAGGGAAATAATTGGTGGCAGGCTTTGGACACTGCCGGGTTATGCGATGCCTGTAAAATCTTTGGCACGACAGGATGGAAAAGGCAATTCCAGTTTAAAATACGGGATGAAACCCGGCTTTTGTGGGAACCGCCGCCTGATGCTTTGAATGTGCGCCCGCCGGACCGGACGAGAGGCTGGTTTATGTCGCCGGGAAGGGTTGAACGGGTAGTTCTGCAGTTTACCGGGAAAAATGAAGTTCTTGGCCAGCTGGCGTCCCTTTTCCTCTTTGTTGAAAAATGGGGGACACTGGGCGCTAAACCCCAGTTGGGCTATGGGGTTTTCCAGGTGGAGAACCGGGAGGCGGTCAAGAGCCGGGCGACAAAATGGACGCAAAAGGATAATGGATTACCTGGCGGGGAAGATAATTGTCCGGACCTGCGCCGCTTCGGCTTCTTCCGCTTTCGGTTCCGCCCGGAACGGCAAAACTGGTGGAGCTGGCTGCCGGCCCTGGAGAGGCTGCTGGGAAGAACCGATACGGCAAGGGTGCTGAAGAAAGCTGCTGAAGAGGGGATGGTTCCCGTTTCGCCGGTGTTGAAAAACGAATGGCGCTTTAATTATTGGAAAGGTCCTTTCCGGATTGAGCGCTGGTTGTTCGGAACTTCCTTAGGTAAAGAAAATCGGGTGCGAAGCAAAATCGGCGCCAGTTGGGCTTATAAAAATGGTGATGAATGGGAAGTGCGGGGATGGGTCTGGTTCCCTGAACAGGATAAAGAAAAAAGGCTCATACCGGGAGAATATCATCAACAGATTTGGGAAGCGGTGCGGGATGTGGATTTGTGGTGTGCGGCCCTGAAAGTAAAGAAAGGGGAACTCCAAACGTGGCCGGATGTTGAACTATGGCGAAAGTGGCAGCCTGACGAAGTGTTGAGTTTTTTGGAGGGGCGTCAATGATTGAGAAACTACTCATTCACCGTTTCCGGGGAATTTACAAAGGTCATCTCGAAGATTTCGCCAGGTTTAACCTCCTGGTGGGGCCGAATAACACCGGCAAGTCGGCAGTGCTGGAAATGCTGTATTTGGGCGGAGTGTGCGGGCGCGAATGCGGGCTTGTCGTGGAGGCAACGGGAGACCGCTTCACTGCTGCAGCCCCTTTGGAGAACGATTTTTTAGGCTTCAATCCTTGCTCCCGCCTTTGGGCCCGGCATGGGGAAAAGGAGGAATGGGAGAAATCGCCTGCCACCCTGACGGAAGACGGAACGTTGGTTTACCGTTTACCTTTAGACTACGAAGATTTCCTGCGGGAATTCCGCCTTGTGCCACCCCCCTCTGAAGAAACAGAATACGGGGGTTTTTCCGGGAAGGATAAAAAAAGTATTGCCGCCTTTGCCCTGCCGGGAGCGCCGGAAATTCCCGGTGAGCTCGTCCCTTTCAAAGATGAGATCGAAGGTCTTACCGGATACGTATTTTTATACCAGTGGTATGACCAGTTTGTCCATAAACATAGCGAAAAAGGCCTCTCCACCTGGGCGCTGGGCGGGAAGAGGCCGGATTCCAGGCGGGTCCTGTTTTTTGATTTCCATACCGCCCACGGAAATTTCCAGTCAAGTTTTTTTGAATTTGCCCGGATTCTTCCAGATTGGTACAGGAAAATCGAGAGATCGCTAGGAAAAATTTTCCCTGACATGGCAGGATGCCGGGTGGAAATGGTTCCTGCCGGAGAGAAGGAAATGCGGGGTGAAATCCGGCTTCCCGGTCGCAAGCCGCTTCCCGTTGACGCTTTCGGTGACGGTGCACGCCACGCCTTCAAGGTTCTTGCCGGGCTCGTCGCCCTGGTTGAAGCTGTGGACGAAGAACATCCCGGACTTTTCCTGTGGGAAGATCCGGAACTGTTCATGCACCCCGCTACCCTGGGAAAATTATTGGCCGAAACTATCAACCTGGTAAAGAAGAAACCTGTTCAGGTTTTTATCTCCACCCAGAGCCTGGAAGTGATCGCCTGGTTTGGTAAAATGATCGTAGATAAAAAATTGGAAGCCCAAGCATTGCGAACTTATACCCTGACTCTTTCTAAAGGGGAATTGCAGACGAAAATGCACCGGGGGGAGAACCTCAAGGAGTGGCTGAAGTCGGGCTTCGACCCCCGGTTCCGTGCCGTTTCTGAAGACATGCTTCCCTTTGGTTGGTACCTCCTGACGGATACGGAAGGAGGTCCGTTATGGTAGACATAGCTGTTTTTGCCGAGGGGCCAACAGAATGGCTTGCAGTTCGCAAGTTGTGGAAAAAGGGTATTCTCAAAGAAGCTAATTTATTAGGTAGCCAGAAGAAAAAAGTAGACGATTGGCTAAAAACTGTAGACAAGCTTATTGTTACCAAAGAGGAAGGTATTTTAATAGACCCGCCCTGTTCAAATATACTGTTGCTTTACGACCAGGAACAGGAATCTGAACCGGGTAATGTTTCGCAAAGGATCGCAAAAAATGCCCAAAAAGCTGGTTTATCTTTAATTTTTACTCCCATTCATCCATATGGTAATATTTTTCTTGCTAATGGAAATGAGCTGACGGTATCTCTTCACGTGGCAGATAGGCCCGGACCCGATGGAAACCGAGATTTTGACGGGTATATTATTGATTTACTTGAATCTGCCGGGCCTGAAATTGTTGCTGATTTATTAAATGACAATAAAATGACCATATCTTCCCTTAGAAACAAGGTCCAACATTTACCGGCGAAAGAGGAAACTGTATATTTGCTGGGCAAGGAAGATATCCCGGAGCTTATGAACGAACGCGGCTGGGGCGTGCAACGCTCCAAAACACTGCTTTACTCCTTTATTACTGCAACTCAGATTAACAAATCGCACGTCTGGTTTTCTGAAAAGGTTATTGAAAAAGCCCCTGCAGAAAAATTAAGGCTAGTTTTTGCTCCGCTTATTGCCGCCTGGGATGCTTTGGTGACGATGGCAACTGTGGATGCTTTGCGTGGGTAGCGCTTTTTGGTAGATAACTGAAAAAGGTTTTCCAGCAAGCTGAGCGTAATTTTTGACTGATTGGGCAAATTACCCAAAAGGGGGACAGGCACGGTGAAATATGAATTTCACGCCCTCTACGATTTCGCTTCGGCCGAAAGCCTCGTTCAACAGGAAGCCATTGCCTTTCTATCTGGTTTAATAATCCGGCCGCCGAAGGAGCTTTCCTGTTTCCTGGAGGTGACCGACCACGTTACCCGGGCCGGGCTGCTGGCCCAGGCTCTGGCCACGCCCCATAAGGATCTTGCCCGCGTGGGGCGGGGGCCCAAAAAGCCGGGCGGCCTCCTGGGTCTTTATAGAAGCGAGGAATACCGTCGCTTATTGGAAAGCAGGGTTAAAACGTTGTCATCCCTCGGGCTTGCAACTTTTCCTCCCAATCCTGCCACCTTTCCGCCCGGCTCCTGGACCGTTCAGTTTACCTTTACCCTGCAGGAGCCCTACTTCAGCCGGGATGACACAGATTTTTATGTCCTGGAGAATCCCGTTAAGAAGGAA
The DNA here is from genome assembly GCF_009428905.1 of Desulfofundulus thermobenzoicus. GTDB lineage: Bacteria > Bacillota > Desulfotomaculia > Desulfotomaculales > Desulfovirgulaceae > Desulfofundulus_A > Desulfofundulus_A thermobenzoicus. The sequence continues at coordinate 49,660 of NZ_WHYR01000019.1, read as the reverse complement.
TGGATCTTCAGGGTGCCCTATGTGGCTCCCACCCAGTGGAAAGGGGCTTTGCGGGCGGCAATGGTGCGCCGGCTGGTGGATGGAAAAGAAAACCTTTCCCCTTCAGAATTTGCGCGACGGCGCCTGCGCCTTTCCCTGCTGTTTGGCGGAGAAAAGGGCGAAGAGGTAGACGGCCTGAGCAGTCCGGCCGATTATCTTGATAGAGCAGGGGGTGATGAAGCGGCCCGTCTGTACCGGAAAATGGTGAAGCAGTATTTTCACAGCATGGATGATGAAGATCTGCCTCATCATGCCGGCCGCCTTCATTTCTACCCCACGTATTTCGACTGCCTTGACCTGGAGGTAATCAACCCCCACCCCCGGGACACCGGCGCCGGAGAACTGCCTATCTATTTCGAGTGTGTCCCTGCCGGCGCCGAAGGCACCTTTGCCCTGTTTTACGCTCCTTTCGGGAGATCCGGCAACAGTGAAGCGGAAACCCGGAAAGAGGCGCTGGAGGACCTGCAAATGGTAGCGGAAGGAATCCAGTTCATGATGACCGGTTCCGGTTTCGGCGCCAGGACCTCCAGCGGATTCGGGGTGGCGGAGGAGAGGATCAGGGAAGGTATATATCAGGTCAAGGGACGGAAACCGGCGGAGTTTTCCACCTTGAGCGAGTTGGTTGGGGACGTTAAGAGACAGTTCGAGGTGGAGAAAAATGTATAATCTCGAGGATTTGAAAAAGCGGCGTGAAACTTTATTGCTGGCCGAAGTGGCTGCCTGGCTGCACGATATCGGTAAATTCACCGACCTCCATGTTGAACACGAAACAGGTGGCCCCAGGAAATGGTACAATAAATATGCTTATAAAGCAATTGTGGATGATCCGGCTTCTGTTGTAAAGCTTAGCAAAAAGGCATCAAGTGTTGGAAAACCCCGTAGTTTAAATAGGATCCTAAATGCAAAATCGCCAAAGTCTGCTGATTTCCTGCCGGCTGAAATTAAATCGTTTTTGGAAAACAGAAAAATAGAGATTAAAGGAGAATCATTTACCTTGGCGGAGCTTATCATGCTGGGTACTCCTGGATTCGCCGGATACCAGCACCGCTCCGAACTGGTTGAAAGTAAAAAGGGGTTGCTGCCGGCTTTATTGGGAGTCTGTCACAATGAGGCGCATTATGATAAACAGGAACCCGCAAAGGGGGAGGGAAACCAGAACTTCCCTATTGTACTGCTCAGCACGCCTTTTGGGTATGAGACCAGGACCTTCATTCCTGGCGACACTCGAAATAGCCTAGATGCAAAGTTAAAAAATCTTAATAATCTTTTTCTATTGATAGGCTTGCCTGGATTTGATTTACATACCATGGTCAAAAAAATAGAAGATGAATTAAAAGCCGGTCTGGGTGATACCCGTCGCCCGATTAATGAAGTATCTCTGGCCGGCTGGTCTTCAACCGTCGCGGCCCTGTTTAAATCCGCTTTGTCTCTTGTTGTTCTCGCTGATATACAACCCGAAATTCGTCAACATAAAGACTTAAAAACAATTGACCATGATATTTGCTGGCGCATTCTTCATATTACTGTTAATGGTATTGATTTCTGCGGGAAAGCGCTTCATCTTCCCGATTTATTAGCACGGCGACAGTTTTTAAAAAGTGCTTTGGATAATGTTCGACAGTTATTAGAGACAGATTACCCTTTAGGGAATGAAATTTATCGTGATGAATATGGCAGCGCCTTTGTTGTTCCTGACTTACCGGATAAGGAAAATGACGGAGAAGCATTCAAATCATTGCTTGCAAGCATTATAATAACGGAGTTTGCCAAACTTGGTCTTGATAGTGAAATTACACCAGTATTATGGGTCAGCCGGGCTACCCGGAAAGCGGAAGTGCTTGCAGAATACCTGGACCGGCTTTCTAAAAATCCTCCTTCGATAGAACCTAATTCCCAGATTGTGCGACAGTTTTGGACTGGAGTTCATGAAGAGGCGTGCACTGTTTGCTATAACCGGCCTATAGGCCCTTCTGAAAAAGCTAAAAAGCGCCTGGTTTGCGATATCTGTGAACAGCGCCGGGCCGACCGCGCGCAGGAATGGGCAACGGAAAGGCTTTTCACCACCATCTGGATGGACGAAGTGGCCGACATAAACGGGCGGGTGGCTCTGCTCACCGGACAGTTCGACCTGACCCACTGGCTGGACGGTACACTGGTAAGAACCCTGGCGGTGAGAAATCCTGCAAACGTAAATGACCCTGAAAAAAAGGCTGACGCGGTGGCCAAGAACCCCTCTTTTGCCCGCCTGCGCCGGATCTGGGAAACCACTCGCAAATTCTGGCAGGAAATCCTGCCTGCCGGGGAGGAGCAAAATCCCCGGAACAGCATAACTGGTGAGACAGTTGGTCAGGCGGGGCCGCGACTGGCAATCCAGGGTACCTTAAAACCGAAAAAAGGGGCTGTTAAACCCGGCCCCTACCATGCTTATTCATTGGTGCTTTCAAGCGGTGTGCGCCTGGGTGTGGTCTGGGACGAGCAAAATGAGCGTTTCCTTACCGCCGCCAGCCTGGCCTGCGTCGCCCGCTTATTGGGAGAATCACCACCGGGGCGACGTAACCATGAAGATGAATTGTCTTACCAGCAGCGTCTTCATGAATGGGGGGCGCAGAAAATTAAAAATGCGCTCAAGGAAACTCTTGCCATCGAGGAACCTGCCGGCTATGGCGCGGATAAATTTTGGGGAGAGATTACTGATCTTCACGTCAAGGAAGTTCAGGACAGCACATACACCCCTGTCATTCCCATCCTGGCCGAACCCCGGACTTTTCTGGCCCTGGTGCCGGCCGGGCGGGCCCTGGCGGTGGTCAAGGCCATTAAGGAAAAGTACGAGCGGGAGATGGGGAAGGTCCGCAACCGCCTGCCCTTAAATTTGGGCCTCGTTTATGCCGACCGGCGCACGCCGCTGCGGGCCATTCTGGATGCCGGGCGAAGGATGGTGGAAGGTCTGAAAGATGCGGGGAAAGCGGTTGAAGGCTGGCAGGTAGATTCCGTTGCCGATTTTAAGGGAGAGTTTTCTCCAGACTTTCTCAGGCCTGCAGGCCGGCCCGATCCCCATTTTGCCCGGTGGCGGGAGCTGAAACTGGTCAAAAAGGAGCACACCGCAATCTGGCGGGTGCCGCTCAGAATGGGCGACGGCCAGACAAAAGATGCCTGGTACCCTTATGTTTTTATTGAACAGGCAGCAAAAAAGCCGGCTAATCAACGAAGGCGTTCTTTTTCGGCCCCGAACCCGTGGAAAAACAACGGACCAGGCCAGCTTGTCCATGCTGAAGAATTGGAAGAAGGGGATCTTGTGTTCTTTACTCCCGCCACCCTGGACTGGGTCTGGCTTGATTCGGCGGGACGGCGCTTTGAAGTTGCCTACGATAAGGACGGCGTGTGCCTGGACCCCGCTTTGCAACGGCGTCCATACTTTCTGGATGAACTCGAACTTCTGGAGGAAATTTGGGAAAACCTTTCCAGCCACCTCACCACCACTCAGATTTACGCTCTCCGGGATCTGATCGAGAGAAAGCGCGCAGAGTGGCAAGCAGACAAATCCGAACTGCAAGATGAGGGACCGTTCCGGCAGTTTTGCCTGGACGCCGTGACCTCTGCCCGGTGGCAGAAAGGGAGAGATGGTTGGCGAAAAAACAAATATCCCTGGGACATTGCCGGTAAAGACAAGCCGGAGTGGCTTGTCACCATGGCCGGCCAGGCAGCGCGAGGGTTGCTGGCCGATTGTATTGAGCTTTATCTGCAGATTACGAAAAGCGAAACCCGTAGCCCGTTAAAAATTCAGGAGGTGGAAGGATGAGCCGGGAGAAAAACAAAAAACAATTCTTTGTCTGCCGCTATCTTATGATGACTGTAGACCCGGTCCATATCGGCACCGGCGGTTACCGCCTGGGGCGGGTGGACCTGAGCATTGTCCGGGAGCCGGGGACACGCCTTCCCAAAATTCCCGGCACCAGCTTCAACGGGGCCATCCGTTCTTACGCCGCCTACCGTTACGGCAAGCGCCGGTGCGCCGGACAGGGCCAACCCCGGGAGGGAAATGAAGGCCACTGCGGACGGCCCACCTGCCCTATCTGTTACACCTTCGGGACAGCCCGGGAGGAAGGGGGCGGGTTTAGCGGCGTAGTTTCCATCGGCGACGCCCGCCTCCTGCTCTTCCCCGCTTATTCCATGACCGGACCGGTCTGGGTAAGCACCCGAAACATTCTGGAAGAAGCGGGGTGGAAAGCCGATCCAGTGAATCCGCCTGCAACCACCATGGATTGGGACAGGCCGCTCAACCTGGGGTGGCTGATGATTGAAAAAACAGGGAAAGTGAGCATAGAGCCTCCGGCAGCCTGGCGAAATGTAAAGGAATGGCTGGAGGTCCGGGACCGGATCGTCCTCCTTCCGGAAAAACTCTTTTCCCAGGTGGTAAATTCCAATCTGGAGGTACGCACTTCAGTCAGCATTGACCCCGAAACCGGAGCAGCACAGGAAGGAGCTCTGTTCACTTACGAAGCCATCCCCAGAGCGACGTTCCTCTGGATGGATGTGATTGTGGATGATTACAGGCAGGCATTTCCCAGCCGGCAACGCCTGGACGAATGGAAAAGGATCCTGGAAGGGAAAGACGAGGCAGCGAAAAAGAAATTGCTTGCCAGATGGGGCCTCTGGAAAGAAAATGGCGGGAACGAGGTTCACGACAAGACAGTTGAGAAAGCTTTGGGTTGGGTAAAAAGCGACATAGAGCATTACTCTTCGGGATCATTGCCCCAAAATACCGGTTCCTGGCGTTTTGAGCCCGCTAAAGGCGATGATCGTCCCTCTGACGTGGTTGCCGCCGCCCTGGAGTGGCTGGAACATCTCGGTATCGGCGGCATGGGAACCCGGGGCTTCGGGCGAATCCGGATGATTGGCGGGGAGGTGCGGTGATGAGCGGCGATGTATTAAACCTGGACCTGCTTACCGCCGGTTACGCTCAAGAGATGGTTGAAAAAGCCCGGTGTATGACAGAAGGAGCCAATAAATCCATAGAAGCCCTGGAGCGCCTGGTGACCAAAACATTGGGCGTGCTTCAGGAACAGGGTATTTACGCCATGATATTGTTTCTTCACTCCCGCACCAGCACAGAAAAAGAACTGGCGAAAACTATTCGGGCCAGTTTATTTGGCTTGCTCAGAGAATTACCTGACCTTCAAAATAATGATCAATTTCCGGCAGACGATGCTCAGCCACAGGAAGTACTCAAGTTTTTTAAAGAAAACATTTTAAACGATCTGGATACCCTTCTCCTGATCCGCGATCTGTACGAACAAACGCTGATTTACTCCCGTTACGGAGCAAAGGCGGCTAAAGACAGGGGGGCGTGAAAAATGGGATGGCTGCACTACCGCATCGCTTTCCGCCTGCTTAGCCCCCTGCATGTGGGTCACCGCAAGTCAGGCAATCTAATGCAAACCCGGCGTTACGTACCGGGAAAATCGCTCTGGGGGGCGCTGACCGCCCGCCTGACCCGGGACGCCGGCAGCGGCTTTAAACCAGAGGCTTATGAAGCAATGGGCAGGGTTATTCAATCCTGTTTTCGTTTTGGGTACCTTTACCCGGCTTACTTAGAAACGGAGGTAGATGCACCGGACCCGGAAAATCTGAAACCCTGTTTCCCGTGGGAAAAAGACAAAGTTCCCTTTGATTATTTGTTTCTCGGAAGCTATACCGGCACTGCCGTGGATGAAAGCAGCCGGGGCGCTTTTGCCGGCAGCCTGCACGAAACGGAATTCATCTCTCCGCATACACGTCCTGTACGGGATAATTCCCTGAGCTTTCCCGTTTACCTGGTAGGAGATTTATGGGTGAAAAAAACGCCGGGAGAAATCGAAAACCACCTGAAGGAATTTCCTGAGGCACTGCGAAGCATGGTAATGAATGCAACCAGCGGGTGGGAGAATGTATTGGATAAACTTCAATTGGGCGGAGAGCAGAAGTACGGATGGGGTTTGGTCAGGCTAATCGCCAAAAAAGAAACGGAAAAACTTATTCATCCAGGCTGGCAATGGGTTAAAAGCGATGAGGGAGAAGTCGTGCTGGTCGCAAAGGAAGACGAAGCCCCTTTGCTTGCCCACGCCCTGGCAACAGAGGAAGGATCTTACCGGCAGTTAATTCCGGTTCGAGGACCCATCGAACCGGTGGTTAGCCGGGAAACCCGTAAAGAAGGTTTCGGCGCTTTCCTTCCTCCCGCCCTCATCTGCTGGGAACCGGGTGGCAAAGTCAAACAAAACCAAAAAATGCGCGTAGAAGAAAACGGTATCTGGAAGCCGGTTTAACAGAGGATGAGAAAAGAACATTAAGAAATCACGATCAGGACATTTGTCCGGCTAAAAAGCTTATGAGAGCGGCAAAAATTGAGAAGTTTGAGGATATAGAAGCCCGGCAGGAAGCTCGTGGATTGGCTAAAGCGGTTCGGGGATAGTGCCTTTTCCCGTGACGTTGTTCTCCGCGATCAAATCCGTAGAGCAGTTGTTTCCGTTATGTCAAATATAGCGGAAGGTTTCGACCGGAGCAGGAACCGGGAGTTCATCTATTTTCTTTTTGATTGATGACTTCATCCGTTATTTATCAGGTTCAAAAAAGAAGGAGCCAGGAATAAATGAAACAACTCTCCCTGTTTAACCCGGAACTCGAAACTCACAACTCGGAACGAAATTCGGTGGAGTGTCTGGGGATGACCTTCGCCAGCGATGAAGAACGGCGGAATTATTTTCTGGAAAAGCTCCGCGCCGGGCTCGAAGAGCTGCAAGAAAAGCTGGGGGGTGTCCCTTTTACCGGTGTTGAGGACACCGTGACGCGCCTGAAGTCTTTTCAGCACTGGCCCTTTGGTGATGAAGAGCGCATCCGGGAACTGGCCGCGCGCATCGCCGCTGCCGCCCGCGCGGCCCGGGGAAAGGAGCCGGCATCCTGCGACCTGCTCAGCCTCTACAAGGACGAGGCCGGCTTTCCCCACGGGAAGATGGAGGACATCCTGGCCCTGTCCGACCCGCCGTATTACACTGCCTGCCCGAACCCGTTCATTGAAGATTTCATCAGGTGTTACGGCAGGCCCTACAACCCCGCTGCGGACGACTACCGCCGGGAACCCTTTGCGGCGGATGTGAGCGAGGGGAAGAACGACCCCATCTACAACGCCCACTCCTACCACACTAAGGTGCCACACAAGGCGATTATGCGCTATATCTTACATTATACGGAACCGGGGGATATTGTTTTTGACGGCTTCTGCGGGACGGGGATGACCGGCGTGGCGGCCCAGCTATGCGGCGACAGGGCCACGGTGGAGTCCCTGGGTTACATGGTGGATGAAAATGGCATCGTTTATCAACAGGAAACGCAGGAAGGAACAGACGGGAAAGCCAGGACATTCTGGAGGCCCTTCTCGAAGCTGGGGGCGCGCCGGGCCGTATTGAACGACCTTTCGCCCGCCGCCACTTTCATTGCCTACAACTATAACACGCCGGTGGATGTGGAGGCTTTTGAACGCGAAGCCCGGCGCATTCTTGCCGAAGTAGAGGATGAGTGCGGCTGGATGTATGCTACGCTGGTTGCTGGTTCGGAGCTGCGGGCTGCGGATTCGGAGCTGGCAGTTGCGAGTCCAGCGTTGCGAGCTACGGGTTTGGAGTTGCCGGTTTCCGGTTCCGGGGCGGGAGACGATTGTTCGGCGGAGGCCGAAGTAAACAGGCTGGCAGAGATGATTCGCCATGCCGGATCCGCCGCCGATGTCCGCATACTGATCCACCGGCTCCGGACTGATGGCTCCAAACCCGGAACTCATAACCCGATACTCGGAACCATCAACTATACCGTCTGGTCCGATGTTTTCGTCTGCCCGGAATGCGCCCGGGAGGTGGTCTTCTGGGAAGCGGCGGTGGATAAGGATGCGGGCAGGGTTCATGACGAATTTCCCTGCCCCCACTGCACCGCCCGGCTCACCAAGCGCCGCCTGGAAAGGGCCTGGGTGACGCGGTTTGACAAAGCCGTCGGCGAAACCGTCCGCCAGGCCAAGCAGGTGCCCGTGTTGATCAACTATTCCGTGGGCAATAAGCGTTACGAGAAGAAGCCCGATGCCTTTGACCTGGCCCTGATTGAGAAAATTGAGGAATTCGATATACCGTACTGGTTTCCCACCGACCGGATGCCTGAGGGCTATAATACCCAGCAGCCGATTATTTCGCACGGTTTTACCCATGTGCATCATTTTTATACAAAGCGGAATTTGTGGGTGCTGGGGGTGCTTTATACTGGTGCGGAGCATTCCTCCTTGAAAGGTCTGTGTAAATTTTTTATTCAGTACGCCTGCCTGGGTTTTTGTAAGCTATCCAGGTATGTTCCAACGCATTTTTCGCAGGTTAACCAATATCTAAGCGGGACACTTTACATCGGATCGCAACAAGTGGAGGTTTCACCCGAGTACATTTTATCAGGAAAACTTGTAAGAATGATCAACCGAGAGCTAAGAAGAAATACATTGTCACAGGTAATGCATAGTATTTCAGATGTTTCAACTAACGGCCTTCCCTCTTCGTGTATTGATTACATTTTCACTGACCCGCCCTTTGGCGGCAACCTGATGTATTCAGAACTCAATTTCCTCTGGGAAGCCTGGCTCAGGGTTTTCACCAATAACAGGCCCGAAGCCATCGAGAACAAAGTGCAGGGTAAGGGGCCTGTGGAATACCAGCAGCTCATGACCCGCTGCTTTCAGGAATATTACCGTGTGCTCAAACCGGGCCGCTGGATGACGGTGGAATTCCACAATTCCAAAAACAGGGTGTGGAACGCCATCCAGGAGGCGCTCCAGGCCGCGGGCTTTGTGGTTGCCGATGTGCGGACGCTGGATAAAAAACAGGGTACATTCAAGCAAGTGACAGCGGCGGGAGCGGTCAAGCAGGACATTATTATTTCCGCATATAAGCCCAACGGCGGCCTGGAGCAGCGGTTTAAACTGACGGCCGGCACCGAAGAAGGCGTCTGGGATTTTGTCCGCTCCCACTTAAAGCAATTGCCCGTATTTGTGGCCAGGGACGACAAGGCCGAGGTCATTGCCGAGCGGCTCAACTACATGCTTTTCGACCGCATGGTTTCCTTCCATGTCCGGCACGGTGTGACCGTACCGCTTTCGGCGGCGGAGTTCTACCAGGGGCTGGTCCAGCGTTTCCCCGAGCGGGACGGCATGTACTTCCTGCCGGACCAGGCGGCGGAATACGACCGGAAGCGCATGACCGTAAGGGAGGTCCTGCAGCTGCAATTATATGTCACCGACGAGGCCTCGGCCATCCAGTGGCTCAAACAGCAGCTCACCAGGAAGCCCCAGACTTTCCAGGAACTTTTCCCGCAGTTCCTCCGGGAAATCGGCGGCTGGCAGAAGCACGAGAAGCCCCTGGAGTTAAAGGAACTGCTGGAGCAGAACTTTCTGGTATACAACGAAAAAGGCCCCATCCCGCCCCAGCTCGTCTCCTGGATGAAGCAGAGCGAGAAGCTGCGCGGTATTATCCAGGCGGAAATAGCCGCCGGCCGGGCGGTGGAGGATAACGGCCGGCTGGAAACCGGCAACCCGGAACTCCTTCGCGCGGCAAAGGACCGCTGGTACGTACCCGACCCCAACAAAGCGGGCGATCTGGAAAAGCTACGCGAGCGGGCCCTGTTGCGGGAGTTCGAGGAGTACAGGGCCTCATCCCAGCGCCGCCTCAGGGTGTTCCGCCTGGAGGCGGTGCGCGCCGGTTTCAAAAAGGCCTGGCAGGAGAAGGATTATATCACAATCATTACTGTAGCCCGCAAGATCCCGGAGAATGTCCTCCAGGAAGACCCGAAACTGCTCATGTGGTACGACCAGGCGGTGACCAGAATGGGGGAGGATGGGTAACCATGTCAAGTCTTCGTTTATTGAGGTATTGTCTGTCGGATAAGGCGGCCGGTCGGAACGACTTTTATTAATTGTGATAGTTCAATAAGGAGACACCCATGACCAGCTGGCGCGATCACATTCTTCAGGAATTCACCCCCGGCGTGGCCCGGCTTACCCTGGTGGCCGACCCGGACGGCCTTCTGCTGGAGGAAGGGATCCTGGAGGGCATCCGCGGGCGGGGCTTTGAAGTAATCCCCTTCGAGGATCCCGTTTCCTTCCGTTATACCTACGAATCCGGATTCCGTTCCCGCTGGGACCGGGGTGAGGAGACGGACCTGGTGGTTTTGTTGCGGTCCGGGGAAGGGGATCTGGACTCTTTGCCGTATGATCTGCTTCAGGTGGGCCGCAAACTTTATTTCAGTCTCGGGGAAATTTTTCCCCACCTGAGCTACCCGGTGGTGGCCGCCCTGGACCGGGGGGACATGGATGCCCTGTATGAGGCCCAGGAAAAATACGCGCCCGGTCAGCTCGGCGATAACGCCACGAAGGAATTCATCCTCCGCCATGTCTTTGAGATCACGCCGGAGTTCATCAAAGAGCCGAAGGACCTGCTCCGGGTGCTTCTCCGCCGCCACTACCGCGGGCAGCGCGTACCGGCGGTTATCGATGAGCGGTTCGTTCAACTGTTGCGGCAGAATGATGCTTTTCACTGCTGGCCGCTGGAAACCATCGTCCCGGACCGGGAGAACTTTTTCGCCTTCCTGCAGGAACGCTGGCCGCTGTTTCTCGATCGACTGGCCGGGGAAGGGCTGGCCCGTGCACGGGAAACCGGGGAACCTTACGGGCTGGCATTTGCCGGCCCCTTGGACCTGCCCTTTGACGACGGGGATGTCCGGGTCTATCTCGACAACCTGTTCCTTGAACGGCTGCTCCAGCCCCTGCCCCATAAGGCTGCAGGGGCCCTGTCCGGGACCTGGGCGGGCATTGGCGTGCGCACCGATCCCGCGGGGGACAGGTTGCGCCGCCTGGCCGGGTTGATGAAAAATCTCCGTTCGTCCATTCCGGCCGGAAATGCAAGGCACAGGGACTGGTTGCGTTTCGCCCGGGGGTGGGCGGAATTGACCGCACTGATCCACGGGCTGGGGGAAGTAAATGATAGTGCCGGTACAGGGGAAAACCGGGATTTCAGGGAACTGCAATCACAGGTGGATGCCGCCTTTACCGCCTGGCTGGCCGGGCGCTATGCGGGATTGGGCAATTTGCCGCCGGCGCCTCCGGTTATGCTTCATCACGTTCCGCGTTATCTGGCCCGTTATCTGGAAGAGAATCCGCAAGGAAAAATAGCGTTGCTTGTGCTGGACGGGCTTTCTCTCGACCAGTGGATTACCCTTCGGGAGGCGCTGACATTAAGGCGGCATGATCTCCGCTTCCGTGAAAACACCGTTTTTGCCTGGATTCCCACCATTACAGCGGTCTGCCGGCAGGCCGTGTTCGCCGGCCGGCCGCCCGTCCTGTATCCGGACAGCATCCATACCACCGACCGGGAGCCTGCGCTGTGGGCGCAGTTCTGGGTGGATCAGGGGCTGACCCAAAATAATGTTGTTTACGCCAGGGGATTGGGGGATGGTACACTGCAGAACGTCATGGATCTGCTTTCCAAACCCGGGGTGAGAGTCGCCGGGCTGGTCGTCGACAAGGTGGATAAAATCATGCATGGTATGGAACTGGGCACCGCCGGCATGCATAACCAGGTGCGCCAGTGGGCCCGGCAGCCATACCTGACGGATCTGCTGGAGTTTTTGCTGGAGCGGGGATTCCAGGTTTTTCTGACTTCTGACCACGGCAATATCGAGGCCGGTGGATGCGGCCGCCCGGCGGAAGGGGCGGTGGCCGACCTGCGCGGGGAGCGGGTGCGCGTTTTTGCGGACGCCCTGTTACGCGATCAGGTGCACGGCCGGTTCCCGGAAGCCCTGAAATGGCCGCCGGTGGGCCTGCCCGAAAACTATCTACCTCTTATTGCCCCGGCCAGACAGGCTTTTGTACGCCGGGGCGAGCGGGTGGTCTGTCATGGTGGCCTTTCCATCGAGGAGGTCATCGTCCCGCTGGTGCAAATCGAAAAGTTGCCCGCCGGATCTACCTGCGTCCCCGTAAATACGGCCGGGACACCTGCGGCCGGAGGAAGGGGAATGGAATGAACCTCCGCACAGATCAAATCGGCTTCAGCCAGCGGGTCCGCCTGGAGTGGCTTGAGCAAACGGCCGGGCTCGTCCTGGACGGTAATGATCGCTCCACCATATTCGCAGCGCTGGAGGATCTTTTAAAGGATAAGGTTTCCATTGGCGGCACCGCCGTGCGGGGCAACCGGGAAAAGATTATTACGATTCTTATGAAGGTCTGGTTCAACGCACCACGGGAACTTGAATCCCTGCGCATTGACGGGCTCCAGCTGATCAGGCGCCTTCCCTGTAACCATCATCTGGCGGTTCACTGGGGGATGATCATGGCCGTTTACCCGTTCTGGGGGGCCGTGGCGGCCTGCACCGGCCGTTTCCTCAAGCTGCAGGGTACGGCCGCGGCGGCCCACGTGCAGCGGCGGCTGCGGGAACATTACGGGGAACGGGAGACGGTATCCAGAGCGGCGCGGCGCGTGCTGCGCTCTTACGTGGACTGGGGGGTGCTCAAAGAGTCCGGTACGAAAGGTGTCTACAGTCAGGGAATGTCCTTGATGATAGAAAATCCCGGCCTTTTTGCCTGGTTGATCGAGGCCTTTCTGCATACATTGCCCGGTGGCCGGGCGCCGTTGAAAACTGTCCTGGAAAGTCCGGGGCTGTTTCCGTTTCGCTTTCAGCCGGCGGCCGCAGATGGCGCTCTGGCCGCATCTTCCCGGTTGGAGGTGTTACGCCTGGGGCTGGACGAGGAACTGGTAATGTTGCGGGATTAGTCAGAAATAATTAGCTGGCCCGCAAGATCTCGGAGAATGTCCTCCAGGAAGACCCGAAACTGCTGATGTGGTACGACCAGGCGTTGACGCGAATGGGGGAGGAATAACGACAAGAAACGTCTGAATAAAACCTGGATATAATGAAACGGAAGGGAGGCTGAAACGAAATGGCCACGGCTGAACAGATAAAGGCGCTGATTCGCTCACACTTGAACGAAGAACAGGAACAATTTATCACCACGGCTTTGCAGGTAGCGGCGCACGAAGCGCGCCACGGGCATACCGAACTCGCACATGAGATACGCCAACTGGTGGACAGAGCAAAATCAAAACCGGCGGTTGTCATAAAATTCCCAAATGAACTAAGTGGGTTAATTATTTCGGAAAAACCGGCGGTGCCTCTGGAGGCTCTGGTTTTGAGCAAGGATATGAAGGCCAGAGTTGAGCGAATCATCCTGGAATTCCGCCAGCAAAACAAACTTAAAAGCCATGGCCTTACCCATAGACGCAAGATTTTGCTCTCCGGAGCACCAGGAACTGGCAAAACCATGACCGCCAAAGTGCTCGCTTCTGAATTAAAGCAACCCCTTCACATGGTTCAGATGGATCGTATGGTAACAAAATTTATGGGGGAAACCAGCGCTAAACTGAGGCAGATTTTCGATCATATACGGGAAGTGCCCGGGGTATATCTCTTTGATGAATTTGACGCTATTGGTGGAGAGCGGAGCCTGGAAAATGACGTGGGTGAGATGCGCCGTGTTTTGAATGCCTTTCTGCAATTCATTGAGAACGACCCTTCTGATAACCTGATTGTGGCGGCTACGAATAATCCACGCCTGCTTGACCGGGCGCTGTTTAGACGATTTGATGATGTGCTCCATTACGACCTGCCAGGAAAGGAAGAACGATCGCGTTTGATTGCAAACTTGCTGGGTACTTATTATAATAAGAATTTCTCACTGAAAAAAGCAGTCGATGTGGCTTCGGGACTAAGCCACGCAGAAATCGACCGGGCTTGTCGGGATGCCATTAAATTGGCCGTTTTGCAAAGCAAAAACCGTGTTACCCTCAAAAGTTTAACGGAGTTGCTAAATGAGAGGCAGGAGGCATACCAGATCAGGGGGGAATAGGTAGTCGTGGCGGGGGAACGGTTTCGACATCTTTTTCTGGTTGATCATCCTGGTATAGAACCATTTACCAGTCCGTCTTCAGGCGGGACGAAAAAGCGGATACCCTCTCGAAATCGGCAGACACATAGTGAATACTTGATGCAAAGATTCATTGAGGCCTGGCAGGAAGCTGAGGCCGAGCAGGCTGTACATCATGTAGATCGGAATGGAGTTTATATTGAATTTAAAAGCGATCTCGGTGCCGATCTCGTTATCAAAAGCTTGGAAGACTTGCGTTCGAAAAAAGTGCGCCTGCTAAATGTACGCACTGAAGGGGAAGGGGATGAGCGTGTTACTTATGCCACCGTCTACGTGGCGCATGAGAAAAAGCGTCATTTCTTGAAAAAGATCGAAGAGTACGCATTACAAGTTACTCCAGGTGGAAAGCCTAAGAATGCTGATCTGGTGAACAGTATTGCCGACCTGCGCAAAGCGCTTTTAGTCGAATCCTTCTGGCAGGATAACCGGGATTTGATGCCTGCCGGTGAAAAAGCCTGGTGTGAAGTGTGGTTGAGCAGTGATAGGGATGAAGTCCGTCAGCGTTTCGAGGCTTTGCTTGAACGTGAAGGGATAAAAGCCACCAGTGGTTTTATTCGATTTCCCGAAAGAACGGTCAAGGTTATCCTGGCGAACAGACAGGATCTGGAGAGGTTGACTGCTATTTCAGACGATATTGCGGAGTACCGCCGGGCAAAGGACACGGCTGCCTTTTGGTTGCGGATGGAGAATCGCGAGCAGGCGGAATGGGTGCGTGATTTACTCGGACGCATTCAGGTTGAAAGTGATTCAAGGGTTGCGGTCTGTATTCTTGATACCGGGGTTAATAATGGACACCCACTTCTACAGCCGGTATTAAAAGATGAAGACTGTCTGACAGTGAATCCGGTTTGGGGTATAGATGATCATGATGGGCATGGAACTCTCATGGCTGGAATTGTAGCTTACGGGGATTTAACTGATTGCCTGGCTAAACAAGAAGCCATTCGGCTAAGGCACTCCCTTGAATCCGTTAAAATCCTTCCCCGCCCGCCAGCGCAAAACGCTCAAGAATTGTGGGGTTTTATTACCGCACAGGGTGTGAGCAGAGCTGAAATTCAGGCAGTCGGTAGAAAACGCATATTTTGCCTGGCGGTATCGGCAACGGATACAAGGGACAGAGGTCGTCCCAGTTCCTGGTCCGCCAGGCTCGATCAACTGTCATCGGGAGCGGATGACGATTTAAAGCGCCTTTTCATTGTTTGTGCGGGAAACGTGAGTGATTTGAATGCTGCGTTAAATTACCCGGATGCTCAATTGACCGATTCCATTCATGATCCCGGACAGGCGTGGAATGTTTTAACTGTTGGAGCCTACACGGAATTGGACGAAATCCGGGATCCGGCGCTAAATGGTTTTGTTCCTCTTGTACGTTCGGGAGAGCTCTCTCCGTTCACGACGACATCCTTTACCTGGGATAACAGGTGGCCAATCAAGCCGGAGATCGTCATGGAGGGAGGTAATCTGGCACATGATGGACAGGGTTTTTATGATGAAAGCGATGATCTTTCTCTTCTTTCCACGTATCGCGATCCGGCAACACGTTACTTCTACGGTTTCAATATGACCAGTGCCTCTACGGCCCAGGCAGCATGGTTGGCCGCCCAGATTCAAAATGAATATCCTGACATCTGGCCGGAGACCGTACGTGCCCTGATAGTACATTCAGCTGAATGGACGGAGGCGCTTAAAGCACGATTTTTGCCGGATCAATCAAAAACTTCCTGGGCAAGGCTCCTTCGTATCTGTGGATATGGCGTGCCTAGCCTCGAACGAGCACTTTACAGTGCTTCGAATTCACTTACTCTAATTGCGCAAGAGGAAATTCAACCTTTTGACAGAAAGAAAAATGGATCAGGTTATAAAACCAGAGAAATGCATCTTTATGAACTGCCTTGGCCAAAAGAAGTATTAATTGCGTTACCAGATAACGTGCAGGTACAAATGCGTATTACTCTCTCCTATTTTATTGAGCCCGGTCCGGGGGAGATTGGCTGGAAGGATCGTTACCGCTATGCCTCCCATGCACTGCGCTTCGATGTTAAGTCTCCAAATGAAAGGACAAAGGATTTTCTCAGGCGTATTAATGCTGCGGTCCGCGCGGAGGAAGAAGGGCATCCCGGAACAAAAAGTGCATCGGATCACTGGGTGATAGGGGCCAACGGCCGGAATAAAGGTTCAATTCATTCGGACATATGGCTGGGTACGGCCGCGGAACTTGCTGCTTCAAACGTGATCGCCGTTTATCCTGTCACTGGATGGTGGCGTGAAAGAGCTTACCTGGGCCGGTGGAACCGCCGGAGCCGTTACAGTCTAATCGTTTCGATTTCGACAACTGAGGAAAATATAGATATTTACACCCCTGTGGCCAATAAACTTGGTATTTCGGTACCGGTAGCTGTTAATGCTTAACTAATATCACTAGCATTACATAAATATATTTTTATATGTCAAGATCCAAAATTTTAGAAAACCTTTTCCTTTCACGTCCGGCACGGTGTGACCGTACCGCTGTCGGCGGCGGGGTTCTACCGGGGGCTGGCCCGGCGTTTTCCCGAGCGGGACGGCATGTACTTCCTGCCGGACCAGGCGGCGGAGTACGACAGGAAGCGCATGACCGTAAGGGAGGTCCTGGCAACTGCAATTGTGTGTCACCGACAGGCTACGGCCATCCAGTGGCTCAAGCAGCGGCTTACCAAACGGCCGGGCTCGTCCTGGACGGTAATGATCGCTCCACCATATTCACAACGCTGGAGGAGCTTTTAAAGGATAAGGTTTCCATTGGCGGTACCGCCATACGGGGCAACCGGGAAAAGATTATTACGATTCTAATGAAGGTCTGGTTCAACGCACCACGGGGACTTGAATCCCTGCGCATTGACGGGCTCCAGCTGATCTAGGCGCCTTCCCCGTAACCACCATCTGGCGGTTCACTGGGGGATGATCATGGCCGTTTACCCGTTCTGGGGGGCCGTGGCGGCCTGCACCGGCCGTTTCCTCAAGCTACAGGGTACGGCCGCGGCGGCCCACGTGCAGCGGCGGCTGCGGGAGCGGTGGCACTTGTGCTGAAAAATATTATTGAAGAAGAGTACCGGAAGATTGGTTTTTAGCCAGGAACGTGACAACTATTTATGATATAATGATCTCGGGATGATAACTGCCGAAGCCCCCCTGCCCGCTGATATACGGGAGCTGCTTGCCGGGGAAAACACCGGCCAAAAGCCATAAAGAGGTGTTAAGCGTGGGAAGGCAGAGAAGAACAAAACCCCAAACGAGCGGCAAGTGTTATTTATGTGGCAGCATCTATGGTAAATCAGGGATGACCAAACACTTGTCCATATGCAAAAAGAAATATCTATTATCTTCTCCGGAAATGGTGGTACCGGAAGAATATTTTCATATTGTTGTTGAGGGCCGCTATAATCCTGAATACTGGCTGCACCTGCTGGTGAAAAGCGAAGCAACTCTCAATGAACTGGACCAGTTTCTGAGGGATATCTGGCTGGAATGTTGTGGTCATTTGAGCCAGTTCGTTATCCAGGGCGTAAGGTATGTCAGTGAAATGGATGAGGATCTCTTTGACTTTTTTGGCAACGATAGAGATATGAATATTTCCCTGGCAGATGTGCTTGGGCCGGGAACCAGATTTCACCATGAATATGATTTTGGCACCACTACCGAACTGGCCCTGCGGGTATTATCAATAGACCGCCTGGATGGGGAAATAAAAACGGCAATTAAGAATGATGATGAGGAAGGCCTGGATTATGAAGACATCCAAATCCTGGCCAGGAATGAACCGCCTTTGCTTAATTGCGAAAAATGCGGGGCAGCGGCTACACTGGTATGTATTAATTGTTTTTACGATGGTGGAGGATGTTTGTGTCAGAAATGTGCTGGTGAGCATGAATGTGGTGAGGAAATGCTCTTGCCGGTGGTCAACTCTCCCCGGGTGGGCATGTGTGCCTATACAGGAAGATAAGTGCAGGCGGAGACGGTTCCTCCGTGTGCCTCTTTACCCTGCGGATACGGCGTAAACTGTAGTCAAAAGAATAAAGGAGCCGGCAAATTGTTCCTTACGGCGGGAACCGGGAACTTTCCCGGAAACCTCGCGCGAAATTACCGGCGGTCGTGTCGGATACCGCTATTATTTCCCTGACGAAGGAAGGAGAAAATTAATGGAAAATGGTCATGTCACCCGCGAAGAAGCCCTTGCCCTTTTAAAGGAGTACAACCAGAACGAAAGCCTGATCAAGCATGCCCTGGCCGTGGAGGCGGTGATGCGGCATTTTGCGGAGCTGTTCGGGGAGCCGGATGTGGAAAAATGGGGGATTATCGGCCTGGTCCATGATCTGGACTATGAAAGGTACCCGGAGCAGCATTGCCAGAAGGTGCGGGAAATACTGGCGGACAGGCAGTGGCCGGAAGAGTATATCCGCTCCATAGTCAGCCACGGTTGGGGAATCTGCTCCGATGTGGAACCGGTGGAAAGAATGGAAAAGGTGTTGTACGCCATCGATGAGCTGACGGGCCTGATCACGGCGACGGTCCTGGTCCGGCCGAATAAAAGCATAATGGATCTGACGGTAAAATCGGTGAAAAAGAAATGGAAACAGAAAAGTTTTGCCGCCGGGGCGAACAGGGAAGTTATTGAGGCCGGGGCGGAAAAACTGGGCATGAACCTGGATGAACTGATCGCCGAAACCATCAAGGGGATGCAAAAAGTTGCGGATGAAATCGGCTTGAAAGGGGAACTTTAGCAGCGCGGCACGGCGTTTCCCCTTGGGTTACGCGCCTGTTTTTCCCGTTGACAAATTCCAGCGGTCCGGATATGATTGTTTAAGTAAATAAACGAGCTCAAAGCTATTAGTCATGAGGGAGCTTGCCTGACACGCATCCTACGGTATGCGTGTAAAAAGCGGCTCCTTTTGTTTTTGCCCCGGGCTCCCATACCGGCGATATGGCGCCACTTTTAGATATCCGTACCGCCTACGCCGCTCCGGCAGCGCGTCCAAGATGGGAGCCATTGCCCATTTGTTATAGAATAGGGGAGGTCTTAAAATGGCCCTGGCCAGATCCACGGCGGGTGAAGGGGCGGTAGAAAAAGTAAGCCTGGACGGGGAAAGCCTGGACATCGAGCAGGTGGTCCGGGTGGCCCGGCAGCACGCCCCGGTTTTTCTGGAGCCGGCGGCCCGCCTGTCCATGGAAAAATCCCGCCGGATGGTGCAGCAGATAGTGGCGGAAAAGCAGGTGGTCTACGGCATTACCACCGGTTTCGGCAAGTTCAGCAATGTGGTCATTTCCCCGGCCCAGACGGAACAACTGCAAAAAAACCTGGTCATGAGTCACGCCGTGGGCACCGGAGAACCCTTCGACCGGGAGATTGTGCGGGCAGTGATGCTTTTGCGGGCCAATACCCTGGCCAAGGGGTATTCCGGCGTGCGGCCCCTGGTGGTTGAGCACCTTTTACAGCTGCTAAACCGGGGGGTACACCCGGTGGTGCCCGAGCAGGGTTCCGTGGGTGCCAGCGGGGACCTGGCGCCCCTGGCCCACGTGGCCCTGGTGCTTCTGGGTCTGGGGGAGGCCGAATACCGGGGAAAAAGGATCAGCGGCGCTAAGGCGCTGGCAGTGGCCGGGTTGCCGCCCCTCACATTGCAGGCCAAGGAGGGCCTGGCCCTGATCAACGGCACCCAGCTCATGGGCGCCATAGGCTGCCTGGCGGTATATGATGCCGAATTGATGGCCAAAACGGCCAGCATTGCTGCCGCCCTGGCCGTGGAAGCCCTGGACGGGCTGGTCATTGCCTTTGACCCCCGGGTGCAGCGGGTGCGCCCCCATGCCGGCCAGGTGCGCTGCGCCGCCCACCTGAGGCAGTTGCTGGCCGGAGGGGAAATTGCCAGCCGCTCCGCCGGGCCCCGGGTGCAGGATGCCTACACCCTGCGCTGCACGCCCCAGGTGCACGGCGCCACCCTGGACGCCATCGACTATGTGCGGGGCGTGCTGGAAATCGAAATTAATTCCGCCACAGACAACCCTTTGCTCTTCCCGGAGGAGGTGGAGGTAATCTCCGGGGGCAATTTCCACGGCCAGCCCCTGGCCCTGGCCCTGGACTTCCTGGGTATGGCGGTGGCCGAGTTGGGCAGCGTGGCCGAGCGGCGCGTTGCCCGCCTGCTGGACCCGGCCACCAGCGGCCTGCCCGCCTTTCTGACCAACCACGGCGGGCTTCATTCCGGACTGATGCTCACCCAGTACACGGCGGCGTCCCTGGTTTCGGAAAACAAGGTGCTGGCCTCACCGGCCTGCGTAGATTCCATTCCCACCTCGGCCAACCAGGAGGATCACGTCAGTATGGGCCCCATAGCGGCCCGCAAGGCCCGCCGGATCATCCACAATGTACAGCAGATCCTGGCCATCCAGCTTCTCTGTGCCGCCCAGGCCATCGACCTGGGACCGCGGCGCAATATGGGCCGGGGCACCGCCCGGGCCTACGAAGTGATCCGGGCGGAGATTCCCTTCCTGGACCGGGACCGGGTGCTTTACCCGGACCTGCAAAAGGCTCTGGCGCTGGTGCAGGGGGGCCATTTGCTGCGGGCCGTGGAGGATGAGGTGGGGGATCTGGAGTGAAGCGGCGGTAAAGGTTTGGCAAGATTGTGCTACCAGAGCAAAAATTTTTAGAGGAAAGAGAAAATGGATATAGAAAAAATAACTATGGTAGCATTCAGTAAACCAGCAATCAGTAAATCCGGTTTGGATATAGTAGCTTTTACCGGTTAGTTTTGTTCTTTGCTTTTGCATTTACTGCACTGCCGCACCAAATCCTGGCAAAATGGTTTTATGGAGTATTTGCGTACAAGTTAACTTTTCCCGCTCACCTGATCATTCTCTTTCCTTAATAGTTAAAATACAGAATGCAACGGCGCTTTGAAACATCAGGCGATGTGGCCGATGTGCTGCAGCTTCAAAGCGTCTTTTTGTTTCTATGAGAAACAAACGTAGCCTGCTGAACTTTAACTTCTTAATAATTCAATGAGTCATTTCCATTAATGGGAAACCCATTTTAAAATTGATTATTAAGTATGGTGGGAAAGCTGCGGAATTTAACGTTTGCGCCGGTACAGTTAGCCAGTTTGGACAGGAAGGGGTGTAATACGTGTATTTGACATCCGTTGAACGGGAGATGCTGGATGGAAAATACGGGGAAGGGGTGGCCCTGGCCATGCGCGTTCAGGTAGCCCTGGGAGAGGCCTTTGATGCCGAACGCATGGTGGAGATTGGCCGGGCCCATGTGGCACTGAGCAACCAGGAGGCGGATTTATGGTTTGTGGAAAAATTGCTGCAGGCCGGCGCCCGCTGCCGGGTATCACCTACGGTGAATCCCGGTTTCCACCTGGAGTATTTTCTGGATAAAACGGATCTTACCGGCCAGGATATGGAGATGATCTCCAGAACCAGGAAGGCCTACCGTCAAATCGGAGCCACATTGAGCTTTAGCTGTACCCCCTATCTGATGGAAAATATCCCTCGCCAGGGGGAAATAGTGGCTTTTTCCGAGTCCAGCGCCACTCCCTATGTAAATGCCGTCTGGGGCGCCCGGAGCAACCGGGAATCCGCCCAGAGCGCCCTCTGCGCCGCCGTTACCGGCCGTGTTCCTTTATACGGATTGCTATTGCCCGAAAACCGGTTGGGTAACATCCTGGTCAGGGTGGAGGCGGAAATGGGGGACGACTTTGATTTCCGTCTGCTGGGCTATTGTGCCCCCAAAATCGGTCACGGTGTGCCGGTTTTTACCGGCATTTCCGGGGCCACTCCGGAGGCATTGATGAACCTGGGCGCAGAGCTGAACACCGCCGGGGCTTACGGTATGTATCACGTGGTGGGCATCACTCCGGAAGCACCGGCTCTGGAGGCCGCCCTTGGCGGGCGCGCTCCCTTAAGGGAGGTCACCATCAGCCGCAGGGATCTGGATGAGGTGAGGGATTCCCTGTCCTGCCCGCCGGGGAAAATTGATTTTGCCCTGTTCGGCTGTCCCCATCTCACGTTGCACCAGGTCCGGCACATCGCCCGCCTGCTGGAGGGGGAGCAGTTGAAATCCCCCCTCTGGGTTATGACCTCTTCCACCACCAGGGAACTGGCCCGGCGGACGGGGTTGCTTTCCATTATTGAAAAGGCCGGTGGTTACATAGTGGAGGATACCTGCATCGACCAGCCCTGCTGGCGTTTTCTGGAGGGAAAGGTGGGCGTGACCGATTCGTTAAAGGGCGCCTATTACGCCCGCAGGCGGGGCATGTCCTTTGTTTTGCGTAGCATAACCGATTGTGTGCGGGCCGCTATAAAGGGGGAAGTGGAATGAAAGAAAGCCGGGAGTTTTCCTGTCATCCCATCTGCCGGGGAAGGGCCGGCGGTCCCGTTCTGATTTCCGGTGCGGATATTTGTTTTTATCTATGCGAACCGGAAACGGGGAAAGTCATTGAAAAGGGGCACCCCCTGGAAGGGGAAAGCGTCGGCGGCAAAATACTGGTCTTTCCGGGGGGTAAGGGCAGTTCCGTGGTCCAGGCGGATGGCCTGTACCAGCTGGCCATGAAAGGGAATGCGCCCAAAGCGCTGGTTATCCAGCATCCGGACACGGTGCTGGTCACTTCGGCCATAATCATGGATATACCTTTGGTGGATCGGGTCGATCCCGGTTTTTACCAGAACGTGAAAAATAATGATCATGTTCTGGTTGATGCCCAGGAGGGGCGTTTGATCATCAACCGGGACTGAATGATCAGAATTTCCGTCCGACGCCCAACGTCCAACGATCAACGCACTTTTTCCGGGTGTGTCCTGTAAAAACGATCTTTTCTTTTAGAGGCGATTAAAATTAGTGGTTATTTCTGGAATAAGCATCACTAATTCTTTTTAAGCTAACGACCAACAATCCATGATCATTTAGGGGAGGATGTCCTTTTGCGTTGCAAGGGCTGGGAACAGGAAGGTTTGTTAAGGCTTTTCCGGAACAGCCTGGATCCGGAAGTGGCCGAGTATCCGGAGGAGCTCATTGTTTACGGGGGTACGGGCAGGGCGGCCAGGGACGGGACCAGCGTGGCTCAAATAGAGGAAAGGCTGATGCAGCTGGAAAACGACCAGACCCTGCTCATCCAGTCGGGCAAGCCCGTGGGGGTGTTTACCACTTCCCCCCTGGCCCCCCGGGTGATTATGGCCGGTTCTTTGCTGGTGCCCGCCTATTCGGATGAGGAAACCTTCCGTCGCCTGGAAAGGCGGGGCTTGACCGCCTACGGCCAGTCCACTGCCAGTTGCTGGGCCTACATCGGTGTACAGGGTGTGCTGGAGGGCACGGCCAACACCTACGGTGAAATTGCCCGGCGGCATTTTGGCGGCAGTCTGCGGGGGCGCTGGGTGCTCACCTCGGGCCTGGGCGGTATGAGTTCCGCCCAACCCCTGGGGGTGGAATATAACGGTGGCGTGGTGCTGGTGGTGGAAGTGGATGAAACCAGGGTCAGCCGCCGGCTGCGCCACAGCCTGTGCCAGGTTAAGGCATCAAATCTGGACGAAGGTTTGATGCTGGTCCAGCGGGCGGTGGCCCGGAAGGAACCCTGCTCGGTGGCGCTGGTGGGCAATGCGGCCGAGGTTTACCAGGAAATATTGTCCCGGAGCCTTTTGCCCGATGTGGTAACGGACCAGACGGCGGCCCATGACCTTCTTTACGGCTATATCCCGCCGGGTATTTCCTTCAACGAAGCCATACAGCTGCGCTCTGCCGATCCGGAAAAATATCTGGAGTTCAGTCGCCGGGGCATTGTACAGCATGTAAAGGCCATGGTGGAGTTCATGCGCCGGGGGGCGGTGGTGTTTGATTACGGCAACAATATCCGGCAGCAGGCCGCCCGGGCCGGTTATCCGGAGGCTTTGGAGATACCCGGTTTTGTTTCCGCCTATCTGAGGGAATATTTTTGCGCCGGGCGCGGTCCCTTTCGCTGGGTTGCCCTTTCCGGCAAACCGGAGGATATCTATACCATCGATGAAGCCATACTGCAGGAGTTTGAGGATAATACCGGCATTGCCGGGTGGATTAAATTTGTGCAGGCCCGCATACCCTTTCAGGGATTGCCGGCGCGCATCTGCTGGCTCAACCTGGAGCAGAGGGTGCGCCTGGTGCATATCATTACGGAGTTTCTTCGGGAGGGAAAACTGGCAGCTCCGGTAGCTCTGACCAGGGACCACATGGGATCCATCGCCAGCCCCTGGCGGGAAACGGAAAAAATGCCTGACGGCAGCGATGCCATTGCCGACTGGCCGGTGCTGGGTGGACTGTTAAATGCCGTATCCGGTGCCAGCCTGGTCAGCATCCAGCAGGGCGGGGGTGTGGGCATCGGCCATTCCGTCCACTCAGGAATGACCGTAATTGTGGATGGCTCCGATCTGGCCGCTGAAAAGGCCGCCCGGGTGACATACAGTGATGTGGGCATGTGTATTCTCCGCCACGCCGATGCCGGCTATGCGTCGGCCCGGCAAATGGCTGTAAAATATGGTTTGCTGTCCCATTGAAACGGGTGGAGGCAGGGGCTATGGGTGAGAGCAAGGGCCGGCGGCGGGAACTGGCCTACAGCCTGCTTTTTGGCATTGTGGAAAATCTAAGGGAACTCTGGGAAATGACCAGGCGCTCGGGAATAGAAAACCCGCCCAACTATGTGACCCTGTGGGAAACATATGATGCTCGGGAATTGCACCAGAGAAGTGAACTGTGGAAAATTTCCCTGCGCAAAAAAATAGAACAGGCCTTCGATGAAATTGTTGGTGACGGCGGCCTGTATTGCTTTGTTGCCGAAGGGATGGCCTTGCTGATCAACAGCCGTCACTGGGGTGACCCGGGGGAGGATCTGTCCCGGTTGGTTGAGGCCAAAGAGCAGCTGGAACAGTGCCTGGGTGCCGGCTTTGTGGTGGGGGTGGGCCGTCCTTACGGCGATATGCGCCATCTCACCCTGTCCTACCGGGAGGCCGTCCAGGCCTTGACACACAGGGGAACGGGTGGGGAGCCGGCTATTTATTATTTTGAATCGGCGGACCCGCACCTTTTCTCCACCGAACAATTGGTAAACCTGCGCCGGGCTATTGTCAACGGTGAAGTGGAACCGGCGCGGCAGATGATGAAAAATATGCGTGAGAAAATTATTGGTACACCGGCGACGGATGTTAATCACCTGAAGATAGTGGTGCTGGAGTTTATGGCTGCGGTAATGGGGGCGTGTATGGAAACGGGCCGGGATCCGGGGGTTTTGTTCCGCTATGGTCTGGAGTGGGTGCAGCAGATGCAGGTAGCCCGGGATCAGAAGCAACTGGAGGCAATATGGGAAATGATTTGCGGGGAGGTTTTTGGGGTCACTCCGCCGGCCGATGAAGTGCAGGTAATTGAAAGGGCCAAACAGTTCCTGTCCGAACACTTTGCCGAGGATCTTTCCCTGGCCCAAATTGCCCGGCAGCAGTTTTTGAGCCCTTTTTATTTCAGCCGCCTCTTCAAACAGGTCACGGGCGTTACGGTAATGGACTACCTCACCGGTTTAAGGTTGCAGGCGGCCAGGGAACTGCTGGTGCGCAGCGATCAGCCGGTCAGCCAGATAGCCGGTGCGGTGGGATATGCCGATCCCAATTACTTCAGCCGGGTATTTCGCCGTCATGTGGGCGTTTCCCCCAGCGAATACCGCAGCCGTTTTGTCAACTCAAAATTTCGGGAGGGTTTGTGATGCAAGGCTCGCTTACGCAATGGTTCGGTTTGGAGGGAAGGGTGGCACTGGTTACCGGTGCCGGCCGCGGGCTGGGTGCCGGCTACGCATCGGCGCTGGCCGCGGCCGGAGCCTTTGTGGTGTGCGTGGGGCGCAGGATTGATTCGCTGGAAAAGACCGTGGCGCAAATTCACCGGGACGGCGGACGGGCGACGGCCTTTCCGGCCGATGTTACCCGGCCGGCGTTGATGCGGGAGATCATTGACCGGGTGGTAAAGGATTACGGCAGTCTGGATATCCTGGTAAACAATGCGGGTACCGAGATTGCCAAAGGGATCCAGGAAGTTGCCGAAAAGGACTACGATACCATTATGGGTACGAACCTCAAGGGGCTCTACTTTACGGCCCAGGCCGCGGCCAACCATATGATCCGCCGGCGAAGGGGGAAAATCATCAATATCGGCTCCCTGGCCAGTCAAATCGGTATTGCCGGTTCCACTGTCTACAGCGCTTCCAAGGGCGGCGTCCTGCAATTCACCCGGGCGCTGGCGGTGGAGCTGGCCCCTTATAATATACAGGTTAATGCCATTGGGCCGGGCTATTTTCGCACGGAGATGACCGAACCCTTTTTCCAGGATCCCGAACACCGGCAATGGATTGAGCAGCGTATCCCCATGGGGCGTGTCGGCACGGCGGCCGATCTGGCAGCCACGGTTGTTTTTCTGGCGGGTCCCGGTGCGGATTATATTACCGGTCAGATTATTTATGTGGATGGCGGCTGGCTGGCCAGCTGATATGGATTGATGGCCGGTTCTTGAAGGATCGGCCATCCGGGAAGATGTCCTTTGGTGCTAATAAGCAGGGGGTGAAGTGTTTTGCTGGCTCTCCGTTTTTACGGCCCCGGAGATATCATGATCCAGAATGTGGAAAAACCGGTGTGCGCCCCGGGGGAAGTGCTGGTAAAGGTCGCCTATGCCGGTATTTGCGGGTCCGATCTGCACGTTTATCGAAAGGGTATGTTTGTCACGTCCACGCCTGTGACCATGGGCCACGAATTTGCCGGGGTTGTTGTGGAGGTGGGGGAAGGGGTGGCGGCAGTTTCTCCGGGCGATCATGTGATCGGGGACCCGCGGGTGTCCTGCGGAAGCTGTCAATGGTGCCGGAGGGGACTGGATAACCTTTGTCCGGATCTGGGCTTTATCGGTGAGGTTTCCCCCGGTTGCTTTGCCGAGTATATCGTTATCAGTCCGGAGAAGCTTCTGGTGGTGCCGCCTGATCTGGACCTGCGCCTGGCTGCCCTGGTGGAACCCCTGGCAGTGGCCTGGCACGTCGTGCAAAAGGCCGGTCTTTCGGCAAACACCTCTGTAGGCATAGTGGGGGCCGGTCCCATTGGACTGCTTACTTTGATACTGGCCGGGATTGCTCCCGCGGGCGGGGTGACCGTGGTGGATATTTCTTCCTCCAGGCTGGATGTGGCCCGGAAGCTGGGGGCGGACAGGGTGCTGAGTGCTTTCCCCCATCAGAGTTCGGACCAGGTGGATGTGGTTGTGGAGGCTGCGGGCGTAAAGGACACTTTGTGGGCGGCGGTAAAATGGCTTAAACCCGGAGGAAGGCTCATTCTGGCCGGGTTGTACGAACAGAAGGTAGAACTGGATTTTAACGAAGTGATTGCCAAGGAACTCAGTGTAGCCGGCAGCAATGCCTATGATATTGCCGATTTACGCACTGCCATAGAATTATTATCCAGCAACCGGGTGAATGTTACCGGCATCATTTCCCATGTTTTTCCTTTAAGGGAGGCGGAACAGGCCTTTTCCCTTTTGACTTCCCGGGACAAAAGGGCCTTAAAGGTGCTTCTGGCCCCTTGACGGGGTAATGTTCAGTGAACCTGGCTGGCGCCAGGCACGCTGGCCCGGATAGCACCACGGCGGGCAATGGGACCGGGCCGGCGGCGCTGCAAATGCGGTATGGCCAAAGACCAGTGACTGCGACCAACGACCATTAAAGGAGGTTTATGTATGCTTATACTGAAGGAGGCCCGTGGGAACGGCCAGCAAAAGGACGGTGTGGGGGAGGTTGTGGCTTCCATCCTTGACCACGTCAAACAGGAAGGGGACAGAGCGTTATTCGATTTAACCCGCCGGTATGACGGGGTGGAATTAACCGGCTTGCGGGTGCAAAGGGAAGAAATAGATCGGGCATACGGTCTGGTTGAACGGGAGACCATCAAACATTTGCAATTTGCCGCTGCCCAGATCAGAAACTTTGCCCTGCACCAGTTAAATTGCCTGCAGGACATGCAAATAAATCCTATGCCCGGCGTCGTCCTCGGTCACAGGCTGGTTCCGGTCTCCTCCTGCGGCGCTTATGTGCCGGCCGGCCGTTATCCCCTTCCTTCGTCGGCGCTCATGTCCATCATTCCGGCGAAGGTGGCCGGAGTAAAACGGATTGCGGCCTGCTCACCACCGAACAAGGAATATGGGGGCATACACCCGGCCGTGCTGGTGGCCATGGATATGGCCGGGGCCGATGAAATTTATTGCATGGGCGGTGCCCAGGCCATCGGCGCCTTTGCTTACGGGACCGGCACCGTTCCCCGGGTGGATTTGATTGTCGGTCCGGGAAACAGGTATGTCACGGAGGCCAAAAAACAGCTGACCGGCATGGTGGGCATTGATTTGCTGGCCGGTCCCAGCGAGGTGCTCATAATTGCCGATGAAACCGCTACACCCCGCTATGTGGCCGTAGATCTGCTGGCCAAATGTGAACACGATCCGGCGTCCATAGCCATTCTGGTGACCACCAGCCGGGCACTGGCAGAGGCGGTGCAGGATTATATCGCCGCAGAGCTGGAAAACCTGGAAACCGCCCCACTGGCCCGGAAAACCTGGGCAGAAAACGGACAGATCATACTGGCAAAGACCCTGGAAGAAGCGGTGGAGATAGCCAACAGCATCGCTCCGGAACACCTGCAACTGCAAACAAAATGCAATGAGGATCTGGTGGAAAAGTTGCATAACTACGGTTCGCTCTTTATTGGCCATTACGCCCCGGTAGCCTTTGGGGACTACGTTTCCGGCCCCAACCATATTTTGCCTACCATGGGATGCGCCCGTTTTGCCGGCGGAGTCTGGGTGGGTACATTTATCAAGGTCCTCTCATACCAAAAGGTGAATAAAGAAGGGGCTGCGGCCCTGGCCAACACCTGCTCGTACCTGGCCGGACTGGAAGGCCTGGCGGCACACAGGCGTTCCGCAGATATAAGAAAGTGAAAAAAACGAGCCGCTGCCATAAAACCAAAACTTATGTGGAAACGCCGTCACTATTTCCAGTTCGCTGGCTGCATAAGTAAACGGGAGGATATTCCTATGCGCGAAACAGGTTCGGAAAGCAAATATGAAAACCAGGACAGTATGCTGGTGCTGCAGGATATTTGCAAGATCTATCCGGGCACAATCGCCCTGCACAAAGTAAATCTAGATGTTAAAAAAGGAGAAGTGCACGGAATAATTGGCAAAAACGGGGCGGGAAAATCGACCCTGGTGGGGATTATAGCCGGGGTTACCGCCCCGACAAAAGGGGTAATCAGGGTAAACAACAAAAGTTTTAACGCCCTGACCCGTGAGCTGGCCAAAAAAGAGGGCATTGCCATTGTTCCCCAGGAACCCCAGGTCATCCTGGATTTTACGGTGGCGGAAAATCTTTTTGTAGGCAATTATCTTTCCCGTAAAGGGAAGGTTGACTGGGCGGAGATGAAGCAAAGGGCCGCGAAAATATTTGAAAGGGTCAATCTTAATCTTAACCTGCAGTTGATCGCACGGGATCTTTCCGTTAGTGAACAGCAGTTGCTTTTGATTTTAAGGGCCTGCTTTGTGGAAAACGCCAGGATTATCATTCTGGACGAAGCTTCCGCTTCTCTTTCCCAGAAAGATCAGGAGCTTTTGTTTAAGATTATAGAAGAAAAAAAGAAAGAGGGCAAAACCATACTTTTCATCTCCCACCGGACGGACGAGTTGTTAAGAATTTGTGATCGGGTGACGGTAATCCGGGATGGCTGGTCGGTGGCCACCGAAGATTGCCGCCGCCTGGACAAGCAGAAACTTTCCGCCTTAATTGTCGGGGAAAATTCTGTCTTCGAAGGACCCGTCACCGACTCCCTTTCCCGGCGAAATGGGGTAACGGAAGAGATCTTCTCGCTGGAGGATTTTACACGGGCAGGCTGTTTTCACCATATAAATATCAGGCTGCAAAGAGGGGAAGTGCTGGGCCTGGCCGGACTGAGGGGGAGCGGGCGTACGGAAATATTTAAAAGCATCATCGGGATAGATCCGGTGGATGAAGGCTGGGTCTGGATCGATGGTAAAAGAACCCGTTTTGCCAGCCCGTCCCAGGCCCTGAAGGCCGGCATCGCTTATCTGCCCGAAGATAGGGATATGGAAGGGTTGATTCCTTCATTCAGTACCAGGGCCAATTTAATTTTAAACGCTCTAAAAAAAATCAGCCGCGCTTTCGTGATCGTTGGCCGGAGGGAAGGGGAACTGGTGAAGCAACTGATCTCGTCGGTGGGCATCAAGGTGGCGGCGCCGGAGCAGGAGGTCAGTCAATTAAGTGGCGGTAACAGACAAAAAGTGGTTGTTGGCCGCATTTTAGCCACGGAGCCCCGGATTTATCTTTTGGACGAGCCCACCAAGGGGGTGGACATAGCGGCCAAGGAAAGCATCCTGCGCATTATCAAAGAAAATTTAAGCCATTCGGCAGGTGTAATTATCACTTCCCCCGGGATCGACGACTTGATGTTGATTTGTGACAGGATTCTGGTGCTGTACCGGGGAAGGATCATCGCGGAGTTTCAGAGGGAACGGTTTACGGAAGAGGCCATATTTCTGGCCATGCAGGGAGTGATAGAGGGGGAAAGGGGTGCCCCCGCAGATTGTGTTGCCGGCTGACAGATGGGTTTGGCAAAAGCAGGGCAGGCCGGAAGGATGCTTTCCCCTGGAGAGCGCGAAGCGAGGGGGGTCACTGCCGTCAGGTGACTTGTCAGGGCATTTGCCAGGGGCTTGTTCAGGATCCGGTTAAAGCGACCTTTAGAAATAACGGTATGACTTTTACCATTTCCTGGGGCCGCTAGAGAGAATAGGGGAAAGGAGTATAGTTGCGTCATGAAAAGGCTTAATTTGCAATTGATGCTGCTGGACAACTTGATCTGGGTGCTGGTGGTCCTCTTTTTCCTGCTCAACCTGGTGATTACACCCAATTTTGCTTCATATAACAACCTGATCAATATACTTTATCATTCGTCCATATTGAGCTTATTAATTCTGGCTGAAGGTCTGACCCTTTTAATTGGTAAACTGGACCTGTCAATTGAATCAACACTGGCCTTTGCTCCCGGAATAGCCATGCTGCTGGCTACCAAATGGGTACCCGGCGGGATTGACCCGATAACAAGCATCTTTTTAACTTTGCTGATTGGGGCACTGGTTGGATTCTTCAATGGATACTGCATTGCTAAAGTGGGCATGGACCCCCTGCTGCAAACGTTGTCGGTATCCATTATGTTGCGGGGTCTGGTTCTTTTCCTGGTGCCTCTTTCCATTTTTCCCCTGCACAAAATTTATACCTATGCCGGGCAGGCACGGCTGGTGGCCAATATACCGGTGGCGGTGGTCATTGTCATCCTGGTTTACCTGCTGTTTCATTTTATAATGCAGCATACCATTTACGGCCGGCAATTCCTGGCCACCGGAGGCAACCCGAAGGCCAGTTTTATCGCCGGCATAAACACCGAACGCATCGTCGTATCTGCCTTTGTATTAAGCGGCTTACTGGCGGCGATGGCCGGCTTGTTGACTGCCGGCAGGCAGGGATCAATTTCCAATTCCATGGGCACCGGTATGGTTATGCTGGCCTTCGCCGGGGCCATTCTGGGCGGGACCAGCCTGGAAGGAGGCAAGGGTACTCCCATGGGTATGCTGGGCGGCGCCCTTCTTCTGGGCATGATTTCCAATGCCTTAAATCTCCTGGGAGTGGGTGTCACCCTGGTGTATGCCACCCAGGGAGCATTGATTTTTGTGGCCATAGTTATCGACCGGATCAGGGTAAGGATCAGAAATCGTTTGCTGCATCAGGAACAGATCAGACACCTTGATGCGGCGGAAGATACGGAAAAAGGGCTTGTTGTGGGACAGTCGTTGCACTGAATAAAAGTAGCGGAACACTAAACGGGAGGTGAGAATGACTGAGATTTGAATCATTCCCCGGTATCCAGAATAAATCAAAACCAGGAGGTAATGGCGATGAAAAGCAGGTGGGTTTTCTTTTTCTTCATCTTTTTGGGGTTGGGGCTGATCCTGGCCGGATGCGCGTCGCCCCAGGGAAACCAGCAGACCGGTAAGGATACGTCCCAGAAGCAGCTGACCTTTGGTATGATCATCAAAGAACCCAGCGCCCCCTACATCCAGGCTTTTATCAATGGAGCCCAGGAAAAGGCGAAGGAATTGGGTGTGAAGGTTGATATCAAGGACGGTCAGGCCGATTCATTAAAGATTATGGAAATCATGGACAACTACATCCAGCAAAAGGTGGACGGCTTTATCATGGCCGGGGCCGTAGATTTGAAAGCCATCGTTCCCGGTATTAAGAAATTGAACGAGGCGGGTATTCCCGTAATCGCCCTGGATACCTCCCCCGAGGGGGGAAAGGTGGACCTCTTTATCTCTTTTGATATTCAAGAGTCCAGCAAGCGGGCCGCTGAAGCCTTCATTCAGGGAATCAAGGATCGTCATGGCGGCAAGGTTCCCCCGGGAGTGGTTCTGGAAATCACAGGTTCCCTGGAAGATATGTTTACCCAGGCCTGTTCAAAGGGTTTCCACTCGGTAGTGGACCAGTATCCCCAGTTAAAAGTGGCCCAGGGCGAGGGTAAATGGAACAATGTGGATTCCAATCAAAAGACAACAGATCTCTTAACCCGTTATGGAAAACAGGTTATGGGGATATATGTGCATACTCCCGATATCATGGGCCCCGGTGTGGTCAATGCCATTGAGTCTGCCGGGCTAAATCCGAAGGATTACGGTATTTGCGGAATATGTATCGGTCCGGAAGGGCTGGAGCTTTTAAAACAGGGGAAACTGCTCGCTGCGGTAGAGCAACCGGCCCTGGATTCCGCCGAACTGGCCGTACAATACCTGTATGATATCAAGAATGGAAAGCCCATTCCCAAAATCGGCGAGACGGTGGTTAAGGAGGGCGCCATCTGGTCGCCGGCAAAGGTAGTGAAGAATCCCTGGGCCGATGAAGGTGCATTTATGGTTCTTCAGGGTCCCCTGGTACCCAATGAGGTAAAAACTGATGATCCACGGTTATGGGAAAATAAGCTGAGCAATTTGTGGAAGAAGTGAGCTAGTTAATTCAAATATATGCAGACAAGTATTTGCTTCCCTTATGTGGTGAATAATCAGGTGGTTAGTTGGCCAGAGAGATTGCTACGCATAAAGCAAAATGATAAGTACCTGCAGTTGGGACAGCCTGTTCTATCATCGTCACCAAGCCCCGTTCCCGGTTCCCCGGGCCGGGACGGGCTTTACCTTTATTTCACGCGATGCTGTTCATGAGAATCATGTTCTCTGTTTAATTTATTTTCAATGGGGGCTTTATTATGTTCGACTTCACCAACCACACCAACATCCGCGCGCCGAGGGGCAACCGGCTGCACTGCAAGGGCTGGGGTCAGGAAGGTGCCCTGCGCATGCTCATGAACAACCTGGATCCGGAGGTGGGGGAGCGCCCGGACGATTTGATTGTCTACGGCGGGCGGGGCCGGGCCGCTCGCTCCTGGGAGGCCTACGATGCCATTGTGCGGACCCTTTTGGAGCTGGAGAACGACGAAACCCTGCTGGTGCAGTCCGGTAAGCCGGTGGCCGTATTCCGCACCACCAAAGCCGCCCCCCGGGTGCTCATCGCCAACGCCAACCTGGTGCCCCAATGGGCCACCTGGGAAGATTTTAACCGGTTGGAGGAAATGGGCCTGACCATGTTCGGGCAGATGACCGCTGGTTCCTGGATTTACATCGGGAGCCAGGGGGTGATCCAGGGCACCTTTGAAACCCTGGCCGCCCTGGGGCGCAAGCATTTTCAAAATCACACCCTGCGGGGCCGCCTCTATGTTTCCGCCGGGCTGGGTGGTATGGGCGGCGCCCAGCCCCTGGCGGCCAAAATGCTGGAGGCCGTGGCCCTGCTGGCGGAGGTGGACCCGGCCCGCATTGAAAAGCGCCTGGCCACCGGCTACCTGGACAGGGTGTCGCCCACCGTTGAGCAGGGGGTGCAGGAAGCCCTGCGGGCGAAGGAAGCAGGGGAAGTGGTGAGTATCGCCGTGCCAGTGCACGCCACGGAACTGCTGCAATATCTGGTGGACCACCAAATCACCCCGGACGTGCTGTCGGACCAGACGGCCGCCCACGACCCGCTGGTGGGGTACATCCCCGATGGCTACGATGTGCGGTCAGCCGCCCTTTTGCGCGCCGCCGACCCCGCGGAATACCTGAAAAGGGCCCGGGCTTCCATTGCCCGTCATGTGCAGTTGATGCTCACCCTGACCCGCCGTGGGGCCAGATCCTTCGATTACGGCAACAACATCCGGCGGGTGGCCTATGAGGCCGGGGTGCAGGATGCCTTTGAGATTGACGGCTACGTTCCCGCCTACATCCGGGATCTGTTTGCCCAGGGCAAGGGCCCCTTCCGCTGGGCCGTGCTTTCCGGCAAGCCCGAAGAGATCTATAAATTGGACCGGCTGGCCCTGGAAATGTTCCGGGAAAATGAGGCGCTGTGCCGGTGGATAGAGCTGGCTGGAAAGCACATTCAGTTCCAGGGGCTGCCGGCGCGCATTGCCTACATGGGCTACGGTGAGCGGGAAGCCTTCGGCGTGCGGGTGAATGAAATGGTGGCCAGGGGCGAGCTCTCCGCACCGGTGGTCTTCGGCCGGGACCACCACGACACTGGCTCCGTGGCCTCCCCCTTCCGGGAAACGGAAGCCATGCGGGACGGATCTGATGCCATCGGCGACTGGCCCATTTTAAATGCACTTTTGAATGTGGCTTCCGGCGCCCACTGGGTATCCTTCCACCACGGTGGCGGCACGGGCATCGGTTATTCGCTGCACGCCGGGATGGTGGTGGTGGCCGACGGTTCGGCGGACAGCACTGGCCGGCTGGAGAGGGTGCTGCACAACGACAGCGGCCTGGGCGTGGTGCGCCATGCCGACGCCGGTTATGAGCTTGCCGTGCAGACATTGCAAAAGAACCCGGTGAAAACTCCCCTGCTGGGGCCGGAAACCCAGCCCCGGCGTAAGTAAAAGGAGGATTAAGTTTTGTCCAAACTGGTGGAATGCGTACCCAATTTCAGTGAAGGCCGTCGTCCGGAGGTGGTGCGGGCTATTGTGGCCGCCGGCGAAAAATGCGGTGTAAAAATCCTGGACTGGACCATGGACGCGGATCACAACCGCAGTGTGGTCACTTTTGCCGGTGAACCGGAGGCGGTGCTGGAAGCGGCCCTGGCCATGATCCGGGAGGCCGCAGCCCGTATCAATATGGAGGAACACCGGGGTGCCCACCCGCGCATCGGGGCGGCGGACGTGGTGCCCTTTGTCCCCATCGGCGGGGTGACAATGGCCGAATGCGTGGCCCTGGCCCGCTGCCTGGGGGAAAGGGTGGCCCGGGAACTGGAGATACCCGTTTACCTTTACGAGGAGGCGGCCACCCGGCCGGAAAGGCGCAACCTGGCCCATGTGCGGCGGGGAGAATATGAAGGGTTGAAAGAGGAAATTGCCAGACCGGAGCGCCGGCCCGATTTCGGCCCGGCCCGCCTGCACCCCACCGCCGGGGCGGTGGTCATCGGCGCGCGCAAACCTTTGATTGCCTTTAATGTGAACCTGGGCACGGACGATCCGGCGGTGGCCAGGGCCATCGCCCGGGCGCTGCGGGCTAAAGATGGGGGCCTCACCTTTGTTAAGGCCCTGGGGGTGGAGCTCAAGGATCGCCGCCAGGTGCAGGTGTCCATGAACCTGGTGGACTACGAGCGCACGCCCATTTACCGGGCGCTGGAACTGGTGCGCCTGGAAGCGGCCCGTTACGGTGTGTCCGTGGTGGGGACGGAAATAGTGGGCCTGGTGCCCCTGGACGCCCTGCTGGGTTCCCTGGAGTATTACCTGCAGAGCGAATCCTTCCGCCGGGAACAGGTGCTGGAAGTAAAACTGAACGCATAGTTGGGGATTGGTACAGGGCATGGGGGGTGTTTATATTTTGCAGCCATACGCGGAAATGGTGGTGCATAATATTGGTGTTCTGGCCACCTGCGCCGGGGGGATAAAAAAAGGCCGGGACATGCTGGACGCCGGCCTGGTGGAGGGCGCGGCGGTGGCCGTGTCCGGCGGCCGGATCCTGGCCGCCGGACGGGAGGATGAAGTAAAGGGGGCCGTGCGGACGGACGGCCGGACAAAATTCATCGACGCCATGGGCTGTCTGGTGACCCCCGGCCTGGTGGACTGCCATACCCATATGCTCCACGCCGGTTCCCGGGAAAAGGAGCTGGCCTGGAAACTGGAAGGCAAAAGCTATCTGGAGATTCTCTCCGCCGGCGGGGGGATATTGAGCACTGTAAGGGAAACCCGCCGGGCCGGTGATGAGATCCTGCTGATGCAAACGAAAAAACGCCTGGCCCGGGCACTGGCCCACGGCACCACCACCGTGGAAATAAAAAGCGGCTACGGGTTGAGCGTGGAGGAAGAACTGCGGGCGCTGCGGCTGGTCCGCCGCTTGCAAAGGGAGCAGCCGGTGGAGCTGGTGCCCACCTTCCTGGGCGCCCACGCCGTGCCGGAGGAGTGCAAAAACGAGCCGGACCGGTATGTGGACCTGGTCTGCCGGGAAATGATCCCCCGGGTGGCAAGGGAAAAACTGGCCCTTTTCAACGATGTTTTCTGCGAAGAGGGAGTATTTACCGTGGACCAGTCCCGCAGCATTTTGCAGGCCGGTCTGGCCCACGGGCTGCGGCCGAAAATACACGCCGACGAAATGGCCGGCAGCGGCGGGGCGGAACTGGCGGCGGAGGTGGGGGCGGTGAGCGCCGATCACCTGCTGCACGTTTCTCCCCGGGGGGTCCGGGCCCTGGCGGCCTCAGGCACTGTGGCCGTGCTGCTGCCGGGCACCGCCTATTACCTGGCTTCCGGGCATTATGCCCCCGCCCGGGCGCTCATCGAAGCCGGCGTGCCGGTGGCCGTCGCTTCCGACGCCAACCCGGGCTCCTGCCCCACCGAAGCCCTCCAGTCCCTTTTCAATATGGCCTGCCTGTACCTGCGCCTGCGGCCGGCGGAAGTGCTCAACGCCATGACCGTTAATGCTGCGGCAGCCCTGGGTCTGGTCGGGCGGCTGGGCAGCCTGGAGCCGGGCAGGCAGGCGGACCTGGTGATCTGGGACGCGCCCAACCTGGACTACCCGGCCTACCACTTCGGGGTCAACCTGGTGCGGCAGGTGATCAAGACCGGGCAAATAATCGGACGGGGAGAAGAATGTGCATGCTGATGGACTTAACCGTTCATGACTTCATGGGTACCGTGGCTGCGGACAGCCCCGCCCCGGGCGGGGGAAGCGTGGCCGCCTGCACCGGCGCCTGCGGGGCGGCGCTGATGGCCATGGTGTGCCGCCTTACCCTGCGCGGCCGGGAGGAAGGGGATACTGCCGTGGGCCGGATGCTGGCCCTGGCCGAGGAAAAGCGCCGGGAAATGGAAGTTCTGGTGGAGGAGGATGCCGCCGCCTTTCACCGGGTGATGGATGCCCTGCGGCTGCCCAAAGGAACACCCGCGGAAAAAGAAAAGCGGCGCCAGGCCCTGCTGGAGGCTACATTGTACGCCGCCCGGGTACCCCTGCGTACGGCTTTCCTTTGTGTGGAACTGCTGGAGCATATCCAGGTGCTGGTGGACCGGGGCAATCAGAATGCCTTAAGCGATGCGGCCGTGGCCCTGGAGTGCCTGTATGCCGCCTGCCGGGGGGCGTGCTATAACGTGCGGATCAATTTAAAAGGGCTGGAGCCGTCGGCAAGAAAGGAAGTCATTTTGCAACAGATGGAGGAGATGGAAAGGCGGGCGGTCGGTTATTATCTTGCCGGCAGGGAGTTGCTTGGGCAAAAGGGCCTGTAAGCCCGGCCTTCTGCCCAAAAGATTGTTTTAACGAATTCCACTGGGAAGGCCGGCCGAAAATCATAGCTCCGGTGAGGACCTTTTGCGCCCCGGGGCAAAGACAGAAGCAAAGGGCCTTCCCGGAAAGCACCCGGCCGGCAGCGAAAAAGCCTGTCGGGTCCAAAACGAATGACTTGCGGGGCACTGAAGTGAGCGTGGACAACGCGGTACCATAGCCGGGTTACTGAACATAAATCGTGTACATGAGCAGGTGAGTATTCTTGCACAGCATTGGTAAGGTGGCCATTCTCACCGTTTTGGGCCAGCCCGTGCCGGACGATGTATTTCAAGTGGTTACGGGACAGGTGGGTTCCATGAGTGTAGAAAAGGTGGTGGCGGCCGTGGAAACGGCCGCTAAAAGGGAGGGGCTCATTGCCGCCGATCATTACCGGGGCGAGCACGCCCTCTATCACGCTGTCCTGGAGGCCCTGCACGGCGTCTGCCGGGGACAGCTGGAACTGGGTTCCATCCTGCGCACGGCCGGGTTGAAATTTGCCGTGGTGGCCGGACCCCGGGACGCTGACCGGCCGGAGGAGGGGCACTGGCTGGCCGTGGCCCTCTACGGGTATATCGGTGCCCCCCGCCGGGGCTTTGAGCATGAGGTCATCGGGCTGGGGATCAATCATCTTTAAATCTCCCTGCTGATCACCCTGGAAATGGCCGGCGCGGCGGCGGATAAAAATAATTCTGCCGGCGGGCAGGATGGCGCGCTGCCGCTTTTTTGTGCATGGTTTGGCTCCGTTATACCAGGTGGTGTCCGGTAAAGTTTTTACTAAGCTGACCGGCTGGCCATGAATATATGCAACCGTTCACCCACCCGCCGGATCTCCTCTGTGCCGGGCAGGCTGTCCAGGATCTTTTCCACATGGCCGTTGCGCCGGATCTCCGCCAGTGTCCACGGAAAGTTGATATCGTAAATCCAGGAGAGCATCAAGAGTTTCCGGTCGTTGAAATTCTTCATATCGCTATAATTGCAGAGCTCGCCCTGCAGCAGGTTGCGGATCAGTACCGGCGAATAGCCCGGCGTGTCCGGCAGGCCGGAGTTTAAAAGGGGATTGGGTGCGGCTTCCTTTCGTTCCAGGGACCCGGTGAACACCTGCAGGATGTCCAGTTTGTCCGCATCCCGGATCAGGCGGGCAAACAAGGCCGGGCGCTCCGGCAGTTTCCCCGGCAGGTCCCGCAGATTGTGATACTCTATGGACATGGTGATCAGGTTTCTTTCTTCCTCCGGCAGGCCGGCCAGCACCCCGGCCCTTTCCAGTTCCCGCACGCCCAAAAGGGCGTGGTTCTCCGAGCGGCGGTCGTTAAAGGTGTGGTAGGTGGCGTACTGCCGGAAGCGGCCCAAATCGTGGAACAGGGCGACGGCTTCGGCCAGGTGCAGATCCTCCGGCGGCAGGTCCAGGGATCGGCCGATACCCACAATGGCCGTGCACACCCGCCGGGTGTGCTCCTCCTTGAGCCGGATCCCGGCCTGCACGGCGGGGTCGTCGCTGTAAAAGCCCTGTACGTATTGTTTGAACCATCCCTTGAAAGTCTGGAGTTCTTCCCGGTGCAAGATATAACCCCTTTCCATTGAAGTCCACAAGGTATATACTACCATGTCACTGTTAAAAAACGAAGACGGTGTGGTTAAAAAACGGGCTTTAAAATACATGCGGGGCGGAAATGCGTCTTGCAAAAACCGGGAAACCGGTGTAAAATATAAGTTACGGGGTGGTATCCCCCTCCCGGCGTTCCGGTTAATGGGCCATTGGCCCGGTAAGGGATTACCCGCGGGGTTAAAAACCGGTTTCACGCCCGGTGTGCCGGCGGGATGGCAATTGTTCCCCCTTGAGTTTTTTATGCCGGGAAGTTATAATATAAATCCAGTGGCAGTAGACCATGGCCGAAAGTGTGGAGAGATGGCTGAGTGGTTGAAGGCGCTCGCCTGGAGAGCGAGTAGACGGGCATTAAACCTGTCTCGTGGGTTCGAATCCCACTCTCTCCGCCAGCAGTTGCCGGCCGCGGGTTCACCAGCCCGCGGCTCACAATATAAATTTGGTCGTGCTAGACGGGGAGGTAGCGGTGCCCTGTACCCGCAAGCCGCTATAGCGGGGTCGAATTCCTGTCCGCGGATTTAGCTTGTGGGGTCCGGCTCCTGTAAGGGGTGACGACGGTTGGGTCTTGCGCGACGGAGACTTCTGAACCGTGTCAGGTCCTGGCGGAAGCAGCACTAAGGAAGCCCCTCCGGGTGCCGCAAGGGCGCCTGACCCGAGCTACCTGCAGGAGTAACGCCCGGAAGCTATTATTCAACGACAGGTGCACGGCCAGTCATTTTAAAGAACTGCTTTAGTGCAGTTCTTTTTTGTTTTTAAAAGGAAACCCATATGAAAGTGGCGAATTAATCACCGGGTTCAGCGGAAAAACAATCCAGGCGGAACTGAACGGGCCTCTCCCGGGCAGGCGAAGCGAATGATTGTAATTCACCGGGTTTATGTTACAATATATGTAATGATGTAAGGAGTTAAGCGGAGTTTTCCGGATAAAACAAAACCGGAGTGATGGTCATGGCCTATCAGGCCCTTTACCGCCGGTGGCGACCCCGGCGGTTTGCCGATATCGTCGGGCAGGAACATGTCACCCGCACGCTGCAAAACGCCCTGCTGGCCGGGCGGTTGACCCATGCCTACCTTTTCTGCGGCCCCCGGGGCACCGGTAAAACCACCACCGCCCAGGTGCTGGCCCGGGCTTTAAATTGCCGCAGCCGCCGGGGGGCGGAGCCGTGCAATGAATGTCCTTCCTGCCGGGACATCACCGCCGGTACATCCATGGACGTGGCGGAAATTGACGCCGCTTCCCACCGGGGGATTGATGAAATCCGTGAATTGCGGGAAAAGGTGCGTTTTATGCCGGCCGGTTCCCGCTACCGGGTTTATATTATCGACGAAGTGCATATGCTGACCAGTGAGGCCTTCAATGCCCTGCTGAAAACCCTGGAGGAGCCGCCGGCCCACGTGGTTTTTATCCTGGCCACCACCGAGCCCCACAAGGTGCCCCTGACCATCATCTCCCGCTGTCAGCGCTTTGATTTTCACCGTATCGGCCTGTCCGTAATGGTGGATTATTTAAAAAAGGTGGCTGCCGGCGCGGATCTGGTGGTGGAGGACAGCGCCCTGTACCTCATCGCCCGGGTGGCGGAAGGAGGCCTGCGGGACGCCCTGGGCGTACTGGACCAGGCGGCCGCCTTTGCCGGCGGGCGGATCACCGCCCGGGACATCCACCAGATCCTGGGCACGGTGCGGGAAGAGATGCTGGATGAGGTGGCTGCGGCCCTGGCGGACGGCCGGGCGGACCGCCTGCTGGGGCTGGTGGCCGCCCTGGTGGACCAGGGTAAGGATCTGCTCCTTTTCACCCGCTCGGTCACTGCCTTTTTGCGCAATCTTTTGCTGTGGCATGCGGGCTGCGTGGAAGAACCGGTTGTGGCTCCGGCGGAAGGGGAGCGGGTGGGTGCCCTGGCCGGCCGTTTTACCCGGGAGCAACTGGTGCATGTCCTGCACATTCTCACCCGGGTGGAGCAGGAGATGAAATGGGCCAGCCAGCCCCGCATCCTGCTGGAAGTGGCCCTGGTGGAGGCGGTACATACCGCTGGCGATGGCTCCCTGGTGGCGCTGCAGCGGCGGGTGGCCGAACTGGAACGGCGCCTGGATCATTTAACCGGGATGCTGCCTGTGGAATCCGAAGCCGCTGCCGGACTGGAGGGGGATTTGGAATGCAGTCCTCCTGCCGGCAGGGTCGGGGATACTGCACGGAAAAGGGAGGAACTCCCGCCCGTACCCCGCCGGAAGGGCGATGCTGAAAATGCGGGCGAAGAACGGGGCAGCGCTGGCGGTCCGGGGGAGGATGGGGGAACCGGTGCGGGCAACCGCCCCGGTGATAGTCGGGAGGGACGGGAACAAACGGGGACGGCCGCCGACCGGGCCGGAGGTTGTGACCATCTGGCGGGAGCAAATACGGCAGAAACGCCTCTGCAGGCCCGGAACGCACGGTCCGTTGGAGATGACGCTTTCGATAAAAGTGATGCCGGAAGCAAAAACGCCCTCCGGCTCAAAGACATGCAGGACCGCTGGGAGCAGATACTGGATGTGGTGCGGGGAATCAGCAGGCCGGTGTCCGTTTACCTGGCCCGCAGCTGGCCGCAGCAGGTGGAGGAATATTGTTTGACCGTGGCCTTTGAACAAACGGACCCGTGCAAGGACCGGCTGGAAAGTCCGGAAAACCGCCGGGTGCTGGAGCAGGCTTTGGCCGTGCTTTTCCCCGGTCGATGGGAGGTGCGTGTATCCTGCAGCTCCGGTGGGGCTCCTCCAGAGATGAAACGTTCCCCGGAGGAACAGGTGGATGCTGCGGCCGCCATCGACCTGTTCGGCGGAGAGGAAGTGGAACTGGACCGGGGTTAGCTTATCCCGGAAAAAAGGGACGGGGAAGCCGGCGCAAAACATTCCCAAAAACGAGAGGAGCGATGTATTCAATGATGGGTCCCAATATGAACAAAATGATGAAACAAGTGCAGAAAATGCAGGCAGAAATGATGCGCATGCAGGAGGAACTGGGCAACCGCACGGTGGAGGCCACGGCCGGCGGCGGGGTGGTCAGGGCGGTGGCCAACGGAAAACAGGAGCTGGTTTCCCTGGAAATCAAGCCGGAAGCGGTGGATCCGGAAGATGTGGAAATGCTGCAGGATCTGATCCTGACGGCCGTGAACAGTGCCCTGGACCAGTCGCGGGAAATGGTAGCTGCGGAAATGGGCAAACTCACCGGCGGATTGAATATCCCCGGCCTGTTTTAAAAATAGAAAATTACCCGTGATTTTTTAAAGGAGTGCGGACAGGTGCGTTATTTCACCGGGCCGGTGACCCGGCTGATTGAAGAGCTGTCCAGACTGCCGGGCGTCGGACCGAAAACGGCCCAGCGCCTGGCCTTCTTTCTCATGAATGCCCCGCCCCAGGTGGCCCACAACCTGGCCCGGGCCATGGTGGAGGCCAGGGATACCATTCGCTTCTGTTCCGTGTGCGCCAACCTGACCGACCGGGAGATCTGCCCCTTATGTTCGGATCCGGACCGGGACCACTCCCTGTTATGCGTGGTGCAGGAGCCCAGGGATGTACTGGCCATGGAGAAAACCCGGGGCTACAGGGGGCTTTACCACGTTTTACAGGGGGCCATCAACCCCATGAACGGCGTGGGGCCGGAAGATCTGACCATCAAGCAGTTACTGGCCAGACTGGGCGAGGGAAAGGTTAAGGAAGTAATCCTGGCCACCAACCCGGATATCGAGGGAGACGCCACCGCCCTTTATCTGGCCCGCTTAATTAAACCCCTGGGTATAAAGGTTACCCGTATCGCCCACGGCCTGCCCGTGGGCGCCCACCTGGAATATGCCGATGAAATGACCCTGGCCAGGGCGCTGGATGGCAGGCGGGAAGTCTGAAGGACGGCCGGATGGGCGGCCTGCCGGGATGTTCACCGGGAAGGACGGCAAATCGTAATAATTTACCCGTCCCCTTCATATAAATGCCAGGACAGGATGTCTTTGGACAGGGGGTGGGAAGGGTGGACTTGAAGCTGGTATTTTTGCTTCTGGCCGGTTTTCTGGGGCTCATACTGGTGGTCGGTGTGTTCACCGCGCCACTGAAATTTTTCCTGCGGCTGGGGTTTTACGCCGTTGCGGGGTGGGTAATATTAACGGTGGCCAACTTCCTGCTGGACCGGTGCGGTTTGCACATTGCCCTGAATCCGGTTACGTTGCTCACGGCCGGGGTGTTGCACCTGCCGGGGGTGATTTTACTGGCCCTTCTGGATTACCTGTTCACCTGAAAAACCATGGCCAAATTTTTCGAAAAGGGCCGGTTTATGAAGAAATATGCATAAATATTCCTCCTGCCCGGACAAAACCGGGCAAATTTTCTGCCTTTGGGAACCATTGTTGACGGGGAATAATTTTTGCACTATACTTTAACAGAATGGTTTGGTTAAAGTGATACTTTTTATTTTTTCAGTTCTCACCAGTATTACAATAATGCTTGCCTCTTTTTTCGTTCTCGAATTTATTTATTACTTCTATAAAATAATAAAGCCGGGTTGCCGGAAGCCGGGTGTTTACCCGTTTGTATTGTTCCCCGGCAAGTCACCTCCGGAAGGGGGATGGCCCGGAGCCCGGCGGATCGTCTGCTTTCGTGCTTACCTTCTTCTTTGCGGCGGGTTGTCCAACACATGATTTTCCGGAGGTGACGCATATATTTCCAGCCGTACAGTGGAAGCATATGTAGGAGAATACGCCAGCGGCAAAAGCGAGGTGGCCGTAAACCGGGCGCTGGCCCTGGCCGCCGCCGGCCGGCAGGTTAATCTGGTGGACCTGGATATTGTCGAGCCCTGTTACACCCTGCGGCCCATCAAAAAACGGCTTTCCGCCCTGGGGATAAATGTGCTGGCCTGGGAAAACAGGACCATCGGCCTTGGTGAAACGGGCTGTGTGTTGCGCCCGGCCAACCGCTGGGCTTTAAAGCTGCCGGGGGATGTCATCCTGGATATCGGCTATGGAGTGGCAGGGGCCAGGACGCTTCATCTCCTGGAGGGTGCCGGTACAGATCCGGATCTTAAGGTGCTGGCGGTAATCAACATTGCCCGCCCCATGACCGGGTCGGTGAAAGAAGTGGTGGAGTACATAAAAGAACTGGGCCGGGTGGACGGATTGATCAACAACAGTCACCTGGGGGACGAAACAACGG
This sequence comes from Desulfofundulus thermobenzoicus, assembly GCF_009428905.1. Classification (GTDB taxonomy): domain Bacteria; phylum Bacillota; class Desulfotomaculia; order Desulfotomaculales; family Desulfovirgulaceae; genus Desulfofundulus_A; species Desulfofundulus_A thermobenzoicus. Next base: position 4,897 of record NZ_WHYR01000019.1, on the reverse strand, counting down.
TGGAAATCGTCCAGGAAGGTGCCCGGGTCGTGGAACAGGCCGCCCGGGAACTGGGCATACCGGTGGTGGCCACCACCGCGGTGGAAGAACTGGCCGCTGTTATCGGCCCCCGGGACGAAACCGGGCATCCCGTCTGGCCCATTAAACGGTTTATGCCCCAAACCCTGTGGTAAACTGACCGGCTTGAACCGGTTCCGGCTATAGAATCAGGAGGTGTAATTTATGCCAGACAAACCCATTGAGGGGGAAAAGCGCGTCTTTATGACCGGTAACGAAGTGGTGGCCTGGGCGGCTTTAGCGGCCAAAGCCGAAATCATGTACGGCTACCCCATTACCCCCCAGAACGAGATCATGCATTACTGGACCCGGATGGCGCCCAAATTCGGCCGTGAATTTTTGCAAACGGAGGACGAGCTGTCTGCCGGCTTCACCACCATCGGCGGCGTACTGGCGGGGCGCAAAGCCTTCACGGCCACAGCCGGGCCGGGCAACACCCTGATGCAGGAGCCCATGTCCATGGCCGAAGCCATGCGCCTGCCCACGGTGGTGGTGATCCAGCAGCGGGGCGGCCCCTCCACCGCCACGGTCATTTATTCCCAGCAGGAAGTGACCATGACCACCCTCGGCGGTAATGGCGAGGGCCTGCGCATTGTTTACTCCACCGCCAACCACCAGGAACTTTTCGACTACACCATCAAGGCCTTCAATACCGCCTGGAAATACCGTTTCCCCACCTTTGTCCTGGGTGACGGTTATCAGGCCAAAATGAGAGAGTCCCTGACCATTTATGATCCCGAAGGCCGGGGAATCGAACTGATCCCTGCCGAACCATACCTGGGCAAGCCCGGCACCCCCGGTGTGGACAGGCCGCCCACCCAACTGCGCAACACCTATAACGTGGAGGAAGAACTTTACGAAGTGCTGGAAGGGTACTTCAGGGACTATGAAAAAATTGCCCCGGAAATAGCGGAACACGAAGCCTTTGGCCTGGAAGACTCCAGCCTGGTGGTGGTTTCCCACGGTGTGGTTTCCCGGGCCTGTAAGGCGGCGGTGAAGGAATTGCGGGAAGCGGGGATAAAGGTGGGTTATTTCCGTCCCATCACCCTGCGGCCGCTGCCGGTGGCGGCGTTGCAGGATACGGCTGCCCGGGCGAAGCAATTCCTGGTGGTGGAATCGGCCAACGGCCAGCTGGCCCGCCTGATCAAAGAGGCCATCTATGGCAGTACGGTGGAAATGCTGCCCCTGTTCAAGCCCGGAGTGGGCATCACCGCCGAAGAAGTGGTGGAAAAGGTTAAGGAAATAGCCGGTTAAGTGTATTGACATCACGTAGTATATAAATGGATTTGCGAAGAGGCGGGTTAAATCCGCCCGGCACTCACTGACATGCGGATTTTACCTGGTGTTACTTGAGAAAACAACGGGCAGATAAGCATAATTCTCTTCAAAATTACCTTAATACCGGTGAGTGGGGGGCTGCTTAACCCGGCGACTGACGTCCGACGACCGACGACTATTTAAGGAGGTTCACCTTATGTCAGTACAGCCTGCCATGCCCAAAAGCTGGCGTGTGGATACAAAACCCCATAAATTTTGTCCCGGTTGCGGCCACGGTCTGGTTTTAAAAGCCCTGGGCCAGGCCATTGATGAACTGGGCATTCAGGACCGGGCGGTTTTCGGCTGCGATATCGGATGTTCCCTTTTGTCCTGGGACTTCTTCAATGTGGATACCATCCAGACCCACCACGGGCGGACCACGCCGGTGATTACCGGTCTGAAGCGGGCCAATCCCAACCTTATTGGCATCGCTTACATGGGGGACGGGGGCGGCTACGCCATCGGTTCCCAGCACCTGGTCAACGCAGCTGCCAGAAATGAAAAGATCACCGCCATTCTGGTGAACAACACCCAGTACGGTATGACCGGCGGCCAGATGGCTCCCACCACCCTGCCCGGTCAGAAAACGGAAACCACTCCCTATGGCCGGGACCCGGAAAAAACCGGTTATCCGGTACAGGGGCCGGAAATGGTGGCCGCCATTACCAAAGAGGGTGCTTATGTGGCCCGGGGTACGGTGGCCAACCTGAGGCAGTTAAAGAACTTCCTGAAAAAGGCACTGGAAAACCAGATGGCCGGCAACGGCTTCTCCTTTGTGGAAGTGCTTTCGGCCTGCCCCACCAACTGGCGGACCAACGCCCAGGAAACCTGGAAGATGGTGGAAGAGGAAATGCCCAAATACTTCAAGGTGGGCGAAATAAAAGTGCCCGGCGGCCAGAAGGAGGGACAGGAGAATGGGTAAGGCGGTGAAAATACTCCTGGCCGGTGAAGGTGGCCAGGGTGTGCAGTCGGTGGCCGAAATTTTGGCGGAAGCGGCCAATGAAGAAGGCCGGGAAGCCCTGTACATCCCCAATTTCGGCGTGGAACAGCGGGGTGGCGTTTCCATCGCCTACCTGCAAATTGGGGATGAACCCATCGGCGCGCCCAAGTTTGAAAAAGGCGATATCGTCATTGCCTTAAGTGACCGGGCGGTGCACCGTACGCGGCAGTACGTGGGTCCCCAGACCCTGTTCGTATACGATTCCGGCATCGAGGATATTGAAGACGCCCTGCCCAAAGGGGCGAAAAAAATCCTGCCCATTCCAGCCATTGAAGTATCTAAAAAAGAACTGCATCCCCGGGTGTTTAACATTGTAATCATGGGGGCGGTGATCAAGGCCACCGGCGTGATTTCCGAAGATGATGCCAGGAGGGCTATTGAGAAAAAACTGGGCTACAAGTTTGAAAAGAATCCCCGGTTGCGGGAATTGAATTTCAAGGCCCTGCAGCGGGGCATGGAACTTGTGGCCGGTGTAGCATAAGGAGGCGGAAATAATGACCCAGACTTTTAAGGCCCGTACCATTGAAACTCCGAAAAGTTTCTGGACCGTTTTCCCCGGCCTGTGCAAGGGATGCGGGTTATGCATTCAAAAATGCCCCAAAAAATGCCTCGCCTGGTCCGACGTGCTGGGAGTATACGGCACCCCGTCCATAGAGCCCAATGATGAGTGCATAGGCTGCGGTATCTGCCAGTCGGTTTGTCCGGACTGTGCCATAAATGTCACCAAGAAAAAGGCAGAAAAGAAAGCCAGCTAAAATCAATGGGCCCTTTCCCGGAAGGGAAAGGGCCTTTATTTGAACAGCCGCCGCCGGACGGCGGAAGCTGGTTCAAGGTTGATGCAATAAACCCGGCAGTGTATGGGCCGGCGGGAAGTACCGGCTATATTAGACTATGATCAATGGGGGCCGGTTGCTTATTCCCTCTTCTATAACCTTATCAGTTCAGCCGGAACATAATCTGGCGTTCACCGGACGATTCCTTTTTGCGGGCCTGGCGCAGGCGCCGGTGGGCCATTTCGATATCAGAGCGGATTTGCTGTAATGTAAGCGGATCTACACCGGTGCCGGCGGCAATCTCCATATCGGAAAGGCCCTTTTTCCAGGCACGGACCAGACGTCCCACGTTGGTGCGGTATTTGCGGGAAAGGCTCTTTTCATCTATGGCCTGATCCCTGGGCACGGCCACCAACTCCTTTTGTTCGTTATGTTTGTCTTTATTTTGGCCATCAACTCCGGTGGATATAAGTTTAAACTGATGGCAACTCTTTTGCTCTTTAATTCCCTTTATGACAGCCAATGGTTATGTTAAAATAGAAATAATATAAAAATAACAAAAGGAATAGCCAGGTGGGACAATTATGTACGAAGGCCAGGGGGAAACGCCTCTGATCACTGCATTATTGCAACATTGTGCCGGGAATTACGCCCACCTGCATGTTCCGGCCCACCGCCAGGGGCGGGCTATTTTTCCAAAGTGGCGTGGTTCGGGCGGGCCGGATCTGCTGACCCTGGATCTGACCGAATTGCCCGGCCTGGACGACTTGAGCTGTCCCCGGGGAGTAATTGCCCGGGCGCAGGATCTGGCAGCGCAGCTTTTTGGGGCGGACAGGACTTTTTTTCTGGTGAACGGCAGTACCGTGGGATTGCAGGCCCTTTTGCTGTCCCTGTGCCGGCCGGGGGAGGAAATCCTCCTGCCCCGCCACGCCCACCGGGCGGTGCTGGGCGGGCTGGTGCTTTCCGGGGCCAGGCCCGTGTTTTATCACCCGGCCGTCATCCAGGAGTTTGGCGTTCCGGCCGGGCCGGATCCCGGGGCGGTGGAGGAACTGCTGGAGAAATATCCCCGGCTGAAAGGGGTGCTGGTCCTGCATCCCACCTATTACGGGATAACCGGTGACCTGGAACGGCTGGTGGCCACGGTTCACCGGCTGGACAAACCGGTGGTGGCCGACGAAGCCCACGGGACCCATTTCCCCTTTCACCGGGAACTGCCCCCGCCGGCCCTGGCCTGCGGGACGGACGCCACCGTCCAGAGCATGCATAAGACGGGCGGTTCCCTGACCCAATCCTCCCTTTTGCATCTGGCGGGCCGCCGGGTGGATGCCGGCCGGGTGGCCGGTGCCCTGGGTCTGTTGCAGACCAGCAGCCCCTCCTACCTGTTAATGGCTTCCCTGGACGGCGCCCGGCAGCAACTGGCCATGCGGGGGGAAGAACTGCTGGAGCAGGCCCTTTCCCTGGCCCGGCAGGCCAGGGAAGAGCTGGCCTCCCTGCCCGGGATCCGGGTGCTGGGTCCGGAACATCTGGCAGGCCCGGGAGCCTGCCGGCTGGATCCCACCCGCCTGGTCATTTCCGTGCGCCGGCTGGGCTTAACCGGCTATCAGGCGGCTTATATCCTGGCCCGGGAGTACGGGGTGCAGGTGGAGATGGCCGATTATTGCAACCTGGTGGCCGTAACCGGTATGGGTACCACCCGCCGGGACTGTGCCTTGTTGATCAGGGGCTTGAAAGAGGTGGCGCGGCGGGAGGG
>NZ_WHYR01000197.1 GCF_009428905.1 Desulfofundulus thermobenzoicus | reverse complement strand
AATCAGGATCATGCCAAGACCATTTTCTTGCTTCAATCGGCGGCATTTCGAGCGAATTTCACTTACTCTGATTCCAGGTGTATCGTCAATGAAAATTCCGCTGTTTGACAGCGACCCCATCGCCATTGTCAGCTTGCCCCAGTCCTCTTCTGTCAGATTACCGGTTCTTAGGTTTTGTGCATTGATATTCCCCTCTGCACAAAGCATACGCATAACGAGCTGCTCAGCACCCATCTCTAAACTAAAGATAGCAACACTTTCGTCCGTTTTGGTCGCGACATTTTGGGCAATGTTCAATGCGAAGGCGGTTTTCCCTACTGATGGACGAGCCGCTACAATGATTAAATCATTTCGCTGGAATCCAGCTGTCATCCGGTCAAGCTCAGAGAAACCTGTTGGAATCCCTGTGATATCGCCTTTACGGTTATGAAGCTGTTCAATAT
>NZ_WHYR01000196.1 GCF_009428905.1 Desulfofundulus thermobenzoicus | reverse complement strand
CATCTTGATGGCCGTCAACGATAGTATCGCTCAAATGAACTTCGGAGCAGCGATTTTGGCTACGCTGTTTGCTTATGATGGCTGGATTTTACTTGCGGCGCTTGGGGGTGAAATGAAAAACCCTGAGAAACTGCTGCCTCGTGCAATGGCAGGCGGAATTTTAATCGTGACGGCTTGTTATCTCTTTATTAATGTCGCACTTTTGCACGTGCTGCCAGCTGATCAAATCGTCCAGTTAGGTGAAAATGCGACAAGCACTGCTGCTACCATGCTCTTTGGGCCAATTGGCGGGAAAATCATTAGTATTGGGATCATCATCAGCATCTTTGGCTGTTTGAACGGAAAGGTTCTTTCATTCCCACGTGTGATTTTTGCGATGGCAGAACGAAAGCAGATTCCTTTCGCCAACGCGATTTCGCGGATTCATCCAACGTTTAAAACACC
>NZ_WHYR01000195.1 GCF_009428905.1 Desulfofundulus thermobenzoicus | reverse complement strand
CAAGAAGTGCCGGTAATGCAGCTGGCAGTCCAGTGATCAGTAAAGCGGCAGATAGGAAAATCACACCGGATACGATGGTTCCAATCGCAGTTAACACAGCGGTCAGCACCACTTTGTTCTTTATCTTTAAGCAAGATAAGAAAAGGGCTAGGAAGATAAAGGCTGTCACTGGTTTATCAATCATATTCGGAATTTGTCCGCCTGGGAATCCCGTTGTTAATGCAGAAATCACGCCAGTCACTAGCGCAATCACGACAACATGCTGAACCTTTGGGAAAAGGATGATGCTTAAAAACATCATGACCAGCATCATATCAGGTTTCATTCCGAAAAAGATGGGCGGGAAAATCGTATGCAAAACAGCGCCCATTGCTGCAAGCAATGACATAATCACTAATTCTTTTGTTTTCATTTCTATGCTCTCCTCTGCTAAGCTCTTATAGG
>NZ_WHYR01000194.1 GCF_009428905.1 Desulfofundulus thermobenzoicus | reverse complement strand
GATACGCTCTGAACGATCCCCTGTTCCAACCGCAGATTTACGCGTTTGATCATATTCAGCCTGTGCTTCACGCTGGAATTTATCATAAATTCTCGCACGCAGTACTTTCATGGCTTTTTCTTTGTTTTTGATTTGCGACTTCTCATCCTGACAGGATACAACCACACCTGTTGGAAGGTGAGTTAATCGAACTGCAGACATGGTCGTATTGACACTTTGTCCGCCAGGTCCGCTAGATGTGAAAGTATCTACACGGATGTCTTTTTCATGGATATCAATTTCAACTTCTTCAGCCTCAGGCAATACAGCAACTGTCGCTGTTGATGTATGAATTCGTCCGCCTGATTCCGTTTCCGGAACACGCTGCACGCGGTGTGCGCCGTTTTCAAATTTCAGTTTGGAGTATGCGCCTTTCCCGCTGATCATAAAGATAATCTCTTTATAAC
>NZ_WHYR01000193.1 GCF_009428905.1 Desulfofundulus thermobenzoicus | reverse complement strand
CTCCTGTTGGTTCTGATCTTCAGCCAGGACCACACTCGAGTTTAAAACTTTTTTGATTTTAAACATCGTCATCACCTGTTTTCATGATTGTGGTGTTCAATCAAGCGATTCACCATTTGTCTCAATGACTTTTTGGTACCAATAAAATGAATCTTTTCGAGATCGTTTTAATGTCCCGTTCCCGTCATCATCTTGATCGACGTGAATGAAGCCATAGCGTTTTAACATTTGTGATGTACCTGCACTAATAATATCAATCGAGCCCCAGCTCGTATATCCAAAGAGATCGACGCCTTCATCAATCGCTTCTCTCATTTGACGGAAATGCTCTTTAAAATAGTTAATACGATAGTCGTCATGGATAGAGCCATCACTTTCAACTACATCCTTTGCACCCATGCCGTTCTCGACAATGATAAGAGGTTTTTGATAACGATCATACAATTC
>NZ_WHYR01000192.1 GCF_009428905.1 Desulfofundulus thermobenzoicus | reverse complement strand
CCATAATGTTGTCAAGGCCATGTACACGCGCGATACCGTCCCCTACTTGAATGACTGTACCGACATCTTTTACTTCAATTTCTGATTGATAGTTTTGGATTTGCTGCTTTATCAGCGCGCTAATCTCTTCAGCTTTGATACTCACTAAGGTTTCACCCCTTCTAACGATTTTCGCCTGCAAGCTGACGTTCAATGCGGGAAAGCTTTCCGCTGACACTGCCGTCATAAATGCGGTTTCCGATACGGATTTTCACTCCGCCTATTAGATCCATGTCAATCACATTTTCAACACGTAGTGATGTGACTCCGGCTTTTTTGGCAAATACTTCAGATAAAGATTGAATTTCAGCACCGCTCAGCGGTTTCACTGAATACACGACCGCATCGTCTATTTGTTTCGTGCGGTTTGCAAGTTTCACAAACTCCGACGTCATTTCAGAGAAAATA
>NZ_WHYR01000191.1 GCF_009428905.1 Desulfofundulus thermobenzoicus | reverse complement strand
TTAGAAGGGCATGTCATCATCATTACGGATACATCCCCTAGTGTCATCATTACACCAACCACTATTTTTCACCACGTTCAGCATGCAGAAGAATACCGCCAGGCACCTGCCGTTGGTACATTCTTAAGATGGGTACGCTTTTTAGGCATTTTATGTTCTACCTTTCTTTTGCCGATTTGGTTTCTTTTTATCCTCGAACCAAATCTCCTGCCAGACAATTTAAGCTATATTGGATTTAACAAACCTTCTCATATCCCTGTGATTCTCCAAGTATTTCTTGCTGATTTCGGGGTGGAATTTTTAAGGATGGCTGCGATTCATACGCCAACCGCATTGTCGACCGCCATGGGGCTGATTGCGGCTGTTTTAATTGGACAAATCGCCATTGATGTTGGTTTATTTACACCAGAGGTCATCTTATACGTCTCGCTGGCGGCGATCGGTACCT
>NZ_WHYR01000190.1 GCF_009428905.1 Desulfofundulus thermobenzoicus | reverse complement strand
GCGGAAGATTTCTTCGAACTGGGCCGCGCCCTCGTCACCGAAAATCGATGCGATGGCTGGTGTCATATCGACTGCGTTTTGGTCGAGCGCTTTCATCGCTACTTCAGCGTCTGCTGCTCCGTCGTACGCTTTCATCATCGATGTGACCGCTAAGACGTAGTGCTCAGATAGCAACTGGTCGAGTGTCGCACGAAGGTCGCCAGCCGGCGTGCTCGCTGTCGGTGCGTGATCTGCCGCCTGGGCGTTGAGTGGGACGAGTAAGCCTAACGCTAATGCTGGTGCTACAATCTTGTTCATTGTTTTCTTCTTCATGTGAATCGCTCCTTTGTTTTGTGAGTGTTGTCGTTGTTTACACCCATCTAACGGAGCGGTTCAAAAAATGGATCACTCTTTTTTTATTTTTTTTCGTTTTTTTGTTGAAGTGTGCGATAAACGCCCGGTGCGACGC
>NZ_WHYR01000189.1 GCF_009428905.1 Desulfofundulus thermobenzoicus | reverse complement strand
TAATAAATACGACTTTTGATTGGATTTTGTGTCGGTCTTCACGAGTAAAATTTTCGATTCTGTATCATTTTTTTCATCTTTGTAAATTCCTGTGACTTTGGTGACATGTTGTTCTTTTTTTTCGGTCCACTCATACTGTCGTAGTTCGTCTTTCAAACGTTTCACTTTTTTTGAAAATTGTTCGGATGAAATATCTACATTTGTCTTGGCATGAAGGGTCCATCCATCGACTTCAATTTGCTGGTTTTTTAGACCTTCTGCTATTTGAGCGAGCGGGGAAGATTCTTCCGCACGAACACCTTGAATCATCAGAACAAAAAAAAGAATAAACGCAAATAATGGCCAACCTTTCAAATACTTTCTCACTTGTCATTCCCCCTTGCTACAAGTGTTGCCGCAAGGAGGTCAATGCATACGTGGAAAAGTCAACAAAAGGCGAGCCTTTTGAC
>NZ_WHYR01000188.1 GCF_009428905.1 Desulfofundulus thermobenzoicus | reverse complement strand
ATGATACAGCTGTGATGATTCGTTTGAAACGCTTTTGTCATTTGATCAATCCATGGGCCGTCAGCATTCGGCTGGAATTGATTTGCCTCAAAGAATTGATCGTTTCCTTCGTAGTCAATGGAATACGTATGAAGCGGTGCTTCCCCTATTTTCTCAAAGTGCTTAGCGGCAATGGCAGTAATGGCACTAGAATCGACGCCCCCAGATAAAAATGTTCATACAGGCACATCAGAGACGAGCTGTCTTGTCACGGCATCTGTAAAGAGATGCTTAATGTGCTGTGCGGTGTCATCAAGTGAGTCGGTATGCTCCTTGCTTTTGACATTCCAATATCTCCACACGCGCAGTCCGTCTTTTGAAAAGGTCAAGGCATGTGCAGGTCTCAGCTCTTTTATCCCTTTAAACACTCCTTGACCTGGTGTTCTTGACGGTCCTAAGCCAAAGATCTCCGA
>NZ_WHYR01000018.1 GCF_009428905.1 Desulfofundulus thermobenzoicus | reverse complement strand
TATCGGTGTAGAGCCGTGCCCAGCCATAGCTGCTGGCGCAGTCCACTCCGACCTGGACGTATACTTTTCCGATCCCGGCCAGGCGGCCGATAAGCTTTCCGTCCTGGCTCATGAGGTAGCCTGGTACGGGGGCATGCACGTGTCGGTGCTGGCTGGCCTTTTTGTCTAACTCCCAGGCCGTTTTCTCCTGGGGAGGCTGCAGGGAGTCAATCCATTTCAGGCGTTCGCGCCTGGTATTGAGGCCGTTTCGTCTAAGCACCCCGTATACGGCGGTTTCGCTGACTTTAATGCCGTCTTTTCTCAGTTCGGCGCTGATTCTTTTCGGGCCGTAAGCAGGGTGATCCTGGACGAAAGCCAGAATAGCTTCTTCAACATCCGGTGGAGTTTGGTTTGGCCTGATGCCGGGGACCCGTTCTTTATAGTAGAGACCGGCTTCCCCCTGTTCCTTGTACCTTTCCAAGAACTTGTAGAAGGTGGTGTGAGACATCTGGCATTTGCTGGCTATTTCTCTGCGCGTATAAATTTTTCCCTGGTCGAGCTTCATGGCTTGCTTTCTGCAGCGTAATGCGGTAGGATGAGTATACACAGCTGTTCCCCCTTATTTTGTTAATGTGACAATTACCATTATAAGGGGAACAGTGTGTGTACTCAACCATCTGGGGCAAGCCCGGATGGTTGATTTGTTTCCCAGTCAATTCCAATCCGTCAACCCATATCCAACTTAGCACAGGGCGCGGGTTTTAAACCTCGCTTTAAATGCCATTACCTTCGGTCTTCTTGAGCGGTTCTTCACCGCTTCGTACTTGGTAAAGGCCCGGCGAACCTAACGAGATGAAACGGGGGATTTGAGGCTTGGCACATCAGCCGCTGGTTTCGGTTATTGTCGTAAATTATAACGGGCGCCACCTGCTGGATGCCTGCCTGGGGTCCCTTGCCGCCCAAACTTACTCCCACCGGGAAATAATCCTGGTGGATAACGGTTCCAGTGACGGCAGTGCGGCCTATGTGGCGGAGAGGTTTCCGGAAGCCGTGGTGGTGCGGTCTGAACAGAATTTCGGCTTTGCCGGGGGCAACAACCTGGGAGCGTACCACGCCCGGGGGGAGTTCGTCGCGCTCCTCAACAATGACGGCGTGGCGGCGCCGGACTGGCTAGAGCGGATGATCCAGGCTTTTGACGAACCCCGTGTGGCAGTGGCAATGGCCAAAGTCTACACCGAAGGGACTCCGGCCGAGTATTACGAGAAGAACGGCACCATCAATTTCCTCGGCTACAATATCATGAGGGTTTTTGATGAGCCATGGAAGACCTTCTTCGCCTCCGGCTGCGCGCTGATGTACCGGCGGGAGGCGGTGGGCGAGGCGCCTTTCGATGAGGATTACTTCCTGTACGCGGAGGATCTCTATCTGAGCTGGCGGATGTGGCTGAAAGGGTACGAGGTAATCCAGGTACCGGAGGCGGTGGTCTACCACAAAGGATCCGCTACAGCCAAAAAGCACCCGGACACCCTTTACTACCAGATGCGCAACCGGCTTTTAAACTGCCTTTTGTTTTACGAAGGCCGTACATTGCTGAAGATAGTACCGTACCTTATCTTTTATCTGACGGCAGAGGCCCTCCTTTGCTTGCGGGCCAACCCAAAAGGTCTTGTTCGCTTATTGGAGGCGTATCTCTATCCGATGAGGCACTGGCGGGCCATGTTGACCAAAAGAAGAGCGGTGCAGGCGGAGCGAGTGGTCGGGGATGAGGATATCCTGGCTATGATGAGCTGCAAACTGGTCAACGGCAGCGGCTTCTTGGCCCGCTGGCTCAACGGGCTGAGCCGTCTTTACTGCCGGTTTATCGGCCTGCGCACAGTAGAAGTTTTAAAGGAGGCTGCCATTTCTTGAGAATTGCGGTTGACGCGCGTTGCGCGGCGGATCGGGGCAGGACCGGGACGCACACCTACGTCCTTAACCTCCTGGCCCATATGGTTCGCCTGAGCAAAGAAACGGGGAAGGCGGGATTTGATTTTCTATGCTATACCTCCGAGCCTCCCTGCGCGGACGTGGTAAAACTTTGCGGCAAGGAAGGCCGCGCCTTTATCACCCTCCCTTTTCCCTGGCGGAGGAACCGGTTGTGGGTGGATCTCCGTCTCTTGCCGCGGCTCCTTCGGGACCGGCCACATATTCTTTTTCTTCATCACCTGGCACCGCTTTTACTAACACCCTTTCCCGTCGTGACCACTGTTTTCGACCTGGCCTTCCTTCACTTCCCGGATCATTTTCCCCGCCGGTCGCGCTTTACACTGAAGCGGAATACGGCCCACGCCGTGCGCCGGGCGGAGCGCGTGATCACCATCAGCGAGGCCACCAAGCGCGACCTTTTGGAAATCTACGGTATCCCGCCGGAGAAAGTGAGCGTCACTTATCCGGGGGTTGACCAATACCATTTTAAGCCCTGCGTCGATTCTGGGACCTTTGAATCGGTGCGGCAGCGGTACAGGCTGCCGGAGCATTTCTTTCTCTACGTGGGTGCGCTTCAGCCGCGCAAAAACCTGATACGCCTGCTAACCGCTTATACCACGGCCAGGAGCAGGGGCATCGAATGGCCGCTGGTGGTGGCCGGGCCGCGGGCCTGGCTTTACGAGGATATCGTAGCTGCACTTGATGCCACGCCGGGGGTGCGCTATCTCGATTATGTCCCGTTTGCGGACCTGCCTGTGCTGTACAGTCTGGCGGGGGCCTTCGTCTATATACCCCTCTATGAAGGTTTCGGCCTGCCTGTGCTGGAGGCCATGGCCTGCGGCACCCCGGTTATTACATCCAGCGTCTCTTCCCTGCCTGAAGTGGCCGGTGATGCGGCGGTGCTGGTGGACCCGTACGATACCGAGGCGATCGCCACGGCGTTGCAGCGGATGGCGGAAGACGAAGAACTGCAGCGAGCGCTCCGGGAAAAGGGTCTGGCCCGCGCCAGAGAATTCTCCTGGGAGCGCTGCGCCCGGGAAACTCTCGGTGTGTTCGAAGAAGTGGTTAAGGGGGTGCGGCATTGAAGATCCTCGACCTCGGTTGCGGTCCGAACAAGCTTCCTGGTGCCATAGGGGTCGACATCCGGCCGGGGCCAGTGGTGGACGTGGTACACGACCTCAACGTTTATCCCTGGCCCTTTGCGGATAACGAGTTCGACCTGGTTTACGCCAGCCATGTCCTGGAGCACCTCGACGACGTGGTCCGGGCGGTAGAGGAGATCCACCGGATCACCAAGCCGGGGGGGGGTGAAGGTGCTGGTGCCCCACTTCTCCAGCAGCGATTTCTTCACCGACCCAGCGCATAAGCACGCCTTTTCTTCCCGGTCCTTCGATTACTTTGTGGCGGGGACCGAGTTGTACCGTCTGAACTACTCGCGCGCCAGGTTTTTGAAAAGGCGCGTCCAGTTAGGCTTTCCCTCACGGAACCCGCTCAAGAACGTGGTTTTGCGGTTCATCAACCGTTACCCCGAGTGGTACGAGAAGCGGTTGGCCTTCATTTTACCGGTTGGCTCAATCCTCTTCGAGCTGGAGGTAGTAAAGTGATGCCGGAATCCCCGCGGGTGATCCCACCCGAAATAGACGTTATCATCGTGACTTACAACGCAGCCAGGTACATAGAAGCCTGTCTGGAGTCGCTGCTCGCCCGCAACCGCCGCTACTCCTATAGGATCACCGTGGTGGATAACGCCTCTACCGACGGCACCCCCGATCTTATTACCACCAAATTTCCCTCGGTTAAACTCCGCCGGAGCGTGGAGAACCTGGGCTTTGCCTGCGCCAACAACCTGGCCGCCGCAGATAGCCAGGGGGAATATGTAGTTTTTCTTAACCCGGACACGGAGGTAAAAGAGGGTGCGCTCGACCGGCTGATCGACTTTCTGGAGGCCCATCCGGATGCGGGAGCAGTGGGGCCAAAGCTTCTGAACGGCGACGGTTCACCACAGCTTACCGGTAACACCTTTCCCTCGCTGCGTAATCTATTCTTTGAAACGCTTTTCCTGGACCGGCTTTTTCCGCGCAGCAGGATCTTCGGAGACCATAAGCTTTCCTGGTGGAACAGACAAGAGGCGTCCCCGGTGGACTGGGTGATGGGGGCTTGTCTGGCTGTGCGACGGGAGGTAGGAGTGAAGCTGGGCTGGTTTGACACACGCTTCTACATGTATTTCGAAGAGACTGACCTTTACCGTCGGATCTGGGATGCCGGCTACAAGGTGTATTACGTGCCGCAGGCGGAAGTGATTCACTTCGGTGGTATCGGGCCAAAGGCGTATTCCGGGCAAAAGGTCTTGTGGTGGCACCAAAGCCTCTTTTACTATTTCCGAAAGCACCACCCCGGAAAGCTCATTCTTCTGCGTCCTTTAATCTTTTTCCGCTCCCTTCTGCGTAGCGGCCTGTGGCTTCTGCTGACGGTGCGCTACGGCGGTTTCGCCTGGGAGAAGGCCCGTGGATATCTCAAAACGTTTCCACTGGTCTGGTCCAAGGGTTGGTGTTCAGGATGAAGGTTACGATGATCGCAGGAAGTATTCCCGAGATGCCTTGTGGTGTTGGGGACTACACCTACCGGCTGGTGGAGGCGCTCTTGCAGGTAGAGGAAGGGGTCAGGGTCGACGTGATCACTAGTGCCGATAGCCGGATCAGCATACCCGCTGGTTCCAGGCTTGCGATTCACCAGGTAAGCACCTGGAGCGTGCGGGGGCTCTTTCCATTGATGCGGTTGATCTCCCGGACCGGCCCGGACGTGGTGCACATCCAGTACCCTACGAAGGGATACGGCACCGGGCTGGCGCCCAACCTCTTCCCACTGTTCTGGCGTTTCTACCGGCCAAGGGTGCCGGTGGTGGTCACCCTGCATGAGTTTACCATCGCCCACCCGCTCCGGAAATTGAGCACCGTCTTTCTTATCCTCGCTTCCCGCCGGCTGGTCGTCTGCGACCCACGGGAGGAACGCGCCCTGCGCCGCTTCCGGTGGCCGCGCGGCGGCCCCGAGCTGATCCCTCTAGGCGCAAACGTCCCCGTGCGGTTTGAATACCACACTCAGGTTCGTGTGCGTGATTGCCTAAAGCTCTGCCACTTTGGGTTTTTGGACAAGTCCAAAGAAGGCCATCTTCTCGTTGAAGTGCTATATAGCCTGCACAGAGAAGGTTTGCCCGCTGAGCTCCTCTTTATCGGTGGAATAAAGCCTGAAGAGGAAGCCCGACTGAAGGCGCTGGGGGAAGAGAAGGACGTGGCGGACATTGTAAGCTTTACCGGCTTCTGCCCCCCGGACGTGATCTCCCGGGAACTGGCCCGGGCCGACATAGGGCTTTTCCCCTTCAAAGACGGGGTCTCCTTGCGGCGGACAAGCTTCATTGCCGCCATGCAGCATGGGTTGGCGGTGGTAACTACCCGGGCCGGGGGTTACCTGCCGCCGGGCCTGCAGGACGGAGAGAATGTCCTTCTGGTCCCTGCTGGAGATCGGGAAGCCTTCTTGCAAGCGGTACGACAGCTCGCCTTTGACCCTGAGTTGCGTCTGCGACTAGGCACCAACGCCAGGCATTGGGGCGCGGCATTCACCTGGGAAGCCATCGCCCGGCAGCACCTTGCGCTCTATCATCAACTTGTGGGTGTCCAGTTGGAGAGGGATATGACGAAATGAACCTTGTCCTCGTTCACGACTGGGTGATAACCATCGGCGGGGCCGAAAGATGCCTGGAAGTGTTTCATGAGCTCTGGCCCCAGGCGCCGCTCTACACGCTGGTTTACGCAGAAGAAAGCGTGCGGCGGCTGGGCTTTGAGCCGGCCCAGGTGCATGCGTCATTCTTGCAGCGTTTCCCCAGGGCGCAGAAGTGGTACCGCAAATATTTGCCCTTTTACCCGCTGGCCATAGAGCAGGTTGACCTTTCGGGTTATGACGTGATCCTCTCCAGCAGTCACGCGGCGGCCAAGGGGGTGCTGGTGCGCTCCGACCAGCTCCACATTTGCTACTGCCATACGCCGGTGCGCTATGCCTGGGACCTCACCCACCGCTACCTGAAGGAAAACGGCCTGGAGAGGGGCTTGAAGTCGTTCCTGGCGAGATCTATCTTACACTATATACGCCTCTGGGATGCGCTGGCGGCCAGCCGGGTGGACCACTTTATCGCCAACTCCCGCTACACTGCCCGACGCGTCTGGCGGTGCTATCGGCGGGAGGCCACGGTCATTTACCCGCCGGTTGAGGTGGATCGGTTCCGGGTAAATGAGAAGAAAGAGAATTTCTTTCTCTTTGTCTCCAGGCTTGTGCCGTACAAGAAAGCGGACCTGGTGGTGGCGGCATTTAACAGGCTGGGCCTGCCCCTTGTGGTGGTGGGAGACGGGCCGCAGTTCGAGGCGTGCCGGAAGGTGGCGGGGAAGAATGTAGAATTTCTCGGGTACCAGAATGATGCAGCCGTGGCGGACTTAATGGCCCGGACGCGTGCGCTGGTCTTTGCAGCCGAGGAGGACTTCGGCATCGTGCCCGTAGAGGCCCAGGCCTGCGGCACGCCGGTCATCGCTTACGGTAAAGGCGGGGTGGAGGATACGGTGGTGTCCGCAACCGGGGATAACTGGGAGGTAGCCACCGGGATTTTCTTTCATGAGCAAAGCGTGGAAGCGCTTGAGACCGCAGTGAGGCAGTTTCTGGACTGGGAAGGCCTATTCCGGCCGGTAGTCATGCGCCGCAACGCGGAGCGTTTCGGATGGGAGAGGTTTAAAAAAGAAATTGCGACGTTTGTGTTCGAAAAATGGGTAGAATTCTCTGCCGGGAAAAAAGTATGAGAAATACATCCGAAAGGGAGTGGGGTGTTCATTGAAGAAGTCTTTGATAACCGGCATTACCGGCCAGGACGGCGCTTATCTGGCACAATTTCTTCTGAAAAAAGGTTACCGGGTTTATGGCGCTTTTCGCCGTTCCAGCACGGTCAATCTGGAGCGACTCGCGTACCTGGGTATTAAGGAGCAAGTAGAGCTGGTTCCACTTGATCTTCTGGATTTGGGAAGCATCATCCGCGTGTTGGAGAATGTGCAACCGGATGAGGTTTATAATCTGGCAGCGCAGAGCTTTGTGGCCGTGTCGTTCGATCAGCCGGTGGCCACTGGCCGGATCACCGGCCTGGGGGCGGTAAATGTTCTGGAAGCAATCCGAATTGTTAACCCGAAGATAAAATTTTACCAGGCCTCCTCCAGCGAGATGTTCGGCAAAGTTCAAAATGTGCCTCAGAACGAGCAAACCCCCTTTTACCCCCGCAGCCCCTATGCAGCGGCCAAGGTCTACGCTCACTGGATGACGGTGAACTACCGCGAGGCATACGGCATATTTGCCTGCTCCGGCATTCTGTTTAACCACGAATCGCCACTGCGCGGTTTGGAGTTTGTGACGCGCAAGATTACCGATGGTGTGGCCCGCATCAAGTACGGCCTGGCTAAAGAACTGCGCCTGGGAAACCTGGAGGCCCGGCGGGACTGGGGCTGCGCGGAGGATTATGTGGAGGCCTTGTGGCTCATGCTTCAGCAGCCGCAACCCGACGATTATGTCATTGCTACGGGAGAGGCTCACTCGGTGCGCGAGTTTGCGGCGCGCTCCTTTGCCTGCGTGGGGCTCAACTGGGAGGATTACGTGGTAGTAGACCCGCAGTTTATGCGGCCCGCGGACGTGGAACTGCTGGTGGGAGACGCTTCCAAGGCCAGGCACGTCCTGGGCTGGAAACCCAAAACGACCTTTGAGCAACTGGTGGAGATGATGGTGGAAGCGGATTTAAGGCGCGTTCGCGACTCTCTGGGAGTGCGGTAGAAAATGCGTATTCTCATAACTGGCGCAGGCGGGTTTGTAGGATACCATTTGGCGGCATGTCTTCGGTCCCGTGGGCACATCGTTTATGCCGGGGTGCGTCGTACTAAGCCGGAGTTTCCCCCGGGAGTTCAACCAGTTCAACTGGATGTCCTGAATAGCGATATATTGCAGGATATAGTGAGCTTTATACGTCCCGAGGCCGTGGTGCACTTGGCGGCGCAAAGCATGGTCTCCGTGTCGTGGCGCGAGCCGGCGCAGACTTTTGCCATAAACGTTCTTGGTACCATCAACCTGGTAGAAGCAATAGCTCAAACGGTACCTGAATGTAAAATTATCACGGTCGGTTCCGGAGAAGAGTACGGCCTTACGGCAACGGAGGGAAGCCTGCTTACTGAGGACCACCCCTGTCGACCTTACAATCCTTACGCTTTGAGCAAGTTTGCCATGGGGCAGGTGGCCTTGCAGATCGCGCGTCGGCACGGGCTGCGCGTGATCCATGTACGTCCCTTCAATCACTTCGGGCCCGGGCAGCAGGAGGGATATGTGGTCAGTGACTTTGCTGCGCAGATTGCCCGCATCAAAGCAGGCCTGCAGCAGCCGGTCCTGCGGGTGGGAGATCTTTCACCCTGCCGGGACTTCATTGACGTGCGGGACGTGGTAGAGGCCTATGCGGCCCTGCTGGAGTACGGAATGGAAGGAGAGATTTACAACGTATGCTCGGGAGTGGCCCGGTCCATACGGGAGGTTCTTGATCTGCTTTTGGAAGAAGCTCGGGTGCCGGTTAAAGTTGAAATTGACCCTGCCCGGATTAGACCCGCTGAGATTCCGGTTTTTGTGGGGTCCGCGGACAAGTTATCTGGGGCTACAGGATGGCGTCCACAAAGAGATTTTGCCGTCAGCCTCCGGGAAACGTTGGATTGGTGGCGGCGGAAGACCCAGGAGGGGCCAAAATAACCGGAAATAATTGGTTAGGCGGGGGAAAGACTTTTTCGGTTATGGAGAGGGGAAGCGCGGTGGAAACTGCCCAGAAATGACTTATTGACCTGGGAAGGCCGTTTCCGGCCGGAGGTGCTGCGCCGCAATGCGAAGCGCTTCAGCCGGGAGCGGTTTAAAATGAAAGTTACAGCTTTTGCCCGAGAGAAGTGGGAAGAATTTCAGAAGGAAGGCAGGAAGGATATTTGAAAGCCCTCGTGCAATCTGGAGGCAAGGGGAGGCGGCTTAGGCCCCTTACCATACCCCTACCAAACAGCTTATCCCAATTATAAACAAGCCCATCATTTTCTTCGTCTTCGAGCAGGTCCGCGTGGCGGATATAGAGCATGCGGGCATAATGATTTCTCCGGAAGTAACCGGTGTCACGGCGGACGCTATGGCAGCCATGGTGCACAGCAAAATCCTGGGCTTCAGGCGGGAGTCTGCACCGGCTGCCGTCGCATGAGAAATACTGGGCTGACTAACAGGCGAGGAGGGTGGAAAGCCGGGGGCTCTAAACCCGGCGTGATAAAGCATGGTTGCGTCAAGGGACCCCAAGCCTATCTTTGAGCGGTTGATCGGGCGATTGCTTGATGGAATGGTCGTGCCGTTTATTGGGGCAGGCGTTTCCATCGACGCAAAACATCGCGGGGGTATTTCCGGCCTGACAAAAACGAATTGCATGTGCAAGCGCGTCTTGCTTGCGCTCTTCGATAAAAAATGCCATGCAAGAGAGGGAGACCATTGCGCTTCGTGTGTGGTGCGCAAGGAGATCGAAAGTTATCCTATAAAAGAAATATCTTTTGATAAAGCCTGCGAATTGTGGGAGTGGTCCTGTCCGGGTGACCGGGGTGGTGGGACCAGTCGGAGATGCGAGCTTATCCGTGAGATTCTGAAAGTTCCTGAATTTGCAAACGTGGAGCCGGCAGATGCTCATTACTACCTTGCCTTTCTTGCACGTGAAGGGCTCATCGATGAAGTGATCACCACGAATTACGACACCTGTATCGAAGAAGCTTACTGCAATACTTTTGGGTTTAGTAACGCCCCGGGAGGCGACGATTCTCCCGCGGTGGTCATAAGAGACCTGGCAGAATACCGGGCCAACGGTGGCAAAAGGTTTACAGAAGGGAAGGACAAGCGTCGGTGCCTCAAAGTTTACAAGATTAACGGATGCGCAAGCATGCTGCGTACGAAGTGTATGAATGAGTGTCGAGATTACTGTAAAAATATTCTTTTGACGGAAAGGGATCTGCAAGATTGGGGCAAAAGGGGTTGGGCCCGGGATCTTTTCCGCGACCGGCTGCGTTCACGTGCCCTGCTGTTTTCCGGTTTCGGCAGTGATGAGCCGCAGGTGCGCCATACGGCCCTGCAGGTGTGTGAGGAATTTGCTTCGGAAGAACGTGACACCGCAACAAACCGTTCGCGTAACTCTGACACAATATGGGAAAAACCTAATGCACCGTTTATAGTTGCATATGTGAATACCCTTTCTTTTAGCCAGGCCCAGATAATGCGGGCTTATGCCCCTTACGAAGATGTTTCGTTAAGCCCCGAGAAAACAAATTCGAATGTGTTTCTCGGTTCCGACGTGCATTTTTTTGATGCCGGAGGCTCGTCAGGTGAGCAGCAACTGCCGGCCAACCTATTCTGGAAGCGCCTTTTCCAGGCCGCCTTTTGGCGGCTCTTGCGCAGGGCCTGCGGGCGTGAAAGCGCCATTGTGTCCTTTTTCCTGCTGGTGTTGCCCTGTGCTTTTGCATTATTGAACGAAGCCCTGGATTGGTTTATTTACCGGAATGGAGAGGAGTGTATTTTCGGTCGTTTTCCAGAAATGCTTGACCTGGCGGAAGACAAGGGAAGGATGATTCCTCTGGCCCGGTGGGTCGAGCGCGTGCGTACAATCCGGCCTGAAATTGTTCGCGGCTTGTATCACCCCCTGGTGGACCGCCCCGTGCTTATCCCGACTGTTCTCCTGTTAGTCTATTTAATAATTGGTAATAATGACCAGAAATCCGACATTTCTTGGGAAGAACTGAGGGCGAAGATCAATGTCGACGATAGTCCTTTAGGACTCTCCATTGACGGGTGCCAAACGTTTGGCGATGCTGGGGTCAGGTTATACATAGCCCACCGGAACGTTGCAGAGCAGTTGCCAAAACAGGTTGAGTGGCATGGATACAAGGAAATGACCGTGGCCATCCAGATAGTGATCAACCCCTGGCGCGCTAGAACGAGCAGGGTAAATTTAGTAGACGGGAAGGGTAATAAAGTCAAGGTGGTTACGGTTCGCCAGATTTCGATTCTTGAACTTTTTGGGTATGCGACCAGTGTTCCGGAGGCTATAAAGAGGTTCCACGAGAGGCTCCGTACAACTTTTCTCTTAATCGATCCCGGACGGGCCAGGTTGCACCACCGTTCAAAACTATTGCGTTCCGGGGGTGATGATGATGGAAGATATGAATTTAAATGAATGGGTTCTCGATGTCGACCTGGAATCGCTAATGAATTATACAGAATGTAAGGATTCTAACCTGAACATACATAAAATTTACCTGTCAGATGTTGCGATGGCTGTTCACGTTTCCTGCAGGAACGGAGTTTCTGGGAGCAGCAACACAAAGGAGCACCTGGGACGGCTCCTGCGCTTTTTGGCCGGATGTGCCGGTGAGGTAGGCTTCGTGGTTCCTATACTTTGTGTGATTGATGCTCGCGATGGAAAAAAGACAAATGAAAAAACAGTATATGAACAATGGTCTGCCGACCAGGACTGGCATCGCGGCGACTTTTCCATCATCGTTATAAAAGACGCTCAGACTCCGGAGGATACGATCCGGAAAATGCTGGGTGGAGTGGCGACAGCGTGGCCATCAATTGAACTGGAGCCCCACGACCTCGGTGCTATTATCAACAGTTTTGAAAGTGAACGGCGGTCACAGCAGGTATCGGATAATTACGCGAGTCTTTTGGCCGCCATGGCAGTGGCTTTGCGTGAGGAAAGCGGTGCCCCCATTAGCAAGTGGCTGGATGAGCGGATAAGTGATGTGCGGCGGATTATGGCGGGGAGTGATATTAATGGATCATAGGCATGTATTTCGCGTAAAATCGCTGAAAATTTGCCGGTTCAGGGGGTTTGTGAACAGCGATCCGGTCACACTTGATACCGATGCCGATGTTGTACTGCTCGCAGGCCCTAATGGATTCGGCAAGACCAGCCTCATTGATGCGCTCTGCCTGTTATTGAACGGCCATTATTACGAAGAAAGACGTCCGCTGGTTTCTTGCACGGCTGCCGGCGGCAACGGCCTTAATTATGCTCAAATAGAGGCTATTGTAGAATGCAACGGTTCTGAAAACGATAGGAGGAGGTTGGTTACTGTTCGCGACAACCAGAAGGGTCCCCCTGATATTTCGCCCCCGGACAGCTTCTGTCCCCACCACGATATGCCTAAAGAGCTGGCCGCCCGCTGCAGCTTTTATTACCAGGATCTCTTAAGCAAGCTGTTTGAAGAAGAAGGTGCGCAGGTTCGCCTTCTGGAATTTCTTCGGCCCCTGCCGAAACCGGTGACAGTGGTTCTTGATGCTGTAAAAAGGGCACGGGTGCAGTGGAAAGATATGGTATTAAGTGTACTGGGCGACCTGGCCAGTGAAGAGGGTTTGCCGGCCGAAAGCACGATCAACGAGGAGAGAAAGCGGGCTGCGGCTGCTTTCAGGGACGCCTGGAATGAGCTGGTAGAGATAGCGGGTGCGGAAGGAGATATCAAACTACCTGGAAGGTCCGGGGACTGGCTGTTTCTGATTAATTCGGATAACCTGCGCTCCGGATGGGCAGGCGAACTCAGAAACCTGGCGGCGGACTGTTTGGCCTTGCTTTTGCCTGATCGGAAGCAGTCCGCCCCGGACGAGAAACCGCCTGGTTCCTTGCGTCTCATTGAAGAATCACTTTTTGAGCTGCGGCGCAAAGTAATAGACCGAATAAGCGGGGCTGAAGAGAAGCTTCGCTCATTACTAGAGGACCTTCCCGATGATACCATGCTTCTGCCGCCTCACGCCTGGCCGGCAGAAGAAAAGGATATAGCTGCGGCGTTGGAAAAGGCCACTGAGTTGGAAGCTCAAGTTTTACTTCTTGAAAATTTGGAGCGTCACTTTGGCAACCCCGGTGGCCCCGATCTGCTGGCAATTTTGGTCGCGTTGCGGGACAGGGGTGGAGATTGGCTTAAAGTGCCGGATGCCGCCCCTGATTTCAGCCCTCCTCCCCCCGTCATCGCATGGCTGCGTGAGGCCGTATCGCATGATCTGGCCGGGTTGGCGGACCAGTTCGAGAAATGGCAGGCGCATGTTAAAGAAAGACGTATTGAGCTTCTGGAGCAACTGCTTGGTATGCGAAAAACGGTCCACAACAGAAAGGTGTTTCTGGAAAAGTGCAAGCAGATTTACGGATTGATGCAGCAGGTTTTACGGTTCAATCCTCATTTTAAAGTTTTAATAGATGCCGGTTCACCGATTTCTCTCCCGGAGTTGAAAAAAATCCTGGGGGATACGGGAGCGAAAGACCATCTTCTCACGGCCGTTGAGCGCGTACGGGAGGCAGTATCGGAGTGGATACGGATAGAGGAACTGGATGAAAAGAGGAAGGCTGCTTTACAGCAGAGAGCTGGTTACATGCGGGCCCAGGAGACGATAAATTCGGTTGCTAGAGCCCTGGAGGAAGAAGCCGGAAAAAATTCGATATTGAACTCGGCAATTCTACCACCGGATGATGTAATCAAAAAATTGGAACAAACAGTAGATGAGATTTTAAATCGTTTTCGCCTCGTGGACGGTATTTGCCCCGTTCACTTTAAAATAAAGAAGGATAGGAGGGTGAAGACGGGATCGCCTTTAGAGGTTTACACGGATGACAACCGTCCGCTGGGCGCCTTATCTACGGGTCAGAGGGCTCAGCTGGGCCTGGCCATGATCCTTGGGCTCAATTATTCGCTTAACAGGTATATAGGCCATAGCATTATAGCCCTGGATGACGTAACCACAGCTTTTGACATGGCGCAGTTGCCGCGGACTGCCGCGCTCATCAGGCAGATTGCGTATGCGAGCGGTGAGGAGTTTGGTCGGCAGGTCTTTATCGTCAGCCACCATGAAGATCTCACCAACCGTCTCCTTGACTTCCTTATACCCCCTGAGGGTAAAAAAATGCGAATTTTAAATTTTAGCGATTGGACTCCAAATAACGGGCCGGTGATTGAGCAAAGGGAAGTTATTCCGGGTCTGGAGGCTTCTGAAAGTAATAGGAAGAAGTTTGTGGAAACCCTCAAATCCATTTGTCTGGCGGGTTATTAATTTTAGTAATCAGAGCAGGTGCGAAAGGATGAGACGTTCTAATACCAATTGCCAGAGCCACGGCGGTGATTGCCGTTTTTACTTTGCTTTCTAAAGTACTGGGGTTTATGCGCGAAATGGCTCTGGCCTGCGTCTTCGGGGCCAGCGCGGCCACCGACGCCTACCTGGTGGCTTACACCGTGCCAAACGTGATTTTTACCGTGCTGGGCGGGGCGCTGACCGTGACGGCGGTGCCCCTGTTTGCTTCCTATGTTTCGGCGGGTAAGAAGGACGAGGCCTGGCGGCTTTTTGCCGTCTTTTCCACTTTGTTAAGCGCGGTCCTCCTGGCGGTGGTGCTGGCCGGTGTGCCCCTAGCGCGGCAGATCGTGTGGCTGGTGGCCCAGGGCCTGCCGGAAGGCACGGCCCGGCTGGCGGCGGCCTTGCTGGCGGTCATGCTGCCGGGCGTGCTGTTTCTGTCCCTGGGCAACCTTTTCTACGGCCTTTTAAACGCCAATAACATCTTCGGGCCCCCGGCCCTGGGTCCGGTGGTCACCAATGTATTTATCATTGCTTTCATTCTGGCCGGCCTGAGGTTTGGCATTGTTGCCGTGTCCGTTGGGACCCTGCTGGGTAATATTGCCGCCATGGTCCTGCAGTTGCCTTACCTGAGGCGGGCGGGTTTTCCCTTTCGACCCGTGCTGGAGCTCCACCACCCCGGCCTGAAGCAGGCCTTTGGCCTGATGTTCCCGGTGATGATTGGTACGGGGATTGGCTGCCCCGGGGGGTGATTGTGATGGCCCTGGGCACGGCTATTTTTCCTGCGCTGTCGAATAAGGCCGCTTCCGGGGACGGTACCGGTTTTAGCCACACCCTGCTGCGGGCGGTGAAAACGGTTTTGCTTGTCGCCCTGCCTGCGGGTGTGGGCCTGGCCGTACTGCGGGAGCCGGTGGTGAGACTGCTTTTTATGCGCGGGGCCTTTGACGAAAACGACGTGGCCATGACCGTTTTCACCCTTTTGTGCTTCTCTTTCGGCCTGGCGGGGCAGTGCCTGGGGCCGGTGCTCACGCGGGGCTTTTACGCCCTGCAGGATACGGCCACGCCGGTGAAGGTGGGGGTATGTACGGTGGGGTTGAACCTGGTTTTCAGCCTGCTGCTCATCCGGCCCCTGGCCCACGGCGGGCTGGCCCTGGCCAATTCCCTGGCGGCCACTTTTAACGTGGTGGTGCTGTTTTATTTGCTGGCGCGTAAAGTTCCCGGCTTCGGTGTAAAAAATGCCCTTTCCTTTGCTGCCGGCGCGGCCGTAGCTTCTCTTCTGGCAGGAGGCGCGGCGGCGTTCGTGGACGGGTACCTGGCCGGTGTGCCGGCGGGAGGTACCGTGGTGCTGGCCCTGAGGCTGGTTATGGATGCCCTGGCCGGGCTGCTGGTATTCGCCGGGGTCTGCCGGTTCCTTAGGCTGGACGAGTACCTGTACCTGGAGGGTGTCCTCCGGCGGGCCTTTTTGCTCGGGATGAGCTTTATCCGCGCGAGACCGTCGTACCGGTCCAGGTAGGAAAGCTTTTGGGGGTACGTGTTGATTGTTTTTCCAGGACAACCGCCGCGCCCCGGCGGATTTCATCCAGTTCTGGCTGCGCAAGGGGGCGCATGTGATAATTTACGGAGCACTTGGTCTCTCGTTGGCCGCCGCCCTGGGCGGTACTGGTTCTGGCGGCCGGCGGCGCTGGATGCTGGCCGGGGTAATCGTGGCTCTGGTGGCCGCCCTGGACGAGTGGCACCAGACCTTTGTTCCCGGCCGCACCGGCCGGGCGGTTGACGTGCTGGTGGACCTGGCGGGGTTTGTGGTTTTGGCCTTTTTGTCTGGCTAATTGGTCACCGCGCCAAATCTACCGGCTATAGTTTTCGGTCAGATATATAAAAAATTTTCTTCATGGCAGGAAATAAAACATATATTCACCAATATAATACCAGGGCGGCTTTGTAATAGTTTCATGGGGGGTGCTGCTGTTGCGGATAAGGGACCCCATTCATGGGATGATTGAACTTAATTCAGGGGAAGCTGCGATTATAAAAGAGGAAGCCTTTCAGCGATTGCGGCGCATTCGCCAGTTGGCCCTGACATCATTAGTATACCCTGGCGCAACACATACCCGCTTTGAACACAGCCTGGGAGTCATGCACCTGGCGTCCAGGGTAATGGATTCTTTGTATAAACGGCCGTTTCTACGGAAACGCTTCCCGGAAGACGAGTTTAAAAGGTTACGGCAGTTGGTCCGGCTTGCCGCCCTTCTGCATGATGTTGGACACGCTCCTTTTTCCCATGGTGGCGAAGGAGTTTTCCCAACGGGTTTAAAACATGAGCATTATTCGATTGCCATTATCCGCAAGTACTTTGCTCCCATTATTAATAAATATTTCCCAGAGATCAAGGTTGAGGAGATTGTAACCCTGTTAGATAAGGGATACTTAGGGTCGGACCTGGTTTTTCTTGGTAAGATAATTGATGGGGAAATGGATGCCGATAAGCTGGATTATCTCTTGCGGGATTCTTATTATTGCGGTGTCCGTTATGGAAAATATGATCTGGAAAGGATTTTAGATACGGTAACCTTTGTACCGGTTAGGGAAACTCTTTCTTCTAATGAATTTGAAGGTGAAGGAGGTTCCGGAACGGGTTTTTGGCTGTTGGGGGTAGATTCCGATGGAATTCAAGCCGTAGAAGAGCTTATCTTTGCCCGTTACTGGATGTTTATCCAGGTCTATTTTCATAAAACCAGACGAATTTACGATTACTATTTAACCGCATTTTTAAAGGATTTTCTCCATCAGAGATTTCCACAAAATGGAGGATGCCTGCCTGACCTGGATCACCTGGAAGATTACATTAACCTTGATGATTGTACTGTTTTGGATGCGATTAAGGAAATGCGGCAGTCTAACGAATGGGCCAGGCGGATTTATGAACGGGATCACCTTTCTGAAGCTTTTGTTACTCTGCCCCATCATAGCGGGCTCGCTAGTTATTTGATAGTTGAGGAGTTAAAAGAGCGTTTTACCGCACGGTATGGCAATGATCCAACCCTTGCATTTGTTGACGACAGAGCGAGAAAATTACCTACAAACCCCTTTTTCGGTTTAAAAAAGGAAGAAGAGGGTGGCGAGGATGGCAAGGAAAAGGAAACCTTTGCCAGTATAATAGTGCAGGATAAGCATAACCTCGAAAAGTGCCATTCAATATTTGAACTGTCACTGCCTCTGGAACTCTTATCCCAAAGAAATATAAATATTGTTCGCTTTTACGTAACGCGGGAAAAGAAAAGTGAGGCTGCCAGCTGGTGTAATGAACAATTTACTCAAATTCAATCTAAGGTTAAAAAAATTGAGAAGGGGTGGATCTGATGGAACTCGAAGCACTTATTGCCTGTTTGGTCGATGAAATGCCGGTGAGGGGGAAAAAAGCCCTACAAAAGTTAGTCTACTTCTGTGCTGAGGCTGGTGTTCCTGTGCGTACCAATTTCCGCTTATATATTTACGGACCCTACAGCAACGAGGTAGCCGAAGAGCTGGGAGAGGTTATTGGGCGTGAAATTGTAAAAGTAGGCGACGACGGATACAGCTTTTATAAAGGGCTTACTTGCGATAAAATTCTTTGCAAACACCAGGAACAAATCAGGGCCAACATGGACAAGATCCGGCGTGTTCTGAATACGTTCCGCAATTTTTCACCCACATTGCTTGAACTATATGCAACTGTCCATTTTATTGCCACTGCCTTAAAAGAAGCCTATGACAATGTATCTAAAGAAAGAATAATTGGGGAAGTTTATAATGCGAAGGCAGGGAAGTTTACAACTGAACAGATCGAGCGAGCTCATGATGATCTGGTAAAATGGGGTTGGCTTGAGGAAGGCGAAGTATGCCCGGGGGAAGCATTTCAGCATTAAACTCGGTCTCCAGACTCATTTTTCTGCCCCGGGGCGTAATAGTCATGGCCCTGGGACTTTTGTGCCCGGCCGCACCGGCCGGGCATTGGACGTGCTGGTGGACCTGGCGGGGTTTGTGGTTATGGCTTTCTTACCCGAAACCCACCTCATTCCCCTGGTGTTGCAGGCGGCCCTGGGGCTGCGCCCGAAAGTGATCATTTTCGGCGAGCGGGGCTACTCGGTTAATCAGGCAACGGCATGCTTCTTGAAACCCTTCTGGACCTGATGTAAACTGTAACCAGAAAGAACATGAGGAGACGGCTCGATGACTGAAAATCAGGTCGACCATGACCGCCTGTTTAAAGAATTGCTGGAAACATTTTTTGCCGAATTCATGGAGTTGTTCTTTCCGGAAGCCGCCCGATCCATAGACCTGACCCAGATCAGGTTTCTCCAGCAGGAAATCTTCACCGATGTTACAGCCGGTGACAGGCACAAAGTGGACATTCTGGTGGAAACCAGTCTCAAGGGCCAACCCGGATTGATTCTGGTACACATTGAACCACAATCGTATGTGCAAAAGAATTTTAACGAGCGGATGTTTGTTTACTTCAGCCGGTTATACGAGAAGTACCGGCGGAAGATATTACCGGTGGCCGTGTTCGGCTACGACCGGATACGGGATGAACCGGACAGTTTCGGGATTACCTTTCCCTTTCTGGATGTCCTGAATTTCCGGTTTTACAAGCTGGAGTTGAAAAAACTTGATTGGCGGGAGTACATACATAGTGATAATCCGGTAGCCGCGGCGCTGTTGAGCAAAATGGGCTTCAGGCCGGAAGAAAGGGTGCGCGTAAAGCTGGAGTTCCTGCGCATGCTGGCCCGGATGAAACTGGACCCGGCGCGGATGGAGCTGCTGGCCGTCTTTTTCGAGACCTACCTGAAGCTGAACCGCGAGGAAGAAGAACAACTTTACCGGGAATTGGGTAAAATGGACAAAAAGGAGGTTGACGCCATTATGCAAATAACCACCAGCTGGTATGAAAAAGGCCGTGTCGAAGGCCGTGCGGAAGGCCGTGCGGAAGGCCGTGCGGAAGGCCGTGCGGAAGGCCGTGCCGAAGGCCGTGTGGAAGGAAAGATTGAAGCCAAGCGGGAGGTCATATGCAAATACCTGGCCCGCAGGTTCGGAGTTGATTCTGCCAGTGTGCAGGACAAAGTGCAGCAACTGACCGACATGGATGCGCTGGACCGGGTACTGGAGCAGCTGTTTGCCGCCAACTCCCTGGAAGAAGCCCGGAACATCATATGGGAGGAACTGAGCAGGTTCACTCAGTGAGTGTATCTTGAAAAATTATATTCCCCAGGGCAGGCAGGTTCCTGGTCAGTGGAAATAACAGGTCGGGTGTTGCAGGTGTCATTTAAAGTTCAAAAACACTGGTGGCGGTGGCTGCTGGTTGGGGTCTGCCTGCTGGCTATCGCTTATTTTTCCGGCCAGTCCTTTGCCGAGCAGGACCTGCGGCCGGAAATTCGGCGGCACCCCCGTATGGTTGAAAAGGTGCGGGAACTGCCGCCGGTAAGCTTTTCCTACAGCGGCCAGCCGGTGGACAACCGCCGTGCCCCGGCGGATTTCATCCAGTTCTGGCTGCGCAAGGGGGCGCATGTGGTAATTTACGGCGCGCTGGGTCTGTCATTGGCCGCCGCCCTGGACGGTGCCGGTTCTGGCGGCCGGCGGCGCTGGATGCTGGCCGGGGTAATCGTGATTCTGGTGGGTGCCCTGGACGAGTGGCACCAGACTTTTGTTCCCGGCCGCACCGGCCGGGCGGTGGACGTGCTGGTGGACCTGGCGGGGTTTGTGGTTTTGGTCTTTTTCTTTTCTTTGTTTGTACGGTTCAGGGAAAAATCTTTTGCATCACAGGAAATTCGTACTGTTGACAGGGGGTCGGCATTTGTGTCATTGTTTGGTGAGAGGCTGGCATTTTTGCGCCAGCAAAAGGGGCTTTCCCAGGCGGAGCTTGCCCGCCTGCTGGGTGTGGGGCAGAGCACCATAGCCATGTACGAAAAAAATAAGCGTTTGCCGGATTATCAGTTTTTGATACGCCTGGCGAATTTTTTCGGTGTGTCCACAGACTATCTTCTGGGACGTGTTGACCAACCACACTTTAGTGGGGACGAAAAGGTAATGGATGTAAAACTGCACGCGGTGGCTATCGACCCCCTGTTTGCCGGCCTTCTGAGGCGGGTTTCAGACCTTACCGAAGAAAAAAAGCAGACCCTGGCTGAGTACTGGGAATTGGCCCTGGAATACGTGAAAAGCAAGAAAAAAAGCAAAAACTAAGGCGCAGGGGAGGCTTTTATGCGTGTTCTGGTTACCTTGGCAAACCGTAACTCAAGTTAATGACCGGCTACATTAATTTATCCGGGGTGATACCGTAAATGATCGATTTACATACGCATATTCTGCCCGGTATGGATGACGGTGCGCCGGAAGAGGGCGAGGCCCTTTCCATGGCCTGCCTGGCGGTGGAGGACGGCATAAGCCACCTGGTAGCCACGCCCCACGTGGTGGAAGGGCGGTTTTGCCCGACGCGCGGGGGAATTCTTCAGGCCGTTGCCCGATTGAATGAACTGCTGGTTCAATATGATCTTTCCTTAAAAGTCCTGCCCGGGGCCGAGTACCGCCTGGAACCCGACCTGCCGGACCGCCTGGCCCGGGGAGAGTTGCTGGCCTTAAATGACGGGGGTCGTTATTTGCTGGTGGAACTGCCGGCCGCTTTTGTGCCCCCCTATACGGAGCGGGTGCTATACGAACTGCAGCTCCGGGGGATTACGCCCATCATCGCCCACCCGGAAAGAAACGCCGCCTTCTGCCGCCGCCCGGCCCTGCTGCAGGCGCTGGTTTCCCGGGGGGTGCTGGCCCAGGTTACCGCGGGCAGTCTCACCGGGATGTTCGGCCGGGAGGCGGCCGGGAAGGCTTTTTATTTTTTGGAGCGCGGCCTGGCCCACTTTGTGGCCTCCGACGCCCATTCCTCCACCGGCCGGCCTCCTGTAATCTCCCCGGCGCTGAAGGAAGTGGAGTGCCGTTTGGGCGACGAGGCGGCCCGGTGGCTGGCTGAAAACTCCCGGCGGGTGCTGGAAGGCCGGGGTATCGCCGTGGAAGATGTGCCGGAACGGCGGCCTGGACGGTACCGGGGCTTTCTGCAGGCGCTCCTGGGGAAGCTGGGGCGTTGAAAAGCGCAGCGGTAAAAAGCCAGGTCCTTTTCCAAAAGCATGGCCCGGTGGGGATTATCCCGCTGGTGCCGCTGATGCGCCACCAGCTTCCGGACTAGGAAGTGCTTGCGGAATGCGCCAGGCGCATAGAAGAAGCGCCTGTCCAGTGGCAACCGGACCTGTACCTTGGCCTGGCGCTGTTTTCATCGCTCCGCTTTACCAGGGAGATCATCTTAAAAATAATCGAGGTGAGCAAAATGGAAGCGTCTCCGCTGTTTGACGGCATCCGGGAGAAATGATTAATCAGGGCCAGGAGTTGGTTTAATTCCCCGTGAGGTTGAATGTCTGGTTATGAAAAACCGGCCTATCTTTTTTCAGGGGTAAACGGATGGATAGGAAAAGACATGGAAGGGATTGTCGCCGAATTTATGTACCACATGTTTCCTACCAGGACGATCCGTTCTGTCGCGGGATGTGGGACAGGTATGATTAATCCGGCGGAACTTTACAGGACTTTACAAGGAGGCTTGAAAAATGAGCGTAACAACCGGTACATTGATTGACTGGACATACGAACAAAAATGCCAGAAAGCGGTGCAGGCCCTGGGCAGAAAAGGTTTCACCGCCATTTACTGCAAAACAAAACAGGAGGCAGTTGATTATATCTTGAAGGAAGCGGCAGAAGCCGACACCATCGGTTTCGGTGGCTCCTTTTCGGTGGCCGATTTAAAGGTAGCCGGGGCGTTGCGGGGGATGGGAAAAGAACTGCTTATACACGGCTTGCCCGAGCTGTCTCCGGAGGAAAGGCTGGCCATTATGCGCCGGCAGCTCACCTGCGACCTCTTTTTAACGGGCACCAACGCTCTGACCCTGACAGGGTGCCTGGTTAATATCGACGCCACCGGCAACCGGGTGGCCTCCATGGTCTTCGGCCCGAAAAAAGTCATTATCGTAGCCGGACGCAATAAACTGGTCGAGGATGAAGAGGAAGCAATCAAACGAATTAAGGCCCATGCCGCCCCGCCCAACGCCAGGCGCCTCAATTGCAAGACCCCTTGCGCAGAGACCGGCTTCTGTGCCGACTGCAATTCGCCCGACCGCATCTGCCGCATCATCACCATCATGGAGCGCAAACCCAGGCTTTCCGATGTGCGCGTACTGGTGGTCAACGAGGATATGGGGCTTTAGCAGGTATTGCCAGTTAAGTTGGAAAGCCATACGCCGGGAGCGGGGCGGCGGGCATGATAAATCAAAAACCAGATGGAGACCACTGGCCGGGTGTTTTACCCGGCCTTTATTCTCTGCAAAGGATGGAGGATTATTGTGGCCGGAAACGCTGGAAAGGTGGCCTTTCCCCGGGGTATAATACTTTCGGAGGTGAGCGCTTTGGATATGGAGAAAATCAAGGAAATAGCCGTTCCAATATTCCGGCGGTACGGCGTGGTAAAGGCCTTTGTCTTCGGTTCCTACGCGAGAGGGGAGCAAAACGAAGAAAGCGATGTAGACTTCCTGATTGAATACGCCCCCGGTGCAAGAAGGTCGCTTTTTACTCATGCCAGGATAATCGACGAATTAAAAGAAGCTCTTGAAAAAGACGTGGATGTGATAACGGAGAACTCTCTTTGCCATCTTTTACGGGAAAAGGTCCTGCGGCAGAAGAGGGCGATCATGTAAAGAAAAAGATGACAAAGTGCGACTTTTGCATGTTCTGGAAAGCGCCGAACTGATTTTGGAGTGGGTTCAAGGCGTAGAAAAAGAGAAATTCTTTGCCGATAAAATGCTCCAGGAAGCGGTAATCAGGCGTTTGGAGGTAATCGGAGAAGTGGTTAAAAATGTATCGGATCAGCTCAAAAAGAAGTATCCGGAGGTGCCATGGAGAGAAATAGCGGGAATGAGGGATATCTTAATTCATGAATATTTCGGGGTAGACCTGGAAGAAGTTTGGGAAACAGCAACAAGAGACATTCCTGAAGTGGTCAATCAAATTAATGTCATCGCCCATGGGTTGGGCTAGTTATTTCCAGCTGCCTGCTGGACAAATGTCCCTTGAGATCCGAATCCCGAACGCCCGGCGGGAGGAGAATCCCTTTTGAAAGTACGCATCAACCACTGTCTTCTGGGCGGAAAACCGGCCTATGATGTGCAAATAATTGACCGGGGCGCTACGGTACGGGATTACCTGGATGCTTTAAACGATTTTATCCGGGAACACTGTCCTCCCTGCAACGGCTGCACCGCCTGCTGCTGGGAGCGGGTGCCCCTGACCTTCCCCGATGTGGCCGCCTTCCTGCGGGACGAACATTTCCGGCGCCAGTTCCGGGGTCATCCCTCGCCCCTCCTGTCCTTTTTGCGCCGTTACGGCTATGTATACGTGGAGGGGCCGGTGGTGGACATCGGCCTGGGTTTTCGGCCCGACGGTTCCTGCATTTTCCTGGATGCCCGGCGGGGCCGGTGCTCCATTTATCGCTTGCGCCCTATGGTCTGCCAGACCTACATCTGCCGGCTCACCACCCGCCGGGCGGCGGCACTGCGGAGCCTGGTGGTCAACGCCGGCATGGATGAACTGGTCCGGCGCTGGCTGGCCGAAAGCCGGCGCTGCGGTGAAAAACCGGTGATGCACGAAGCTATCCGCCCCCGGCCCCGCCCGGCCGACTATCCGGCCGGCGCCTTTGGCGGGGCGGAGGATTTTGCCTGCGTGCCGTTAAAAAAACTATGCCCCTCCCGGTTATGGCGTTCACTGTATCATGATACGCGGGAGTCACGATAAATAAGTTATTCGACATGGTTTTTCTGGGCAAAAAAGTAATACTCCCGGCTGGTTGGAGGCCGATGGTTTTCCTGAAACTGGTTGCGCCATTGACAGGCCCGGCAAAGGGGGGTAGAATCTAATGAGGAGTATGTCCCGGGAAAATGTTTTAAAAGTCCGGTACCCGGTACCTGAATTAACTTATTTATGGAATGAGGGTTTCCACCAGTAACTCCTGGGGAAATGGGTGATATAGATGCCTGTTCAGCAGCGTCCCTTTAAATTAAAATCCGACTTTCAGCCCCGGGGTGACCAGCCCGGGGCCATTGCGCAACTGGTGGAGGGGCTGCAGAAGGGCTACCCCATGCAGACCCTGCTGGGTGTCACCGGCTCCGGCAAAACCTATACCATGGCCCAGGTGATCCAGGCGGTGCAGCGCCCCACCCTGGTGCTGGCCCCCAACAAGACCCTGGCCGCCCAGCTGTGCAGCGAGTTCAAGGAATTCTTCCCCGATAACGCGGTGGAGTATTTTATCAGCTACTACGATTATTACCAGCCGGAGGCCTACATCCCCCAGACCGATACCTATATCGAAAAGGATTCCTCCATCAACGACGAGATAGACAAGCTGCGCCACTCGGCCACCTGCGCCCTGTTCGAGCGGCGGGACGTGATCATCGTGGCCAGCGTATCCTGCATCTACGGCCTGGGTGACCCGGAGGAATACAGCACACTGGTGCTCTCCCTGCGCAGGGGGGGTAATTACGACCGGGATATGGTGCTGCGCAAGCTGGTGGACATCCAGTACGAGCGCAACGACGTGAACTTCACCCGGGGCAAGTTCCGGGTGCTGGGTGACGTGGTGGAGGTCTTCCCCGCCTCCTATACCGAAAGGGCCATCCGCATCGATTTCTTCGGGGATGAGATTGAGCGGCTGCTGGAGTTCGACGTGCTCACCGGGGAAGTGCTGGGGGAGCGGCAGCACGTGTCCATCTTCCCGGCCAGCCACTACACCGTCTCCCGGGAAAGGATGGAGCGGGCCATTGCCTCCATCGAAGCCGAGCTGGCGGAACGGCTGGCCGAACTGCGGGCCCGGGGCAAGCTGCTGGAAGCCCAGCGCCTGGAGCAGCGCACCAATTACGACATTGAAATGATGCGGGAGATGGGTTACTGCAAGGGCATTGAAAACTATTCCCGCCATCTCACCGGCCGGGCGCCCGGGGAGCCCCCCTACACCCTGCTGGACTACTTCCCCCGGGATTTCCTGCTGTTCATCGACGAGTCCCACGTGGCGGTGCCCCAGGTGCGGGGCATGTACGAGGGGGACCGTTCCCGCAAGGAAGCCCTGGTGGAACACGGTTTCCGCCTGCCTTCGGCCTTTGACAACCGGCCGCTCAAGTTTCACGAGTTTGAGCAGAAAATAAACCAGGTAATCTTTGTTTCGGCCACTCCCGGCCCCTATGAGCTGGAGCACAGCGCCCGGGTGGTGGAGCAGATCATCCGGCCCACGGGGCTGGTGGACCCCGAACTGGCGGTGCGCCCCACCCGGGGGCAGATGGACGACCTGCTGGCGGAGATCCGGCAGCGGGTGGCCAAAAACCAGCGGGTGCTGGTGACCACCCTGACCAAGAAAATGGCCGAGGATCTCACCGATTACTTCCGGGAAATGGGCGTCAGGGTGCGCTATATGCACTCGGACATCAATGCCATTGAACGTATGGAGATCATCCGGGACCTGCGCCTGGGGGTCTTCGACGTGCTGGTGGGGATCAACCTGCTGCGGGAGGGGCTGGACCTGCCCGAGGTCAGCCTGGTGGCCATCCTGGACGCCGACAAGGAAGGTTACCTGCGCTCGGAGCGTTCCCTGATCCAGACCATCGGCCGGGCGGCCCGCCACGTGGAGGGGAAGGTGATCCTCTACGCCGACCGGACCACCGAGTCCATAGCCCGGGCCATCAAGGAAACGGAACGCCGGCGCAAGCTGCAGATGGAGTTCAACCGGCAGCACGGCATCGTGCCCCGCACGGTGGTCAAGGGAGTGCGGGAGGTTATCGAGGCCACCCGGGCGGCGGAGCCCGCGGCGGTTTACCAGGCCGGTCCAAAACCGGCGAAGAAGAAGCTGTCCAGGAAGGAATTGAAGCAGATGATCGGCCGCCTGGAGAAGGAAATGCGGGAGGCCGCCCGCCACCTGGAATTCGAGCGGGCCGCCGCACTGCGGGATATGCTCATTGAACTGCGCCTGGAACTGCGGGGCAAGGACGCCCGCCTGCTGCCGGCGGCGGAAGTGGCGGGGGAATAGGCCGGCAGGCGGAACATGGGTTTACTTTACCCGTTGACAGTTCAGGCCCAAACTTTGCCCAGGTCCACTACCAGTCCGGGGAATATTTCCGGGGTGAAGGGGGCATTGCCGGCGACCCGGTTCACCGGGACGTAGCCTTCCCCTTCCAGGCGGTATTCCTCCACCGTGGTGCTGTCCGGGTCCACCAGCCAGTAGTATTTTACGCCGTACAGGGCATAGACGTGGGCCTTGGTTACTTTATCCCGTTTGGCAGTGGTGGGGGAAAGGATTTCCACCACCAGGTCCGGCGCCCCGGCGATGTTTTTGTCGGTAATGATTGCTGCCCTTTCATGGGAGATAAAGATCAGGTCGGGCTGGGCAATACTGATCCGGGAGAAAAGCACATCCAGTGGAGCATAGAATACCTCGCCCAGATCGTGCCGCAGCACGTGATCATCAACAATCCGTTGCAGGTTGCGGGAAATCCGCTGGTGGCGGGTGGTGGGGGATGGAGTCACGTGCAGCACTCCTTCCAGGATCTCATAACGGTTGCCGTCATCCGGCAGGTCCAGGTAATCCTCGTAGGTGAGGATGATCTTCCCGGCGGGAGGAGCGAGGTTATTCATAAAAAAGCCCCTTTCCTGAAAATTCCTTATTCTGTCCGGTTGGCTGCCTTCCAGATCGGTTCCTTACCGCCATTTTATTATCCGGGTATTTAGATGTCAAGAAAGGAAAGGTTTTTCGACGATGCCCGATAAAATTATCATTAAAGGTGCCCGCGTGCACAACCTGAAAAATATCGATGTGGAAATCCCCCGGGACAGGCTGGTGGTGTTTACCGGCCTTTCCGGATCCGGGAAATCTTCCCTGGCTTTCGACACCATATACGCCGAGGGGCAGCGCCGCTATGTGGAGTCCCTGTCGGCCTATGCCCGGCAGTTCCTGGGCCAGATGGACAAGCCGGACGTGGACTACATCGAAGGCCTTTCCCCGGCCATTTCCATCGACCAGAAGACCACCAGCCACAACCCCCGTTCCACCGTGGGTACGGTGACGGAAATCTACGATTACCTGCGCCTGCTCTTCGCCCGGGCTGGCCGGCCCCACTGCCCGTCCTGCGGCCGCCCCATTGCCCGGCAGACGGTGGAGCAGATGGTGGATCAGCTCACTTCCCTGCCCGAGGGCACCCGGTTACAAATCCTGGCCCCGGTGATCCGGGGGAAAAAGGGCGAGCACCAGAAGGTGCTGGAGGAGATCCGCAAAAACGGCTTTTCCCGGGTGCGGGTGGACGGCCAGGTGCGGGATTTAACGGAAAAAGTGACCCTGGAAAAGAATAAAAAGCATACCATTGAAATCGTGGTGGACCGGGTAATCATCCGTTCCGGGGCGGAAAGGCGCCTGGCCGATTCCCTGGAAACGGCCCTGGGGCAGGCCGGCGGGGTGGCCCTGGCGGCGGTGGTGGATGGCCCGGAAATCCTCTTTAATGAAAATTTCGCCTGCCCGGAATGCGGGGTCAGCCTGCCGGAAATCGCCCCCCGGCTTTTTTCCTTTAACAGCCCCTACGGCGCCTGCCCCACCTGCACCGGCCTGGGGGTGAAGCGGGAGGTGGATCCGGACCTGGTCATCCCGGACAAGAGCAAATCCATTGCGGGGGGGGCCATCGAGGGCTGGTTCAAGGGCAGCAACGCCTATGCCTGCCTGGAGGCCCTGGCCGACCGGTACGGTTTTTCCCTGGACACGCCGGTGGCGGAACTGGCCCCGGAGCATCTGGAAAAAATCCTTTACGGCACCGGCGGCGAGCGCATCCCGGTGGTTTACCGGGACACCTTCGGCCACCGGAAGCAATACTATGCTTCCTTTGAGGGCGTCATCAACAATATTTCCCGCCGCTACCGGGAGACTTCTTCCGAGTATATGCGGGAGGAAATGGAGCGTTATATGAGCGACCGCCCCTGCCCGGACTGCGGCGGCGCCCGCCTGCGGCCGGAGGCCCTGGCGGTGCAGGTGGGCGGCCTGTCCATAGTGGAGGTCACCCGCCTGTCGGTTAAGGAGGCGCAGCGTTTCTTTGCCGGCCTGGAGCTGACGGAGAGGGAGCGGATCATTGCCCGCCAGATACTCAAAGAAATCAACGCCCGGCTGGGCTTTCTGGTGAACGTGGGCCTGGACTACCTCACCCTGGACCGGGCGGCGGGCACCCTTTCCGGCGGGGAGGCCCAGCGCATCCGTCTGGCCACCCAGATCGGCAGCGGTCTCACCGGCGTCCTCTACATCCTGGACGAGCCCAGCATCGGCCTGCACCAGCGGGACAACCAGCGCCTGCTGGACACCCTTTTGCACCTGCGGGACCTGGGCAACACGGTGATCGTGGTGGAGCACGACGAGGACACCATCCGGACGGCGGACCACATCATCGATATCGGTCCCGGGGCGGGGGAGAAGGGCGGGGAAGTGGTGGCCCGGGGCACCCTGGAGGACATTATCAATACGCCGCAATCCATCACCGGCCAGTATTTAAGCGGCCGCCGGTACATCCCGGTGCCGGCGGTGCGCCGGCGGCCCAACGGCAAGGCCCTGGAGGTGCTGGGGGCGGCGGAACACAACCTGAAAAACATCGACGTTACCTTCCCCCTGGGGGTATTTACCTGTGTTACCGGTGTTTCCGGTTCGGGTAAAAGCACCCTGGTCAACGAAATTTTATACAAGTACCTGGTGCGGGAACTCCACGGCAGCCGGGTACAGCCCGGGGCCTGCCGGGGAGTTAAGGGGCTGGAGCACCTGGACAAGGTGATCAACGTGGACCAGTCCCCCATCGGCCGCACCCCCCGCTCCAACCCGGCCACCTACACCGGTGTGTTCGGCGACATCCGGGATCTCTTCTCCCAGACCCCCGAGGCGCGGGTGCGGGGCTACAAACCGGGGCGGTTCAGCTTCAACGTCAAGGGGGGACGCTGCGAGGCCTGCGCCGGGGATGGGATCATCAAAATTGAAATGCACTTTCTGCCCGACGTTTACGTGCCCTGCGAGGTGTGCAAGGGGCGGCGCTATAACCGGGAAACCCTGGAGGTCAAATACAAGGGGAAAAGCATTGCCGACGTGCTGGACATGACGGTGGACCAGGCGGTGGAGTTCTTCCGGCACATCCCCAGGATACACCGGCGGTTGCAAACCCTGCAGGACGTGGGCCTGGGCTACATCCGCCTGGGCCAGCCGGCGCCTGAGCTGTCCGGGGGGGAGGCCCAGCGGGTGAAGCTGGCCACGGAACTCTCCCGCCGCTCCAACGGGCGCACCCTGTACATCCTGGACGAACCCACCACCGGCCTGCACATGGCCGACGTGCACCGGCTGCTCATGGTGCTGCACCGCCTGGTGGAGAACGGCGATACGGTGGTGGTCATCGAGCACAACCTGGACGTGATTAAAACCGCCGATTACATTATCGACCTGGGCCCCGAGGGGGGCGACGGCGGCGGCCGGGTGGTGGCCACGGGCACCCCGGAGGAGGTGGCCCGGGTGGGCGCCTCCTACACCGGCCGGTTCCTTGGCCGGGTGCTGGCGGCCGGTCGCCGGGAGCAGGCCATCCTATCCGGTGAAACGGGGATGGGGATGCCCATGGAGAAGGGGGAAGCGGCCCGGGATAATGTGGCTTCGTTATAGGGTGGGTGGATGAACTATGGATGGGGAAGAAAAGCTGCAGCGCCTCCCGGACAAACCCGGGGTGTATCTTTTCCGGGATGCCGCCGGGGAGGTTATTTATGTGGGCAAGGCCGTCTCACTGAAAAACCGGGTGCGCTCATATTACCAGAACGGCGCCCGGCAGAGCCCCAAGGTGCGCTCCTTAATGGGCCGGGCGGTGGACTTTGAATATATCGTCACCGACAACGAAGTGGAAGCCCTGGTCCTGGAGTCAAACCTGATCAAGGAACACCGGCCCCGGTACAACATTTACCTCAAGGACGACAAAAGCTACCCCTACCTGAAGGTTACCCTGGGGGAGGACTTCCCCGGGATATACATCACCCGGCGGCTGGTGCGGGACGGCTCCCGTTATTTCGGTCCCTACACCCGGGTGGGGGCGGTGCATGAGACCCTGGACCTCCTGCGCCGGCTATTTCCCTTCCGCACCTGCAAGCAGAAGATTGAGGCCCTGCCGGTGGGGGAAGACCGCACCTCTCGCACCGGCGCCGCAAAAGAATTTCCAAAGGGACTCCCGGAAGCAGCGGGGCAGGCCGGAACCCTGAAGGGCGGGACACGGACCGTGGTCTCCCGCTCCCGCCGTCCCTGCCTGAACCACCACATCGGCCGCTGCCCGGCCCCCTGTGCCGGCCTGGTGGACCGGGAGAGCTACCGGAAAATGATCGGGGAGATCTGCCTTTTCCTGGAGGGGCGGCAGGACGACCTGGTGAGAGAACTGACCCGGCGGATGCATGAGGCGGCGGAAAAGCTGGAGTTTGAGCGGGCGGCCCGCCTGCGGGACCAGCTGCAGGCCATAAAACAGGTGCTGGAGAACCAGAAGGTGGTTTCCGATGACGCCGGCGACCGGGATGTGCTGGCCCTGGCCCGCCACGGGGATCTTTCTTACGTGATGCTTTTCTTTGTCCGCGGGGGCAAGGTGGTGGGGCGGGACGGTTTCCTGCTGGAGGGCACGGGGGACATGGAACGGGACGAGGTGATGACCGCCTTTGTCAAGCAATATTATCCCCGGGCCGAATTTATCCCCGCCGAGATCCTCCTGTCGGAAATCGACCCGGAGGAGAGCCGGGGGATAGAAGAGTGGCTGTCCCGGTTAAGGGACGGCCGGGTGCACCTGCACGTACCCCGGCGGGGGGAAAAGAAGCAGCTGGTGGACCTGGTGGCCCGGAACGCCCTTTTAGCCCTGCAGGAGGCGGAACTGGAACGGCGGTTCCGGGATAGAAGCGCCGCGGCGCCGGAGGAACTGGCCCGGGAACTGGGTCTGGAAAGGGTGCCCCGGCGCATCGAATGCTACGATGTTTCCCATATCCAGGGAGCGGAAGCGGTGGCCTCCATGGCCGTCTTCGAAGAGGGACGCCCGGCGCCGGACCAGTACCGGCGGTTCAAAATCCGCACCGTGGAGGGCCCCGACGACTTCGCTTCCCTGCGGGAAGTATTCCGCCGCCGCTTTACCCGGGCCCGGGAGGAGCGGGATCTGATCAATACCGGGCAGCTTTCCAGCAAGAAGGCCGGATTCCACCGCCTGCCCGACCTGGTGATTGTGGACGGAGGCAGGGGACAGCTCTCGGCCGCCAGGGAAGTCATGGAGGAACTGGGGTTCGGGCACATCCCGGCCTGCGGCCTGGCCAAGGAGGAGGAACTGCTCTTCGCCCCCGGCCGCAGCGGGCCCATCCGGCTGCCCCGGGAGTCCCCGGCGCTGCACCTGGTGCAGCACTTGCGGGACGAGGCCCACCGCTTTGCCGTATCCTACCACCGGCAGCTGCGCACCCGGCGCAATTTAAAATCCCTCCTGGACGAAATCCCGGGCATCGGTCCCGCCCGCCGGCGTTCACTGCTTAAGGCCTATCCTTCCCTGGAGGCCATATCCCGGGCCACGGTGGAGGAACTGGCCGCCCTGCCCGGCATGAACCGCCCCGCGGCGGAGGCGGTGCACCAATTTTTGAAAGGCCGTAACGGAAATAATTAACAAAAAGGGACGGACTTCCCGGGCCGGCTTACCACCGGCCTGGCAGTTAAAAGGCGGCCCGGGCTACCCCTCTGGGGATGGGCAAGGTATAACCCGGGTGGCCGGGAAAAATGCTAATTTTAAGGGAAACTGCGGTAATAGCCATGGACAGTCAGACTAAAATCTGGTAAAGTATTAACGGGCATGCCCGTCCGGTTTGTCCCGTATTTTACGCAGGAGTCACCCGTGGGAACGCTGATTCCCGCTGCAAATAAGACCGGTAAAGTTGGCTCAACCAGCCCGGCACTCACTGATACCATGATTTTACCAGGGTAAAGGAGTTTACTGCGGAGCTGCCTTAAACCGGTGTGTGCCGGGCTATTAAATCCAACGGTCAAGGACCATGGCAGGAGGTATTTTTGTTGCCGGAATACAAACTGCTGGCTGTAGATCTGGACGATACCCTTTTGGATAAAAACCTGCGCATAAGTGACGAGACCCGGGAGGCGCTGGCCCGGGCCCAAAGGAGCGGGGTGGTGGTTACCCTGGCCACCGGGCGGATGTTCCGGGCGGCCCTGCCCTTTGCCGTGGAATTAAAGATCAACGCCCCCATTATCACCTATCAGGGTGCGCTGGTGAAGCACCCGGTTACCGGGGAGGTGGTCCTCCACCGGCCGGTGCCCCTGGATTACGCCCTGGACATTATGGACCGGGTGAATGCATATGGTTATCATATGAACATTTACCTGGACGACCGGCTCTATGTGGCCCGCCATACGGAACAGAGCAGGCTGTACCAGTCCATCTCCCGGGTGGAG
The DNA here is from genome assembly GCF_009428905.1 of Desulfofundulus thermobenzoicus. Classification (GTDB taxonomy): domain Bacteria; phylum Bacillota; class Desulfotomaculia; order Desulfotomaculales; family Desulfovirgulaceae; genus Desulfofundulus_A; species Desulfofundulus_A thermobenzoicus. The sequence continues at coordinate 32,964 of NZ_WHYR01000018.1, read as the reverse complement.
GCGGAAGAGGTGGGTCCCCTGATCCCTTTTCTGGAACGGGCCGGGCAGGACCCCACCAAGGTACTGGTGATTGCCCGGGAAGAAGAGCTGGATGCCCTGGCCGCACAGCTTAAACCCGTTTATGGGGACAAATTACATATTACCAAGTCCAAACCCTATTTTCTGGAATTCTCCCACCCCGCCGCCACCAAGGGGCACGCCCTGGCGGCGGTGGCGGGCTATTACGGCCTGGAACCGGGCCAGGTTATTGCCGTGGGGGACAGTTACAACGACCTGGAAATGATCGAGTGGGCCGGCCTGGGGGTGGCGGTGGCCAACGCCCGGCCGGAAATTCAGGCCCGGGCCGACGTGGTTACCGCCTCCAATGAAGAAGGGGGCGTGGCCCGGGTGGTGGAAAGGTTTATTCTGGGTATACGCGGGAATGGGTACCCCGGCGGCGCTGGCGGCGGCACCACCGGCTAATGAGGAGGAAAATACGTTATCAGTCCGGGGGTTCCCGGTTTTTGTGAAATCGTGCTCCCCGGCTAAAGAGGTGGAAAAATGTCCCGGTTTGTAATTGGCGTGGACCTGGGGGGGACAAAGATTTATACCGCCCTGGCCGACCGGGAAGGCAACCTGCTGGCTGAGGTGAAGGTACCTACGGAAGCGGGGGCGGGCACCCGGCACGTGATTGACAGAATTATACAGACAGTGGCGCAGGTGCAGCGGGAGGCCGGGGCGGACGGCCCTGCCGTTGCCCTGGGGATAGGCGCTCCCGGTCCTTTAAACGTTTCCACCGGTGTGGTCTACCAGGCTCCCAACCTGGGCTGGCATGACGTGCCCCTGAAATCCCTGCTGGAGGAAAGGCTGCAGGTACCGGTGGCGGTGGAGAATGACGCCAACCTGGCCGCCCTGGGTGAGTATATGTGTGGGGCCGGCCGGGGGGCGAAAGATATGGTTTATATCACCGTAAGCACCGGGGTGGGGGGAGGACTGATCTTGAACGGCCGCCTCTATCACGGCACCGGTTACGGGGCGGGGGAAATAGGGCATATTACCATTGATCCCCGCGGCCCCCGGTGCAACTGCGGCAATTACGGCTGCCTGGAAGCAGTGGCCTCGGGGACGGCCATGGCCCGGGAGGCCCGCCGGTTGGTGGAAGGCGGCGGTGGAAAGGCCATCCTGGAGGCCGCCGGCGGTGAGCGGGAGGCCATCACCGCCGGGGCGGTGGCCCGGGCGGCGGCGGCCGGCGACCGGGAGGCAGGGGAGATTATTGCCGGCGCCGGACGGATGCTGGGCATCGGCGTGGCCGGCATCATCAACCTGCTCAACCCCGATACGGTGGTCCTGGGAGGAGGGGCCATGCAGGCGGGACCTCTCCTCTGGGAAGCCATGGAGCGGGAGATAGACCGGCGGGCGCTTAAGAAGTCCCGGGAGCAGGTGCGCCTGGTACCGGCGGCCCTGGGGAGCCGGTCGGGCCTGCTGGGCGCCGTGGTCCTGGCCCGTCAGCAGGCGGGGTGGCTGAAGACCACATAACTTTTTCAAAAGACCGGAACCCTGAACCCGAAACTGGAATAGAGGGTGTAGTTATGGATCAACATATGCACCATGGCCCGGATTATCGCCCGCCCTTTGCGGAAGGAGGAGAGGGGGTGTGCTTCGGCAAGGGGGACTGGCGCAGTTATGAACAGGGAATTCAAAAGGAATGGCTGGTCACCAACGGTCTTGGCGGTTACGCCTCTTCTTCCATTATCGGCGTCAATACCCGTAAATACCACGGCCTTTTAATCGCCTCCCTTTCACCGCCGGTGAAGCGCACCCTGGTGCTGTCCAAGGTGGACGAACGCCTGGAGGTGCAGGGTCGTACATACAACCTAGCCACCAATCATACCGGCGGGGGAGTTACCGAATTCGGCTATGTGCACCTGCAGCGGGTGTCCCTGGAAACATTTCCCACCTTTATTTTTTCTTTTGCCGATATCTTTCTACAAAAGCAGATTTTCATGATTTACGGGGAGAATACCACGGTTATCCTTTACCGTATTTCTAACGGTATTTCCCCGGCGGTACTGCGCCTGATCCCCCTGGTCAACTGCCGGGACTTCCACTGGACCACCAGGCGGGGACAGATCAATTTCGCCCGGGAAGAAATTCCCCGGGGAGTGGCGGTAAGGGCCGTTCCCCAGGTGCCCGCCCTGCACCTGGTCTGCAGCGAGGGCGGTTTTACCGGGCGGGATGACTGGTTTTACGATATGTTTTACCCGGAAGAGCAAAACAGGGGGCTTCCCGCCCGGGAGGATCACTATATTCCCGGCAACTTCACCATCGCCCTGGCGCCGGGGGAGGAAAAAACCATCACTTTTATCGCCACCCTGGAAGAAGTCTTCACCCTGGACGGGGAGGCGCTGCTGGAAATGGAAACCCGGCGCTCCCATGAGCTGGTGGAGCGGGCCGGCCAGCGGGATTCCTTTGCCCGTTCCCTGGTCCGGGCGGCCGACGCCTTTATCGTTCACCGCCGTTCCACCGGCGCCAAAAGCATCATTGCCGGCTACCACTGGTTCAGCGACTGGGGGCGGGATGCCATGATTGCCCTGCCCGGCCTGACCCTGGTCACCCGCCGTTATGACGACGCCCGGGAGATCCTGCTCACCTTTGCCCGGTACTGTAAGGACGGGCTTTTGCCCAACACCTTTCCCGATGCAGGGGAGGAGCCCCTGTATAACACGGTGGATGCTTCCCTGTGGTATTTCCAGGCCGTATGGAAATATTTGCAATACACCGGGGATCACCGGTTTGTACGCCGGAACATTTATCCGGTATTGCGGGAAATCATTGATCACCACATCAGGGGCACCCGTTTTAACATCCGGGTGGATGAAGACGGCCTGCTGGCCGCCGGTTCTCCCGGGGTGCAGCTTACCTGGATGGACGCCAGGGTGGATGAGTGGGTGGTCACCCCCCGTCACGGCAAGCCGGTGGAAATAAACGCCCTGTGGTACAACGCCCTGTGCATCCTGCGGGAACTGGCCGGCCGCTACAAAGACGATTTTCCCTACGATGACATAATGGTGCGGTGTAAAGATAACTTCCTGAAGAAGTTCTGGTACGATCAGGGGGGGTATCTATACGACGTCATTGGCCCGGAGGGTGGGGATGCATCCCTGCGTCCCAACCAGGTGATTGCTTTAAGCCTGCCCTTTACCCTGGTGGATCCCCAACGGGGGGCCCGGATCCTGCGCCGGGTGTGGCAGGAGCTCTACGCCACCTACGGCCTGCGCTCCCTGTCCCATTACGACCCCCGCTACCGGGGTGTCTACGGCGGCGACCGCCGGCAGCGGGACGGCGCCTACCACCAGGGGACGGTCTGGAGCTGGCTGATGGGTCCCTTTGTCACCGCCCTGCGCCGGGTGTACAACTACTCCCCGGCCAGCCGGCTGCTGGCGGCCCGTTTCCTGGCACCCTTCCGGGAGCATCTCCGGGAGCACGGGGTGGGTTATATTTCCGAGATCTTTGACGGGAACGAGCCGGTCATCCCCCGGGGAGCCATTGCCCAGGCCTGGGGTGTGGCCGAGGTGCTGCGGGCCTATGTGGAGGATGTGCTGGAAATAAAACCCGGCTAAAAAAGGGGACAGGCTGCTTTTTTCACTCTCCCGCCTGGAAATTCCCACCCGTAAAGGGCGTGGGCATCGCTGGTATTTATCTTCACCGGCGGTTTATGATTGTTTTGTCCCGGTCCCCTTATCTTCCGGGAGGGGCCCGGCCTTATTCCAGAAAAAGGAGGTAGATATTTTGACCATACTAAACGATTGGCAGGCCATGTATGCAGGTGATTCCATGGGAATGCTGGAGGCCCTCTGGAACCTGCCCGACCAGTGCGCCCGGGCCTGGGAACTGGGGCTGGCCACACCCCTGCCCCCCGGGCGGGATGTGCGGCAGGTGGTGGTGACCGGCCTGGGGGGCTCGGCCATCGGCGGGGATCTGCTGCGGGTCTACGGCAGTGGACGGCTGTCCGTGCCGGTGGTGGTCAACCGGGACTATGTGCTCCCCCAATTTGTGGGGCCCCAAACCCTGGTCTTTGCCGTCAGTTATTCCGGAAATACCGAGGAAACCCTCAGCGCCTACCGGGAGGCCCGGGAAAGGGGGGCCCGGCTGGTGGTTTTGACCACGGGCGGCAGGCTCAAGGAAATGGCCCTGGCGGACGGCGTGCCGGTGATTACCGTGCCGGCGGGTATCGCCCCCCGGGCGGCCACCGGTTACCTGTTTATTCCCACCCTGGCCGTGCTCAGCCGGATGGGTATGCTTTCCGGCGTGGAAGCCGGGGTGGAGGAATTGAGCCGCCACCTGCAATCCCTGCGGGAAAAGTATAAGCCGGAGGTCCCCCTGGACGAAAACCCGGCCAAGCAGATGGCTGCAAATTTCCACAACCGCATCCCGGTAATCTGGGGTGCCAGCGGCACCACGGAAGTGGTGGCCCAGCGCTGGAAGGGGCAGGTCAATGAAAACGCCAAGGCACCGGCCTACTGGAACGTTTTCCCCGAACTCAACCACAACGAACTGGTGGGCTTCCAGTACCCGCCGGAACTTTTGCAAAGGCTTTACATCGTTATTTTGCGGGATCCCCGGGATCATCCCCGGGTGGTGCTGCGTTACGCCGTTACCCGGGAAATCATGGAAAAGGCGGTGGCCGGGGTGACGGAAGTAACGGCCACCGGCCGGGACGGCCTGGCCAGGCTGTATTCTTTGATTTACCTGGGGGACTATGCCAGCATTTACCTGGCCTTTCTCTACGGGGTGGACCCGGGGCCGGTGAAGGTGATCGACCGGCTCAAGGCCAGCCTGGCCGGGAAATAACGGCCCAGCGGGCACCGTAAGTGGTGCCCTTTTCTTTCCCGGCAGGGAAAGGGGGACGGATGTAGAATATAATCATCATAATCATTGCGAAAATTTCCGGTACCGGTGAGTGCCGGGTTGAGGTCAGCGAGCCGGCAGCGTGAATCGCGCCGGTACCAGTACATTTAGGGAGTGTTTTTCGTGCGTCTGGTTATTGTCACCGGCCTCTCCGGCGCCGGCAAAACCGCCGCCCTGCGCATCCTGGAGGACCTGGGTTTCTTTTGTGTGGATAACCTGCCCCCCACATTGATCCCCAAGTTCGTGGAGCTCTGTTCACAATCCTCCCGGATGATTAATAAAATAGCACTGGTGGTGGATATCCGGGGCGGGGAGTTTTTCGACGCCCTTTTCGAGGTGCTGGCCGACCTGGAACAGGAGGGCCTGCGCTATGAAATTCTCTTCCTGGAGACCGCCGACGCCACCCTGGTGCGGCGCTTCAAGGAGTCCCGGCGCAGCCACCCCTTGAGTGTGGATGGGGAAGTTTTGCAGAGCATCCGGGAAGAGCGTTCCCGTTTGCGGGAACTGCGGGGCAGGGCGCATAAGATCATCGATACCTCCGACCTGACACCCCACCAGTTGAAGGAAGAACTGGCCGCCCTGTTCGGGGACGGCGCCGCCGCTTCCCTGCGCATAACGGTGGTTTCCTTCGGTTATAAATACGGTATTCCCCTGGACAGCGACCTGGTTTTCGATGTGCGTTTCCTGCCCAATCCCCATTACGATCCGGCGTTGCGCCAGCTGACCGGTAACGATGCGGCCGTGCAGGATTTTATCTGCCGTACCCCGGTGAGCCAGGAATTCATGAAAAGGTTCTTTCAATTTATGGACTTTCTTGTGCCCCACTTTATCCAGGAAGGTAAAACCACTTTAACCGTGGCCATTGGCTGTACCGGGGGGCAGCACCGTTCCGTGACCCTGGCCAACCTGCTGGGCGCCCACCTGCGGGAACAGGGTTACCGGGTGGCCGTGCGGCACCGGGATATTGCGCGGAGGTGAAAGAAATGCACCTGCTGAAGTGGTTTTACCCGGGACTGCATTTTAAGCGCTGGCTGGCCCTGGCCTTCGGGGGGTTGCTCCTGGCGGCCGCAGGCATCGGCCTTTTGGGCCAGTTGCTGCCCTTTGAGTATCAGGTGCTGCTGCGCATCTGGTTCCGGGATCTTTTCGGTCCCGGCGGTGCCTTCTGGGGCGGCGTTTTTTTGCTGGTCCTGGGATTGCCGGCGCTGGTTTTCGGTATATTGAAGGCCTTCCGGTCGGTGGTGGACGCCCTGGCCCCGGAAGATAAGTGCTGCCTGGCGGATATCCTGTATACCCGCCAGTATTTGCGCCGGGGTCCCCGCATTGTGGTGATTGGCGGAGGTACCGGTCTGTCCGTTCTGTTAAGGGGACTGAAACAGTTTACCAGCAATATTACGGCCATTGTTTCCGTGGCCGACGACGGGGGAAGCTCCGGACGCCTGCGGGGCGATCTGGGTATGCTGCCCCCGGGGGACATCCGCAACTGCCTGGTGGCTCTGGCCGACAAGGAGTCCCTCATGGAAGAACTGCTGCAGTACCGTTTTAACTGTGGCGAACTGGCCGGGCACAACCTGGGCAACCTGCTGCTGGCCGCCCTCAATGAGGTGGCCGGGGGTTTTCACGAAGCGGTCCAGGGTTTGAGCAAGGTGCTGGCCATCCGGGGGCGGGTTTTGCCCGTCACCCTGCAAAATGTGGTGCTGGGGGCGGAGTTTGCCGACGGCACGCTGGTTTATGGGGAGTCGTCCATTCCTTTATGCCGGAAGCGCATAAAACGGGTCTTTTTAAAACCGGGGGATTGTTTGCCCCTGCCGGAAGCCCTGCAGGCCATTGCCGGGGCCGATGCCATTGTCCTGGGACCGGGCAGCCTGTATACCAGCATACTGCCCAACCTGCTGGTGCGGGGGATTCCCGAGGCCATTGCCCGTTCCCGGGCCGTTAAAATTTATGTCTGTAATGTGATGACCCAGCCAGGGGAAACCGACGGTTATACCGCCAGCGATCATTTAAAGGCCATTTTGACCCACGCCGGACCCGTAGTGGATTATATAGTGATCCATCAGGGGGAAATCCCCTACCGGTTGAAGCTCCGTTACCGCCGGGAGGGAGCGGCGCCCGTGGCCGTGGACCGGGATGAACTGGCCGGCCTGGGCGTACAGGTGGTGGGGGGCAACCTGGTGCAGGAAGGCAATGTGGTACGCCATCATCCCGACAGGCTGGCCCGGCTGATTCTGGAGCTGATCCTGGGCGAAAAAAAGCCGGGGGAACCGGTGGGCATATTCAACCCCGCGGCCGGTTCGGGTCATAAGTAGTCGACAGTTACCCCCACCCGACCCCTTTTGCCGGTGTTCCGGCAGTTTTTTATTTCAGGGAAAGCCGGCCGCAAGCAAAATCTGATCCCGTGGCGGCGGGATGTGGTATAATACTGGTAGAGTGGTGAGGGACTTTGTCCTTTTCAACAGTGACCAAAAATGAGCTGGCCCGGGTCGTCGGGAAGGACCAATGCTGTAAGCTGGCCGAACTGGCCGCCCTGGTGCGCATGGACGGTGCCCTGCACTCCGAAAGGCAGAAGGCCGCTTTGACCGTGGTTACCGAAAACGCGGCCGCCGCCCGGAAGGTATTTTCCCTGTTCAAAGACCTTTTCGGTGTGCACACCCAGGTGCTGGTACAGCGCCGGACCAGGCTGCGCAAAAACAACCTGTATGTGGTGCGCCTGCCCCTGGCCGGGGAGGGTGAGGAAATACTGGAACGGCTGGGGGTGCTGGACGGGCAGGGCCGCCTGACCGCGGGTTTGAAGGAAGAGCTGGTGCGCCGGGACTGCTGCCGGCGGGCCTACCTGCGGGGCGCCTTTTTGGGTGGGGGTTCGGTGAACAGTCCGGAAGGGACCTACCACCTGGAGATTGTCACCACCAGCCGCCGTCACGCCCGGGATATTTGTCGATTGATGGGCAGGTTCGGCCTGGGTGCCCGGGTGGCCACGCGCAAAAACTGGTATGTGGTTTACCTGAAGGAAAGCGAGCAAATCGTTGACTTTTTAAATATCATGGGTGCCCACACGGCCCTGCTGGATTTTGAAAATGTGCGTATATACAAGGAAATGCGCAACCAGGTAAACCGGCTGGTGAACTGTGAGACGGCCAATTTGAATAAGACGGTGGATGCTTCCATGCGCCAGGTGGAAAATATCCGCCTGATTGCCTCCACCGTGGGCCTGGACGGTCTTTCACCCGGTTTGAAGCAGGTGGCCGAGGCCAGGCTGAACCATCCCGACGCCAGCCTGCGGGAGCTGGGAGAAATGCTGGAGCCCCGGGTGGGCAAGTCGGGGGTCAACCACCGCCTGCGCCGCCTGGAGGAGATTGCCGGCCGGATCCGTGCCCGCGGTAACCGGGATAGCCATCTCACTTCTGGAAAAGACCTCCGGCCGGTGATGAAATAATTACCGTCCGAATATGCTGGTATAAAGGGAAATGGGGCAGGAAAAGCACCCCGGGTCAGAGAATTAGTTATTTACAGTGGGGAAGTTAAGGAGTGAACAACCATGCGCCTGGGTTACGGGCTGAACGTGGAACAACAGCAAAAGCTGATCATGACCCCCGAGTTGCGTCAGGCCATTACCATACTGCAGCTCTCTTCCCTGGAGCTTTCCATGTATATCGAGCAGCAGCTGGAGGAAAACCCCCTGCTGGAACTGAGGGAAGAGGATGCGGAGCGGGACCAGGAGCTGGTGGAATCCCTGGAAGGGCAGAAGGTGGAGGGGGAGCGGGCCGGTGAACAGTACGACCTGGACTGGGAGGAATATTTTCAGGACAGCAGCGACCTGGGCCTGCCCCGGGTGGAAAAGGATCCGGAACCGCCGGCCACCAGCTATGAAAATTTTTTGAGCCAGGCGCCCACACTGATGGAGCACCTGCTTTTTCAGCTGCATTTGAGCAAAGGTGTTCCCGGGAGCGAGATCATCGGGGAATACCTGATTGGCAATATTGATGAACACGGTTACCTGCGGACCACGGTGGAGGAGGTGGCCGCCGCCCTGGAGGTGGATGTCCCGGCCGTGGAGGAAACCCTGAAGCTGATCCAGACCTTTGATCCCCCCGGGGTGGGTGCCCGCACACTGCAGGAATGCCTTTTAATCCAGGTGGAGCAGCTGGGCATTAAAGATCCCCTCCTGGAAAAAATTATCCGGGATCACCTGATGGACCTGGGCCGGGGCCGGTATAACCGGCTGGCCCAGCAGTATAACGTTAGTGTGCAGGAAGTGCAGCGGGTGGCGGATATCATCAAAACCCTGGACCCCAAGCCCGGTCGCAACTTCTCCAGCGCCAACGACGTGCGCTACGTGGTGCCGGATGTGGTGGTGCAAAAAGTGGAGGGGGATTATGTCATTCTGGTCAACGATGTGTCCTTACCCAGGATTACCATCAACTCCACCTACCGCTCCGTGCTCAACCAGCGGGATTCCTGCGACAGCCAGACCCGCCGTTTTGTGGAAAGCAAGCTGAATGCCGCGGCCTGGCTGATCCGCAGCATTGAGCAGAGGCGCCTGACCCTGTACAAGGTGGCCAGTTGCCTGGTGGAACTGCAGCGGGACTTCCTGGACCACGGGGTGAAATATTTAAAGCCCCTGAATTTGAAACAGGTGGCCGAACTGGTGGGCCTGCACGAATCCACGGTGAGCCGGGCCACTTCCAACAAGTACATTCAGACGCCCCAGGGCGTATTTGAGATGAAATTCTTTTTCTCCTCGGGGGTGAATAACGACGCCGGAACCATGACCTCCGCCGAGAGCATCAAAAAGATGCTGGAGGAAATGGTGGCTTCCGAGGACCCAAAGGCACCCCTTAATGACCAGCAGATTGCCGAAATTTTCCGTCAGCGGGGCATACGCATCTCCCGCCGGACGGTGGCCAAATACCGGGACGAACTGGGCATTCCGCCCATCAGGCAGCGCAAGCGCTACTGATCCGGCCGGAAGCCGCCGCCGCCGGACGGGGGCAGGGATATTGCCCGGCGGATTTCCGGTAATGTTGCCTTATATCAAAACGATAATTCCTTGCGGGTAATACCCCGGCAATACCTTCAGCACCGGCTGGTACCGGTGTTTATTTTTTCTAAAAAACCGGGAGGAAACAATTGATTAAATGGCGAATAGAATGTCATAATCAAATAAATTTCGTTTAATAAGGCATACTATTGAAAGGAGAGAGCAGGAATAATGACGGTGAAAATAGGGATTAATGGTTTCGGCCGGATTGGCAGGTTTGTTTTGAGGGCAGCCCTGAAGCATCCGGATGTGCAGGTGGTGGCTGTAAACCATAAATCCCGGCGTGTTCCTGTGTCCGAGAACTATTCCCAGACCCTGGCCTATGCGTTGAAATACGACTCGGTGCACGGCTGCCTGGATGCCGATGTGCAGGCCGGTGAAAGATCCATCCTGGTTGATGGCCGGGAAATCACCGTTCTGGCGGAAGGGGACCCCGCCGCCCTGCCCTGGAGGGAGATGGGGGTGGATGTGGTGGTGGAGTCCACCGGCAGGTTCCGGAACCCGGAAGAGGCGGCCCGGCACCTGAGCGCCGGGGCCAGGAAAGTGATCATCAGCGCCCCGGCCAGGGGGGAAGCCCTGACCGTTGTGATGGGGGTAAATGAAGAGAAATACGACCCCGCCGTGCACCATGTGGTTTCCAACGCTTCCTGCACCACCAACTGCCTGGCCCCCGTGGCCAAAGTGCTGGATGAGCATTTCGGCATAGTCAAGGGGCTGATGACCACCGTCCACTCCTTTACCAACGACCAGCAGATCCTGGATATGCCCCACCGGGATCTGCGCCGGGGCCGGGCCGCCGGCGTGAACATAATTCCCACCTCCACGGGCGCTGCCAAAGCGGTGGGGCTGGTGCTGCCCCAGCTCCAGGGCCGGTTGAACGGCATGGCCATGCGGGTGCCCACGCCCAATGTGAGCGTGGTGGACCTGGTGGCCCAGCTGCGCCGGCCGGTGACTGTGGAGGAGGTAAATGAGGCACTGAAGGATGCGGCGGAAGGCCGGTTGAAGGGTATCCTGGCTTACAGCGACCTGCCCCTGGTCTCCGGCGATTATAACGGCGATCCCCATTCGGCCATTGTGGACGCCACCTCCACCATGGTGGTGGGGGAGGATATGGTCAAGGTGGTGGCCTGGTACGACAACGAGTGGGGTTATTCCAACCGCATCATCGATCTAATTTTATACATGGCCGGAAAAGGATTTTAGCAAAAGATGTCAAAGTAATCTTCTATAGCCTGAAGGATCCCCTTTCCAGCTTTTCACCGGCGGGCCCTTGGGGTCCGCCTTTATTACGAACGGCAAAACCTGTCGGAGGAGGTATGCTTACGGAATGAATCCCAGAACCATCCGGGATATTGAGGTGGATGGAAAACGGGTGCTGGTGCGGGTGGATTTCAACGTACCCCTGGACAGTCAGGGCAACGTGTCCGACGATACCCGCATCCGGGCCGCCTTACCGACCATCCAGTACCTGGTACAGCACGGGGCAAAGGTAATCCTGGCCTCCCACCTGGGGCGCCCCAGGGGCAAGGTGGACGACCGCTACCGTCTGGACCCGGTGGCCCGCCGCCTTGGGGAACTGCTGGGCAAACCGGTGGTGAAGGTCAACGACTGCGTGGGGGAGGAGCCCCGGGCGGCGGTGGCCGCCATGGGGCCCGGTGACGTGGTGCTGCTGGAAAATGTGCGCTTTTATCCCGGGGAAGAAAAAAATGACGAGCATTTTGCCCGTCAGCTGGCGGAACTGGCCGATATTTACGTGAACGACGCCTTCGGCACCGCCCACCGGGCCCACGCCTCCACCGAGGGGGTGGCCCGTTTCCTGCCCGCCGCCGCCGGCTTCCTGATGGAAAAGGAGATCAAAGTCCTGGGGCGGGCGCTGGCCGACCCGGCCCGGCCCTTTGCGGCCATCCTGGGCGGGGCCAAGGTTTCCGATAAAATTGCCGTTATTGAAAACCTGCTGACCCGGGTGGACCGGCTGCTAATTGGTGGCGGAATGGCCAATACCTTCCTGGCGGCCGCCGGCTACCCCATGGGTAAATCCCTGGTGGAAGGGGACAGGCTGGAGCTGGCCCGGGATTTGATGGCCCGGGCGAAGGAGAGGGGCGTGGAACTGCTTCTTCCCGTGGATCTGGTGGTGGCCCCGGCGGCCGAGCCCGATGCCCAACCCCGGGTGGTGCCCGTGGATCAGGTGCCGGCGGAGTGGATGGCCCTGGATATCGGCCCGGCTACGGTGGAGTCCTTCAGCCGGGCGGTGGGGGATGCCCGCACGGTGATCTGGAACGGTCCCATGGGCGTTTTTGAAATGGCCCCCTTCGCCGCCGGCACCTTCGGCCTGGCCCGGGCGCTGGCCGAATGCCTGGGCGAAACCATTGTGGGCGGCGGGGATACGGCTGCGGCGGTGGAAAAGGCCGGGGTGGCGGACAAAATGTCCCACATTTCCACCGGCGGAGGCGCCTCCCTGGAGTTCCTGGAGGGTAAAGTGCTGCCCGGCGTGGCGGCATTATTAAGAGGTGAGAGGTGAGAGGTTGAAAGTGGGATTAAGAAGGCTTTGGCAAAGCCAAAGCCGATAATAAATCTCATATCTCACTTGTCACATCGTCTCCTGTCGCTCCGGGGGATGACACTGCACGCCCGGGTTACTTGACGTTTGGGGGGGAAGAACGGCATGCGCATACCGCTCATGGCGGGCAACTGGAAAATGTACAAGACGGTGGCCGAAGCGGCCGCCTTTGTGCGGGAATTAAAACAGGCCCTGGCGGGGGTGCAGGGGGTGGAGGTGGCCGTCTGCCCGCCTTTCACCGCCCTGCAGACCGTCTCCCGGGAACTGGCCGGCAGCCCCATTGCCCTGGGCGCCCAGAATATGTACTGGGAGGATGAGGGGGCCTTTACCGGCGAGATATCCCCGGTGATGCTCAAGGAAATCGGCTGCCGCTATGTAATCCTGGGGCACTCGGAAAGGCGGCAGTATTTTGGCGAAACCGATGAAAAGGTAAACCGCAAGGTGAAGGCGGCCTTCAAACACGGCCTGGTACCCATTGTCTGTGTGGGGGAACTGCTGGAAGAGCGGGAAGCCGGCCGCACCGCAGAGGTGATCGGCGCCCAGGTCCGGGGTTCCCTGGCCGGCCTTTCCCCGGGGGAGCTGGCCGCCCTGGTGGTGGCCTATGAGCCCGTGTGGGCCATCGGCACCGGCCGCACCGCCTCGCCCCGGGACGCCCAGGAGGTGAACCGTTTCATCCGGGGGCTGCTGCGGGAAATGGGTGGGGAAGATGCCGCCGGCCGGGTGCGCATCCAGTACGGCGGCAGCGTCAAGCCGGACAATGCGGCCGCCTTGATGGCCCAGCCGGACATCGACGGCGCCCTGGTGGGCGGCGCCAGTTTAAAGGTGGATGCCTTCACGGCCATTGTGCAGGCGGCAGCGAAATAACCAACGACTATACATGGAGGTTTATCAGTGGAACTAAAACATATCCCCATGGTCCTGGTGGTCCTGGACGGCTGGGGATTGAACGACGAAAAAAAGGGAAACGCCATAGCCCTGGCGGGCACCCCCAATATGCAGCGCTTCTGGTCCCAATATCCCCACACCACCCTGGGTACTTCCGGGGAGGCGGTGGGCCTGCCCGAAGGCCAGATGGGCAATTCGGAAGTGGGCCACCTGAATATAGGCGCCGGGCGCATCGTTTACCAGGAATTCACCCGCATTACCCGGGCCATCAGGGACGGCAGCTTTTTTACCAACGAAGAACTGGTGGCCGCCGTCAAACACGTGCAGCAAAAGGGCAGTGCCCTGCATCTGATGGGTCTTTTATCCGACGGGGGGGTGCACAGCCACATCACCCACCTTTTTGCCCTGCTGGAGCTGGCCGGAAGGCATAATCTGGAGCGGGTTTACGTACACTGTTTTCTGGACGGCCGGGATGTGCCGCCGGACAACGCCGGCCAGTACATCCGCCAGCTGGAAGACCGCTGCCGGGAACTGGCCGCGGGGCGCATAGCTACGGTAATGGGCCGCTACTACGCCATGGACCGGGACCGCCGCTGGGAGCGCACCGAAAAGGCCTACCGGGCCATGGTGCTGGGGGAGGGGCTGCGGGCGGCATCGGCCATGGAGGCCCTGGAGGAAGCCTACCGGCGGGGGGAAACGGACGAATTTGTGCAGCCCACGGTGGTACTGGACGGCAGCGGGCAGCCGGTGGCCACGGTGAATGACGGCGACGGGGTGATTTTTTACAACTTCCGCCCCGACCGGGCCCGGCAGATCACCAGGGCCTTTGTGGATGAGGACTTTCAGGGATTTAACCGCCCGGAAAACCGCCCCCGGGTGTGGTATACCTGCATGACCCAGTACGACAAAACCATCCGCGCCCCGGTGGCCTTCCAGCCCCAGCACCTGAACAACACCCTGGGAGAAGTCTTAAGCCGCCTGGGCGTCCGGCAGCTGCGCCTGGCGGAAACGGAAAAATACGCCCACGTCACTTTCTTTTTCAACGGAGGGGTGGAAACGCCCTATCCGGGGGAGGACCGCATTTTAATCCCTTCCCCGAAGGTGGCCACCTACGATCAAAAGCCGGAGATGAGCGCCGTCGAGGTCACCGATACCTTTCTGGAACAGCTGTCCTCGGGCAAATACCAGGTGGTCATTATGAATTACGCCAATGCTGATATGGTGGGGCACACCGGCGATATGGCCGCGGCGGAAAAGGCGGTGGCCACGGTGGACCGGTGCCTGGGGCGGCTGGTGGAGGCGGTGCAGGCCCGGAAAGGGACGGTGCTGATTACCGCCGACCACGGCAACGCCGACGAGATGACGGAGCCCGACGGGCACCCCCATACGGCCCATACCACCAACCCGGCGCCCTTTATCCTGATCAACGATGAGTTGAAAAATGTTCAGCTGCGCCCGGGCATTTTGGCCGACATAGCCCCCACCATGCTTGAATTGCTGGGGGTGGACAAACCGGCGGAAATGACCGGGGAGTCTTTAATAGAACATTGGGGAGGTTATAATAAATGAGCACCACCATTGTTGATGTCTTCGCCCGGGAAATACTGGACTCCCGGGGCAACCCCACCGTAGAGGTGGACGTGCAGCTGGAGGACGGCAGCCTGGGGCGGGCGGCGGTGCCTTCCGGGGCCTCCACCGGTGCCCACGAAGCGGTGGAACTGCGGGATGAGGACCCGGACCGCTACCTGGGCAAGGGCGTTTTAAAAGCGGTGGACAACGTCAATGAGAAGATTGCCCCGGAGGTAATTGGTTTTGATGCCACCGATCAGGTGGGGATTGATATGACCCTGATCGATCTGGACGGCACGCCCAACAAAAGCAACCTGGGGGCCAATGCCATTCTGGGGGTTTCCATGGCCGTGGCCCGGGCCGCCGCCCGGTCGGTGGGGCTGGCCCTGTACCAGTACCTGGGCGGGGTGAATGCCCGGCAGCTGCCGGTGCCCATGATGAACATTTTAAACGGCGGCAAACATGCCGACAACAACGTGGATATCCAGGAATTTATGATCATGCCCGTGGGGGCGCCCAATTTTGCCGAGGCCTTACGCATGGGGGCGGAAGTTTTTCACCAGCTCAAGAAGGTGCTCAAGAAAAAGGGACTGAATACGGCGGTGGGAGACGAGGGCGGCTTTGCCCCCAACCTTTCTTCCAATGAGGAAGCCCTGGCGGTCATTGTGGAAGCCATCCAGGGGGCCGGTTACCGCCCCGGCGAGGACGTGGCCCTGGCCATTGACGCGGCGGCCACGGAATTTTTCAAGGACGGCCGGTATATGCTGGAGGGGAAACCCTTTAATGCCGGAGAATTGATCGATTTTTACGCCTCCCTGGTGGACCGCTACCCCATCCTGTCCATTGAGGACGGCCTGGCCGAGGACGACTGGGAAAACTGGCCGGAGCTCACCGCCCGCCTGGGCCGGAAGATACAGATCGTGGGGGACGACCTTTATGTAACCAATACGGAGCGGCTGCAGAAAGGCATCGCCTGCGGGGCCAGCAATTCCATTCTCGTCAAGGTGAACCAGATCGGCACCCTGACGGAAACCCTGGAGGCCATCGAAATGGCCAAACGGGCCGGTTTCACCGCCGTGGTCAGCCACCGCTCCGGGGAAACGGAAGATACCTTCATCGCCGATCTGGTGGTGGCCACCAATGCCGGGTTGATCAAAACCGGTGCCCCCTCCCGCACCGACCGGGTGGCCAAGTACAACCAGCTCCTGCGCATTGAAGAGGAACTGGGGGACACCGCCCTGTTCCGCGGACGGGCGTCCCTGTATTGCCTGCGGTAGGATGAAAAGGGGGCGGGGTGTAATATCCCCCGCCCCGGAACAGTTTAACTTTACATGCTTGTACCCCTTTGCACACTCGTCCATTGTTATTTTTACCCGCATGTGCTATAATTATTGACATACAGGCTGTTGAAGGAGGTGAAATATTTGTTAAAAGGTCTGGTGACCGCCCTGCATGTAATTGTATCCATTGCACTTATCGCTACCGTACTGCTCCAGTCGGGAAGAAGTGCCGGTCTGTCGGGAACCATTGCCGGCGGCGCAGAAGCCATTTTCGGGAAAAAGAAGGGCCTGGATGAATTTTTGGGCAAGGTCACCACTATTGCAGCGGTTGTCTTTGCGGTGACGGCTCTTCTGCTGGGGCTCTGGCATTAGTAAGAAAGTGCCAAATTTAAGGGGATGAGGAGGGTTATTCAAAAGTGCTGGATATGCAGTTGGCGTATATAGGTGCTGCCGCCGGCGCCCTGGGGCTGCTATTTGCCCTGTTTACCATGGCCAGCGTTTTAAAAGAGCCCATGGGCACGGAAAAGATGAAGCAGATCTCCGAGGCCGTGCAGGAAGGGGCCATGGCTTACCTGAACCGGCAGTACAAGACACTGATTCCCTTTGCACTGGTAATTTTCGTACTGCTTTTCTTCATGCATAACGGTACCTCCCTGGCCATTTCCTTCATTGTTGGTGCCATTTGTTCCGCCATTGCCGGTTACATCGGCATGAACAGCACCACCAAATCCAACGCCCGTACTGCCGAGGCCGCCCGCAGTCACGGCCTGGGCAAGGCATTAAACGTTTCTTTCCGGGCCGGTGCCGTGATGGGTCTTTCGGTGGCCGGCCTGGGTCTTTTGGGCGTGTCCGTACTGTATATCATTTTCAAAGATGCGGTCATCATTAACAGCTTTGCTTTCGGCGCCAGCGCCATCGCCTTCTTCGCCCGGGTCGGCGGCGGTATTTATACCAAAGCGGCCGACGTGGGCGCCGACCTGGTGGGTAAGGTGGAAGCCGGCATTCCCGAGGACGACCCCCGCAACCCGGCGGTTATTGCCGACAACGTGGGGGACAACGTGGGCGACACCGCCGGCATGGGTGCCGACCTGTTCGAATCCTACGCCGCCACCACCATTGCGGCCATGATCCTGGGCAACAGCCTGTTCGGCCTCTCCGGTGCCCTCTTCCCATTGCTGGTGGGTGCAGCCGGCATTGTGGCGGCCATCATCGGCACCTTCTTTGTCCGCACCGGTGAGGGCGGCAACCCGCAGGCCGCTTTAAACGTGGGCCTGTGGACCACCAATATTTTAACGGCCATTGCCGTGTTCTTCCTGGGCCGCTCCATTTTCGGCGCCACCGAAGGCACGGGTATCTTCCTGGCGGTGCTGGCCGGGCTGGTGGTTAACGTGGCCGTGGGTATGCTCACCGAGTATTATACGTCCAACCAGAAATCTCCCACCCTGCGTATTGCGGAAGCTTCCAAAACCGGTCCCGCCACCAACGTCATCCACGGCCTGGCCGTGGGCATGGAGAGCGTTTTCATCCCCATGCTGGTGTTTGCGGCGGCCATTTACTTCGCCTTCTGGGCCGCCAGCTGGGTGGATCCGGCCCACGCCATCTACGGCATCGCCATGGCGGCCATGGGTATGCTTTCCACCGCCGGCATGGTGGTGGCCATGGACTCCTTCGGCCCCGTGGCCGACAACGCCGGCGGTATTGCCGAAATGGCCGAACTGCCGCCGGAAGTGCGCCAGAAAACCGACAAACTGGATTCCGTGGGCAACACCACCGCGGCCATTGCCAAGGGTTTTGCCATTGGTTCCGCGGCCCTGACCGCCCTGGCCCTCTTCCAGGCCTTTGCCGATGAAGTGGTGCGCAACCCCCGTTTGCAGCACCTGCTGCAGGGCGGCAAGCTGGTGATCAACCTGAACGAGCCCCTGGTGCTGGTGGGCCTGTTCATCGGAGCGTCCATGCCCTTCCTGGTGGCGGCCATCACCATGCGGGCCGTGGGTGAAGCGGCCTTCGGCATGGTGAACGAAGTGCGCCGCCAGTTCCGGGAAATCCCGGGCCTGCTGGAAGGTACCGGCCGTCCCGACTATGCCCGCTGCGTGAGCATCGCCACCGGTGCCGCCATCAATAAGATGATCCTGCCCGGTCTGCTGGCCGTGGGCGTGCCCCTGGTGGTGGGCTTCGGCCTGGGCGCCCTGGCTCTGGCCGGTTTCCTGGCCGGCCTCACCGCCACCGGTGTTTTGATGGCCCTCTTCCTGGCCAACGCCGGCGGTGCCTGGGACAATGCCAAGAAATGGATTGAAGCAGGCAACCTGGGCGGCAAGAAGAGCGATCCCCACAAGGCCGCCGTTATCGGCGACACCGTGGGCGACCCCTGCAAGGACACTTCCGGTCCGGCCATGAACCCGTTGATCAAGGTGGCCGGTACCATTTCCCTGATTATCGGTTCCATGCTGCTCCACTAAGCTGGAAAAACCCGCAGAAGAGCTTTTTGCCGGGCTTTAAGCCCGGCTTTTTTGTCGCCTGTTGTCAGCCCCGGGCCAGGGGGGGCGGTGGCAGGCCTTGCTAAAATGAGTGATATTTGTTAAAATTAGATACGTGTTTCGGGAAATTTTTCCTTAATGTGGCAGCCTGTCAGTTCTGTTGTTAATGTCTGCGTTTCGCAAATCGTTTTGGACCCGGCATTCACTTATATACCAGACCACCATGCAGCTTAAAAGCGGCACCAACTGAGGATGAAAATAAGCCTGCATCGATTATTTTCGGGGGTAGCTCTTTCTAAAACCGGTGGTATCAATTACAGCCCGCAAATATCCACTGCATTCAACAACCTTTAAAACCGCCGAAAATATTACTCCATTTCCGTGTTTTAATATTGCCGTGTCCTTTTACCAGAGGTGATATTCTGTGGCGTTATTAAACAAAGACGATCACATGTGCTTCGCCTGCAGCCCGCGGAACCCCATCGGCCTGCACCTGCGGTTTTCCATGGACGGTGACACCTGCCGCACCACCTTTACCCCCCGGGAGGAGCACCAGGGCTGGAACGGCTGCATGCACGGGGGGCTGATCTCCACCCTGCTGGACGAGGTGATGGCCCAGTGGCTCTGGCGGCAGGGCATCTCCGCCATGACAGCGGAAATGACCACCCGTTTCAGCCGGCCGGTGCCCATTGGCGTGCCGGTAAACGTGGAGTCCCGGCTGGTGGAACATAAGGGCCGTCTGTGGGCGCTTTCCGCCCGGGTAATCCTGCCCGACGGCAGGGCGGCCGCCCGGGCGACGGCCAAATTTCTGACGGTGGATTAAAAGGCCGCCGGTGAACGACATCCGGTAAATGGCATTTCGCTTCGAAGGAAGTGAACGGTCCAGTGGCTGAAATACAAAAATATCTCTTCACCCTTACCTGCCGGGAAGCGGGCGCCGTCCGGGGCCTGGGGGGCGCCGAATTGCACGGCCTGCTGTTCAGCCTGTTGCAGGACCTGGACCCGGCGGAGGCCACGGTTCTCCACGAGGCGCCGGACAAGCCCTTTGCCCTGGGACCTCTCACCGGCCCCGGCCGGCGGGAAAAGGGTTTTCTGCATTGTGAATCCGGTACACATTATCGTTTTACCCTTTCCTGTCTCGACCCATCCATGACCGGCCTGGCTGACGCACTGGCCGGTTACTGGTCGGGAATGGCCGTACGCCTGGGTACGGCGGAGTTCAGCGGCGAAGCCGTAGAGGAAGTTTACCCCGGCGGACTTACCTACCAGCACCTGCTGGAAAGACCACCCCTGCCCAGGGAAATCACCCTGGCCTTCCGTTCCCCCACCTCCTTCCGCCAGTTGGGCACGCAGATTGTCTTCCCCCTGCCCGAGCGGGTTTTCGGCAGCCTGTTACAGCGCTGGAACAACTTCAGCCCGCTGCAATTGCATCCGGATCTGGACTTCAGCGTCCTGCTGGTCAGCCGCTATGAGCTGCAGACCTCCCTGGTGGCCTTCGACCGCTACAGCATCGTGGGCTTCACCGGCCGCTGCAGTTACCGCCTGCCTCCCCGTTTCCCGGACTTTCTCGCCTTTCAGATCCATGCCCTGGCCCGCTACGCGGCCTTCGCCGGGGTGGGATACAAAGTGACCATGGGCCTGGGACAGACGGAACTGGTGGGTGAGGGGTAAATTAAAGGATGCCGGGTCGGCGACAGGAGCGTTTATTGCCGGATTTTTTCCCGCGGGTGCCGGGTGAGCGGCCAATCTGCCCGATACCTCGTCCGGGAGCTGGTTTGACCACCGGGAATCGGGTACCGGCGATTGGGGGTAGCCGTAATGATTCACCAAAGTTTTTTGCATCCAAAAAATTAAATGACAGGATGTGTTCAGGGGATGGTGGTAAGCTGAAATGGCGGGAGCAAAAAAGGAGGAGGTGATAATGAGTGCGCATCCTGCTAACCCGTACCGGCGATCCCTGGATGGACTGGGGACTGGTGGCCTTTTACCACATGGCACGGCAGCATTACCGCTATATGGCCGCCTGCCGCCTGACGGCGGGATGGTTGGACGTGGAGTTGAAACCACAGATTAAGACGGAGGAATATGGAGAAATTATTTTCCATTACCTGCGGGAGAGGTTAAACGACCTGATCTTGCCGGCAGTGGAAATGAAAGTTCTGGGTATGGATTACCGCCGCCCCGGTTCCGGCGGCTTTAACGACCCGGCGTATACCATTTCTTTGACGGGGCAGGAGAAGCAGCGTTTAAAAGAAGCCCGTCTGAATGCCGGAGCCCAGGTCTCGGTAAGCCTGCGCCGGAATTACGTGGGACTGAAAAACGACTGGCTGAAGCTGAAGGACGAACTAAAGACAGCAGTCTCTAACTTCCTGGCCCAGCAGGGTCAGGCCGCTTCCAGCGGGGATCAGTGCCAGCTTTGCGGGCGCAACGCCCCGGCAAAGGCCTACAGCGACATGCGTCAGAATAAAAACCCGTTTTACAACCAGCACCATAACAACCGGGTGCGGGGATATCTGAGCACCGTAACCACCGGCACCATGTGCCCCACCTGCAATATGTTAAACATTTTTGCCGCCACCCACCACAACATCCCTTATTTTGTTGAAGGGCAGAAAATGACCCACCTGCTACTGCCGGTGGTGGACGACCTGGCGGTATTGTACAAGATCTTTGTGAACACCAGTACCCGGCTGCTGGACCTGCTGGACCCGCAGTTGACCACCTACCGCACCAACATCCGGGACCTGCGCCAGCCATCCCTCTACCAGGCCCTGATCGGCGTGTATTTTTCCATAGCGCACCGTTACGAGCCGGCGGAGGAAGAATACCGGGAGGATCCCGCCCTGGCGCCCGGGGAAAGGCCGGCACTGCACCGGTGGGTGGTCCTTCGTTTCAGCAAAGGGCAGAATGTGAGTTTTGCCCACTTTAACCTGCTGGAAGTACACCACCGGCTGTTCGACCTGGTGCGGGGCCTGGACTACGGTTCGGCCGGCGACCGGCGGGGGAACCTGTATACCACCTTTTTTGGTGCCATCACTGCCGGTGATCACCGCCTGGCCGACGAGGTGGCCCGGGGAATAATCTTCAGGGATTGGAGCCGGGTAGGCCGGGGTCTCTTTGCCCTGTTGAAGGAAAGCCGGGCACCGGGTGGCCGGGTAAGGTGGAACGGGCGGGCCTGGCCCTTTTTCGAAGCCTTTGTTGATTACGCCGCAGGGGAGGTGGATCATTTGCTGGAACCCGAATTGATGGAGGATTTGAAAGTGGTGGGGCGGACCATCGGGATTAACTTCCGGGAGGACATCGCCCTGCTGACCCGCTTAAACAATGCGCCCGACGCCGGTGTACTGCGGGGTGTGTTGAGCGAAGCCTTTTTCAAAATGTATAAACGCAAAGCGGGGAGCAAGAAGGAAGGCGGTGCCGACCTGCTGGTGCCGGGGGAAGCGCGGGTGGAAAATATCCTGAACAATGTGACAGCAGATAACATTGAAGCAGTGCGGGATATCCTGTTGATTTACGCCTGCCTTTCGGCCCTGCGCACTCAGCCGGCAGAAAAGGCGGAAAATGCAAGCAAGGCAGAATAACTGGAGGTGCCATACAGTATGGATATCTGGAAATGCATCAGCCTGGTCTGGCTGGCCAGGGCCGATCTGAGCAATTTAAACTCCGGGGAAGGCAGCGGCAACCTGACCGAGCTAAAAACCTATGATCACGGTCGCAAACCATACATTTCCGGGCAGGCCACCCGCACGGCCATTTTTGAGACCATGGCCCGCAGCCACCCGGATAAATTCCAGTGTACAGCCGAACTGCCCTGTACCGATGTGGCCGGATGCTGGGGCTGCGACCTGCGGGGGTTTCTGGCCACCGAGGAGGACGTGGGTGGCCAGCGCCGCTGGTCGCCTTTAAAAGTATCCCCCGGTCTGGGGCAAATTCCCGGGGAAATAGTTACCGATCTGCTCACCAGGAGCAGTGTGGTGGAAAAGGAAGGACGCGGCAGCAAAGACATGCGCATTGCCCACGTGCAGATGATGAACAACATCTACCGTTTTGGCCTGGTTATTGATGTGGCCAATGTGGGCCTGGTACGGGTGCCGCGCCTGGAAGGGAAAGGCAAAGAGCAGCGTTTTGCCGGCTGGGATATTGCGGTAAACATTTCGGACGCCGAGCGGGCGCAAAGGGTGCGGGCCGTGCTGGACGCCGTGTTTAACCTGAGCGGCTTTGCCAAACAGGCCCGGGCGGCGGTTTCCCTGTCCCCGGATATTATTCTCATAGCCTTCCAGCCCACCTATAACCAGAGGGGCTTGAAGGCGCTGGAAATGAACGACCGGGGAGAAGTAAAGCTGGATCTGCTGCGTTATGCCCTGCAGGAGCACCGGGCGTTGGGCCATGAAATATTATTCGGTTATACCCCGGAAGTGGTGGCCAACGGCCAGGAGGTAACGGCGCTGGTGGAAGAGGAAGGGGTGCCTGTGCAGCCGGTGCATCAGGTCTTTGCCCGTGCGCGGGAAAAGATGAGCGGGTAATTGACGGGGAAAAAGGGGGTCTGGCAGTGGAAGCAATCCTGGCGGCTACCCTGGAAGTACCCTTCTGGTGTTCCTTCCGGGTGCCCTATACCATTAACGTGCACTTTACCTATCCCGTGCCCCCCATAACCACCCTTTACGGTCTGGTGGCCTGCGCGTTCGGTTATCCGGCGGATCATCTGGCTCCCCTGGAGGGGTTGCTCTTTGGCATCGGCATACAGGAGGAAGGCCGGCTGGTGGAAACATATAGTAAAATCATCAAATGGGACCGCCGGGATCTGCGCAATCAGATGCGTACCCTGGTGATGAAACAGAAGCTCCACCAACCCGTTTACCGCATGTATATCTGCGGTCCGGCGGGAATGATGATGCGTCTGGCCGGTGCGCTGGAGAGCCCCCATTTTCCTCTGTACCTGGGTGAATCCGACGACCTGGTGGAGGTACGGGATGTGGCCCTGTACCCAGTGTGTCCGGTGGAAGCCAGCATACTGCACAGCTGTGTGCCGGTGGACGCAGGCAACCTGCGGAGCGGGCGGGCTATGGTGGTGCACCTGCCGGTGGCATTTACCGCCGGCCGCCGGAAAGGTTGGACGGGGGTGCAGTACCGGGATTATTACGTAGCACCCACGGTGGAACTGGATCGGGAGGTGGCAGCTTTCGCCGTGGAGGGGAAGAATGTGGTGCTGGTTTGAGGCAGGCATATCCGGTGCTTTGTCGCTGGCTTACCCGGCACTAAACCCGGCCTGGAAACTGATGACCGGTGATGCCTATCAGGGGAGGATTTTAAATTGAGCGTCAATTTACCGGAGGCGGAAAGAAATGGTGGTAGAGCTATGGTAGATGCGATTGAAACTTTGCTCCGGGCCAAGCCCCGGCAGACCCTGGCCGGACACCTGGCTGATTCCCTGGCCGTATTCCGGCGCCTGTGGGAATTGGACGGGGCGGTTTTGCAAAGGCGGGTGGTGGAACTGGGCTTTGACCCGGACCTTTTTGCCTGCCTGGCTCCCCTGGCTGTATATACCCACGATCTGGGCAAGGCCCTGGATCGCTGGCAACAATATCTGGACACGGGCCGGGGGCAAATTTCGCACGCCGTTTTTTCAGCCTTAATGCTGCGGGATATCCTGGCCGGGAATGAAGGAGGCGGGACAGGACGATTGCCTAAAGTAGACCCGCTACTTAACGACGAAGCGACGGCAATGTTGCTGGCCGTGCTGGCCCACCATCAGATGCTCCACGACGGGGCCTTCCAGGGGGAGCAGATGCAGGCGGCCGGCACAAAGCCTTACCCCGCAGGGATGGTGAACAGTCTTCTGGGAAAATTCCCGGCTGCATTGGGCCCCCTTCACGGGCAGTCCATGAATACTTCGCGTTGTAACCGGCCATCTGCCGGCAGCGGTACATCGACCGCATTTCCCCTTTCCCTGCGTCCTCTGCAGGCATCTCAATATACCGGCAGCCAGGCGGCCGCCCTGGTGGAGCAGTTGCGCCGCCGGGTGGCCGGCCTGCCGCCGGAGCGCCTTCTGCCCTTCAAAGCCCTTTATACCCTGCTCCTGGCCCTGGTGCGCCTCTGTGACAACGAAGCCAGCCGGCATTACCACCGGTGGATTAAGGGAGCCGGCCGGGCGGAGGTTATTGCCGGGCCGCTGGTGGGTGTGGATGCCAGGTACCGTTTCCTCCATAATGCAGCGGAGTCTTTCGCCGGTTTCCGGCAGTCGCCCGCCGGACGATCGCCCAACCCTTTGCAGCAAAGATTATCCCGGGGAGGTAGACCTTATGTCATTTTGCAGGCCGGCTGCGGTACGGGCAAAACGGCGGCCGCCCTGCATTTCGCGGATTCCCTGGTGCGGGAGGGTAAAATCAACCGGGTGATCTTTACCCTGCCCACTCAGTTTACCACCAGTTCCATGTACTGGGATTTCAGCGAAAAATACGGCCTGGCCCGGCAAGACACGGGTATATACCACAGTGAGGTGGAGGCCGTGCTCAGGGCGGTGGAGCAGGAACAGGAAGATGAGGGGTGGCTGGCGGAAGAAAAGTTTGCCAATGCTTTTTTTAACAAGCCGGTCAACGTCTGCACCGTGGATCATTTGCTTTATTCATTATTGCATTGTTACCGCTATGCCGACCGGGCCTTCGGCCACATAATGACCGCAGCGGTTATCTTCGACGAAATTCACTATTACGACTCTTTCACCCTGCGCAAAATCGGCCAGTGTCTGGAAATCCTGCGCGGTTTAAAGGTGCCCCATCTGATTATGTCCGCCACCATTCCCCGGGCCATGGTGGACTACCTGGTGCAGGAAGGCCGGCTGGACGGGGTGGACTACCTTTTCATCCGGCAGGAAGAAAATCCGGGGGATAAAGAAGATGAACCCTATGTGATTAAAAAAGCCGCCGGTAGTATGACCGGCCCCGGCAACCGGGTATCGGTGGAGTTGCTGGATTTGCTTGAACAACATCTAAACCTGCGGCAGATGGTGGTGGTCAACCAGGTGGAACGGGCCAAAGCCGTGGCCCGGACCATCCGGGAACGCCTGCCGTGGGTGAACGTGATTTGCTATCACTCGGAATTTACCCGGCAGCACCGCAGCGCCAAGGAAAAAATAATCCGGGCCCTGTTCAAGCCGGTGCATGACCGCAGCGTGGAGGAAAAAAAGCTGATCCATGACTGGGGGCTGGCTGATACCGGTGAGGTAATCCTGGTCAGCACCCAGGTGTGTGAGCTCAGCCTCGACATAAGCGCCGATTTAATGTATTCGGAAATAGCGCCGCTGGATGCCCTGGTGCAGCGCGGCGGCCGCCTGCACCGCCGGGGGAAGAGGCCGGAGCGCCGTGCCTGCCGGTGTGCCGCCTGTGCCGGAGAGCGCCTGCCGGACGATCACGTTTATACCCTGCACCTCTTCCCCCTGGACTGGCGGGACACCGGGGTACAAATGCCCTACAGCGGACCGGGGATGGACAGGGACATTTTAAAGCGCAGCTGGGAGCTGATCGGCGACATTTATTCCTTTACCCGGGCGGCCGGTTGGGTAGATCGTCTTTATCCCCGGGTGCCCTTGTTGCGGGATGATGAAATGCTGGGCATGATCCGGGAAGACGCCGTTTTCGGCCGCCGGCCCCGGGAGCGGTACGGCAATGAAGAGGATGAGCAGAGCAGCGGTTCATTCCGTGTCCGCCATTCCAGTCATCTGACCATGACTGTGGTGCCGGCGGGAATGCTTCCGGCAGTGGTAGCCGACCCGGTTGCCCTGTTGCAGAAGCACGGGGTGCGGGTTGGCAGGAATAAAGTGCTTCACCGGCGTGACGCATGGGAAGTGTGGGATGACCAGGGCATCAATGTGTTGCATTTGCCCTATGACCGGGAAACGGGGTTTGTCTTTTGAAGCGGTTAGGTCCTTTCAAGCACTTTTTTATGAATATATGCTCCAGGGGGATTTGTCCCTGTCGGGTTAACCTTCCTTAAACTGGCAATAATATTGATAAAACGGATACGACGGGAATGAGATGCTTTGTGCCGGGAAAATTCAGGGGGTTTTATCTGTGGAGGAAAACAGTGGTCCTGGGCGGGAATCTCCGGTTCAATATCTACCCATATCCGCTGTGGCGGAGATTTTGTACTGCCCGCGCAATTTTTACTACCGCCTGGTAGAGGGGGCTGAAGATAGTAACGCCCACCTGCTGGAAGGCCACCTGCAGGAAGAACGCCGCAATGAGCGGGAACGACTGGTGAGGGAAAAGGCATTGCAACTCCGTTCGGTAATGGTCTCATCGGAGCGCTTGCAGTTGCTGGGCGTAGTTGATGTGCTGGAAGAGCGGGGAGAACCCTACCCGGTGGAATATAAAAAAGGAATGCGCCGGGAAAACCTCAACGATGATGTGCAGCTTTGCGCCCAGGCCATGGCTCTCGAAGAGCACCTGGGCCGGGACCTGATCCGGGGCTATATATACTATGCCGGGTCCCATGCCCGGCGGGAAGTGTACTTTACAGAGGAATTGCGGGCCCTGGTGGAAAGCACCGTCCGCCGTGCACGGGCCATTCTGGAGTCCGGCGCCATTCCACCGCCCCTGGCCGATAACCGCTGTCGGGGCTGCGCCCTGCAGTCCCGTTGTCTGCCGGAAGAAATAAAATACCTGAAAGGTGAAAGCCCGGGCCCTGTCCGTCCGGTGCCCGGGCTGAATCCGGGCCGGGTGCTTTACGTGGATCAGCAGGGCGCCTGCATCCGCCGTAAAGGGCAGCGACTGCTGGTGACCATGGAAAAGGAAACCCTGGCCGACATTCCCCTGTGCAACGTGGATCAGGTGGTGCTGGTGGGCGGGGTGAATATTTCCACGCCGGTAATCAAATTGTTGCTGGAAAGCGGTACCCCCGTATCCTTCCTTTCCACCGGCGGTGCCTTCCGGGGCGTCCTGGAGCCATCCCTGAACCGCAACTGTATCCTGCGCCTGGCCCAGTACGGCGCCTATTTCGATCCGGTTAACCGATTAAATCTGGCCAGGGAATTTGTCCGGGGGAAGCTGGCTAATATGCGTACCATGCTCCTGCGTTACAACCGGGAATTGCATGACACCGAAATAGATGCGGCTGTGCGGCGCATGGCGCGGTATATTACCGCAGCGGCCGGAGCCGGTGAACCTTCCTTGTTGCTGGGCCTGGAAGGGATGGGTTCCCGGGAATATTTCCGCGTTTTTGGCCGGCTCATCCGTCGGGAAATGCCTTTTATGTTTGAAGGCCGTAACCGCCGGCCGCCCCGGGATCCGGTGAATGCCATGCTGGGATACTGTTATTCCATGCTCATGAAAGACCTGCGCAGCGCCGTGGCGCTGGTGGGCTTCGACCCCTACCTGGGCTTTTTCCACGAGGCCAAGTACGGCCGGCCCGCCCTGGCCCTGGATTTGATGGAAGAATTCCGTCCCATCGTGGCCGATTCGGTGGTGCTTACGGCCATCAACAAGGGTATGATATCGGAAACGGATTTCGAATACCGCCTGGGCGGATGCTTCTTAAATGACACGGGGCGGAAAAAAATCTACCGAGCTTACGAGGAAAGACGCCAGCAGCAAATCACCCACCCCCTGTTCGGATACCGCCTGCCCTACAGGCGCGTATTTGAGCTGCAGGCCCGTTTTCTGGGCAAGGTGCTACAGAAGGAACTGGACCGGTATATTCCGTTTACCGTGAGGTAGCAAAACTCGTTTAGCCATTTAGAAACGCCATCACGGTTTTGGACCGGCGGCCTGGCATGCCCTGTTGCCCTGGTCGTTGGTAAAAGAAATTCATGACAGGAAGGAAAAATGGTTATAATGGAGAACTATGTAATTGCCTACGATATCCGGGACGACCGGCGACGGCTAAAAATATATAAAACCCTCAAGGATTATGCCATACCCGTCCAATATAGTGTTTTCGAATGCAGCCTGCGCCGGGAGGATTATCTTATATTGCGTTTTAAGCTGGAGAAACTGATACGTAAAGAAGAAGACAGCATCGTTTTTTACCGGCAGTGCCCCCGCTGTTCCGGCCGGGTGGAGCGCCTGGGCACTTCTCGGGATCCCTTCGGCGATGGTATTTTTATAATTTCCAGCGGCGAGGATTAACGTTGTACAAATAAGCCCGGGGAAGCTCGCGGGAGAGGGAACCCGGGGGAGGAAAGGAAAAAGGCTGTTAAATGGGGCATAGGGAGTATAATCCATCTGTCAGGTGAACGTTCTAATGTTTTTTTGCCCGTTGTTGATGAAGCATTTACCACAACGGAGCGGGGTTCTCGAAAACGGTTCCTGAAGCGCCCATGTATTAAGGCCTCCCGATTGGCGCGGGTAACCAAACCGCTAATTCCCCATGGGAATTGAAACAACCACTGTTCTAGAGACATTTTTGGATTAGGCATGTTCGTAACCAAACCGCTAATTCCCCATGGGAATTGAAACATGTCATGCCCTGATTTTCGCGGGCCAACCGTATCCGCGGGTAACCAAACCGCTAATTCCCCATGGGAATTGAAACTTTAAGTCTCCTGCGAGGCTTGTATTCCAAAACGTATCGGTAACCAAACCGCTAATTCCCCATGGGAATTGAAACAGGAAGCCATCAGGGACGCAAAGGCCGGCCTGTTTAACGTAACCAAACCGCTAATTCCCCATGGGAATTGAAACAATACACATGGCTGAAGGCGGAGAGTTTCACCAAGGGAATGTAACCAAACCGCTAATTCCCCATGGGAATTGAAACATTCTCTGACTGTCGTCTTTATGTTTCTTGGACAACTTGTAACCAAACCGCTAATTCCCCATGGGAATTGAAACTAATCATACACCCTCCTAAACCTGCCCGTGCAGGCCGCGTAACCAAACCGCTAATTCCCCATGGGAATTGAAACAGATATTCCTTCTGCTTCAACCAATCCACCCACTGTTCCAAGTAACCAAACCGCTAATTCCCCATGGGAATTGAAACAAATACTTTTTAAACAGGTGCGTACTCTTTCCAAAGACACGTAACCAAACCGCTAATTCCCCATGGGAATTGAAACCGGCAGACGGCCGCCGTGGCAACCATCAACCTTATGTCGTCACCAAACCGCTAATTCCCCAACCCACAGGCCCTGACCCTGAGGCTGGAAATGGTAATTACTGAGGAAATGCGCCGGGCGGGAAAGCTGGACGGGTCAATGGACCGGACCAGCAGGGAAGAATTTTCTAAATCTTTATCAGGCCAGTATAAAAATAATTACAATAATAATTCACCCTTGGGCAGGCTTTACAGCCGGTTGTTTAATTTCTGGAATACCGCCCAAAACGGCGGCCGGGCGGCCGCCCGGCCACTTCGGGCTAACCGCAAAGTATTGTGTTCCGGTGCTTTAGCCGGTAACTGTCGCCGGTCATGTTAAATAATTCCAGTTCTTTGTATTCATTCCCGATGTTTGTGTGGGACGCACGTACCAGGCCAACCCGCCGGGCCAGTTCGGACTGGGTCAGACCCACCTGGAACCTGGCCTTGAGCAAAGAAGCACGCATCCGCCACCTCCTGGTTTATGCGCCATTGCTCCCATCACGTACCATTATGAAAGACCAATGTTCAACCGCCTTATCCCCCGTTTTTTAACCCGGGGATAAGGCGGTCACTTGTCTTTCCGGATAATCAGTTATAGAATGGAAAGCGGAATGCCAGGTACACCTTAATGGGTTACGAATCTCCGGGTCCGGCGGTGGTAACGGATGGTGCAGCCGGGACCAAAGTCATTACGGGCAGATATTCAAAGCCCGACTGCCTGGGGGGGGTGCATTAATGTTCCTGCGGGCTATTCAGTTTACCGGAAAGCGGGGTGCGGCCGGGAAAGGTTATCCTTTCAACATCCCGGCCTTCCGGAATGTAGAAACTATTTCCATTACCCGTCCGGTTACATTTTTCATCGGCGAAAACGGCACCGGTAAATCCACCCTTCTGGAGGCAGTGGCTGCCCTCTGCGGTTTTCACGCCGGCGGTGGTAGCCGGAGCCATTCGTTTTCTTATCAGGCCACCGAATCGGAGCTAAAAGAACACATCCGCCTGTCCTGGCGGCCGAAAGTTACTGATGGTTTCTTCCTGCGGGCAGAGACGTTTTACCATTTTGCCTCCTATATAGATGAACTGGCAAAAGAGGAGCCACTTATCCTAAAATATTACGGTGGCCGCTCCCTACATGAGCAGTCCCACGGCGAGGCCTTCTTTGCCCTCTTCCAGCACCGGTTTGACCGCCGTGGAATCTACCTCCTCGACGAGCCCGAGGCGGCCCTGTCTCCGGCCCGCCAAATAGCCTTCCTGCGGCTCCTATGGCAGATGGAGCAAACCGGTAACGCCCAGTTCCTCATTGCCACCCACTCGCCCATCCTGCTGGCCTACCCCGGGGCAACGATTTACAACCTGGATTATTCCCCGCTGCAATCTGTGGAATATGAGGACACCGAACACTACCGTCTTACCCGCGACTTTTTGAACAACCGGGCAAGTTTCTTCCGCCACCTGTTTGAAGGGTAAAAAGTGAGGTGCCGTGTATTTCAAGAACAGCTGGCTCCGGTCGGCAGTAAACGTGCCAGGGCAGACGCATCCATCCGGCTTTGCCGGTGGCCGGGTCGGTCATTTTCATGTACATTTTTCCGCCCACCAGGTACTGCTCCATTTTCAGCTCCGGCAACTGCGCGCCCTTTGCGGCGGGACCTCTGGCAGCCTCAAACCGCCACCGGGCAGCCTGGTGCATGGTTGCCGGGAAAACCACTTCCATGCTCATTACTCCTGAGCCGCTCAAAATGGGTACCTGATCGGCCATCCCGGTGCGGGGCCGCATTACCATATCCATGTGGGTTTTGAAAGCACAGATGGCTATGGCTAAAATGGATATCTGGGCATGCCTTATACCACGCCGTTTCCGGGGGTCTTTAACCAAAGCCAGGTAATCCAGTAATCCGCCTTTAGTTTCAAGAGCAACCTTATTCAAATCAACCATCGCCCGTTCCCCTCCTGTTAATTCTGGAGGCAGAAACGGTGCAGATAAAATTGCGGAGGCTTTTTTCACCAGGGGTTTAATAAAAACAGTTTTCGTCTGACCGTGATAATAATAGACGCCGTTTTTGCGACCGTAACCGCTGGTCCGACCCACGGGGATCCAGCCGGCGGCCCGGTAACAGGTGCCCGCAAAACGGCTGTGATCCACAAATGTTTCCACCATGAGGAGCGGGTGACCATAAACGGCTTCCCAGTCGGCGGACAACCTCCGGCAATTCAATGCCAGAACCCTGGAGGTCAGGTTTTTAACGGACACACCCGGCAGAATGAGGAAACGCTGGTTATTGGCCATATACTTCAGCCGCTGATTCTTTTGCTCCTGGGACCAACCGATCCATTTATCCCGTTGGCCGCACATTTTAAGGCCGCTGCTCCCCAGCCAATCAGCGCCACCCACTGGTCGTTGAGCAAGGCCACGTATTTGAGGTTCTGACCGGTCAGGCTATGAAACCCAAGATAGTGGTGGTTGGCCATTAGAATGTTCCAGGTTTTCTCTTCTCCGGGGTGAATGGGGCGTACGACCAGCTCCTTAAGGTTGCCGCCCTGGCTATTAGTGGTGTTGTCAGGCTTTGCTCCGTTTCTGTTCATACAATTAATTTTATATTAATACGAGGGAAAAGGTCAGACATCTTCTGGTAATTGGGCGGGCTCTGGATTATTTTTTACTTTGACGTGATCCTGCCCTTTCTCCAGGCTGATTTTATGCCTGGCAACAACTGAACCGGTTTGCGGATGGCGAATAGTCAGTATGCCTGCTGCTGCTGCTTCTTCTACTACCAATTCCAACCCGGGTTCGTAGGTGCCAATGGGCACGGAGTAGCGGTTACCCTTGTACAATATGGTGTTGTCTTTTCGCACCACCCTGCCCTGAAAATACATTTTCGTTCCTCTGTTGGTGCCGCCGCAGGCGACGTGGGGGTCTTGTTAGAATGTCTTTAGGGATTGTTCTTGTACAGGGTATCGGGCGCAGGTATTGCCTTTCTACGAGGAATACTTCTGCTGGTACCTTTTTTGTTGTTCCATGGATCTCCCTGTTGGCTGTCCGTTCCAGCCAATCTTCGCAACTTTTGTTCCAGGTATTGATGTCAGTAAATGGCCGGTTGGCTGCAAAATTGCCCTTCATGTACTTGACCAGGGCTTCAATCCGGCCTTTGCTTTCCGGGTCGCCGGCCCGGCAGAGCCAGACTTTGAAACCCATGGCCTGTTTGAAGCGCT
>NZ_WHYR01000187.1 GCF_009428905.1 Desulfofundulus thermobenzoicus | reverse complement strand
CTTTATGAATACGCACAAACCGATCAATTACAAGAGCAGGTTCCTTTTTGGCAAAAGATCACGAGCCAAGAGGAAGAGGGTTCTCCTTTTCAAACACCCGCACTTTTCAATATAGAAGAACATGCAGAGATTTTGTCTATTCAATTGACGAAGGATCAAACAGATATTTTACTAAGGCAGGCATCACAAGCGTACCGAACAGAGGTAAACGATTTACTCTTATCCGGACTCACGCAAGCCGTTGGAAAGCCGCTGCTCATAACATTAGAAGGGCACGGACGCGAGGATTTATTTGAACAGATGGATTTGTCACGAACAGTCGGATGGTTTACAAGCTCTTATCCTATTTTTATTCCTTTTATTCAAACCGATATTGAGAGACAAATCAAAGATGTCAAAGAAACCTTAAGAGCTGTGCCGCAAAAGGGAATCGGCTATGGCTTGCTTCAATAC
>NZ_WHYR01000186.1 GCF_009428905.1 Desulfofundulus thermobenzoicus | reverse complement strand
GCATGTACCTTCTACAGGGTACTTAAAGTCATTTAAACTAACACGTGTTGCAGGGGCTTATTGGCGGGGAGACAGTCATCAGGATGTCTTGCAGCGAGTGTATGGTGTGGCGTTTCAACATCCAAATCATCTAGCTGAGTATCTTCATTTCATGGAAGAAGCAAATAAACGTGATCACCGGAAATTAGGGAAACAGTTGTCCCTCTTTATGTTTTCAGAAGAAGCGCCAGGTATGCCGTTTTATTTACCCAAAGGTCAGATTGTCAGAAATGAATTAATGGCCTTTTCAAGAGAAGTGCGAGGCAAAGCGCAATATGAAGAAGTGAGTACACCGTTTATGATGAACCAAGAGCTTTGGGAAAAGTCAGGGCACTGGGATCATTATCATGAAAATATGTATTTCTCAGAAGTAGACCATACAAGCTTTGCTTTAAAACCGATGAACTGTCCAGGGC
>NZ_WHYR01000185.1 GCF_009428905.1 Desulfofundulus thermobenzoicus | reverse complement strand
GAGTAACACACTAAAAGGTGTAATGAGCGGCATCATCCGGCCGAGTACTTGATTCAAACGCACAAGCATGCCGGCCACCTCCATCCCTTCACTTTCTTGCCTTTTCTATTGTAACAGACAGAAAGGCCTTTTTAAGAACCACTCACCTGTTTCATAAGCTTTTGACTTGATGTATCCATTCCAACTACGTCCACCTGGACGCCATTTGCTTGATACCTTTCCTTTATACGTTCTATCGCTGATACACCTGATTCATCCCATATACGTGCTTCAGACAAATCAATCACAACAGATTGGAGTTCTTTCCCCTGATGGAAAGCTTGGATCAAGTCAGTGACAGAAGCAAAGAAAATTTGTCCTTTAACTCGATATTCCCAAGTACCTGCCTGGCTTTCTTTAGACGTAATATGAAGCTTCGATATCTTTGCGACAAAGAATACCGCACTAAGCAGTAC
>NZ_WHYR01000184.1 GCF_009428905.1 Desulfofundulus thermobenzoicus | reverse complement strand
AGATGGCACAATGAATGCGAATGCACTGCAATATAAAGGGATGGACCGCTTCGAATGCCGCAAACAGCTTGTGAAGGATTTACAAGAGGAAGGCATTTTGTTCAAAATTGAAGACCACATGCATTCAGTTGGTCATAGTGAGCGAAGTGGAGCTGTCGTTGAACCGTATTTATCGACACAATGGTTTGTGAAAATGCAGCCGCTGGCAGACGAAGCCATTCATCTGCAAAAAGGGGACGACCAAGTTCAATTTGTTCCAGACCGATTTGAAAAGACATATTTACATTGGATGGAAAATATCCGTGACTGGTGTATTTCTCGTCAGCTATGGTGGGGACACCGAATTCCGGCTTGGTATCATAAAGAAACGAAAGAAGTATACGTTGGACTTGAAGCACCAGAAGATATTGAGAACTGGGAACAGGATAACGATGTGCTTGATACATGGTTTAGTTC
>NZ_WHYR01000183.1 GCF_009428905.1 Desulfofundulus thermobenzoicus | reverse complement strand
ATTAAGGACACCGCTTCTATTTTAAATGCAGATGCTTTAGAAAAGGCTGTTCAATTACTGCTGCATGCAAACCAAATTCATTTTATCGGTGTTGGTGCATCTGGCATCGTCGCAGCTGATGCCCAGCAGAAATTTCTCAGAATTAACTATGCAGCGACAGCCTTCACTGACATGCACATTGCATCTACGGTCATTGCAAATGCGGGAGAGAATGACATTGTGTTTGGTATCTCCTTTTCAGGAGAAACGTTAGACATCATTCAAGCCCTTCAGCTTGCAAAAGACAACCAAGTGAAAACCATTGCTTTAACACATCCAGGTCATACAAGCGTTTCTGCTTTATGTGATGTTCACCTATCGACGTCCGGTTCCAATGAAGCACCTTTTCGCAGTGCTGCCACTTCCTCTAGAATGGCACAGCTCTACTTAATTGATGTCTTGTTCCTCAGTTTAGCTT
>NZ_WHYR01000182.1 GCF_009428905.1 Desulfofundulus thermobenzoicus | reverse complement strand
GGTGAAGCCGGGCTGGCTGGCCGTCTACGGCAAGGATGTGGACGACGAGGACGCCAACCTCGTGCCGGTGCAGCCGGGCGAGGTCGTGCGCACCGAGAGCGTCGACGTGAAGGCCCTGCAGACCAAGCCGCCGGCGCGCTACACCGAAGCGACGCTGCTCTCCGCGATGGAAGGCGCCGGCAAGCTGATCGATGACGACGAGTTGCGCGAGGCCATGGCCGAGAAGGGCCTGGGCACGCCAGCCACGCGCGCGGCCACCATCGAAGGCCTGATCAGCGAAAAGTACATGCTGCGCGAGGGCCGCGAGCTGATCCCGACCGCCAAGGCCTTCCAGCTGATGACGCTGCTGCGCGGCCTGGAGGTCGAGGACCTGACCAAGCCCGAGCTGACCGGCGACTGGGAGTCCAAGCTCGCCGCGATGGAGAAGGGCAAGCTGAAGCGCGAGCAGTTCATGGCCG
>NZ_WHYR01000181.1 GCF_009428905.1 Desulfofundulus thermobenzoicus | reverse complement strand
GATCTTCTTTATCAGTTGACCTGTTTCTAACCCTTAGTATACGGCGGTCCCATAAAATTTCTTTCGAAAAATGAACAAGTATATTTGCGTGTGGCAAGCAAAGCGGTAGACCGGTATTTCGGGGTGTGATACAATTTTGACACACAGAATCTGCTTTAAGTCAGATCTGCTTATTAAGAATTGGTTTTCTAGGGTTCCGTGCGGGTGGCGCAGTCTGGACCGAGAGAAAACACATAAGGTCTACAAAATAGACCGTATGTACACGGAGGGATAAAAGCCCGGGAGATTTGATCAAACGATCGATTTCCGGGCTTTTTTTGTTGGTTGGAATCGTTCAGAAAGGAAGGGATTAGATGAAATGGGGAAATGTCTTTATTGCGGCGATCTTTGAAGTCGGCTGGGTGATGGGGTTGAAATATGCTGACTCTTTATTGGAGTGGGCCGCAACCATCGTTTGTAT
>NZ_WHYR01000180.1 GCF_009428905.1 Desulfofundulus thermobenzoicus | reverse complement strand
GCTTCACACCGCCTAAGACACCTTGCGTTTTCATAATATCCTCGAAAAACATTTTTCTTTCTAAAGCGCCTTTATTCAACTGTGTATAAATCTGTCCATCCTTGATAAAAATGACGCGGCTTGAATAGCTGGCTGCGACAGGATCATGTGTCACCATCACAATGGTCGCTTTTCGTTTACGATTGAAATCTTGCAGCTTGTTGAGCAGGTCAGATGCAGATTTGGAATCAAGTGCCCCTGTAGGTTCATCAGCGAAAATAAGACTTGGTTCATGAATGAAGGCACGCACCGCCGATGTCCGCTGCTTTTGTCCACCAGAGAGTTCATTCGGGTATTTGTCTCTTAGTTCATAAATCCCCATGTCTTCTGCGAGCTGCTGAAAACGTTCAAAAGCTTCTTTTTTTGGTGTTTTGGAGATGGATAAAGGCAAAAGAATATTTTCTTTGACCGTGAGTGTATC
>NZ_WHYR01000179.1 GCF_009428905.1 Desulfofundulus thermobenzoicus | reverse complement strand
GTTTAAATAACTTCAATAAACAGTTTGAAAGTCAATACAAAGAGTTTTTAGATGAATACTGCTCTTATGATGACGGAAATGCTACTAATCGACTCATTGACATAATATTTAAAGGGAAAAATCAAGATGAATTAATCAAGGTTGAAAGCAATAAACAAAAATTACTTTTTTATTGTGGGGGCTTCTACAATAATGGTATAACCGTTTCAGCGACTAATTTATTTGATCAGATTGATTACAACAAATATGAAGTTGTCGTCATTGATAACTCAAATTATCATAAAGATAAATGGATGAACATACAAAAGCTTCATCCTAATGTTCATATTATTTATAGACCAGGTTTTGTTAATAGAACATTAAAAGAAACATATAAACAGAATCTAATTTTCCGCCGTGGTTTATACAATAACAAAATGTTAAAATACACTCCAGTAAACTCATACAAGAGAGAATTAAAG
>NZ_WHYR01000017.1 GCF_009428905.1 Desulfofundulus thermobenzoicus | reverse complement strand
CGGAAGAAGCCGGTCTGGGCAGGGACTTTGTGGATAAGATCGCCGACGAAACGGTGGGTGTCACCGGCGAGGAAATCCTGCCCTTCCTGGAGGAGAAGGGTCACCCGGCCCTGACCATGCCGCCGTTAATTTGAGAAGCGGGATGCGGGAAGTGAGAAGTGGGATTAAGAAGGGATTGGCCCTTTGGGGCCAATCCCGTTAAAGAAGATCGATTATCTGCTTTCAGGTTTCTAACGGGTTCGAGCTCCCTTGGCAGAGCTTTAACCTCCCGGCCGGCAGGGGCATGTGAGGCCGGGAAATAAATCTCCCTGGTTATACGGCGGACGGGGACCGGTCAATCCCGCCGCCGTTTTTTTTAAAAGGGGACAATCTGCTTTTCTTTTAGGTATAAAAAAGTAGCCTGTCCCCTTTTTAACTTATTCCCGGTGGGTCAGGGAGCGGATAAAAGTTTTCGCTCCCGAGGCGGCCATGCTGAAAAAGCCCCGGTGTCGTTTGAAGATCTCCTCCAGGGCGGCCACCACCCGGTCGATTTGCTCCCTGGTGACGATCAGGGGCGGTTCCAGGCGGATGACGTTGGGGTTGTTCAGGGTGTAGGCGGTAATGATATGATGGTTGTTCAATAGCTCTCCCGCCACCAGACTGCCCATGTATTCCCCGGATAATTTGTCGGCCAGGCCCAGGGAGGCCCTGGACACCAGCCCGCCGGGCTGGTTGAATTCCAGGCCGATCATCAACCCGCGCCCCCGGACATCCTTTAAAAGGGGGTATTTTTCTTTTAATGATGAGAGGTGTTGCCGGAAATAGGCGCCCATTTCCTTACTTCCGGCGGATAAGTTTTCCTCCCGGAGCACCTGAATGGCCGCCAGGGCCGCGGCACAGGCCATGGTGTTGCCGCCGAAGGTGGAGGTATGTAAAAGGGCTTTCTCCATGCTGCCGTAAGCCTTTTTCCAGATCTCGTCGGTGGTGATATAGGCGCCTATGGGCATGATCCCGCCGCCCAAAGATTTGGCCAGGCACATTACGTCCGGCTCCACCCCTTCTCCTTCACAGGCAAAGAGGTAACCGGTCCGGCCGAAGCCGGTCTGGATCTCGTCGGCAATAAAGAGGGTGCCGTATTTCCGGCACAGGCGGCGGGCTTCCGCCAGATAACCCGGCGGGGGCAGGATAATGCCGCCCTCCCCCTGGATGGGTTCCACGATGAAAGCGGCTGCCTGCCGGGGTTGCAGTGCCTTGTCCAGCGCCTCCAGATCCCCGAAAGGTACGGGGGTGCAGTCCGGGAGCAAAGGGGCAAAGGGTTTTTGGTACTTCTCCCGGCCGGTGACCGAGAGGGCACCCATGGTTTTGCCGTGGAAGGAACCCCGGCAGTATATGACCCCGCTGCGGCCGGTGGCAATGCGGGCCAGCTTCAGTGCCCCCTCCACCGCTTCGGCGCCGCTGTTGCAGAAAAAGGAACGCTGCAAATTCCCCGGGGTGATCCGGGCCAGGTTGTGGGCCAGGGCGCCGGCCAGGGGGTTTAAGGAGGCCTGCAATAGATTGGGCAGGTGACGTACCCGTTCGATTGCCTCCAGTACGGCGGGGTGGTTGTGCCCCAGGTTCAAAGCACCGTAGGCGCCCAGGAAATCCAGATATTCGTTTCCGTTTTTATCCCAAACGGAAACCCCTGCGGCGCGGACGAAAGGTTTGTCGAAATCCAGCAACCCCAGCATGGTAGCCAGGCTGGCATTCAGATAATTTTTATGCAGATCCCTTACCTGCTGCCTGTCCATTGACAGCGCCCGGGACAGGGTAAGCAACTCCTCCCCTTGTTTCTGATGCCCTTTTTTTATATTAATTTCAACAGCCAAAGGATCACCCTCAATCCTGAAAATAACCGTGCTTTCTTTTCCATCCCTTGCGTGGAGACGGGCAGGCGGCATTGGGCC
The DNA here is from genome assembly GCF_009428905.1 of Desulfofundulus thermobenzoicus. GTDB lineage: Bacteria > Bacillota > Desulfotomaculia > Desulfotomaculales > Desulfovirgulaceae > Desulfofundulus_A > Desulfofundulus_A thermobenzoicus. The sequence goes on along the minus strand of NZ_WHYR01000017.1, from coordinate 64,003 downwards.
CACCGTTATAGCAATGATATCATCCTTTGGGAAGGCCTGTCAAACCACTTTTAAGGGCCATGAAGGGGCAGCCTTGACAGGATGGGAGTAATCGGCTAAAATCTACCTGTAAAGTGTTAAAGCTTTATAGCTTTGGTTGAATGTGCTGTACCCGTTCTGTATTATTCCTGGACTTCCGCCGCTGGTTCCGGCGGAAGTCAGGATGCCGGTGTGGCCGCCCCGGAGGGATGGTGTTTGGAAAAGTGGGCCTGGATCAACCTGCTTTACGACTTCTACGGGCAGCTTTTAACCCAGCGGCAGCAAAAGTTTATCGAACTGTATTATGCCCACGATCTTTCCCTGGGGGAGATTGCCGAACAGTTTGCTATCAGCCGCCAGGCGGTTCATGATGTGCTCAAGCGGGCCGAACAGATTCTCCTCCGGTATGAAGCAAAGCTGGGGGTGGCCGGCCGCTTCATCGAAGAGCGCCGGCAGCTGGCCCGGGCCCTGGAACTGCTGGACGGCCATAGTTCAGGCCGGGAGGAAAATCTGCGGCAGGTGAGAGAAATCCTTAAAGCGCTGATGGACAGTGGACACAGCTAATGAAGTAAGCCCTTTCCCATAGCTGGTGAGTAAATGTTCGCTGAAACAACGTTCAACCACCAACGACCAATCTGGGAGGTGAGCCCATGGTTTTTTCCGGCCTGGCCGAAAGACTGCAGGAAACCTTTCGTAAATTAAAGGGGAAGGGTCGCCTTACGGAAGCCGATGTGGACGAAGCCATGAAGGAAGTGCGCCGGGCTCTGTTGGGTGCCGACGTCAACTTTCAGGTGGTGAAGAATTTTATCGCCCGGGTAAAGGAACGGGCGGTGGGTCAGGACGTTTTGGGCAGCCTTACACCGGCCCAGCAGGTAATCAAGATTGTGCGGGATGAACTGGCCGGCCTGATGGGGGGGACGCAGAGCAAGCTGAACCTGGCCTCCAAACCGCCCACCATTGTGATGATGGTGGGTTTGCACGGGGCGGGTAAAACCACCACCGCCGCCAAACTGGCCAACGTGTTGCGCAAACAGGGCCGCCGCCCCCTGCTGGTGGCGGGGGATGTCTACCGTCCGGCAGCCATCAAGCAGTTGCAGGTTTTAGGCCAGCAGCTGGACATACCGGTATTTGCCATGGGCGATGGCCAGAGTCCGGTGGATATAGCCCGGGCGTCGGTGGAGCATGCCATAGGGACGGGGCGGGATCTCCTGATCATAGACACGGCCGGGCGGCTGCAAATAGATGAAGAGATGATGGCCGAACTGGAGGCCATCAAACGTACGGTTCACCCCCATGAAATTCTCCTGGTGGTTGATGCCATGACCGGCCAGGTGGCCGTCAACGTGGCCGAGACCTTCAACCAGCGCCTGGGCCTGGACGGGGTGGTGCTGACCAAACTGGACGGTGATACCCGGGGCGGGGCGGCCCTTTCGGTGAAGGCGGTTACCGGCTGCCCCATCAAATTTGTGGGTGTGGGCGAAAAGCTGGATGCTCTGGAACCTTTCCATCCGGACCGCATGGCCGACCGCATTTTGGGCATGGGGGACGTGCTCACCCTGATTGAAAAGGCCCAGGCCAGTTTTGATGCCGAACAGGTGGCCCGGCTGAATCAAAAGATTAAAAGCGCCGAATTTACCCTGGAGGACTTTCTGGAACAGTTACAGGAAGTCAAAAAACTGGGGCCCCTCCAGCAGGTTATCAGTATGATTCCCGGTCTGAGCAGTATGAAAAAATTAAAAGAACTGGGAGATGTGGACGACAAAGAGCTGGTTTATGTGGAAGCCATCATCAAATCCATGACTCCCTGGGAACGGGCGCACCCCCATGAAATAAACGGCAGCCGCCGCCGGCGCATTGCCCGGGGCAGCGGCACTTCGGTCCAAAAGGTAAACAGCGTTTTAAAACAGTTCGAGCAGACGCGCAAAATGATGAAGCAGTTTGCGGAAGTGGGCAGGGGGGCCAAAAAGGGTGGCCGGATTCCCGGGAACTTTTTGCCCGGCAAAGGTAAACGCCTGTTTTAATGGGTGCACCGCCCCCCGGGCGGTGGCAGATACAGGTTTTCTCAAACAGTATCATACGAAGGAGGTGAAGACAGCATGGCCGTAAAGATCAGGTTGAGAAGGATGGGAGACAAGAAAAGCCCCTTTTACCGCATTATAGTGGCAGACTCCCGTTCGCCCCGGGATGGCCGGTTTGTGGAGGAATTGGGCTACTACGATCCGTTAAAGGAACCGGCTGAAATTAAAATCGATGAGATCAGGGCAAGGAAGTGGTTGCAAAATGGTGCCCAGCTTACCGATACCGTCCGTGCGCTGTTCCAAAAGGCTGGCTTGCTGCAAAAACCGGCTGGAGAAAGCCAGTAGATTGGGGAGGTAGCCATGGCGATGAAAGAAGTGGTGGAGATCCTGGCCAGGGCCCTGGTGGACCAGCCGGACAAGGTTGCCGTAAATCTGGTGGAAAAAGAAAAATCCTGTCTTATTGAGTTGAAAGTTGCCCCTGAAGATATGGGAAAGGTGATTGGGAAGCAGGGGCGCATTGCCAGGGCCATTCGTACGGTGGTTAAAGCAGCGGCCACCAGGCAGCGTAAAAAGGTAATTGTGGAGATAGTTTGAACCCGGCAATTTGAACGGCCGAATGGGTCTATCCGGCCGGTGGCCCGCACCGTGGGGGCGACCTGTTTTCCGGGAGCAGTCCCATGAACCGGGCAGGCAATTTTAGAGCAACTTCCTGCCGGGAAGCGGTACCACAGACAGCATTGGGGAGGGATTTACCCTCCCCTGTATATCAATGGCGGTGAATATTATGGAACAAATAACCATAACCAGGCCGGTGGTTATCAAGGTCAGGGTGACGGAGAACTATAAAAGGCAACTGGCCGGGGAAATCCAGGAGGCCATTGCCAGGCTGGATGTGCAGATGCAGCACCTGGAATTTCAAGCCCGGCGTTTGACTGCGGAAATGGAGAGGAAGGATCCCCGGAGCGTTCCCGCCGTCCGGCAGAAGATAGAAGAGGAACGGTCCGGCCGGCTGGAGACCAGGCAGAAACTGCTGGATAAATTAAAGGAGATAACCCGTCTTACTCCAGGAGAAGAGATTATCCATGGTCGTGTGGAGAGCATTGTGGATATAAAAAGGGGTGACCACTGGCAGCAAATAATGGATGTGGAAATTGTCCTGGAAGACTGGGTGGTAAAGGAAATCCGGTGGGGAGGAAGGAATGTTCCCCGTGAAGGATGAATATATTTCCGACGAATATATTTCCATCGGTAAAGTGGTGAACACCCAGGGTCACCGGGGGGCGGTGCGGGTCCTTCCCCTCACCGATTTTCCCGAACGGTTTGAAACCATGTCCGTGGTGCAGGTTTACCACCTGGGGCGGCGAAGGGCCTTTCATATAGAAGAAACCGGCCGGCACAAAAAATTTATAATCATAAAATTCAAGGAAGTGGTGGACATGAACGCCGCCAGGGAACTGAAAGGGGCGCTGCTGCAGGTGACCAGGGACGAGCTGGTTCCCCTGCCGGAAGATACATATTATATATTCGACATTATTGGTTTAAACGTATTCACTGTGGAGGGGCGGCCCCTGGGCAGGGTAAGGGATGTCCTTTCCACCGGCGCCAATGACGTTTACATTGTGGAGAAGGAAGACAATAAACCCCTGCTGGTACCGGCGTTAAAGCAGGTGGTGCGGGAAATCGACCTGGCCGGCAGGCGTATGGTGGTGGACCTTCCGCCGGGATTGATGGATGAATGACCAGAGGTGACCAGGCCTTATAGGCGTTAAGAAGATTGTATTGGGGAGTAAGTGTTCACTGAAACCGGTGGTAAATACAAAGGTCCGAAGCGAGCTGTGGTGCGCATCTTACGCGAAAGCCAGGGAGTGAGCGGGACAACGCCGGGCCTACAACGGTTTGACTGAATATTATATTTTGCGGGTGAATGCTTGATGCGGGTGGATATACTGACCCTTTTCCCGGAAATGTTCAGCGGCCCTTTCGATGCCAGCATCATTAAAAGAGCCCGGGCAAGGGGGCTGGTGGAAATAAACCTGATCAATATCCGTGATTTTTCCAGGAACAAGCATCGTACCGTGGACGATACCCCCTTTGGTGGTGGCGCCGGGATGGTGATGGCTGCGGAACCCATTTTCGAGGCTATGGATTGGATTGGCGCACGGGCGAAACCGGACCGGGTGATTCTGTTGCGACCCGCCGGTCGTACCTTTACCCAGGCCGTGGCAGCCGAATTATCCCGGGAAAGGCACCTGGTGCTTATCTGTGGTCATTACGAAGGGGTTGACGAACGGGTGGCCGAATGCCTGGCCACCGACGAAATTTCCATTGGCGATTTTGTCCTTACGGGAGGAGAGATTCCGGCCATGGTGGTGGTGGATGCGGTGAGCCGCCTGATTCCCGGGGTGCTGGGGGAAGAAACTTCCGTGGCCGAAGAATCCTTCAGCGACGGTCTTTTGGAATACCCCCATTATACCCGGCCCAGGGAATACCGGGGGTACCCGGTGCCGGAGGTACTCTTGAGCGGCCACCACGAAAACATCCGCCTCTGGCGCCGGCGCCAATCCCTGCTGCGCACCCTGGCTGCCCGGCCCGATTTGCTGCACCCTTCGTTACTCACCCCGGAGGACCGCCGGATCCTGTTGTCCGTAATGGGTGAATTGAAAGAACTACTTCAGTAGAACCGGTATTTAACCCGGAAGAACGAAAAACGGTCTTCCGGGGGCCACAGCTGTCACCTGTTTTTGGAGGCCGGCAATGCCTTGCGCAGCTGGTAAGGATTATGTTATAATTAGATTTGTTGATTACGGACGGTCCGCTGTTTCCCTGCTGGGAGCATGAACGTCCAGGCAGGAAGGGGGTAGGAAGGTGAACCTGATTCAAACCCTGGAACAAGAGCAGATGAAAGCCGATATTCCCGATTTCCATCCCGGTGACACAGTGCGGGTGCATGTAAAGGTGGTGGAGGGAAATCGGGAGCGTATCCAGGTCTTTGAGGGGGTGGTCATCCGCCGCCGGGGCGGGGGGTTGAGCGAAACCTTTACCGTGCGGCGGGTTTCCTATGGTGTGGGTGTGGAAAGAACTTTCCCCCTGCATTCGCCCAGAATAGACCGTATTGAAGTGGTGCGGCGGGGCCGTGTGCGCCGGGCCAGACTTTATTACCTGCGCAAACTGCGGGGTAAGGCCGCACGGATTAAGGACAGAAGATAACTTGCCTTCAGGGGACTGCCGGACAGTCCCTTTTTGGCTTTTACCCTGGTGGGGGAGGGACAATGATGGAAGAGGCGAATCGCGAGGGCGCTTTGACCGAACCGGCCAAGAAACCGGCCCAAAAATCAGCCCTGTGGGAAATTTTGGAGTCAGTGGTTGTTGCCGTTTTACTGGCCACAGTAATCAGAATTTTTATCCTGGCCCCCTTTTATATTCCCACGGGGTCCATGGAACCGACGCTGCAGGTTGGCGATCGTATTATTGTCAGCAAGCTTTCCTATCGCATCGGTGAGCCCCACCGGGGAGATATTGTGGTGTTTAAATATCCCCTGGACCCGGACCGGGATTTTGTCAAGAGATTGATCGGGATGCCCGGTGAAACCGTTGCCCTGCGCAACAGCCGGCTGTATATCAACGGTCGCCAGGTGCCGGAAAACTACCTGCCGGCGGATTTGCATTTTGCCGATTTCGGCCCGGTAAAAGTGCCGTCCGGTTCCTATCTGATGCTGGGAGACAACCGTAACAACAGTGATGACAGCCGGATATGGGGGTATTTGCCCCAGCAGTATATTATCGGCAAAGCAGTGCTCATTTACTGGCCCCTGGACCGCATCCGTCTGTTGCATTAAAAGCAGGGACGGCAGTGCCTGATGGGGGCTTACCAATGCGCCCGGCCAGCTGTTTATGCCCTTTTTACTGTCGCCGTCCGGGGGATTGGAACCATTGGGAATAAAACGGTTCCCTTATTGAGCGGCAGTGGTGGTGATTTAATGTGCATATCCAGTGGTACCCCGGTCATATGGCCAGGGCCAGGCGTCTGTTGCGGGAAAACCTGAAGCTGGTGGACGTGGTTATCGAGCTCCTGGACGCCCGCATACCGGTCAGCAGCCGGAACCCGCAGATAGCCGCAATCCTGGGGCATATGCCCCGGCTGGTGGTGTTGAATAAGGCGGATCTGGCCGATGGTGCGGTGACCCTGCGCTGGTTGGAATGGTTTTCCATCCGGGGGACGCCGGCCATAGCCGTGGATTCCACCACGGGAAAGGGTTTGGGGGAAGTGCCGCTCCTGGTGGAGGAATTGAGCAACGGCAAAATACAGGCCCTGGTGTCCCGGGGGCGCCGTCCCCGTTCCCCCCGTTGCATGGTGGTGGGCATACCCAATGTGGGTAAATCCCTCTTTATCAATGCCCTGGTGGGCCGCCGGGTTACCCGTACCGGCAACCGCCCCGGAGTGACCAGGGGGCAGCAGTGGATCCGATTGGCCCGGGGGGTGGAGTTGCTGGATACCCCGGGGGTACTCTGGCCCAAATTTGACGATCGCCAGATAGCTTTAAAACTGGCGGTCACCGGTGCCATTAAAGAAGAAGTCTTTGATGTGGAGGATGTGGCCGCCTGGCTGGTCGGCTGGTTGAAAGAGCATTGCCCCCGTCCGTTAATGGAACGTTATCGGCTGGAAGAAGTGCCGGCCCATGGCCGGCAAGTGCTGGAACTGATCGCCCGGCGCCGGGGATTGCTGGGCGCCGGGGGAGTGCCGGACACCGGACGGGCGGCCATTCATCTGTTAAAGGAATTTCGCGCAGGGAAGCTGGGGCGGGTTACTCTGGACGAACCCTGTGGCTGATTACTCGGTTTTTCCCATCTTACCGGCTAATTTTCCATTAGAAAAATCTTTTACTGGAGCAGGGATTTAGGTCTGCACCGCGAAAATTCTATCTTAAAGTATTAATTTGTTTTCGGAAGGCTCCGGTCGTGGACATTGAACGGCTTACCCTGCCGCAAATAAAACGCCTGCTGGAAGCACGGGGGGAACCGCCGGAGGAATTGCTGGCGGCCATGGCCGGCGATGGCCGCCCGGGAGTGCGCAGGCTGCTGGATAGTATCTACCGGAAGAGGAACCGCCGGCTGCGCCAGCGTGAGCACCTCAACACCCTCTACAGTTTTGAGGATGAGCTGCACGCCCGGGGTATCACCATGGTGGCCGGGGTGGATGAGGCCGGGCGGGGCCCCCTGGCCGGTCCGGTGGTGGCGGCGGCGGTAATTTTGCCTCCCCGCGCCCCTTTATGGGGACTGGACGACTCCAAAAAGGTGCCCCCGGCCCGGAGGGAAATCCTGGCATTAGAGATTAAAAAAATGGCTCTGGACTGGTCCGTGGGTATTTCCACTGTGCAGGAAATTCAGCTGTTGAATATTCACCACGCATCAATGCTGGCCATGCGCCGGGCGGTAAGGGGTCTGTCTTTAATGCCCCAGTACCTGCTGGTGGACGGCCGGCATATGCTGGATATGCCCGTGGACCAGCAACCGCTGGTGGGTGGGGATGCGGTGAGCGCTTCCATAGCTGCTGCCTCCATACTGGCTAAGGTAACCCGGGACCATCTCATGCAGGCTTTTCATCAGATTTACCCGCAGTATGGCTTTGACAGTCATAAGGGTTATCCCACCCCATCCCATCTGGAAGCTCTGGCCCGCTGGGGGCCCTGTCCCATACACCGGAGCGGTTTTCAACCGGTAAAAAAGCTTTTGGATTGTCATGCCCCGGGAGCCACTAACGGGGATTCGTTTGACGATTAGATGATTACCGGGCAAACGAACGTCCATGGGGGCATGAACTAACCCCGGCTCAAGACCAACCATTGTTTTTGTGCCGGGGAGTTACAGAATTCACAAACCTTTACGCTGGCGGGCGTGCGGGCTGTTGTGTCCCGTTTTTAGCGTATTATTAACAGGGAAAGGGGGGAGATGGGGGATGCTTTCGGAATGGACGGGGGTATTGCTGTTTTTAATCGGCGGCCTGCTGGTAGGCGGTGGCGGTCTGGCCACCAGTTTTCTCATTCACCCGCGCCGGGCTTTAGGGGCTAAATATGAACCTTACGAGTGCGGTGTGGACACCATCGGGCCCACCTGGGTGCAGTTCAAAACCAGTTACTTTCTTTACGCCTTGCTGTTTGTAATCTTTGACGTGGAAACCATTTACCTCTATCCATGGGCCGTAAAGTTCCAGAGCCTGGGGTTGTTTGCCTTCATTGAGATGATTATTTTCATCTTCATCCTGGTCGTCGGCCTCTGGTATGCCTGGAAGGAAGGAGCGTTAGAATGGAAGTGACAAAGGCTACCCATCCGGTAGAGCAGTTAACCAGCGACCCGGCAGTGGTCAATGAAGTAAAGCGCCTGATCTACCTGGCTCCCCTGGAAAAGCTCCTGAACATCGCCCGGGCCCATTCCCTCTGGCCCCTGGGTTTCGGCCTGGCCTGCTGTGCCATCGAGGCTTTAATGGCCGCCAACTTTTCCCGTTTTGACCTTTCCCGTTTCGGCTACGAAGTGGCCCGGGGATCCCCGCGGCAGGCGGACGTGATGGTCGTTGCCGGAACGGTGACCAAAAAGGCGGCCCCCTTTGTGCTGCGCCTTTATGAACAGATGAGCGAGCCCAAATGGGTGATTGCCGTGGGCAGTTGTGCCATTTCGGGAGGACCCTTTGTGGATTCGTACCACGTGGTGCCCGGGGTGGATAAACTGGTGCCGGTGGATGTTTACGTGCCGGGCTGCCCGCCCCGGCCCGAGGCGATTATTGAGGGCTTTTTGATGTTACGGGACAAGATCAAAAATCCCAAGGTGGTGACCCTGCCCCGTGGCTAATTATGAACTATCCGCTGAATTGATGGAAAGATTGAAGGAAAAGTTTCCCGGTGTGGAAGTGGCCGGGGAAGGGATGCTGCAGGTGCCGGCCGGTGATCTGGTACCTTTGATGGCCGAGTTGAAAAATAATCCCGACTACTGCTTTGATTACCTGACCAACCTGACGGCGGTGGATTTTAAAGATCATTTTATGGTGATATACAACCTGGTTTCCCTTACCCGCAATCACACTTTGATGGTTAAGGTGAAAGTGGAGGACAGGGAAAACCCGGCGGTGCCTTCCCTGTGCCCCCTGTGGAGCGGGGCCGCCTGGCAGGAGCGGGAGGTTTACGATTTGCTCGGTATCAACTTCACCGGTTATCCCGGCCATCCCACCCGCATCCTCCTGGATGACAGCTTTCAGGGCCATCCCCTGCGCAAGGACTTCCAGTGGGAAGGCGGCCGGGAGGAGTGAGTGGCCACGATTATCGGGTTTAAGAGGTGTGGTGCATGAAAACACAAACTTACGTCCTGAATATGGGACCCCAGCACCCCAGTACCCACGGCGTCTTCCGTATCATCCTGGAACTGGACGGCGAAGTGGTGGTCAAGGCCACCTCCGTGCCGGGTTACCTGCACCGGGGTATTGAAAAGCTGGCCGAGGCCAGGACCTACACCCAGGTGATTCCCTACACCGACCGGATGGATTACCTGGCTTCCATGTTGATGAACTGGGGTTATGTGGCGGCGGTGGAAAAGTTAATGGGCATAGAGGTACCCGAGCGGGCCGAGTATATCCGGGTGATTGTGGGCGAGCTGTCCCGGATAGCCAGCCACCTGGTGGCCATAGGCACCTACAGTATGGATATCGGTGGGGTTACCGGCGTCTTTTATCCCTTCAGGGAACGGGAGCGGATACTGGATCTGCTGGAGATGGTTTCCGGCTCGCGCATGACCTTCAGCTATTTCCGCATCGGCGGGGTGGCCGACGATTTGCCGCCGGAGTTCTTCCCGATGCTGGAACAGTTTTTGAGGGATTTCCCGTCCTGTTGCGATGAATATGACGGCCTGATCACCGGTAACGAGATATTCCAGGCCCGGACCAAATATGTGGGGATCATTGACCCGCAGACGGGTATCAATTACAGCCTCAGCGGTCCCACTTTGAGGGGCAGCGGTGTGCCCTACGATCTGCGCAAGGTGCGTCCCTACAGTGTTTACGACCGGTTTGATTTTGAAGTGCCCCTGGGTAAAAACGGCGACTGTTTCGACCGCTTTGTCTGCCGGATTAAGGAAATGCGCCAGTCGGTCCGGATTATCCGGCAGGCGGTGGAGGGACTGCCGGAAGGACCTATTCTGGCAAAAATACCTAAAGTGATCAAGCCCCCGGCCGGGGAAGCCTACGCGGAAATTGAGAGCTCCAAGGGTGTTTTCGGGGCTTATGTGGTCAGCGACGGCAGCCCCAAACCCTACCGGGTGCATTTCCGGCGGCCTTCCTTTATCAACCTGGGCTACCTGGGTGAACTGCTGGTGGGCTGGAAGATTGCCGATGTGATCGCCATCCTGGGCAGTATAGATATTGTGCTGGGCGAAGTGGATTGTTAAAAACATGGAGTTAGGGGAGAAGAGGCATGGGTGAAAATATTTTTACCGGTATAGCCGCGGGCTTGCGGGCCATCCTGGCCGATGCCGGCGTACCCCCCCTGGCCGGTGACTTTATTGTCATGCTGGTGAAGCTGGTGGCCGTCATTATCTTTGTCTCCCTCAATGTGATCTGGCTGGTGTACATGGAACGGAAAGTGTGCGCCTACATCCAGTGCCGCATTGGACCGAACCGGGTCGGCCCCAGGGGTTTGCTGCAGACCGTGGCCGACGTGGTGAAGTTGCTGGCCAAGGAGATTATCATCCCGCGGCGGGTGGATAAACTGGTCTTTCTGGCCGCCCCCCTCCTGGTCTTTGTTCCTCCCATGATGGCCTTTGCGGTCATTCCCTGGGGGGAGGGGATGGCTCCCATGGATATGAATATCGGTGTCTTTTACGTGCTGGCTGTGGGGTCCCTGTCCACCATCATCTTCTGGATGGGTGGCTGGTCTTCCTATAACAAATACTCCCTGGTGGGGGGTATGCGGGTGGTGGCCCAGATGGTCAGTTATGAGCTGCCCCTGGTGCTGGCCCTGCTGGGAGTAATCATGCTCACCGGCACCCTGAACATCAATGAGATTGTCAATGCCCAGAAGGGGTCCTGGTTTATCCTGGCTCAACCCCTGGCCTTTCTGATCTACTTCATTGCCGGAATTTCCGAGACCAACCGGACGCCCTTCGACCTGGTGGAAGGGGAATCGGAGATCATTGCCGGCCCTTATACCGAGTACGGCGGCATGGGTTATGCCATGTTCATGCTGGCGGAATACGGCGGTATGATGGTCATCTCCTGCATGGCCACCATCATGTTCCTGGGCGGCTGGCTGGCTCCCTTCGGCTGGACTTTCCTGCCCTCCTGGTTCTGGTTCTTCATCAAGGTTTACGCCCTGATTTTCGTCTTCATGTGGTTGCGCTGGACCTATCCCCGGATCCGGGTTGACCAGTTGATGGGCTTCGGCTGGAAGGTGCTGGTGCCCCTTTCCCTGGCCAACATTTTTATTACCGGGATAGGTATGTATATCTACCGGGCGATAGGGTGGTGATGAGATGTTTGGACAAGGATTGTTGAAGGGGTTGGCCATCACCTGGAAGGAACTTTTCACCAGGAAGGTGACCGTGCAGTATCCCGAGGAAAAGATACCCCTGCCGGCCCGTTACCACGGCCGCTTTCAACTGGATGTGGATAAATGCATTGCCTGCGGTCTGTGTGCCAATGCCTGCCCAAACAAAGTAATTCAGATCACCAAAGAAAAAGTGGGAAAAAAGCAGTATCTCACCAAATATGTCATGCGCATTGAGTACTGCCTGTTTTGCGGCCTGTGCGTGGAAGCATGTAACAAGGACGCCATTAAGTTCAGCCATGTAATCAATATGAACCAGTATTACCGGGGTAAAGTGCGCCTGGTGCTGGTGGACCGTCCTGCTCCGGAAGTGATTCCCGATGAGGAGCCGGCCGAAACCGCTGCCGGGAGCCCGGCGGCGGCCAAAGCCAGATCCGCCCGGGCGGAAGTGGCCGCCGGCAAGGCTCCCGGTAAGGAGGGTGAATGATGGACAGCAGTATCTGGATGGTTGCCGCCTTTTATCTCCTGGCCGCCACGGTCCTGGGATCGGCCCTCCTGGTGGTCATGCTGAAAAACATTGTCCACTCGGTCCTCTGGCTGGCGGTATGCTTTATAGCCATGGCCGGGTTGTTCCTGACCCTGGACGCCGACTTCCTGGCTGCGGTGCAGGTGCTGGTCTATGCCGGCGCGGTTTGCATCATGGTGGTCTTCGGTATCATGCTCATTCAGCGGGGCGATATGGGCAGCACCAACCTTTTCAACAGCCAGACCGTCGTGGCGGCTGGCGTGGTGGCCCTGGTAATTGTGGCCAGCGGCTATCTTTCCGCCACCACCCGGTGGGTGGGCCAGGTGGCGGCCGTACCGGAGAAAACAGTGGAGAACATTGCCGAATTGCTCCTGAGCAAATATGTCATACCCTTTGAAGTGGCGGCAATACTCCTGCTGGTGGCCCTGGTGGGTGCCCTGATTCTGGCCAAGGAGGTAAAGGCCGATGCTCACAACGATTAGTCTCACCCATTATATGGTTCTTTCGGCGCTGCTGTTCGGTATCGGCCTTTTTGGCGTACTGGCCAAAAAGAATGCCATAGCCGTGCTTATCTGCATTGAGTTGATGCTCAATGCGGTGAATATCAACCTGGTGGCCATCAGCAAATTTGTCACCCCCACCCTTTTCATCGGGCAGATCTTTGCCATCTTTGTGATCACGGTGGCTGCCGCCGAGGTGGGGGTCGGCCTGGCCATTATCATTGCCATCTACCGGAATAAGGTATCGGTCAACCTGGACGACTTTGACTGGCTCAAGTGGTAGGATTTCATGTAAAGGTAGGTGTTGAACGAAGATGGTAGAGTTTGCCATGCAGCACGCCTGGCTGGTGCCGTTCCTGCCCGCCCTGGCCTTCGTGATTATCGTCTTTTTCACCAGGCCCTGGCCCATGCTCAGTGCCTTAACGGCGGTGGCGGGAATAGTGGGGGCCTTTGTGGTCTCTGCCTTTGCCGCCTACGGCGTTTTTACCAGCCCGGAGTTTATGGAAAAACCCCTGGTCTACGCCGCCCGCTGGTTTTCCATGCCTGGTTTAAACATAGACGTGGGGGTGCAGCTGGATCCCGTTTCGGCCATGATGATTTTCATGGTCTCCATGGTGGCCTCCCTGATCTTTATTTACGCCATCGGCTACATGGAAGGGGATCCCGGCTTTTCCGTATTCTTCTCCTATGTATCCCTGTTTGCCGCCTCCATGCTCCTGCTGGCCATTTCCAGCAACCTGCTGGAAATGTTTGTGGCCTGGGAACTGGTGGGCCTCTGTTCCTACCTGCTGATTGGTTTCTACACCCATAAGATCTCGGCCCGGGAAGCGGCCAAGAAAGCCTTTGTCACCTGCCGGATTGCCGACTTCGGCCTTTTGCTGGGCCTGTTGTCCCTGCAGATCATCTTCGGGACATTGAACCTGGCCGAACTGGCGGAAAAGATTCCGCACTTTGAGCAGTATACCACCTTTGGTATGCTCAGTTTGATTGCGGTGCTGGTGTTCATCGGGCCCATCGGTAAGTCGGGCCAGTTTCCGCTGCACGTGTGGTTGCCCGACGCCATGGAGGGTCCCACCCCGGTCAGCGCCCTGATCCACGCCGCCACCATGGTGGTGGCCGGTGTCTACCTGGTGGCCCGGGTGATGTTCCTGTTCCATGAGGTGCCCAGCGCCATGGAACTGGTGGCCGTCACCGGCGGCTTTACGGCCCTCTTTGCCGCCACCATCGCCATCACCCAGCGGGAGATCAAGCGTATCCTGGCCTACTCCACCGTCAGCCAGATCGGCTACATGATGCTGGCCCTGGGGGTGGGCAGCATGTCCGCCGGTTTATTCCACATGTGGACCCACGCCTTCTTCAAGGCCCTCATGTTCATGGGCGCCGGCAGCGTACTGGTGGCCCTGCACCATAAGGCGGATATCTGGGAAATGGGCGGGCTGATCAAGAAAATGCCCATCACCGGCTGGACCTTTGTGGTCGGCGGCCTGGCCATTGCCGGCATTCCACCCTTTGCCGGTTTCTGGAGCAAGGATGAAATCCTGGCCCAAACCCTTTCCAGCGGTCACTACGTGCTCTTTGCCATGGCGGCCTTTACCGCCTTCCTGACCGCCTTTTATATGTGGCGTTTGATTTTCCTTACTTTCTTCGGCGAAGAAAATCCGGAAAACCATCCCCAGGAGTCGCCCCCGGTGATGACCGTGCCGCTGATTATCCTGGCTGTTCTTTCCGCAGTGGGCGGCCTGGTGGGCACCCCCTGGGCCAATGTATGGAGCCAGTGGATTTTCTTCGGCCATCCCCACCACGGCGAACCCAACTACTGGGTGATGATCGGCTCCATCGTGCTGGCCGTGCTGGGCATTTACCTCGCCTACCAGCTTTACTATGTGGATAAAGCAAAGGTTAAAGCGAAGGAACTGTCCCGGCGTTTCCACGGCCTTTACACCCTGCTTTACAACAAGTATTACATTGACGAAATTTACCTCTGGTTCAACCATACCATCATTGACGGCGCGGCCAAACTGTTCTACCTCTTCGATATCTATGTGGTGGACGGCATTATCGTCAACGGTCTGGGCCACCTGACCTGCCTCTTCGGCGAGGGTTTGCGGGTGACCAATACGGGCCGGCTGCAGAACTACGCCCTGGTTTTCTTCCTGGGAGTGCTGGCCGTGGTCATTGCCCTGGCCTTCACCGGTCCTTCGGCCGCCGGCCTGATCATGGGGGGTGTGAAATAAATGGACGGCTTCCCCGTATTGCTAACCATTCTGCTGGCTCCGGTGGCGGCGGCGGTGATCCTCACCTTCATTCCCCGGGAGGAGCATTTGCTGATCAAATGCATCGCCGCCGTGGGCACCTTTATCTCCATGGCCCTGTCCCTGTTTGTGTACTTTGCCTATGACCAGTCCGCCGGGGGGCTGCAGTTTGTACAGCAAATACCCTGGATTGAGGACCTGGGGGTAACCTTCTTCCTGGGCGTGGACGGCTTGAGCCTGCCCATGCTGCTGCTGACCAACCTCATTGGTTTTTCGGCGGTGTTTTCCTCCTGGAACGTGAATCACCGGCCGCGGGACTTCTTCATCCTGCTGCTGCTGCTGATTACCGGTGTGATGGGCACCTTCATCGCCCAGGACCTGTTCATCTTCCTGCTTTTCTACGAAGTGGTGGTCATCCCCATTTACATCCTGGTGATCATCTGGGGCAGCACCAAACGGGTGACCAAGGAATACGCCGGTATGAAGCTGACCATCTACCTCCTGATCGGTTCGGCCTTCCTGCTGGTGGGTGTGATTGCCCTGTTCATGAAGACGGTGGCCATCAACGGGGCGCCGGACATGAGTTTCACCGGCCTGGCTCAGGCTGCCCGGGGCTTGAGTGATTTCGACCAGAAATGGCTCTTTGCCCTGATGCTTTTCGGTTTCGGCTCGCTGCTTTCCATGTGGCCCTTCCACTCCTGGTCGCCCGACGGTTACGCCGGCGCTCCCACGGCGGTGAGTATGATTCACGCCGGTGTATTGAAGAAAATCGGCGGTTACGGCTTGATCCGCATCGCCCTCTTTGTTCTCCCGGTGGGGGCCAAGTTCTGGGCACCGGTCATTGCCGTGCTGGGTGTGGCCGGAGTGGCCTATGCAGCCATGGCCGCCCTGGCCCAGAAGGACTTAAAATACATCGTTGGTTATTCCTCCGTCAGTCATATGGGCTACGTGCTCCTGGCCGTGGCTTCCCTGAACGTCATCGGACTCAACGGGGCGGTGGCCAATATGTTTGGCCACGGGGTGATGGCGGCCCTGTTCTTCTCCACCATCGGCTTTATCTACGAGAAGACCCACACCCGGTGGATTCCCGACATGGGCGGCCTGGCCCGGCAGGTGCCCCGCATTGCCGTGGCCTTCATGCTGGCGGCCCTGGCCTCCCTGGGATTGCCGGGGCTGGTGAGCTTTGTTCCGGAGTTCACCATTTTCGTAGCCTCCTTCCAGGTATACGGCGGTCTGGCCGTGGTGGCCATCGCCGGGATCATCATCACCGCCCTGTATGCCCTGCGGGCCGGCGCCAACACCCTGTTTGGACCGCCGCGGTCTGAATACGATCACCTGCAGGATATCAAGGGTCCCGAACTGGTGCCCCTGGCCGTGCTGGGCACCGTGCTGGTGGTGGGCGGCCTGCTCCCCTTCCTGCTCTTCGATATGGTCAACAGCGGTGTTGCACCGCTGATGGCCCAGATCAGCGGCGCGCTCCAGTTAGGGGGGATTTCTAAATGAATGTGGATCTTTCCTTGCTGATACCGGAAATAGCCCTTTCCATCCTGGGCCTGGGGGTGCTCATTCTGGGCCTGATCATTCCCAAAGAATCCCGCCACGGCCTGGGCTGGGTGACGGCCCTGGGCCTTCTGGGAGTGCTGGGGCTGACCATTTCCGGCTGGAACAATCAGGGCTCCCTTTACGAGGGCATGTTTGTGGTGGACCAGTACGCCATCTTCTTCAAGATTACCTTCCTGACGGCGGCCTTTCTGGTGGTTCTGGGCTCCATGCGCTTTGTGGATGACATGGGCGACCAGAGCGAGTATTACAGCATGCTCCTCTTCGCCACCCTGGGCATGATGGTGCTGGCATCGGCCGGTGACTTCATCACCCTCTACCTGGGGCTGGAGTTGATGACCATCGCTTTTATCGTGCTGGTTTGCTTTAAACGCACGGAAAGCAAATCGGTGGAGGCGGGCATCAAGTATATCTTGCTGGCGGGGATGTCTTCGGCGGTGCTCCTTTACGGCTTGAGCCTGGTTTACGCCGTTACCGGGTCCGTGACCATTTCCGAGGTGGGCCAGGCCGTGGCCGTGAATCCCGTGCCGGCGCTCATCCTCGGGCTGGCCATGCTGGTGGCCGGGCTGGGCTTTAAGATTTCAGCCGTGCCCTTCCACATGTGGACGCCCGACGTTTACGAAGGGGCGCCCACCCCGGTGACTTCCTACCTGGCCGTGGGTTCCAAGGCCGCTTCCTTTGCCATCCTGCTGCGGGTCTTTGTGACCGCCCTGCCCGGTGTTTGGGCCCACTGGACCATGCTGGTGGCGGTACTGTCGGCCATCACCATCATTGTGGGCAACCTGGTGGCCATTCCGCAGACCAACATCAAGCGGCTGCTGGCCTACTCCAGTATCGCCCAGGCCGGCTATATCCTGGTGGGTCTGGTCACCGCCAGCGAATCGGGGATCAAGGGCGTCATGTTCTACGCCTTCCTCTACGTCTTTGCCACCATCGGCGCCTTTACCGTGGCCACCTACTTCTACAATGTCACCGGCAGTGACGAGATCCGGGACTATGCGGGCTTGAGCCAGCGCTCGCCATTGATGGCGGCGGTGATGGTCATTTCCATGCTTTCCATGGCCGGCATCCCGCCCCTGGCGGGCTTTGTGGGCAAGTTCTACCTCTTCAAGACCATTGTGGACAACTACCTGTGGCTGGCCTTCATCGGCCTGATCATGAGCATGGTCTCGGTTTACTACTACCTGCGGGTGGCCCTGGTCATGTACCGGGATGAGCCCCTGGACGGTTCACCCATCCATGTGAGCGCCCCGGTGGCCGTCACCCTCATCGTGGCCATGATTGCCACCTTGATCATCGGTATCTACCCCGGCCCGCTGTCGGAAGTGATCAATACGGCCGCCCATTCGTTCTTTATGCATTGAGAATGCGGGTATAAAAAAAGAGGCGGTCCCCGCTGTTCGGGGGGCCGTCTTTTTTATCTTCATTTTCGCGTCAGCAAAGCCGTTACTCCTATGGATACTGGCCCAGTCACCGTCAGTGTTTCAAAGCGTGCAAGCGGGCCTCAACCGCCGCCCAGTCGATATTCTGGAAAAAGGCTTCAATGTAGCCCTTACGGTCGGTGCCGTAGTCCATGTAGTAGGCGTGCTCGTAAACATCCATCACCAGAAGGGGAATCATATGGACCACCAGCCCTGCGTTGTGGGCGTCCATGGAATAGTTGTGTAAAAAACCGTCGTCCGGATCAAAGGACAGGGTGGCCCAGCCCCGTACGGCCAGGCCGGAGGCTTTGAAATCCGTTTCCCAGGCTTCATAGGAGCCGAAGCTGCGCACAATGAAATCGTAAAGGTCTTGAGCGGGCCGCCCGCCCGGACCGCCCAGGTTGCCGAAATACAGTTCGTGCAGTTTGGCTCCGTTGGTGGCATAACTTTCCTCCACCTTTAACGCCCGCAGGGGACTGTAGGTGGCGTTGGCCGTGGCCCGGTCCACCGTACGTAAAAGGGAACGGATTTCATTGGTTTTGTGCACATATCCCTGGTAAAGCTTATAGTGCTCCTGCATGTTCCGGGCGGAGATGCCCCGCAAACGCAGCAGTTCCGGGGGCAGGGGTCTGGCGGTGACGGGGGTATAGGCTCCCTGATTGCCGGTGTATTGCCCGGGGAAATAAACCATATCCACCGGATAGTTCCGGTAGGTGGTACCCGACGGGATCTTACTTTCCCCCGGTCCCTTATGGGTATAACGTCCGGTGGGCATATCCATCTGTACAACTCTCCCTTAAAAAAATTCCGCAGTGTGTCAGGGGACGGTTCTTCAGGTGTGTCAGGGGACGGTGTGTCAGGGGACGGTTCTTTGACACATTTGCAGTTGTGTCAGGTGTGTCAGGGGACGGTTCCTTGACACGGGCTGCTTAAAGAGAACGCATCCGGTAACGCTGATCCGGGAATCATCCTCCGGCTCAAAAAGATTCGCATGCTTTACGGTGGGAACGGATGCTCCCATGGGGAACTCCCATTTCTGCTGTGGTATATTATATGCCTTTATCTTTCCGGATTCTTCCTGTCCATGTGCCGGTGAATAATTTATTAATCCGGAAAGGGAAAAGAAAATATCCTGGAGAATTTTAATGATTACCTTACAGGAATGGAGTGATTGAAATGGCGGAAAACCTGGCCCTGGAAGCCAGAAATAAAGCGGGGAACTATTTCCGGGAGGGCTACAACTGCGCCGAGTCCATTTTTCTAACCTTCCGGGAAATGGCGGTTCCCGGGGTGGAGCGGGATCTGGTGCGCCTGACCACCGGCCTGGGCGGCGGATTGGGACACGCCGGTTGTATGTGCGGGGCGCTGACGGCATCGGCCATGATCCTGGGTCTTTTAACCGGCCGTACGGATCACCAGGGGGACCGTTACCGGACTTATGACCTGACCAGGGGTTTTCACGACCGCTTTGAGGAAAAGTTCGGGGCTACCTGCTGCCGCTCCCTGAATCCTCATCCCTTCGACACCCCGGAGCACCTGCGCAACTGCCTGAAGATTACCGGCAACACGGCCAAAATGCTCATGGAATACCTGCAGGAGAAGAAGCTGATTCCCGCCGGATAGGATTTGCCAATTTGCCTGCATTTGCCGGCCTGCTTTGTTGTCCCGTTGTCAGTGAGGACCACCCTGCGACCAATGGTTCATTGCCGGTAAAATGATGTGATTTAATCCCGTCCGTTAGGGGTGATTGTATTGACCATGCACCGGAAAACCCTGGGCCGCAGGGGAGAAGACGATGCTTCCCGTTACCTGGTTTCCAAGGGCTACCGGTTGGTTCAGCGCAATTTTCGCTGCCCGGCGGGAGAAATAGATATTATCGCCCTGGATGGCCGCACAATGGTCTTTGTGGAAGTGCGCTGCCGCAGCACGGACAGCTTCGGCCTGCCCCAGGAAAGCGTGGGCCGGCAAAAACAGGCCAAATTGCGCCTGGCGGCCCGCCACTACCTGGCGGCCGCCGGCGGGCACATAGGACCGCTGCGTTTCGACGTGCTGGCCTTGAAATACGGCCCCGGGCAGCGTCTGGAGCGCTTGGAACACATCCGGAACGCCTTTTAACCGGGCAGCAATAAGGTAATAAACCGGATGCATTAAGTTATTTGTGAGAATACCCGTTGCCGTTAAAACATATAGTAGAGGTGGAGCAGCTGGACGGACCTCTGGAGAGCTTCCTCCCCCGGGAGGAACACCGACGGGGCAAGTTTTCCGGAAAAAGGGAAATGAAACTCTCAGGTTCCAGGACAGAGGAGATGGTTTTATTTACTATTTCCCCTGTCCCTGTTTTTTTTAAGAGGAAGTGACGTTTTTCATGCTCAGCCCTGCAAGTTGGGCATCAACCGTTAAGGCAAACTTGCCGCTCCCTTTGTCCGAGTTCCCTGCCGCGGGGTTGTTTAATGGTTGGATGGTAAAAAATGGGTAACTATTGCCTGGATAAATGTTCTAAAGTCATTAAGGCCGGTTTGCAGGATTTTGTATACCTCCCGGTTATCTACTTCATGGTAAAGATGGACTACCCGGTTGCGGAAACGGGCCATGCGGAAAAAAACGGGTAATTGTTCCGCAGGTAAAATACCATGTTCACCTAAAATACGCAGGGCATCAACATAGTTTTCCGGCGGCCGGTAGCGCTGGCGGGCGATAATATGATTGGCTATATCCAGCATGGCTTCAATGCATGTTTGAAGATAATATTTGGCAGCTCCGGTGAATATACCGTTTCCCAGGAAATCCCTTTCGGGTGTTTTCTGCAGCCATTCCAGGTGAGAAAGACCGTTTTCAATGTAGGCCAGTTTGGACATTAAAATGTTACGATCCACCATTGAAATAGGCCTCCTGCAGTGCTTTGCGGTATTCCCGGTAATACCGGTTAAGGTCAATCTGGTAATCGCCGTAAAGCCGGTATGTATTCTCTAAAAAATCACTTGCGGCGGTGCCGTCCCCCTCATAAATAATCACTCCCTGGGATACGGCCCGGTAACGCAGTGCTAAGGCGGCGCGGTTTAGATTGACCAGATCTATATCGTCTCTACCCAGAATTAAAGCAATATCTGCTTCCAGGGTCAGTTCCCGGTTTAGATCCGGGAGGGATTGGGGTGAAAACACGATACCCAGGTCAATGTCACTGTAGTTGTGCTGATAGCCGGTACCAAAGGATCCAAAAAGGTAAACGGCAACAATGTCCTTTTGCCCGGATAAGTAATCTTGCAACTTTTTTAAACGGTTTTGAGGAAGCTTTTTTAATCTACTATCCAGGGCTAGCCCGGTTTTATTTGTTATCTGACCCAATGGCCTTTCCCCCTTTTGTTGTACGAAATCCGGTGATTAAACTTTAACATGTGCCTGGTATGAGATGGCGGTAGAGGGGAAAAAACTGGTGGGCAGCGCCTAGGTCCGCCAGCATGATACCATCCTGCAGCACGGCTCAATACTGCTCAGCCTGGATGAGGAAAAATTGTTTGCCGTCCTTTCCTTTCCCTCGGAGGCTGTGCGCCGGCGGGCGAAAAACCTGTTTTCAGCAAAGGCCACGGCCCTGGACCGGGTTCTGCCGGCAGCCCCCGGCTATAACAGGTCTGGCGGGCCGTAGCCCGTGGTTTTGCCGAGTCCTTCAACATAGAGCTGGTGCCGTCTTCACTGACCGGGCCGGAAAAGGTCACCGCCCGCAGGCTGGCGGCTGAAAAATACAGTGCCCGGGGCTGGTAGAGTTTGCACTCCATATTGACAGGGCAGCTAATGAGTGGTACCGGTTATTAACTTTTCATCCAATGTCACTGTTCAATACCTGCGGCCATAACATATGGTAAAAACATGAAAGTCCGGAGGGTTTTCCGTGAACAGATGGCGTTATCCGGGATCATTCGAAAACAACTGGTATTATGTCACCGATCCCCCGGGTTTTACCGGCCTGCAGGCACACGGACGGCAGATTACCTTTCTCATTCCCTTCTGGTACGGGGTTACCCGGGAAGGCGGGCTGGCCGATCAATCCGATCCCCGTTCTTTAAACTTGATTCGCCGGTTAAACCTGCCCGTACTGGCCATTATTCACAACTACGCCAGCCCGCAGTACCGTTCACTGATTCATGTGCTGCTGACCGATGACGAGCTTCGCCGGACGCTGATTAACAGCATTGCCGATATGCTCCGGCGCACCGGGTATGCGGGTATAAACATTGACTTTGAATTTGTTCCGCCGGAAGACCGGCCCTTTCTAACCCGTTTTATGACCGATCTTTACCGGGTATTGAAGCCGGAAGGATTTCTAACAACCATTTCCGTCCCTGCCGAACTGGAAGACAATCCCCGCCATCCCTTTTCCGGCGCCTTCAGCTATCCGCAGCTGGGTGCGGTTAGCGACCAGGTATACCTGCTGGCCTATGATGAACATTTTGCCACCCCGGGGCCAGTGGCTTCCATTGGTTTTGTCCAGCGGGTTTTAACCTATGCCCTGACGGTGATCCCCCGGGAAAAAATCCGCCTGGGTATGGCTGTTTACGGCTACGACTGGGCTGAAGAGGCTCCTCTGCCCGAAACCCTCTCCTATCAACAGGCTGTGGACCGGGCTGCCGAACACGGTGTTTCTCCGGTCTATGATCAGCAGGCCCAGGAATGGACCTATACCTACCGGGAAGACGGCGTGGGCCATACTGTGTGGTTTGAGGATGCCCGGAGCTTTGCCGCCAAAATGGCCCTGGTGCGGCGGGAAAAACTGCCGGGGATCGGTGTCTGGCGTCTGGGTTTGGAAGATCCCCGGATCTGGGCATTGATCCATAGGCGTAAGATCTTTTGGAAAACGTGATATTTACACCCACCGGCAACAGCCTGTCCTAAAATTATATTTTTGCTTGCATAGCACGACTTTTATCCGTCCACGTTTTTCAGCCCGGGGTAGTAACTGCATTTATCCTGCCGGCAGCCGTGGGGATGGCGGTGGCCATCCCGACAAACAGGTTCCACCGAATGGGGAAGAGAGATCTGCAAATATTCCCCGGCCAGCTGAGAACTCACGGCCAATGCCTTACGCACAAAATTTTTGCAACAACAGGGGCCGGTTTCGTTGGCGATGGCTTCTATCACCCGGGAAACAACATGCATGGTGGAGGCGGTCTCCCGGTCCTTCGGACAGGCGGCGTCCAGAATAACACTGAAGGTAGCCCCCACGCCTATGGCCACGCCGCAAACGCCGGTCAGGCCGCAAAAGGCCCCAATGGCTTGCCTTTGAGTCCGGCGCACGGCCTCCGTAATTTGTTCGTTCGTTATCTTTATCTGGCCATGATTTTTAATGGCCGCCATAAGAGCAGCGGCAGTTACCCAGGCGTGTTCACATCCCAGCATGGGGATGGGGGCTATTCCCATTATTTCCTCCGCTATCGCCAGGGGATCGGCGCTTTTTGAGGATAGGGCCAGGTTTAAAACAACGTCAAAGCTTCCTTTACCGTGGCATTCTTCGCAAACGTAATGGCCTCCGGGACAATGAACGTTTCCCGTCTCTTCTTTCCCACAAACACTGCAGGAAAAAGGTCTTCCCCGGGTCAGGTATTGCAGCGGCCGGCCACAAATAGCGCAGTTTTCAGTGTGGGGTTCTTGCGGGCGCTGACCAGCGTCCCCCGGTGTTTCTCAACAACTGCCGTTTCCCTGTCGCCGCAAGTCCGGCATAAAATCATCTCCCCCCGCCGGGCATCTGAATTAACATATCTTTCGTGAGGAAGGTAGCTTTTTCCTGCTTTTTGCTTCCTTTTTATTTCAACTGTTCCCTGAACCAGCGGTGAATATCATCCAGGGCCGGCGGTGATACATAGAATACATGCACATCGGGAGGGAACTGGACCCCGTGATCTTCCCGGATAAAAAGCGCTCCGGTTTCGCCTTCCCCCAGGGTTTGCTCGATCTGCCGGGAGATGTGGGCAAATCTTTTTTCGCTGGCCTCCCGGTAAAATTTACTGATGGTATCGAAAGTTTTCTGGCTCATGACCACCTGCAGGCAGTTGCCCCAGTCCATGGCTTCAGTGAACAATTCCATATCTTCCGTAGCCTGCAGGCTGGCCCCCCGGTCGCATTTTTCCTTGATGATCTGGTAGCTTTTCTCATGGAACTTCTGAATCAGGCTCAACCCCGTATCCCCGCCCACGGCCAGGGATTCGTGGTAGATCTTTTTGATGGCCCCCATTTTACTCTCCAGGCTGTTCAATTGCTGTTCCACCTGCTGCCAGTAGCTGTTGACCTTTTGCTGGAAATCCTCCGGGACCTCCTTGGGAACATAAAGCAAAGGGACGAGATAAAGTTTCCTGCCCGCCCGGTATTGATCTGTGGCGGGTTTTTCAATTTTGCCCAGCACTTCAGACATAAAAGTTGCCTCCTTATTATAGCCGTCATTATAGCCGTCAGTCGTCAGACACCGGTCGCCGGGTTAAACAAGTTAATGACCAGTACCCGGTACCGGTTAACTTATTGGAAAGCCTGCCTATTTACGAAGTATAACATATTCCCCTGCTTTTTGCCATTCGTAAAATGGTCCATCTCCTTCCGGCGGTAAAAAGTTCCTGTATCAGGGAGGAAACCCGTTGCATTCAGACGAAAAATTTAAAACAACCCAATCCCCACTTTTTCCGGAGGATATGAACGATGCTGGCTATGGTGAAAAGTGTCGCCCTTAACGGGCTGGACGGGCAGGTGGTGCGGGTGGAGGTGGATGTATCCAACGGCCTGCCTGCTTTCGACCTGGTGGGGCTGCCCGGTGCGGCCTGCCGGGAGTCCCGGGACCGGGTGCGCTCGGCCATGAAGAATTCCGGCTTTGAGTTTCCCGCCAGGCGGATCACGGTAAACCTGGCCCCGGCGGACCTGCGCAAGGAAGGCCCTGTATACGACCTGCCCATTGCGGTGGGTATTCTCACGGCCACCGGGCAACTGGAACAATCCATGGTGGACCGCTTTGTATTTCTGGGTGAGCTGTCCCTGAACGGCCAGTTGCGGGAAGTGACCGGGGTGTTGCCCAATGTGCTGGTGGCCCGGGAACAGGGTTTCCGGGCGGTGGTGGTGCCCCGGGATAATGCCGCCGAGGCGGCGCTGGTGCGGGATATGCAGGTTTACCCGGTGGAAAGCCTGGGGCAGCTGAGCCGTTTTATGCGCGGGGAAGAAGAGATAACGCCCTTTGCGGTGGATGAACATACATTGCTCCATTCCTGTGGGGAAGCCATGCCTGATATGGCCGACGTACGCGGCCAGGCGGCCGCCCGCCGGGCACTGGAGGTGGCGGCGGCCGGGGGGCACAATGTGCTGATGGTGGGCACCCCCGGGTCGGGCAAGACCATGCTGGCCCGCCGCCTGCCGGGTATCCTGCCCGACCTCACATTCGAGGAAGCCCTGGAGATTACCAAGATTTACAGCCTGGCCGGTTTGTTGAAACCGGGCTCGCCCCTGGTGACCAAAAGGCCCTTTCGTTCCCCCCATCATAGCGCTTCGGCTGTCGGTCTGGTGGGAGGGGGACGCTATCCCCGTCCCGGGGAAATCAGCCTGGCCCACCACGGCATTCTTTTCCTTGACGAATTGCCCGAATTTCACCGGGATGTGCTGGAGGCGCTGCGGCAGCCCCTGGAAGACGGGGTGGTGACCATTTCCCGGGTCAGCGGTGCGGTGACCTACCCGGCCGGTCTGATGCTGGTGGCCGCCTCCAACCCGTGCCCCTGCGGCTACCTGGGGGATCCGGTGCGGCAGTGCACCTGCACGCCTTACCAGATCCAGCGCTACCTGGGGCGCATATCCGGCCCGCTTTTAGATCGCATCGACATTCACCTGGAGGTGCCCCGGGTGGATTATGAAGAACTGGCTGCCCGGGAACCGGGGGAATCCTCGGCGGAAATAAAAAAGCGGGTGCAGAGGGCCCGGGAGGTCCAGCGCCGCCGCTTTGGCTCTTCCGGTGTTGCCTGCAACGCCCGCATGACCCCGGCCCAGGTGCGCCGTTACTGCACCCTGAGCCGGGAGGCCCGGTCGTTGCTCTCGTCCTTTTTCCGGCAGATGCATTTAAGCGCCCGCTCCCACGACCGGGTGCTGAAAACGGCCCGCACCATTGCCGACCTGGCCGGCAGCGATGTCATTGAAGCCGCCCACCTGGCCGAGGCGGTGCAGTACCGCAGCCTGGAGGGACGGTACTGGCCGGGGTAGTGGGGGATAATGGGCAGCTCAAAAGCAGCAAAGTCAAAAAACGTCCGGGAGAATTTAAATTGCGGGTTGATGAACGGCGGGTATTTTTCCCCCGGCGGTATGCCGTGGGTGAGGGGGAAATCATCGCTTTAAGATTCCGGGAACATACCTGCCACCGGTAACATTGTTCTTTTCCGGCGGTCTATGCAGGCCGCTTTTTCTTTTTTAAAGCCGATTAATCGTCTTTATTATCAAAAGCCTGCCCATAAAGAAAATGTATTCGTCTAATAAAGGAATCTTCTTGTCTGTTGTGGAATCGTAGTTAAACTAACTTCTTTGATATCTGAACCTGCTAAGGAGGTCTATTTTATGACCGATTACCGCCAGATGTGGTCCGACCTGGGTATGGACCTGGAAAAGCATGACCAGCTGACGGGTGCGCTGCCCCTGGTCTATGAAACAGTTTACCTGAAGCAGCCCAACCGTCCCCGGGCCATGGAATACTTTGACCTGGTGGTGGCCGAAATCCACAGCCTGCGCATTGCCGAACTGGTGGAGCACCGCCGGCGGGGAGGCAAGGTCTGCGGCGCCTTCTGTGTCTTTGTACCCGTAGAGATCATCAGGGCCGCCGGGGCCATTGCCGTAGGTCTCTGCGGCGGCTCCCAGTTCTGGATTCCCGACGGGGAAAAGGTTTTGCCCCGCAACCTCTGCCCGCTGATCAAGGCTTCGGTGGGAGCGCGTTTGAGCGGTACCTGCCCCTATTTCCAGTCCTGCGACCTATTAATTGGGGAAACCACCTGCGATGGCAAGAAAAAGGCCTGGGAAGTATTGAACAACTTTGCTCCCGTTTATGTTATGGACCTGCCCCAGATGAAGCGCCCCCGGGATCTGGTCGCCTGGAGGGAAGAGGTGGGCCTGTTCCTGGATAAAATGGAAGAACTGACCGGCCGCCGGGTAACGCCGGAGCGGCTGGCAGAGGAAATACAACTGCAGAACCGGCTGCGCCGGACCCTGGAGCGCCTGTACGCCGCCAGGAAGGCCGATCCGGTCCCCGTAAGCGGTAAGGATGTCCTGCTGGTCACCCAGGTCAGTTTCTATGACGATCCCCGGCGCTTCATCGAAAAGACGGAGGCTCTGGCCGCAGAAGCCGAAGCACGTATTGCCGCCGGGGAAGGGGTATTTTCCCCCGGGGCGCCCCGCATTCTGGTCACCGGCACCCCCATGGCCATCCCCAACTGGAAGCTGCATCATATCATCGAGACGGCCGGGGCGGCGGTGGTTTGCGAAGAAACCTGTACCGGCACCCGTTTCTTTGAACACCAGGTGGATGAAGCGGGCCGGACACTGGATGAGCAGTTACAGGCCCTGGCCGAACGTTACCTGAAAATAAACTGCTCCTGTTTTACTCCCAACCCCGGCCGCATTGAGGATATCCTGCGCCTGGTGAAAGAGTACCGGGCCGACGGGGTTATTTACTACAACCTGCAGTTCTGCCACGGTTATGCCGTAGAGTATTATGCCGTGGAGAAGGCGCTGAAAGAGCGGGGTATACCGGTGCTGAAGGTGGAAACCGACTACAGTGAAGAGGATACGGGTCAGCTGCGCACCCGGGTGGAAGCTTTTCTGGAGATGCTGCGCTAACACCATAGAACCACCGGTTCCTGCGTATGGACAAGCCCGCAGGAGGAATTGTTCCGCGCCCGGGTTAAAACTTGTGGCAGCAAACCCGGCAGGCAAGCCGGTTTCAGTATTTAAAAGATGTTCTGATTTTCTGCACCTGGGAAAGGACGAAGTGTCTATGGACTTTTTGGGAATTGACATTGGTTCCAGAACCATTGCCACTGTTGTTTTGGATGACAAAGGAACCATCAGGACCGCCGCGATCATGGACAGTGGCCCCCGACCCCTGGAGCGGGCACGGGAAATGGTTGGGGATGTGCATTCTTTCCGGCAGGCGGTGGC
Organism: Desulfofundulus thermobenzoicus; assembly: GCF_009428905.1. Taxonomy (GTDB): domain Bacteria; phylum Bacillota; class Desulfotomaculia; order Desulfotomaculales; family Desulfovirgulaceae; genus Desulfofundulus_A; species Desulfofundulus_A thermobenzoicus. The sequence goes on along the minus strand of NZ_WHYR01000017.1, from coordinate 36,035 downwards.
CACGGGTTACGGCCGTCACGGCGCCCGGGCCGGTTTCGCCACCGGTTTAATTACCGAGATCAAAGCCCATGCCCTGGGTGCCCGTCACCTGTTTCCCTCCTGCCGTACCGTCCTGGACATTGGCGGTCAGGACAGCAAAGTAATCCGGTTGGACGAACGGGGCCGGGTGGAAGATTTCATCATGAACGACCGTTGTGCCGCCGGTACGGGCAAATTTCTGGAAGTAATGGCCCGGGGGCTGGGGTTGTCCCTGAAGGAAATAGTGGCCGCCGCCTCCACCAGCGGCCAGGAACTGACCCTGAACAGTATGTGCACCGTTTTTGCCGAGTCGGAGGTGGTGTCCCTTCTAGCCGCCGGTAAGCCCGTAGGGGCAGTGGCCCGGGCCGTGCTCAATTCCATCTGCGACCGCACCCAAAACCTGCTGGCCCGTGCGGGCATTGAGCCGCCGGTGGTCTTCACCGGCGGTGTGGCTGCCGTTCCCGGTTTGCCTGCCTATTTTTCCCGGAGAATGGGCCTTAAGCGCATGGGACTGCCGGACCTGCAGGTGCCGGACAATCCCCAGCTGGTGGGTGCCCTGGGGGCGGCACTGTTTGGGATGACAATGCCGGAGTGATTTTTAGCGTCTGCCGGGTTGATTCCGGCAGATATTTTGTTTGCGGGGGGACACGGCAACTCCGACCCGGTAACGGGCGTCAGAGAAGCCCGGAATGGGATTGCCAGGCATTGCGAGATGGAGTAATATAATAGGGGAGTTGTCCCCGGGAAGCCCACAATCTTTCCGGTCCGCGGATGGATTAATAAGTTAGTATATCCGGTTTGTAGGGGGATGGATGAGGATGGATTGTCATGTGGAAAAAAATAAGGCGCAGTGCACCTGCACCTACGAGCCATGTCCCCGGAAAGGTAAATGCTGTGAATGTATTGCTTACCATCGCCGGCACCAGGAACTGCCCGGTTGCCTTTTCCCGCCGGAGGTGGAAAAAACCTATGACCGGTCCCTCAGCCGGTTCCTGGAGGCATATGGCAGCCGGTGTCAGGGATCATTACCTGGCTGAACCGGTTGGGCAGACCCTTACTTTTTCGCCAACCGGTTCTTGTCCGGCCTGGAACCGGAGGTGGCTGAAGCATTACCCGGCCTGTCCGGGAAAGCCGGCAATGGTTGACATCGCGGTTAGCCACGCTTCTTTGCCGGTGAAGGGCCAGCCTTGTCAACGAATTTTTTCCTGCCAGGTAATTATTTCTTCCGGCCTCTTTTTCCGGGCCAGGGGGTCCGTCAGGTATTCGTGGGCACCGCTGGCTGCTGCCGCCACCAGAATGGCGTTTGCCAGGGCCAAACCCACCGTTTCCAGGGTGACGTTGCCCCGTACGGCCACCACAAACAGCTGGGTTAAAAAGGCCACCAGGATGGCCAGGGGCCGCACGGCCCGGTCTCCCCAGCGTTCCTTGACCGGTGTTTTTAAAAGGGCCGTAACCATGGAGACAAACAGGACCAGCCCGCCGAAGGTACTCAAGGTTTCCACGGTAAAAAATTCATGGGGCACCTCTGGCATTGTTCAACCCTCCTTCAATTGTATGGCTGGAAAAGTCCTCTTGCTGCCATATTATGCCGGCCGGCGCCCTATGGTCAGGGTTAAATGGTGTTAATGGCGGCTGTCCGGGACGGAAACACTTTAAGTGAAAGCGACCGGTTTTTTTGATGTTTGCTACAGGGGGTTTTTTTCTTGGTTCGCAAACATGTTTTTATCAGCGGCAAAGTGCAGGGCGTTTATTTTCGTCTTTACACCCGGGATACGGCGGTGAAGTATGGTGTTACCGGCTGGGTGCGTAACCGCCGGGACGGGCGGGTGGAAGCGGTTTTTGAAGGGGCGGAAAATGCCGTGGAGCAGATGCTGCGCTGGTGCTGGGAGGGTTCTCCTTCTTCCCGGGTAGAAAAGGTGGAAGTACGGGACGAGCCTTACCGGGGGGAGTTCAGCAGCTTTGACATTAACCCGACTGTATAAGCAATCGTTAAACATGCGGCCAGTCACGCTTTCAGCAGTGAACCGGCCGGTGTTTTGTTTTATGCAGATATCACTGTCGCCCTGGTGGCCCGGCGGGCCGTCCGCTAGAGGCGGAATTCCAATCGCCCTGGTCTCTTTCCATCCCCTTTATACCGTACAGTTTATAACAGAAGACAGAGGCAACAGAGGAAAAACGTCCGTCCTGCCGGGCGTCTTTTCTTTTTGCATTGCCATACGCCATGGTCTCATTTTATAATCTAATTGGAGTTGATTGGATGCAGAATATGGTAAAAAAGAAATGGCGTCTGAAAGAGGCGGACCCCCTGTTGCAATTTATCCTGGCCCGGGATCTGGGGATTTCCCCCCTGACGGCCCGCCTCCTGATTACCCGGGGCGTATGTACGGTGGAAGATGCGCGGATTTTCTTAAAAGGGACACTGGAGCACACGGGTGATCCCTTTCTGCTGGCCGGGATGGAACGGGCGGTGGAAAGAATCCTGGCTGCCGTTAAGCAAGGGGAGAAAGTGCTGGTTTACGGAGATTATGATGTGGACGGGGTTACGGCCACGGCACTGCTGGTGAAGGTGCTGGAGCGACTGGGTACCCGGGTGGACTATTATATTCCCAATCGTTTCACCGAAGGCTACGGCCTGCACGGGGAAGCCCTCCGCCGGGCCGGAGAGGAAGGTTATCGCCTGCTGGTTACCGTGGATTGCGGGATCAGTGCCGTTGCGGAGGTGGAAGAGGCCCGGTCTGCCGGGGGACCGGAGATCATCATTACCGATCACCACCAGGTGCCGGAAGAAATTCCCGGCGCCCTGGCCGTAATTAATCCCAGGAGAAAGGATTGTACATACCCTTTTAAAGACCTGGCCGGAGTGGGGGTGGCCCTGAAGCTGGCCCAGGCCCTTTTAAAGGCCGCCGGTGAGGGAAAAAACGCCTGGCACGATTACCTGGACCTGGCCTGTCTGGGTACGGTGGCCGATATTGTGCCCCTCACCGGGGAAAACCGCCTGCTGGTAAAATACGGCCTGTCCAAACTGGCCGCCACCGGCAGTCCGGGGTTAAAAGCGCTGATGCAGGTGAGCGGGATCAGGCCGGAGAATATGGGGGTCAGGGATGTGGGCTTTGGCCTGGCTCCCCGGCTCAATGCCGCCGGCCGGATGGGCGATCCCCGCCGGGCGGTGGAACTTTTGCTCTGCCGGGATGAGCACCGCGCCGCCGAACTGGCGGCGGAACTGGACCGGCACAACCGGGAACGCCAGCAGGTGGAGAGCCGCATTCTGGCCGATGCCCTGGGCATGATTGATGGGGAGGGTTATGCCCGGGACCGGGTGGTGGTCCTGGCTTCCCCGGCCTGGCACCCGGGGGTGACCGGCATTGTGGCCTCCCGCCTGGCGGAGTCGCTCTACCGGCCGGTACTGCTGGTGGCCCTGGACGGGGAAGAAGGCAGGGGTTCCGGCCGCAGCATCCCCGGCTTTCATCTTTACCGGGCTTTACAGCACTGCCGGGAGTACCTGACCACCTTTGGCGGTCACGCCGGCGCGGCCGGTTTTTCCCTGCCGGCCGGTCACATTGATGCCCTGCGGGAAAGTATCAACCAGTATGCCCTTTCCCTTATTCCTCCGGATTTAATGGTCCCCGTCCTGGAGGTGGATGCCCGGGTTTCCCTGGAGGATATTTCCGTTCAGCTGGTTAACGAACTGGCCATGTTATCTCCCCATGGCCACGGTAATCCCGAGCCATTGCTATCCTGCCTGGGAGTATCGGTGATCAGTTGCCGGGAAGTGGGGCGGGATGGCAGCCACCTGAAGCTGCTGGTCAAAGAAAATGGCATCTTAAGAGACGGCATTGGTTTTCATCTGGGTGGTCACCTGGATAACCTTGCGGCCGGTGAGGCCCTGGACATGGCCTTTGTACCCTCCCTGGACCACTGGAACGGTACCGTCCGGGTTCAACTGGAAATTAAGGACCTGCGGTGTACCGGTGACCTGAAGGCTGTATCTCCAAACGGGGAAGGTCGCCTGCTTCCGGACCGGGCCAAAGGTCATTTTTTGGATACCCTCTTCAAGGAAGCCGGTGATTACCTCCCCCGGGCGGCCCCCCTGCTGTTTCTGCCGGCCTTTGTACAGCGCAAGCTGGTGGAATACGAGCAAAAGGGATATGGCGCTGGTTTACCCCTGCATTACCACCCCTCCCTTTTCCTGTGTACCTCCGCCGGCCAGCCGGGGCTGGAAATTATCTCCGGGGCGACCTGTGCGGCCGCGGAAGAAGGGTTGGATTCCAGGATGGCGGCCCATGAACCGGAGTTTTCCTGCCGTCCGGTGGACTGCCGGGGCCGGCCGGAGCGGCCCTCCTGGCTGGCCGGCCTGGCCGACGGGGGGGAACCCGCCCTGGTGGTGGTCAGCTCGCCGCACCGGGCGGTGGAACTGGCGACATACCTGCGCCGGATCTGTTCCGGTCCCGGTAAAAAAGTGGCTTTCTGTCACTCCTGGTTGCCTCCGGAACAGAGAACCATGGTGAAAGAACTCTTCACCGGCGGGCAGATCAATGTGGTACTGGCTACACCGGACATGGTATTTACCCTCTCGGAAGCCGGTCCCGGCCGGATGGTGGTCTATCACCTGCCCTATGATCATGGGGATTGGGAAATGATCCGGAAGGCGGCGCACAGGGGAAAGGTGGATTACGTTTATCTGCCCTTCGGCCCCGACGACCACCGGCAGGCCCGGGCCTACCTGGCGGCCCTGGTGCCGGAAAGGGACCTGCTGGCCCGTTTATACGCCCTTTTACGGCAGGGGCTGGGCTCCCCGGGTTCAGTCCCCCGGAAAATGCCGGCGGGGGAAAACGGTCACCGGGGGGAGCAGCAGTTGTTTCTCTACCACCTGGCCGGATTGTTGCGCCGCGCCGGATGTCCCTGGGCCCGCAGTTTTACCGTGGGGATGGGCCTGGCCGTACTTACCGAACTGGAACTGCTGCAGTGGTCTCCGGATCAGTACCGGCCGGTACCCCGGCGTTCCGGGGGCCGGGAAAAAATTCCCCTGGCCGCTTCCCCCACTTACCGCTGGCTGCAGGAGCTCAAGGAACGGGCCATTAAGTGGCAGAAGTATGCCCTGCAGGCACCGGCGGATCTGCTTATGGAGTGCCATCCGGGTTTTTAGCAGATGTATGGCAGGTCAAAGAGGGTGGTCCCATGCCTGCCTGGAGGTGGCAATATACCTGCCCGGGTTATAATATTTCCCGGGGGATTTTATGGTCCAACTACCCGGGCGGCGGCCGAACACGGGCGCCGGCCCTGTGGTTTTGGGTTTATATTTCATAATTCCAGGAGGGGAGCCGCATGGATCTGAAAAGTAAAATTCGCGTCATTCCGGATTACCCCCGGGAGGGGATCAGCTACAAGGACATCACCACTTTGCTGCGGGATGGCCGGGCCTTTCGCTATGCCGTCCAGCATCTGGCCGGGCAGTGCCAGCACAAGGAGGCGGATCTGGTGGTCTGCCCCAAAGCCCGGGGCCTGATGATTGGTGCACCAATGGCCTACATTCTGGGCACCGGCCTGGTGGTGCTGCGCAAGCCCGGACAGCTGCCCGGGGAGGTTTTTACCTGGCATTACGATGTGGAATTCGGCGGTGATGCCCTGGAAGTACACCGGGATGCCATCGAGCCGGGGCAGAAGGTGCTGGTGGTGGATGAACTGCTGGCCACCGGCGGCACGGCCCACACGGCCATCAAACTGGTGGAGGAACTGGGGGGAGAAGTGGTGGGCGCAGCCTTTTTAATTGAACTGACAGGGCTTGGTGGACGATACAAATTAAGACACTATGACACCATTTCCCTGGTGCAGTATAATTATTAATATAGGTAATTGCGGCGACGACGGCGCTGACAGCATTGCGGCTCACTGCATAGCCGGGCCGTTTCCAGTATTTTTTAGAGAGATTCCGGTAGCGCTCTGGAAGAAGGGACTTATTGATGCTGCAGGAACTGGTGCACAAGGTTGCCTTATATAATCCCCGGGCCGATGCGGCTTTTTTAAACAAAGCCTTCCATTTTGCCGCCCGTGCCCACGGGGATCAAAAGCGCATTTCCGGGGAACCCTTTATCCACCACCCGGTGGCGGTGGCCCGGATACTGGCCGATCTGGAGCTGGATCTGGAGACCCTGGTGGCCGGCCTGCTGCACGATGTGGTGGAGGATACGCAAGTCACCCTGGAGGAAATCCGCGCCGAATTTGGGGATGAAGTGGCCCTGCTGGTGGATGGGGTGACCAAGTTGAGCCGCCTGGAATACCGTTCCAAGGAAGAGCACCAGGCGGAAAATCTGCGCAAGATGTTTCTGGCCATGGCCAGGGACATCCGGGTCATCCTGATCAAGCTGGCCGACCGGCTGCATAACATGCGTACCTTGAAGTACCAGTCCGAGCCCAAGCAAAAGGAGATAGCCCGGGAAACCCTGGAAATATTTGCTCCCCTGGCCCACCGGCTGGGTATATACCGAATGAAGTGGGAGCTGGAAGACCTGGCCTTTTCCTTTCTGGAACCGGAAAAATATCATGAACTGGCTGAACGGGTGGCCCGTACCAGGAAAAAACGGGAGGAATACATCCGGGAAGTAATAAAAATCCTGCAGAAAAAACTGCTGGCCGTGGAAATAAATGCGGAAATCCAGGGCCGGCCCAAGCACCTGTACAGCATTTACACCAAGATGCAAAAACAGCTGAAGGATTTCAGCGAGATTTACGATGTCATGGCCGTACGGGTGATCGTGGATTCCATCCGGGATTGCTATGCCGCCCTGGGTACCGTCCACACCCTCTGGAAACCCATCCCCGGCCGGTTTAAAGACTACGTGGCCATGCCCAAATCCAATATGTATCAATCCCTGCACACCACTGTGCTGGGCCCCCAGGGCGAACCCCTGGAAATACAGATTCGCACCCGGGAAATGCACCGTACGGCCGAATATGGTATTGCCGCCCACTGGCGTTACAAGGAGGGTGGCCGTTCAGACAAAAAATTCGAGGAAAAACTGGCCTGGCTGCGCCAGCTCCTGGAGTGGCAAAACGACCTGCGGGATGCCCGGGAGTTCATGGAAAGCCTGAAGATCGATCTTTTTTCCGATACGGTTTTCGTTTTCACTCCCATGGGGGATGTGCTGGAACTGCCGGCGGGCTCCGTGCCCATTGATTTTGCCTACCGGGTGCACACCCAGGTGGGCCACCGTTGTGTGGGTGCCAGGGTAAACGGGCGCATTGTGCCCCTGGACTACCAGTTGAAAAACGGCGACATAGTGGAAATCCTCACTTCCAGGCAGGCGGCCGGCCCCAGCCGGGACTGGCTGAACCTGGTGAAGACCTCCCAGGCTAAAAACCGCATCCGCCAGTGGTTCAAAAAGGAACAGCGGGAAGAAAACACGGTCAAGGGCCGGGAGGCGCTGGAGCGGGAAGCCAGGAAGCAGGGCGTGGAACCGGAGCTTTTAAAAGGGGAGCGCATCCTGCAATTGGGACGGAAATATAACCTGTCCACGGTGGAAGATGTTTACGCCGCCGTGGGTGACGGTACCCTTACCCCTCTGGCCGTCATCAACCGGTTGCGGGAAGAAATCAAAACGGAAAAAAAGAGCCCGCCTGTGGAGTTGCCCCATGGGAAGGCCGAAAACCGCCCCGGGGATTCCATGGGCCGTTCCACCCGGGGGATCCAGGTGCGGGGTGTGGATAACCTGCTGGTGCGCCTGGCCCATTGTTGCAATCCCGTGCCCGGGGACCCCATTATCGGATACATCACCCGGGGGCGTGGAGTGTCCGTTCACCGGCTGGACTGCAGAAATGTGGCTCTGTTTCAAAGGGCGGAACAGGACCGGCTGGTGGAAGTGACCTGGGAAGGGGATTTTCAGGCTCCTTTTCAGGTTAAACTGGAAGTGTCCGGTATGGACCGGGCCGGTCTGCTGGGTGATGTGATGGCCGTGCTCGCCGATATGAAAATCAGCGCCACCTGGGTAACCGCCCGGGGACGGAAAAATCACCAGGCGGTGATTGAACTGGTGCTGGAAATGAAGAGCAAGGAACAGATGGATTTGATGGTCAGCCGCATCAACCGGGTTAAAGACATCTACGAGGTCAGGCGGACCAGTTGAAAAGGAGGAAATTCATGCGGGCGGTGATCCAGCGGGTAACCAGGGCAGCGGTAACTGTGGATAACGCGGTGGTCGGCGCCATCGGACCCGGTCTGGTGGTGCTGCTGGGGGTGGGCAGGGAGGATACGGAGGATGATGCGGCCTACCTGGCCGTAAAGGTGGCCCACCTGCGCATCTTTGAGGATGGGCGGGAAAAAATGAACCGTTCGGTTATGGATGTGGGTGGTGAGGTGCTGGTTGTATCCCAGTTCACCCTTTACGGCGACTGCCGGCAGGGAAGGCGTCCCGGTTTTGAGCGGGCGGCCCGGCCGGACCTGGCCCGGGAATTGTACGGGGTTTTTGTGCAGAAACTGGAGGAGCAGGGGGTATCCGTGGCCACCGGGGTATTCCAGGCCCACATGGTGGTGGAAATAGTCAACGACGGTCCGGTTACCCTGCTGCTGGACAGCAAAAAAGAGTTTTAGGAGGTGTATTCGTTGATTTTTGAAGGATTTCCCGTGGGTTCCATGGAAGCCAACTGCTACATCATCGGCTGTCCGGAGACAAAAGAAGCGGCGGTGGTGGATCCCGGGGCCGAGGGCGGGCGCATTTTACGCCGCCTGGAGCAGCTGGGGCTGGCGTGCCGCCAGATCATTTTAACCCACGGCCATGTGGATCATATCGGCGCCCTGGGACAGTTGCGGGAGGCCACCGGCGCGGCGGTGCTCATCCACCGGGAAGATGCGGAAATGCTCACCGGTGCCGGCCGCAATCTTTCCCTTTACATGGGCATGGCGGTCAGTTTTGAACCGGCGGATCGCCTGCTGGAGGACGGGGACCTTATTAACGTGGGCAAAGTAACCTTAAGGGTGATCCATACTCCCGGTCATACCCCGGGCGGTATTTGTCTGGTGGCGGGTGATAATTTGCTCACCGGAGACACCCTTTTTGCCGGTTCGGTGGGCCGTTCCGATTTTCCGGGAGGAAATCACCGGCAATTGATCAATTCCATAAAAGAAAAACTGCTGGTCTTTCCACCCGAAACCAGGGTGTTGCCCGGTCACGGGCCATCGTCCACCATTGGCGAGGAAGCCAAATATAATCCCTTTTTAAACGGGCAATTATGAAACTGGTTCCGGGTTCGGGGTTTGGATTTATGAGTTCCGGGCTGCCGGTTGCGAGTTTAAATTTTTAAAAAGGCAATTAACAGATAACCCCTTTTTTGCATAAAAAATGATAGTGTAATAAAAGGCCGGTTAAGCGCCGGCCTTATTCCATTTTTGCCCGTACGGCAACCGGCTGAAATAATGTATATTGTTTTTAAATTATGACAAGCAGGAAAATTTTGAGCTGGAGAGAAATAACAAAAGAGCGGTTCTTTATGATACCTGGAGTATGGGAGAAAAAGGGGGAGGAAGGTATTATGGCAATCATTCCTGCCCGTCCGGGGGACCATAACCTGAAGGACTATGCCCGGGCCCGAGAAACATTTCGCTTTGAGGATGTGGAGCGGGAGTTCAGCTGGTATACCACCGGACGGGTCAATGTGGTTTATGAAGCAGTGGACCGGCAGGTGGAAGAACGGGGGATGGGGCAGCAGGTGGCCCTGTATTATGAATCGGGAGAGAGACAGGAGGAGTATACCTTTGGCCGCCTGCAGGAAGAATCTGCCCGTTTTGCCGCTGTGTTAAAAAAATATGGCGTGCAGAAGGGGGACCGGCTGGGTATTTTCCTGCCCCGCAGTCCGGAACTTTACATCAGCTTTTTAGGGGCCGCCCGGTTGGGCGTGGTGGTGGTGCCCCTTTTTGAGGCCTTTATGGCCGAAGCATTGCGGGACCGCCTGGGAGATAGCGGAGCGGTGGGCGTGGTCACCACATCCGAACTTTACCCGCGGCTGCCCCTGGACCAGTTGCCGGCGTTAAAGCATATCTTCGTGGTGGGGGAAGACATTCCCAAAGGGGCGGTGGACTGGCACCGGGAGATGTCCCTGGTTACGGAAACGCCGCCCCTGGAATGGGTGGGCCGGGAGCACCCCCTGTTTATTCTTTACGCTTCCGGAGCCGATGGGAAGGCCCGGGGCCTGGTGCACGTGCATAATATCATGGTGGGCCTTTTGATCACCGCCCGCTGGGTGCACGACCTGCGGCCCGGTGATGTCTACTGGTGCACGGCCGATCCGGGCTGGATTACCGGCATTGCCTACGGTTTCCTGGCCCCCTGGCTGCTGGGGGTGCCGGTGGTGGTGCGGGGAGGCCGGTTTAATGCCGAGGACTGGTGCGCCACCCTGGCCAGGTACCGGGTTTCGGTTTGGTACAGCGCCCCCACGGCCTTCCGGATGCTCATGTCCGGTGGTGATGAACTGCTGGCCCGGTATGACCTGAACCGCCTGCGTCATATCCTGAGCGTGGGTGAGCCCCTGACGGAAGAGGTCATGGAGTGGAGCCTGAAGAAGCTGGGCCAGCCCATCTACGACACCTGGTGGATGAGTGAGACGGGGATGAACATGATCTGCAACTACCGCTGCATGCCGGTCAAGCCGGGATCCATCGGCCTGCCCTTGCCGGGTATCCATGCGGCCATTGTGGATGACGAAGGAAAGGAACTGCCGCCGGGTAAAATCGGCAACCTGGCCATTCGTTCCGGCTGGCCGGCCCAGTTCCGGGCGGTGTGGAATGATCCGGCCCGTTACCAGCAGTATTTCCAGCACAGACCCTGGTTTATCTCCGGCGACGCCGCCTACCGGGATGAGGAGGGCTACTATTATTTCCAGGGCAGGGTGGATGGTGTGATTAACACCTCCGGCGAACGGGTGGGACCGGCTGAAGTGGAGAGCAGGCTGGAAGAACATCCGGCGGTGGCCCGGGCCGGGGTGGCCGGCAAGCCCGACAGGCTGCGGGGGGAAATCGTCAAGGCCTTTATTGAGCTCAATCCCGGTTACCGCTGGTCCGAGGACCTGGCCGCCGAATTGCGCAACTTCGTGAAAACGGGCCTGGCCGCCCACGCCGCTCCCCGGGAATTTGAAGTAAAGGAATCCATCCCCCTGACCAGAGACGGCCGGGTGGACCGCCGGGTGCTGCGGGAGTGGATCCTGGGTCTGGGTGGCCGGTAATACAGGGGGTTGGACTTGAGGGACAGCATGTATTTCTTCCCGGTATCCGCAAAATTTCATCCGCCGGCAGGATTTTGGGCTTTAACGGGCGAACAGGAGGGTTTAAGTCATTTTATGGAGGTGCAGCGTCGTTGGCGCAGAAAATGATTGCCGTATACGGAGTCCGGGAGGGGAGCGGGAAAACCGTGGTGGCCCGGGAGCTGGCCGGAGCTTACCAGTTGCGGGGAAAGAAAACCCTGCTGGTGGATATGGTTCTGGGCGGGGGCCAGATTGCCGGATCCCTGGGTTTATCACCGGAACCCAACCTGGGTCAATGGCTCCAGGAAATGGACCGGCAGATGAATGAAGACCTGCCCCCTTTTGCCCTGCGCTTTTCGCCGGAAGAAGTGGCCCCTTTCATCCAGCATCATTACACGGGACTGGACGTGCTGGCCGCCAGCCCCCTGGATTTCCCCGGCCGGGCGGCCGGAATGGTGGAAGTGGTGATTACCCACTTAAGACCCCTGTCCCATGAGGTAATTATTTTCGATACCCGTTCCGTCGTGCGGGAATACGTCCTGCGCCTGCTATCACTGGTAGATACAGTTCTGCTGGTAACCGACAGCTACCGTTATCATCTCGAATATGCCGCCGGGGTTTTGGAACGGCTGCGGGAAGCGGGAGTCACTACGGATCATTTTCAGCTGGTGCTGAACCGTATGCCTACTTTAACTGACGAATCTCCCCGGGAAGCGGCCCGCCAGCTGGGCCTGCCCCTGGCCGGTGTGCTCCCCGAACTTCCCGCAATGCAACCGGGAAGAAACAACCGGACGTTATCCTATGAACTGGTGGATCATTTTACCCGGTCCATCAATCAGCTGGTTGAACGTCTGGAATAAAGGCAGGAAGGTTGACAAACCTTTTCCTTTTGCATACAATGGGGAAGTAAAGTAACGGGAATGCTCCCGTTCCGGCGCTTTGAATGTGTGAAGTGTGATGTCGAATGTGAGGTTGTTTATCGGATTCGGCGCAGCCGAATTCTTTCTTAATCTCATTTCCAACTTCCCACATCCCACATCCCACTTCCCGTGCCGTCCGGTACGGGAGTTTGTTCTGTTTTGCAAAATACATCAGTACGGGAGGGAAGGGCATGTTGACCACCCGGCCCCGGGGAACCACCGATATTCTGCCCGGCCAAACGGAAAAATGGCAATATCTGGAGGACACCATCCGCCGTCTCTGCCGGCAGTATGGTTACGGGGAAATCCGCACCCCCATCTTTGAACATACCGAGCTCTTTGTACGGGGCGTGGGTGAGACCACCGACATAGTGGAGAAGGAAATGTATACCTTTGTAGACCGGGGGGAGCGCAGCATCACCCTGCGGCCCGAGGGCACGGCCCCGGCCGTACGGGCCTACCTGGAAAACAGGCTTTTTGCCGGTCCCCAGCCGGTGAAATTATACTATATCGGTCCCATGTTCCGTTACGACCGGCCCCAGGCCGGACGTTACCGGCAGTTCCACCAGTTTGGGGTGGAGGTTTTTGGCTCCCACGACCCGGCGGTGGATGCGGAAGTTTGTGCCATGGCCATGGACCTGTATGCCCGTTTGGGGCTGTCCGGCCTGAAGCTGCATATTAACAGCGTGGGCTGCCCCCGCTGCCGCCCGGTGTTGCGGGAAAAGCTCCGGGAATTTTTCCTTCCCCGCCTGGATGGTCTCTGCGCCAGCTGCCGGGAGCGCCTGGAGCGCAACCCCCTGCGCATTCTGGACTGCAAGGTGGATACCTGCCGGCAGGCGGCTGTGGATGCCCCGGCCGCCCTGGATTATCTCTGTCCGGATTGCAAAGAGCATTTTCAGGCGGTTTTAAAACACCTGGATGCCCTGGGGGTGGCCTACCAGGTGGACCGCTTCCTGGTGCGGGGGCTGGATTATTATACCCACACGGCCTTTGAAATTATGGCCCCGGATATCGGCGCCCAGAGCTCCGTGGGCGGCGGGGGCAGGTATAACGGCCTTATTGCCGCCTGCGGCGGGCCGGATACACCCGGCATCGGCTATGCCCTGGGCCTGGAGCGCATTCTCCTGGCCATGGAGAGGCAGGGGGTTGTCTTTCCCGGGGAAAAACGCCTGGATGTGTTCCTGGCCACTGCCGACGATGCGGCCCGGGAGAAGGCCCTGCCCCTTTTACAGTCGCTGCGCCGGGAGGGGCTGGCCGCAGACCGGGATTATCTGGGCCGCAGCCTGAAGGCCCAGATGAAGTATGCGGGCAAGCTGGGAGTGGAACTGGTGGCCATCCTGGGCAGCGATGAGCTTTGCCGCGGGGTGGTTACCCTGAAAAATATGGCCACGGGACGCCAGGAAGCGGTCCCCCTGGACCGCCTGGCGGACGAAATACGCAACAGTAAAGGGGAGTAACACTGAATGCGGGAAACACTGGCGGGTTTAAAGCGCACCCACCACTGCGGGCTGCTGCGATCCACGCACATAGGCCAGTCAGTGGTGCTGATGGGTTGGGTACAGCGTCGCCGGGATCACGGCGGGCTGATCTTTATCGATTTGCGCGACCGTTCCGGCCTGGTGCAGGTGGTCTTCAGCCCCGACGGGGCCGGGGAGCACTTTCAGCGGGCCGAGGCCGTGCGCAACGAATACGTGGTGGCGGTGGTGGGGCAGGTGGTGGCCCGACCGGAGGGTACGGAGAATCCCAACCTGCCCACGGGGGAGATTGATGTGGTGGCCCGGGAACTGTATATCCTGAACCAGGCCAAAACCCCTCCTTTCTACATCGAGGACGGGGTGGATGTGGATGAAAATGTACGCCTGCGTTACCGTTACCTGGACCTGCGGCGGCCGGAAATGCAAAGGGCGCTTATTTTAAGGCACCGGGCGGCCAAAGCGGTGCGGGATTTCCTGGACCGCCACGGTTTCCTGGAAATTGAAACGCCCATGCTGACCCGCAGCACACCCGAAGGGGCCCGGGATTTCCTGGTCCCCAGCCGGTTGAACCCGGGCCGTTTCTACGCCCTCCCCCAGTCCCCGCAGCTTTTCAAGCAGATTTTGATGGTATCTGGCCTGGAAAGGTATTTCCAGATTGTCCGCTGTTTCCGGGACGAAGACCTGCGGGCCGACCGGCAGCCGGAGTTTACCCAGATCGACATTGAGATGTCCTTTGTGGATGTGGATGACGTTCTGGAACTGATGGAAGAGATGATTGCCTGGCTGTTCCGGGAAACCATTGGCGTGGAAGTGCCCCGGCCCTTCCCCCGGCTGTCCTACCGGGAAGCCATGGACCGCTTCGGGTCGGACAAGCCCGACACCCGTTTCGGTATGGAGATAAAAGACATCACCGATGTGGTGGCCGGATCCGGGTTCAAGGTTTTTGCCTCGGCGGTGGCGGCGGGGGGGCAGGTCAGGGGAATCAATGCCAGGGGATGCGGCCATTTCAGCCGCAAGGACCTGGATGATTTGACCTCCTTTGTGGCCATTTACCGTGCCCGGGGCCTGGCCTACTTCTTCGTTACCAGGGAAGGGGTTCGTTCCCCCATTGCCAAGTTCTTTACGGAAGATGAAATAAAGGCCATCTGTGGGCGCCTGCAGGCCGAACCGGGGGATTTGCTCCTCTTTGTGGCCGACCGGCCGCCGGTGGTGGCCGCTTCCCTGGGGGCCCTGCGGGTACACCTGGCCCAGCGGCTGGGCCTGATTCCTGAAGATGTTTACAACTTCCTCTGGGTGGTGGACTTTCCGCTGCTGGAATGGGATGAAGAAGAAAAACGCTTTGTGGCCATGCACCACCCCTTTACCTCTCCCCGGGAAGAGGACCTGCCCCTTCTGGAGAGCGATCCGGCCGGGGTGCGCGCCCGGGCCTATGATCTGGTTTTAAACGGCATGGAAGTGGGAGGGGGCAGTATCCGTATCCACCGCCGGGAAGTGCAGGAAAAGATGTTTGCCGCCATCGGCCTGTCTCCGGAGGAGGCCCGGGAGAAGTTCGGCTTTATGCTGGAAGCCTTTGAATACGGCACGCCGCCCCACGGGGGTATTGCCTTTGGTTTCGACCGGCTGGTCATGATCCTGGCCGGAAAGAAGACCATCCGGGATGTGATTGCCTTCCCCAAGACCCAGAGTGCCACCGATCTGATGACCCGTGCGCCGGGGGAGGTATCTTCCGAACAATTAAGGGAATTACACATTCGTATAAATGTTCCGGTACCAGAGAAGGAAAAATAATTGAAAAGGCTATTCCAGCAATTCACCCCCGGCAAATATGCCGAAGTACTTGCCAAACTGAATGTTTTGTGTTAACATAATAGCTGCAAAGGCAAATACCCTGCTATGTGCGTGGGCACCTTGAAGTTTTGAGCCAACACCTTTAAAAAGGGAGCCCGGGCTCTGGCTGTGGCTTGTAAGCCCCCATTGAGGGGACACAAAAAGCAGCCAGGAGGGCACCCACCTGTTGAGAGCAGGTTCAAGAAACTCTGGGGTTCACGGCATAAGTGGGGTTTCTTTTGTTAAGTTGAACGCAGGTTTTCAGTATTTGTGCTGAAAACCTTTATTTATATTTAAAATCCGGTGTTATATCACGGAGGTATGGCGTGGAAGACATATTCGCCCGTACGGAGTTGCTGATCGGTCAGGAAGGGCTGGAAGTATTGCAAAACAGCCGGGTAATGGTTTTTGGTCTGGGCGGGGTGGGTTCTTATGCCGCCGAGGCCCTGGCCAGGGCCGGTGTGGGCAACCTGGTACTCATTGACTGCGATTGCGTGGCACCCAGCAATATCAACCGGCAAATCCATGCACTGCTCTCCACCCTGGGGAAACCCAAAGCCCTTCTCATGGCCGAACGAACCAGGCAAATCAATCCCCGGCTGGTGGTGGAAGCCCGGGTGGAACGCTATACGCCCGGCGATGGTGAGCGTTTTCTCAGTGATACCCCTGATTATGTGGTTGATGCCATTGACGATGGGCCGGCCAAGGTGGATCTGCTGGCCGGCTGTGTTTGCCGGGGCATCCCGGTGGTTTCGGCCATGGGTGCCGGCAATAAGCTGGACCCCACCGCCTTCCGGGTGGCGGACATTGCGGAAACTGCGGTCTGTCCCCTGGCGCGGGTCGTTCGCCGGAGATTGCGGGAACGGGGTATTCACACCGGGGTTAAGGTGGTGTTTTCCACCGAACCTCCCCTGCCGTCAAGGGGAACTGCGCCGGACAATGGCCGGACGGTGCCGGGGAGTATTTCCTTTGTACCGCCGGTGGCCGGATTCATCCTGGCCGGTGTGGTGGTGCGGGATCTTCTGGCCCGCCGGGGAAACAATATTTAACTTTTATCCTTTCAGTGGTTAACCATAAATGAATTGACAGGAACTTTCAACGGGTATTATAATGGGAGATGGACGGTTAGCTGCTTGTTTGGGGGTATCTGGCGGTCAGCCTATTGGGGAAAGGAGAGAAAGATAATGGCCAGCGAAAGAATTCATATTTTAACCGACAGCAATTTCAGTGAATTCGTATCGGCAGCCCGGACTCCCGTACTGGTGGATTTTTGGGCGGCGTGGTGCGGTCCGTGTAAAATGATTGCTCCGGTGGTGGAGGAAATCGCGGAAGAATATGAGGGCAAGGTACAGGTTGCCAAGCTAAATGTGGATGAAAACCAGAAAACGGCGGCCGATTACAGGGTGATCAGTATTCCCACATTGATTGTTTTTAAGAACGGGCAGGAACTGGAACGTTCCATAGGTTTTAAAACTAAAAAAGAGTTAAAGGCCATCCTGGAAAAGCACTTATAATATTTACCATGATAAAGTCCTTTGGGCACGTTTCATTGGAAACGTGCTTTTTAATTTTTTTAAACTTTTTTTTAGTCCGGCTGTATTATTTGGTTAAAGAAATGACCATACTATTAGCAAGGTCCAAAAGATTAATATTTTGATGGGTTTACGGGGGAGGTGAGAGAAATGACTGGAATCAGCCTGGTGGAGTATTTCCAGAGGGTGAATGACCGCCTGCCCGGCGAGGCGGAGCGGGTGTTGCACGCCCTGCTGGAGCAGGGGAGCATGAACAAAGAAGAGCTCTCCCTGACGGCCAAGGTAAAACGGGCGGTCCTGGATCATGTGGTCATGCAACTGTACGCCCTGGGCCTGGTAGATGTATCCACCGAGGGTAAGAGTAAAATCTGCAGTGTAACCAAGCTGGGCGGCGATTTTCTCGCCCTGATCAAAGCCAGCTGAACGGGCCATTTCAACTGACTGGTTGGCGCCGGCTCAACAGGGCCGGCCCTTTACTTTTGGCATGACCCACGCAATTTTTACCGTGGGGTAATCCATAGTAATTTGCTTGGTTTTATTGACAGGCCGTTTTTCCTGTGCTAATATTGTATCGGGGGTAATCCCGAGTAATTTACTGTGGATTCGAAAAAGGATTCAAAACTCCTTCCGGGAGGTGACGATTTGCGACTTTCCACCAGGGGACATTACGGTCTGAAGGCCATGTTTGATCTGGCCCAGCATTACGGGGTCGCACCTGTTTCTTTAAAAAGCGTGGCCCAAAGGCAGAATCTCTCCGAACACTATCTGGAACAGTTGATGGCCATGTTGCGTAAAGCCGGCCTGGTCAGAAGCGTCCGGGGAGCCCAGGGGGGATATATTCTGGCCAGGGATCCGGAAAAAATCATGGTCGGAGAGGTAATCCGGATCCTGGAAGGACCCATTGCGCCGGTGGAATGTGTCAATGAAGTGGATCCCAAGGAATGTGACCAGGCCGATTGCTGTATTTCCCGTACCGTCTGGGCGCGGGTAAGGGACAGCATTGCCCAGGTGCTGGATTCCATCAGCCTGGCCGATATGTGCCGGGATGCGGCCAGGGTCCGGGAACCTGGAGGGCAAAATGAACAACAGTAATAGCAGTACCTGAAAAAGGCCAGTATATTTATAAGTGCCGGGGGCGTATGACATTCTGGACCATCGACCAAATATTAAGGAGTCACCCATGCCGCTAATAGCGGCACCATGGAGGATGAAAATGGGATTTTGAAGGAGGTTTATACAGAAAATGGCGCAGCCGGTTTCTACTTAATCCCACCTCCAACCTCTTACCTCTCATTTCACTATAAGGAGGCAGTTGTAGATGACCCGTCGAGTCTATTTCGACCACAGCGCCACCACGCCGGTGCATCCGGCAGTGGTGGAGGAAATGTGCCGTTTTTTAAGGGATAATTACGGTAACCCCACCAGCCTGCATTCCTTCGGCCGTCAGGCCAGGAAGGCGGTGGAAGAGGCCAGGGAGAAGGTGGCGGCGGCCCTGGGCGCCGATCCGCGGGAAATCGTCTTTACCAGCGGCGGCACTGAAGCCGATAACATGGCCATCCATGGTGTGGCCTATACCAATCTCAACCGGGGCAACCACATCATTACCTCCGCCGTGGAACACCACGCCGTGTTAAATACGGTGAAAGCCCTGGGCAAGCAGGGATTTACCATCACCATCCTGCCGGTGGACAAGTACGGCATGGTCAGCGTGGAAGACGTGGCGGCCGCCATCACCGATAAGACCATCCTGATCACCATCATGCACGCCAATAACGAAGTGGGCACCATCATGCCCATCCGGGAGATCGGCCGCCTGGCCCGGGAAAAGGGTATTCTCTTCCATACCGACGCCGTACAAAGTTTTGGCAAGATTCCCGTCAATGTGGATGAACTGAATGTGGATCTGTTAAGCATTTCCGGGCACAAGATATACGGGCCCAAGGGTATCGGCGCCCTGTACATCCGCAAGGGCAGCCGGTGGAGACAAACCCTGTTCCACGGGGGTGCCCAGGAAAAGCTGCGCCGGGCCGGCACGGAAAACACACCCGGTATTGTCGGCCTGGGCAAAGCTACGGAGCTGGCCATGCAAAATATGGAAGCAGAAGCGGCCCACCTGACCCGCCTGCGGGATAAATTGATCCGGGAAGTGACCGGCAGGATCAGTCACGTAAGCCTGACGGGGCATCCGGTACACCGCCTGCCCAACCATGCCAGCTTTTGCTTTGAATTTGTCGAAGGCGAATCCATGCTTTTAAGCCTGGATATGCAGGGCATTGCCGCCTCCAGCGGTTCCGCCTGTACCTCCGGTTCCCTGGAGCCGTCCCATGTTCTCCTGGCCATGGGCATTCCCCACGAAGTGGCCCATGGTTCCATCCGCCTCACCCTGGGCCGGGACAACACGGAAGAAGATGTGGATTATTTCCTGGAAGTAATGCCGCCCATTGTGGAGCGGTTGCGGGCCATGTCCCCCCTGGATCAGGAGACGGAGTTCGCCCTTTCCGGCCAGTGCAACGGCTGCCGGGTGAGCCATTCCTGCCGGGCATAGGACGGTTATCTGGCTCAATACTATTTTACGGGGAGGTCTAAAAGCGGATGTATTCGGAAAAGGTCATGGATCATTTTGCCAACCCGCGCAATGTGGGCGAGATTGCCGACGCCGACGGGGTGGGACAGGTGGGTAATCCCGTATGCGGGGATATTATGAAAATTTATATCAAGGTAAAAGACAATGTAATTGAAGACATAAAATTCAAGACCTTCGGCTGTGGTGCAGCCATCGCCACCAGCAGTATGGTGACGGAAATGGTCAAGGGCAAGACCCTGGATGAAGCCATGAAAATCAGCAATAAGCAGGTGGCCGAAGCCCTGGACGGGCTGCCTCCCCAGAAAATGCACTGCTCCAACCTGGCGGCCGACGCCCTGCACGCGGCCATTGAGGACTATCGCAGTAAACAACAAAAGGTGAAATAATGAAACCGAGGGTCGTTGTGGCCATGAGCGGCGGCGTGGACAGTTCGGTCACCGCCGCCCTTCTGGTTGAACAGGGATTCGCAGTAATCGGGGTGACCATGCAGATCTGGGACCCGGCAATCACCGAGGTGGCCGGGGAGCATGTGGGTTGCTGCTCCCTGGCCGCGGTGGATGATGCCCGCCGGGTGGCCGACCGGCTGGGCATTCCCTATTATGTGATGAATTTCCGGCACATTTTTGCGGAAAAGGTGGTGGATTATTTTACCAGAGAGTACCTGCGGGGCCGCACGCCCAACCCCTGTATTGCCTGCAACCGTTACATAAAGTTTGAAGCGTTGCTCAATAAAGCCCGGGCTCTGGGCGCCCAATATGTGGCCACCGGTCACTACGCCCGCATTGTCTTTGATCCCCGGCGCAACCGTTATTTGTTATGCCGGGCAGAGGATTCCCGGAAGGATCAAACCTACGTGTTGTACAACCTGACCCAGGAGCAGATGGCCCATACTTTGATGCCGCTGGGGGAGTATACCAAGGACCAGGTGCGCCGCATGGCCGCCGAAAGGGATTTACCGGTGGCGGAAAAACCGGAAAGCCAGGAGATCTGTTTTATTCCCGATGATGATTACCATCGTTTTTTGGAAGAACGGGCCGGCGAGAAAATCAAACCGGGACCCTTTCTGGATCTGGCCGGCAATGTCATCGGGCGGCACCGGGGGATTCCCTTTTATACCATCGGGCAGCGGCGGGGACTGGGTATCGCCGCCGGGGAAAGGCTATATGTGGTGGATATGGATCCAAAACGCAATGCGGTGATCCTGGGGCCCGTGGAGGCCATCATGGGGGAGGAGCTGGTGGCGGAGGACTTAAACTTTATTTTGATTGACCGGTTATCCGAGCCCATGGATGTGGAAGCCCAGATCCGGTATAACGCCCGTCCGGCACCGGCCCGGATCAGTCCCCGGGAGGACGGCCGGGTGGAGGTGCATTTTCACCGTCCCCAGCGGGCCATCACCCCGGGTCAGGCGGTGGTGTTCTACCTGGGCGGCTGCGTGGTGGGTGGCGGTATAATCGCCCAAAGGAAGTGCCGGTAAATTTTCCCCCGAAGGGGTCGATTTTCTGGAAATAGATACCATATAAACGCCGGTTGTTTTTTTTATCTAACTTTTTGGGCTCAAGGATTTTTAACTCTCCGGCGGGTGTATTTTTTACGTTGTTACCGGGCATAATGCCTTTTGAGAAGGACTTTTCACAGGAGGCGAATTCTTTTTGCAGTGCCCGGTATGTGGTGGCAAAGCCACGGGAAAAGTGGGCCAGGATCAATATTATTGCTGGGATTGTTGTGTAGAATACCGCCTGAACAAGGAAGGAGTCCAGATTTACGAGGTGGCCGAAGACGGCAGCCTGGTGGCCTTTGACCCGCATAACCAGTTCCTTCTTTAAAAATTGGCCAGGGGGTGAAGGCGGTGCGTCTGGGATTCTGGCGTGGTATGGTTGCCGGTAGTGTGGTGGGTGCACTGCTGGGTATGATTATGGGCCCACCACAAAGAAAGCCCGGGGGGAAAAATATTTTTCGCATTACCCGCCGGACGGGTCCCATGTCCAGGACTCGCCGGATGCTCCGGGGGGTAACCGGCAGGGTCAGCGAGATCATCCGTGACCGGTAAAAGTGAGGCGCCGCCTCACTTTTTCCTTTTGTTTCTCAGGCTTTCCGGTCTTCAAAGCCAGTCCCTTGACACGCCAGAGGCTGATTTTGTATAATTACAGCGAAAAAGGGAGGGACTTCCCCGGATGCCAGCGGGGTGGTTTTCTTTTTATGACTGGAGGTAAGGTTTGGTGACCGGAAAAGAAATCAGGGAAAAATTTCTAAAGTTTTTTGAAGAACGGGGACATCGCATTTTACCCAGCGCTTCGTTGATCCCCACCAACGATCCCAGCATTTTGTGGACTGCCGCAGGAATGGTGCCCTTTAAACCTTATTTTACCGGTACGGCCAAACCGGAGATGCTCCGGGTGACCACCTGCCAGAAATGCCTGCGTACGCCCGATATAGAAGAGGTGGGCCGTACCGCCCGGCACCACACCTTTTTTGAAATGCTGGGCAATTTTTCCTTTGGCGATTACTTCAAAGAAAAAGCCATCCCCTGGGCCTGGGAATTCACCACCCGGGTGCTGGGCCTGCCGGCGGAAAAACTGTGGATTTCCATTTACCTGGACGATGATGAGGCCTTTGATATCTGGCACCGGGAAGTGGGGGTGCCCGCGGAGCGCATTGTACGCATGGGCAAGGATACCAACTTCTGGGAAATCGGGGTCGGTCCCTGCGGCCCCTGTTCGGAAATTTATATAGACCTGGGGGAAGAACGGGGCTGTGGCTCCCCCGAATGCCGGGTGGGCTGCGACTGCGACCGTTACCTGGAAATCTGGAACCTGGTTTTTATCCAGTTTTTCCGTGATGAGGCCGGCAACTACACCCCCCTGGCCAGTAAAGGCATTGACACCGGCATGGGACTGGAACGGGTGGCCTCGGTGCTGCAGGGGGTTAACAGCAATTTTGATACCGATCTTTTCCGGGAAATCATGGATTATACGGCCGGGCTGGTCAACCGGGAATATGGTGCGGAGAAAAAAACAGACATGGCCCTGAAGGTTATAGCCGATCACTGCCGGGCCGTGACCTTTGCCATTGCCGACGGTGCCCTGCCTTCCAACGAGGGCCGGGGCTACGTCCTGCGCCGTTTAATCCGCCGGGCGCTGCGCTTCGGCCGCCTGCTGGGGCTAAACGAGCCCTTCCTGTACCGGGTTTCCGGTGCGGTGATCCGGCAGATGGCCGATGTCTATCCGGAACTGCCGGCCAACAAAGATCACGTTCTGCGGGTTATCCGCAGCGAAGAGGAACGCTTCGGGGAAACCCTGGCCCAGGGCACGGAAATTCTCAACCGGCTGGTGCAGGAAGCCCGCAATGCCGGCCGAACCGTCATTGACGGCCGGGAGGCCTTCCGCCTTTACGATACTTACGGGTTCCCGCTGGAACTGACCAGGGAGATGGCCGCCGAAGAGGGGCTGACCGTGGACGAGGACGGTTTTGCCGCGGCTATGGAAGAGCAGCGGGAGAGGGCCCGCAGCGCCCGGCAGGAAACGGAATACCTTTCGGAAGCCGGTGCCTTTTACAAGTCCCTGCGGGAACAGTTGGGGGAAACCCGTTTTGTGGGTTATGATGTCCTGGAAACCGGTGCCCGGGTGCTGGCTCTCATCAAAGACGGCCGGCCGGTAAAACAGGCCGTGGCCGGTGAAGAGGTGGAATTCATTCTGGACGTTACCCCCTGTTATGCCGCCTCGGGCGGGCAGGTGGCGGACCACGCCGGGGTGGAAGCCCCGGCCCTGGAGGTGCGGGTGACGGATGTTTTCCGTCCCGTGGAGGGCCTTTTTGTCCACCGGGGAAAGGTGGAAAACGGCATTTTAAAAGAGAATGACAGTGTCCGGGTGAAAGTTGACGTTGCCCGCCGCCGGGATACGGCACGCAATCACTCGGCCACCCATTTGCTGCATAAATCCCTGAAAGAAGTGCTGGGCGGCCATGTGCATCAGGCCGGTTCCCTGGTGGAACCGGACCGGCTGCGTTTCGACTTTACCCATTATGCTCCGGTTTCGCCGGAAGAAATGCGGCGGGTGGAAGAGATGGTCAACGGGGCCATCCTGGACAGCCTGCCGGTGGAAACGGAGATCACCACCCTGGAAGAGGCCCGGGCCCGGGGGGCGGCCGCCCTTTTTGACGAAAAATATGGCGAAAATGTGCGGCTGGTGAAAATGGGCGATTTCAGCCTGGAGCTTTGTGGGGGCACCCACGTACGCAACACCGCCGAGGTTGGGTTGTTCAAATTAATCAGCGAAAGCAGTGTGGGCGCCGGCCTGCGCCGGGTGGAGGCCGTTACCGGGCCGGGGGCGCTGCGCTATGTCAGTGCCAGAGAGGAACAGCTGGCCCATATTGCGGAGCTGGTGAAGGCTTCCCCGGCGGAGGTGGTCGCCAGGGTGGAGGCGCTGGTCAGGGAACACAGGGAACTGGAGCGGGAAGCGGAGGGGCTGCGCGCCCGGCTGGCCCGTTTTGAGGTGCAGAGCCTTTTGGAAAAGGTCAGGGAACTGGACGGCGCCAAATTCCTGGCTGCCCGGACCACGGCCCCGGATATGGACAGCCTGCGGGCCATGGTGGATTTGCTGCGGGACCGGCTCGGCTCGGCGGTGATCCTGCTGGCCAGCCCCGCCGGCGAAAGGGTAAACCTGGTGGCGGCCGTGACCGGGGATCTGGTGCTCCGGGGCCTGCATGCAGGCAAACTGGTGAAGGAAATTGCCCCCATTGTGGGCGGAGGCGGTGGCGGGCGGCCGGACATGGCCAGTGCCGGGGGGAAGGATCCCTCCCGCCTGCAGGAAGCCCTGGACCGGGCTTACACGGTGGCCATGGGACAGCTGAAAGGTTAAGTTGAAGGTCATTTATCTATTTTTACAGTGCATTTTTTAGCAATAGAGGAAAACCGGCGGAGTTAACGAATATAGATCCCCAGGAGGGTTATATTCTTAGAAGGGGGTCCTGTGCCGTGACCGGGGATATTTCGGAAAAGACGGTGATGTTCAGGGTAGAGCCCGAGGAAATGAACCAGGCCAGGGAAATATTGCTTTCGGTTTATGCCGCCCTGAAGGAAAAGGGTTACAATCCCATCAACCAGCTTGTAGGCTATCTTTTATCCGGTGACCCGGCCTACATCACCAGCCATAACAATGCCCGCGGCATGATCCGGAGGCTGGAAAGGGATGAACTTCTGGAAGAACTGGTGCGGCATTACTTGAGGGAATGACCGGGGAGAGGAAGGGATACTTGGATTACCGGATACTGGGGCAAACGGGTATTAAAGTGTCGCGCCTTTGTTTCGGTGCCCTGACGGTGGGACCCCTGCAGGCCGCTCTGTCCCTGGAGGACGGTGCCGGGGTGATCCGCCGGGCACTGGAAGCAGGGGTTAATTTTATCGATACGGCGGAATACTACCGGACCTACCCCTATATTCAAAAAGCCCTTAAGGACATGGAGCGGGAGGTTGTAATCGCAACCAAGTCCTATGCCTACACCCGCCGGGGTATGCAGGAAAGTTTGGAAAAGGCACTGCGGGAGTTGAAACGGGATTATCTGGACATTTTTCTGCTCCACGAACAGGAATCCTACCGGACCATCCGGGGACATTGGGATGCCGTGGAGTATCTTTTGGAGGCCAAAAAGGCCGGCCTGGTGCGGGCCATCGGCATTTCCACCCACTGCGTGGAGGGTGTGCGGGCGGCGGCCCGCATCCCGGAATTCGATGTTATTCATCCTCTGATTAACCTGACCGGGGTGGGCATCCAGGGCGGAACCCGGGAGGACATGCTGGAAGCCATTGCTGAGGCTGCTGTTTTTGGCAAGGGCCTGTATGGCATGAAAGCCCTGGGCGGGGGGAACCTGATCCCTTCCGTGGAGGAGGCGCTGGCCTTTGTCCTGAACATTCCCCATCTTGCCAGTGTGGCGGTGGGCATGCGCACTCCGGCGGAAGTGGACTTCAACGTGGCTGTTTTCAGCGGGCAACCCGTGCCGGAAGATCTCCGTCACCGGGTGGGCACGGTAAAACGACGCCTGCATATAGAAAGCTGGTGCCGGGGATGCGGTTGCTGTGTGGAAAGGTGTACCGCCGGGGCGCTGTCCCTGGTTGGCGGCCGGGCGGTGGTGGACACATCCCGCTGCCGGCTGTGCGGCTATTGTGGAGCGGTTTGCCCCGAGTTCTGCATCAGGGTCATCTGACAGGGGCAGGAGTTGAGCGCCGGTGCGTATAATGGGGCTGGATGTGGGGGATAAAACCATTGGGGTGGCGGTGAGCGATCCCCTGGGATGGACGGCCCAGGGGGTGGAGGTAATCCGGCGCAGTTCGGGGGAAGAGGATTTACAGAGGCTTCTCCAGCTGGTAAAGGAGTACCGGGTGGAGCGGGTGGTGGTGGGACTGCCCTGGAACATGAACGGCACCCTGGGGGAAAGGGGGCAAAAGGTGCTGCGTTTTGCCCGCTTGCTCGAACGCAGGTTGCACTGCCCGGTGGAAACCTGGGACGAGCGTTTGAGCACCGCCGGTGCGGAAAGAATTCTGCTGGCCGCCGATGTGAGCCGGGCGAAACGGAAAAAAGTCATCGATAAAATGGCGGCGGTGCTTATATTACAGAGCTATCTGGATGCCCGGGGTAAAGCAGGCGAAAAAGGTAAAACATCGGGCGATTAATTCCTGTTCCTTGACAAAAGGTTGAGTTTGGGATAGAATAGGCACAACTTGTAAAAAAGAGGTGGGGAGTATGTCCGAACACGATCATGATCACGAACATGAACAGGAAGAAGTAATTACCCTGGTGGACGAGGAAGGCCAGGAGAAAGATTTTGAAGTAATTGACATTGTCCAGGTGGATGGTTCAGAATATGCTATCCTGCTTCCGCTGGAACAAACGGAAGAGGATGAGGGAGAAGCCATTATCCTCAAATTTGAGCGGGATGAAGAGGGCAACGAAATCCTGGTGGACATTGAAGATGATGAAGAATGGGAAAAGGTGGCCGACTACTGGGAAGAAATGGTGGCTGATACGGATTCTTAAATTTACCGGTATTGGAAAGCTGGGGGCAGGGGTACCTGTGACATCCAGCTTTTTTTGTTTTTTATGAATGGAACCTTTTGCCCATGATTGTCGTCTTATGAAGGGGGGGAGAAAAAATGACCGGGAAAAGATTTCGCTGGACACTATTACTGGTGTTGGTTGGACTGGTCACCGGCACCATGCTGGTTTTGGGGGCCACCTTTGTGGCCCGGGGGGCTGAAAAGGTGTTCCCGGGCGTGCGGGCGGCGTCGGTGGATCTATCCGGACTGGACCGGGACGGCTGCCGGAGAGCCCTGGCATCACTGGAAGGGGAACTGAGCAGTTCACCGGTGGTGCTGCTTTATCAGGATCGCAGCTGGAAACTTTCACCCGGGGAGATCGGCCTGCACCTGGATGGGGAAACCATGATCAGCGCCGCCTTTAAAGCCGGCCGGGAAGGCAACTGGTGGCGGCAGTGGATGGAACGGCGGCGGATCAAGCAGGAAGGATTTCCAGTGCCCCTGGCCGTGGTGATCAATAAGGAGCAGTTCAACCGGAGAATGGACGCCCTGAGCCGGGAAATAGCCACGCCGCCCCGGGATGCGGCCTTCCGTATCCGGCCCGATGATACCGTGGAAATTATTCCCGGTGCGGAAGGTATGCAGGTGGACGGGGAAAAGGCTTACCGGGATCTGCTGGCGGCCCTCTCTACCGGCAAAAATCCGCAGGTTGAGCTGGCTCTGGTTAAAGTGGCGCCCCGGGTTACCACCGCCCAGGTGGAAGCCATGGGATTGAAGGGTTTGCTTTCTTCCTATACCACCCGCTTTGACGCCGGCTATACCGACCGGACCTACAACATCAGGGTGGCCGCTGCCGCCCTGGACGGGCTCCTGGTACCACCGGGACAGGAAGTGTCTTTTAACAAAGTGGTGGGACCCCGCAGTTCCGAAGCGGGATATAAAAATGCCCAGGTAATTGTGAATAACAGGGTGGTGGACGGTCTGGGAGGGGGTGTCTGCCAGGTGAGCAGCACCCTGTATAATGCAGTTTTGCTCGCCAATCTGGAAGTGCTGGATCGTACCAATCACTCCCTGCCCGTGGCTTATGTGCCCATGGGCCGTGACGCCACCGTTGTTTACGGTACCCTTGATTTCCGCTTTCGCAATAATACGGAAAGTTATATCTATGTGCGTTCTTTTGTCCAGGGTGGGCAATTGACATTCAAGATTTACGGCAATACGGACTATAAGGTGCCGGTGGAAATCCGCACCCGGGTGACGGAAGTGAGGGAACCCAAAGTGGTGCGCCAGCCCGATCCCGATTTGAAACGGGGCGAAGAGGTGGTCAAACAAAAGGGAGCCAGGGGTTACCGGGTGGAAGCACAACGGGTGGTGCGGGAAAAAGGGGTAGTCCATACGGAAAATCTCCCCGTCAGCATTTATGAGCCCGTGGACCAGATAGTGGCCGTGGGGACCAGGGAACCCGGCGGCGGCCCGGTGATTCCCCCGCAGGAGCCGGCGGGTAGACAGAATATTTCCGGAAACGGTTCCTCCAGTGGGGACAGTAATCCTTCCGGCAGCGGGCCTGCTGACCGGGAACAGAATGCCCCCACCGGCCCCGGGACGGATGCTCCGGGTAATCTTGAGCGCACCGAACCCGGGACATCCGGGGCGGTGTACGGAAACAACAGCTGTTCCCCCGGGTCCGGGGAGCCCGGAAAGAGCTCTCCCGGCTGAGCTCCCTTTCCCGGCCGGCGGTGACCGGTGGCAACGGCTGTTTTTTTACGGCAGTTTAAAGTATAATGGATTTAAAGTCCCGGCTAAACGGCAGGTTATATTATGAAAGTTTGTTCAATTCCGGGTATCCAAACGAAAAAACAGTTATTTGCGGTGCTGGTTGGAATTTTTCTTGCCGTGTGGCTGGCGGGTGCCGGCATTATGATCCTCCTTTCTCCGGCGGGCTATCCCCCGGGGGAAACCAGGGAGGTGACCATCTCTCCCTCTTCCTCCAGTGCCGTAATCGGGCGCCTGCTCCAGGAACAGGGGCTGGTGCACAGCGCCTGGTTTTTTAAATACTATGCCCGCATGCTGGGAGTGGATGGCCGGCTTAAGGCCGGCCACTACCAGTTCACCACCGCCCAGTCCCTGCCCCAGATTGTGCACCAGCTGCTCAGGGGGACGGGGACCGACGAGGGCCTGGTTTTTACCATTCCCGAAGGTTTTACCCTGGTGCAAACGGCGGATTTGCTGCAGCGGCGGGGTCTGGTGAGCCGGGACGCTTTTCTTGCTTCGGCGACGAAAGACTGCTTCGATTACCCCTTTTTAAGGGATGTTCCGGCCGGTCCCAACCGCCTGGAAGGCTATCTTTTTCCCGACACCTACCGGGTGGGAAACGGCGCCTCCGCCCATGAGATTCTGGACCTGATGCTTTCCCGCTTTGACCGGAAACTAAAGGAGATGGATTATGCCCGGCGGGCGAAAGAAGCCGGATTAACCCTCCGCCAGGCGGTGATTATCGCTTCCATGATTGAACGGGAAGCCAGGGTGGATGAGGAGAGGACAATCATATCAGGAGTGATTCGCAACCGGCTGGAGCGGGGGATGCCCCTGCAGGTGGATGCCACGGTGCAGTACGCCCTGGGCAGCCAGCGGGCAAAGCTGTATTATAAGGATCTGGAGGTGGATTCCCCCTATAACACCTACCGGGTCAACGGCCTTCCCCCGGGACCCATCTCCTCTCCGGGGGAGGCGTCCCTGCTGGCCGCCGTGCAGCCGGCCAAAACCCCTTTTCTTTACTATGTGGCCAGGCCCGACGGCACCCATGCCTTTGCCACCAACCTGGAGGAACACAATGCCAATAAACGCAAATACCTGCGCTAATCCCCAACCCCCTGAACTCCTTATACTGGCCCGGGAACTCCTCCTGGAAGAAACCCGTACCATCCGCAGCCCGGTTGCACATACCCCCGCAGGTGCTTGCGCACCGGGCCGTATGCATTCGTCCATCCCGGCCGCTACATGTTAAACAGCTACCTGGTGTTGACCCGTAAGGCGCTGGAAAGCAAAAGCGGGGTGCCGGCACCTTATTTTCTGCTTGGCGGCAGGAGTATAGCCGGTGCTTTATGCGGTCAAGCTATTGGATGAAAACGGCTGAAAAGGAATGGTTTGTTACGGTATACGGCAAACGCCTGCTTTTTCTATTTTCCTTTTTTTTGCTTGCCTTTGCCCTGCTATTGATGCACCTGGGAGTAATTCAAATCGGGCGGGGGGAGCAATATGCCTTTTTAGCCCTGGAACGGCAAACCCGCTCCCTTTACCTGGAAGATTACCCGCGGGGCGACATTCTGGACCGCCGGGGACAGTCCCTGACCGGTCGGCTGCAGGCAAACCGGGTGGTGGTCTTTCCCTCCCTGATCCCCGACCGGACGGAGGCGGCCAGATTTCTGGGGACCGTCCTGGGGGTTCCGGCGGACCGGATATCTCCCTACCTGACCGGGGATCCTGCATACCTGCCCCGCGACCTTACCCCCGGGATGGTGGAAACCATCCGGGAGAAAGGTATGCCGGGTATAGTGGTTCTGCCGGTATCTTTCAGATATGGTCCCAGGCCGCTGGCGGTTCAGGTGGTGGGCTACCTGGGGCGTGCGCAATCCCGGACGGAACTGGCTGCCTTACAAAACAGCAGCGGGAAGGCCTATCAACTGAACGACTGGATTGGCCAGGCGGGGCTGGAAAAATTTTATGAACAGGAGTTAAAAGCCACCCGGCCCCGGGATGCAGCCCGGTTGTTTGTGGATGCCGCCGGCCGTCCCCTGCCGGGGCTGGGTTTGCAGTTCGCTTCCGGCCGGAAGGATCCCGGGCGGCGGCATGTGGTCACCACCATCGATGCCCGCATCCAGCAGGTGGTGGAAAATGTCATGGACCGGCGGGTGAAAAAAGGGGCCGTGGTGGTTATGGATACCCGGACGGGCGATATCCTGGCCCTGGCCAGCCGTCCCGCCTATGATCCCCGCCCGGAAGCCCTGCCCGGTTACCTTTTAACCGGGGAAAAGGGCACCTTTATGGATCAGGCCACCGCCCTTTTTCAACCCGGCTCAGTATTTAAAGTGGTGGTGGCGGCTGCCGCCCTGGCCGAAGGATTGGTTACCCCCGACAGCAGATTTACCTGCCGGGGCAGTGCAGATGAGCCGGTGCGCTGCTGGTACGGCCCCGGCCATGGAAACATCAACTTCAGCCGGGCCTTCGCCGAATCCTGCAACCCCGTTTTTGTCCGGGTGGGGTTGGAACTGGGGCCGGAAAAAATTATTGAATATGCCCGCCGTTTCGGTCTGGATAACCAGGCCATTACCGGTTATCCGGTTACCCCGGACCCGCGCCAGGATCTGGGCCTGATTGCCGCCTCCCACAACCTGGTAAACAGCAGTCTGGGCCAGGGGCCGGTGCTGGCCACTCCGGTACAGCTGGCGGCCATGATCAATGTCCTGGCCAATAACGGCACTTATATCCAGCCCCGGCTGGTCATGGAACTGCGGGACGACGGGGGCCGGCCGGTGCGCACCTTTCCGGTGGAAAAAGGTCACCGGGTGCTCCCGCCCTCCGTAGTTGCCCAGCTGAGGGAAATGATGGAACAGGTGACCACCCGCGGTGTGGGAAGGGAAGCCTATCTGCCCGGTTGCGGCAGCGCCGGCAAGACCGGTTCCGCCCAGGTGGACGACCACGGGCGGGTCAACGCCTGGTTTTCCGGATACGCACCAGTACACGATCCCCGTTATACAATCACCGTGCTGGTGCGGGAGGGAATCAGCGGCGGTGAAAGTGCCGCTCCGGTATTCCGGGAAATAATGGAGCAAATTCTACCACTGCCGCCGGCTTAAGTATGCCGGTCTTTTTTTCGCAGGGCGAATTGACTGCTTAGTGTAATTATAGTAGGATAATAGTATAATTTGTTTTGGGAGTGTTGTGAATGATTGTAAAGGGGGAAAAAATCCGCTCCCTGCGGGAAGAAAGGGGTTATACCCTGCAGGATCTGGCCAGGCGGGCAAATTTGTCCCTTTCTTATTTAAGTGAAATTGAACGGGGTTCGAAACGGCCTTCCCTGAAAACCATTGATAAACTGGCTGCAGCCCTGAATGTACCCAAAACGCTGCTTATCGAGGGAGATGTCACCGACAGCGGCCTGTCCCTGGGGGATAAAATACGCCTTTTGCGGGCGGAAAAGAATCTTTCCCTGCAGGACCTGGCCGCCAGGGCGGGCATCTCCCTGTCCTATTTGAGTGAAATTGAACGGGGTACCGTTTATCCGGCCCTGAGTACCTTAAAACGCATTGCCGAGGGCCTGGATGTCTCCCCCACCTCCATCATGGGACAGGAGGGTTCCCTGGGCCACAAACTGAAAGCCCTGCGGGAGGAATACGGGCTCACCCAGGCGCAGCTGGCCAACCTGGCCGGGGTCACCGCCGGTCTTATCGGCCAGATTGAGCAGGGAAAAGTACAGCCCTCACTGAAGACGCTGGAGAAGCTGTCTGAAGTTATGGGCGTTTCACCCTGCTATTTTATAATGGAACCCGGTGCTGTAGACCAGATGCTCAGTCTGATGAACCCGGAGCTGCGGGAACTGCTGATGCACCCCAATGTCCAGGCCGTTTTGAGCCTGGTTTGCAACCTGACCCAGAAGGAACTGCAGTTCGTGCTGAACTTTATTCAGCTGTTTAAACGCTCTGATTTAAATGAGCGTCCGTAGTGCAGGCCGGTGGACCATACCGCCGGACCATACCCGCCGGCCGGTCCCGGCCGGATGGTGTTTTCTTTTTATCCCGTGCCTTTTTCGCAAACTGGAATGATGACGTTTCATCCTGTACTACCAGTACGGGTTTATGGACACAGATATCTTCACCACTCTTTTATCTACACCGGTTGATCTTTGCTGACCATGATGGTACACTATGGGGTATATTAAATTATAAGTTAAATTTCTGTTAATTATATTGCAAGCGAAGTTTATTTAGAGTATAATAGAAGAAAAACGGGAGACGGTAACCATGGCAGCCTTTGTGGTCAAGGATTTATGCGCCGGCTGTGGGGCCTGTGCCCGGGTTTGTCCTTACCGGGCCATCACCGTAGAGGCCAAACTGGCCAGGGTGAACCCGCAGCTGTGCCAGGATTGTGAAGAATGTATCTTCACCTGCCCCAACGGGGCCATTACGGCAGCCTGACCTTTCAGGAAAAATTTCACCGGCAGGAGGTGTTTATAAAATGCCCATTTATGACTTCCGCTGCGAGGATTGCGGCCACAAATTTACGCTTTTGATGGGGATCAGCGAAAGGGATAAGGTTACCTGTCCCCGGTGCGGGAGCAAAAAAGTGAGCCAGCTGATCACCGGCTGCGCCGTGCAGGTTAAGGGCGGCGGCGGTTGTGGCGGCGGACGGACGGGATCCGGTTCCGCCGGCGGCTGAGGTATTTGACCATCCGGGGCCGGAGGCCCCGGTTAATAGGCTTATGAGTTTAAAAAGTTATAAAGGAGTGGAGGCAAATGGCGCTGGAATTAAATGAAAACAACTTTGAGACCGAGGTGCTGCAATCCAGTCAGCCGGTTCTGGTGGATTTCTGGGCTCCCTGGTGCGGCCCCTGCCGCAGCATGGCTCCCATTATTGATGAGCTGGCCGGGGAATTTGCCGGGAAGGCAAAGGTGGCCAAGGTCAATGTGGACCAGAACCGGGAACTGGCCAGCCGCTACGGGGTGATGAGCATTCCGACTATGATTTTGTTTAAAGGCGGCCAGGCAGTGGGGCAGGTGGTGGGCTATACCCCCAAGGGTGTGCTGGCCAAAAAGCTGGAAAGCCTGCTGTAAGCGAGTTTATCAGCCGTTGTATGTGGATGTGGAGGTGGTGGATCCCTTTTCCCGGGACCACCACCTATCAATCCTTTCAGTGCAGCAACCTCTCCAGTTCTCCCCGGTTGAATTCCACCACCACATGACTTCCACCGGTGATGGTGGATACGGCCAGGCGGCCGGTCTTCCGCACCATTTTGTTGCGGGCCAGTTCATCATCGGCCATATTCTTTCCCGTAAAGTGCACTCCATAGCTCCGGCATTCCCGGAGTTTTTTTGTCGGCAGGTGTCGCCTGACCCGGGGGGTTTTGCAAACCATTTTCTTTTCTGGCAAAGCAGGAAAAACGTGCATTTCAATCGAAATTTCAAGGTATTACATATTTCTATCCCGGTGGATAGCTATGGTACGCCATGACATGGACAGGGAATAATTTTCTTGAAAAACGTCGAAATAAAGCAGGTCTTTTCCAGCAAGCACTGCCAGCAGGAGGTATATGGTTCATTTTATGGAGAAAGGAAGATTAATGCGATACTACGAAGAACTGAAACAGATCGGCTTACAAAAACTTCAGGAGAGTATGAGCCGGGCCCTGGGATTGGCGACTTTGATCACATACCCGGACGGGAGCCCGCTCATCGAAATCTCCAACCTGTGCTCTTTCTGCGCCCTGCTTAATAATACTAATCCAGAAGGAAGAGCCAGGTGCGCGGCTTCACGTGTGGTTTCTGCCAGAGCTGCTATGGACGCGGGGAAACCGGTCCTCCGCAACTGCCATGCCGGTCTGGTACACCTGGTAGTACCCCTACGGGTGGCAGGAGAAACGGTGGCGGTACTGATTGGCGGCAACGTAGCGCTGCAGCCGCTGGCAGAAGAGGCAGTGGCGCAGCTGGCCCGGGAAACCGGCATTGACCGGAAGGAGCTTCTGTCGGCGGCCAAAACGGTACCCATCTGGCCTGAGGAGCGGCTTTTGACCGCCATGGAGATGATACGGGAAGTTACGGAAACCGTGGCCCGGATGTTGTTCACCAGGCATGAATTACAGAAAAGGGTAGACGAACTGACCGCCCTATTTGAATTCAGCAAAACTGTTTCCGGCAGCCTGCAGGTGGCCGGGGCTGCCCGGCAGGGGCTTCAGGCGGCACTGGAATTGACCGGTGCCACCAGCGGTTCGGTGATAATGCTGGGCGAGACGGAAGTGGAGGCGGCAGATGCCGAAGTGGCAGCTACCATAGAGCCGTGCAGCGAACTGAGGGTCATTCCTGCGGGGGAAATAATAGCTGCTGTTGGGCGGGAAGTTACAGCCGCTCACTTTGACAGCCGTCCCGGAGAACGTACGCCCGAAGAAAAGCGGCCGGCGGTTGCAATACCCCTCACTGTCGGAGGCAAGGTGACGGGGGTACTTACCCTGGCGGGCAGGCCGGAAGGCCGGCGCTTCACCGAAGAGGAAACCGTCTTCTTGACCACACTGGGCACCGCTCTGGGGCTGGCACTGGAAAATGCCCGTCTTTTCCGAAAGGTGCAGGAAAGGGCAGCAATGCTGGAATGGCTTATTGAAGTGGGGAAGGGGATAGCAAGTAGCCTCGATGCGGACCTGATAGTTGAGAGAACTCTGGCGAGCTTAAGAGAACATTTTGGTACACCGTGGTGCACGTTACGAGTACACGAAGAAAAGAACGGGGAGGTGGTGCTCAAAGCGGGTGAGGGGCTGAAGAAAGGGATATGCAACGAGGTACGTGTTTCGTCGGCAGCGAGCACCACCTGTCCCCTGATTAATCAGGTAATACGGGCGAAAGAGCCCATGGCAATAGAAGATATAAATACGGCCGGTATTGATCTGCCATGCCGGCCTCAGGAAATAGAAGTCAGATCCATGGCCATGGTACCTGTGCTGGCCATGGGAAAACTGTTGGGAACGCTGGCGTTTCATTCCTCCGTGCCGCGGCGCTGGGGTGAAGAAGAAATCGGCTACCTGGCGACCATCGCCAGTCAAATGGGCCTGGCGCTGGAGAACGCGCGTCTTTACGCCGCGCTGCGGGAGTACTACTTGAGCACCGTACAGGCGCTGGCAGCGGCACTGGAGGCCAAGGACTTATACACAAAGGGGCATTCCATCCGGGTAGCCAGATGGGCACGCTCATGTGCCCGTCTGCTGGGACTTGGTGATGAAGAGCAGGAACAGGTTTATATGGCCGGGCTTTTGCACGACATCGGCAAGATTGGCGTGCGTGAGGACATTCTTCTCAAGCCCGGTCCCCTTACCCGGGAAGAAAGAGAAGAAGTGAAAAACCACCCCGAAGTGGGGGCCAGAATTTTGGAGCCGGCCCGGTTTCCTGAGGCAGTAATAGCGGCCGTCAGGCACCACCACGAAGACTATGGGGGTGGCGGTTACCCGGCTGGCCTTTCGGGTGAAAAAATTCCGCTTCTGGCGCGTATACTCCGCGTAGCCGACACTTACGATGCCATGACCTCCGCCAGACCATACAGGAAGGCATTCACCAGGGACTGGGCATGCAGGGAACTGGAGCGGTTCGCCGGCAGTCAATTTGACCCCCGGGTGGTGGAAGCATTCTTGCGGATACCGCACGACGAGCTGGTATATAATGTAAGCGGGGGGGGGGG